>JBAZRK010000004.1:0-14692 GCA_041663005.1 Minisyncoccota bacterium | reverse complement strand
GAATGGTATTTCCACATCCAAAAAGCCTATTCTTCACTAAGAGAACAATTGGCTGGTACTGAACCAGAAATACGTTGTGAACAAAAGACGATTTATGACTTTCCTCATCTTCGTTCACTGTTGCGCGACCGACCGGATTTGAACCGGCAACCTCCCGCGTGACAGGCGGGTGCTCTAACCAATTGAGCTACGATCGCAAACTCTTAAAATTTATCACAAACTCGGAATATCTCCTAGTCTGCTGGTGTCGGCGGGAGGAATCGAACCTCCGACCTTGGGCTTATGAGTCCCACGCTCTAACCGGCTGAGCTACGCCGACAAATTCTCCTTTTCGGCTCGAGACATAGAGTTTAGGCATGTCACTTGCCGAATGTTGCGGGGCCACGAATCGAACGTGGGTCTTAAGGTTATGAGCCTTACGAGATGCCTCTTCTCTACCCCGCTGTAAATTATTAACAGCGATTAAACCATTAAAAAATGCCTTTAGGGCATATACTTATATTTTACCTTAAATTTTCTAAAAAGCAAACCGACCTCGAGCTATATGTAGCCGTAAGCGTGAAAAATCTGCTCGTATAGGGCGATAACGCGTTTCGCCTCATGGTGAGAAAGTTCGAATGCAAGCCCTTCGTGGGCAATCCTATTCCTTATGGTGTGCACCTCCCAAGCAGAGCTCAAGTCGCGAAATGTTTCTTGATTGGCAGATTTAAGTCTGTCCCCTAAGGTCTCACCCTGAAAACCCAAATCTTTTAGTAAATTTTCTAAGATAGAATCCGCTTCGATAATCGCTAACTTCCAGTCGCTTGAGTGCTGAGAAAAAATGTAATTTAGAGTCTTGCTCCAACGTGGATTCTTGGACCCACCCACCTCTTCACGTAGTCTTTTCTCCTGTTCGGCTTTGTTTTTGGCATATTCTATTATTTCATGATGTAAATGTTTGTGTTCTTTGCGACGGATTTCTATCATTCGGACGACAACGTAACAAATAACAGTCAAGAAAAACATCGCCATAATAAACAGGAAGCTCTTGGCTAAATTCATATTCCTTTCCGTAAAAGTAAGCTCGAAAAACTTTTGGATGTAAAAGGATCCTCGTTCGAATAAATACGCTGGGTTAAAATATTGAGAATTTAAGAACGAGTCGCCTAAAATGCTGTTTTGGTTACCTGCGTCCATATATTAAGAATTATAACATATTTTACAGACTAGTTATTAGCCTCGAAACTCTTCAAATTTCTTGCCTATGTCAAATAGGGCCTCTTCGCCAAAATGCGTTGCCATAAACTGAATCGACAACGGCAAGTTATCCTTATTGAACCCAGAAGGCAAAGCAATGGACGGAACGCCCGCAAGGTTGGCTGGCGCTGAGAAAATATCGCACAAATACATGGCTACTGGGTCATTCATTTTTTCGCCCAACTTGAAGGCTGGTATCGGCGTTGTAGGTGTAGCGATTAAACTTACTTCTTCGAAAGCCTTCACAATCTCAGCCTTTACTTTCTCACGCACCTTTACAGCTTTGTTGTAATACGCTTCGTGGTGTCCATGCGAAAGCACGTAGGTACCAAGCAATATGCGGCGGCGTGCCTCCTTACCGAAACCTTTCCCCCTCGACTTCATATATACCTCTTTCAAATTTTTAACTTCAGGGTTCTTTTCCTCACTGTAGCCGTAGCGTATCCCATCGAAGCGCGCCAAGTTGGTAGACACTTCCGCGGGCATTATGATGTAGTAGGCCTCGAGAGAATATTTAGAAAAAGGTAGCTCGATATCCACAATTTCGTAACCCGCTTGTTTAAATTTCTCAATTGATTGTTTGAAGTTTTCCATTAACTCTGGCTCAACCCCCTTCTCAAATAAATGCCAAGGTACCCCGATTTTTTTAGAATTTGAAATTTTTATTTTTCTTTTTTCGTCTGAAATAGATGTACTATCTTCAGGGTCGTATTTAGACAATAACTTAAAAATAATCTCTGTATCACGAACTGTTTTCCCGAACGGTGACACCTGGTCAAGCGAGTTCCCCATCGCGATAATCCCGTTACGTGACAGCGCTCCATAGGTGGGCTTAAGCCCTACCAACCCGCAGAAAGCTGCTGGTTCGCGCACTGAACCGCAAGTCTCTGTTCCTAGTGACACCAGTGCCATATCGGCCGCCACAGCCGCCGCAGACCCTCCGGAAGACCCACCGGGAACCCTAGAGAGGTCTACGGGATTCCGAGTCACTCCATAGGCACTGGTCTGAGTCGATGAGCCCATGGCAAATTCGTCCATATTTGTACGCCCGATAATAACTGCCCCGGCTTTTTTCAATTCCTTAATCACGAAAGCGTCATATGAAGCCCTGTAGTGCTCTAAAATTTTAGACCCAGCCGAAGCGATATGGCCCTCAAATAAAATATTATCTTTAATGGCGAAAGGGATACCCGTGAGCTCGCTCGCTGTACCATCCTTAAATTTCTTGTCGGCTTGATCTGCCTGCGCTAAAACATCTTCATACACCTCTAGGTAGGCATTCAATTCGGTATTCTTTTCTTTAATAACTTTCAAATATTCTTCTACGAGGTGGCGCGAAGTATACTCCCCTTTTTTGAAACTCTCGTGAGCTTTCTCTATGGTTAAATTTTTTAAATCAATCATTTATGGTGAGTTTATCGAACTATAAAATCTTTTTAACTTTCAAAAAGCCCTCCTGAGAATCAGGAAACTGCTCCACAAGTAGCTCCGAAGAAAATTCGCGTGGCACAACTTTATCTTCCCGCCAAATATTTTTCTGCTCGTATTCTACTACAACGTCCCCGACCTCAACCTTCTCAATGGTTTGCACATATTCCAAAATACCTCCCATATCCTTGAGAATAGCTTGCTTTTCGTCCAAAGAAAGCTCGATTTTGGCGAGCTCTGCTAAATTTTCAACATCATCAATAGTCATAAATGGATTATAGCAGAATGTTTACTGCTTACCAACGAGCGCCTGGATTCTCTCTGCTACTGGTGGATGAGTGGCAAAGAGGCCAGAAATTTTCTTACCAACCGCCGCTTTCGGATCAGAAATATACAAATGCGCAATGGCGCTCGACTGACGATTCATTGGTTGACTGTGTTGGGAAATTTTCTGCAAAGCGCTGGCTAAGCCTTCCGGGTAGCGCGTCAGCAAAGCCCCGGAGGCATCGGCTAGAAATTCCCGTCTTCGGGAAATAGCGAGTTGAATCAACGTAGCAAAGAGAGGCGCGAGAATGGAGAGAGTAACACCGATTAAAATAAAAATCCCGTTCGCCTTATTGTCACTATCTCGGCTCCCTCCGAAAAACAAATTCCGACGAAATACATCAGCCAAGATGGTGATAAATCCAACAAGAACTACGACGACGGTCGACAGCAGCATATCTCTGTTGCCTATGTGGGAAAGTTCATGCCCTATCACACCTTCAAGCTCAGTTTTATTTAAGATAGCAAGCAGGCCTGTTGTGGCTGCAACAACGGCGTGCTCTTTGTTTCTGCCAGTAGCGAAAGCATTCGGTGCGGGGTCATTAATTATATAAACTTTCGGCATCGGAAGACCAGCCGTAATCGAAAGGTTTTCCACTATCGTATACAAATCAAAATTTGCTTCTCGGCTCGCTGGCTTTGCCCCCGCAAGCTTGAGTACTATTTTATCTGAAAACCAATACGAAAATACATTCATTAAAACGCTAAAAATGACAAAGAAATACAAGATATTGGGATTGCCATAATAAACACTGGCAAACCAGCCAACACCTATAACTAACACCAAAAACACAGACATTAAAGCCCAGGTTTTGGTTATATTTTTAGACTGTTCGGTATAAAGCGTTGCCATATACCCATTATAACATACTGTAATTTGTAGTTAGAATTTTACTTCTACGTTGTTCTGAGCAATGTCATTGTCTGCCAAATCAAAGAATTCTTTTTTAGAAAATTTGAACATATTAGCGATAACATTCCCAGGGAAACTTTGTACACCAGTGTTTAAGTCTCTGACGTTGGAATTGTAGAATCTTCGTGCGGCTTGAATTTTGTTTTCGGTGTCGGAGAGTTCTTGTTGGAGCGCGAGGAAATTCTGGTTCGCTTTTAGGTCAGGGTAAGCTTCAGCGACAGCGAAAAGTGATTTAAGTGCGCCCGAAAGCATATTTTCAGCTTCGGCATGAGCGCCGTTCGGGCCGGTAGCTCCCATAGCAGCCGAGCGTGCCTTGGTTACGTTTTCAAAAGCGGCGGATTCGTGCGTAGCGTATCCCTTCACTGTATTTACTAAATTCGGAATCAAATCATAGCGACGCTTGAGCTGAACTTCAATGTCGGCCCAGGCTTCTTCGGAGCGATTGCGTAGAGAAACAAACCTGTTGAAAGAATACACAACCCACAAAACCAAAACTCCAATAACTATAAAGAGGTACATCATAAAGCGTATCGTTTAAATTTATAATTAAGCACTATTAAATTATACCACAATTTCTACTTTTTAGATTGATGCTCTTCTACGAGGACCAATAAAGGTGATGCGAGGAATATCGAGGAGTATGTACCGAAGAACATTCCGGCTGTGAGCATAAGGGCAAAATACTTGGTGGTTACAGGGCCAAAGAAGAATAAGGCTAACAACACTAATATCACAGTGAGTGAAGTGGCTATAGATCGAGCATAAGACTGGTCGAGACTTTTACCAACAATCTCACTAAATTTCAATTTAGAGTGGAGGGCTTGGTCTCTTAGGTTTTCCCTAATTCTATCAAAGATAACAATTGTGTCTGAAAGCGAAAGCCCGAGTATAGTCAAAACAGCAACAACAAAGAGCGTGTCCACTTCCGCGCCACGGTAATGCGACAACAGAACGAAGATACCCACCGGAATGATTACGTCGTGAAGTAAAGTAATAATCGCGATAATTCCATATTTCCAAGAAGAAACCGGTTTAGAAACTTTACGAAAAGCGAAGGCGATAAATAAAATAATCGCCAGGGACACGAGTACGACTGAGAAAATAGCTTTACGAGTTAATTCTTTTCCTACTGTAGGCCCTATAGAGTTATAGCTAAGCTCAGACACGGGGAATTCTCCTTGCAAGGACATTGCTTCGAGAATTTGTGCGTGTTCTTCATCCGTTAAATCTTTGGTTTTTATTATGTAGCCATTATTGCTAGTAGGCTGCAAAAGCACTGACCCTATATTCAAAGCTGCCAGTTTTTCATTTAAAGTTGTTTGCTCCGGAGGCACACCTGCATAAGACACCTCAGAAGATGCTCCGCCCTTGAAATCAATTCCGATGTTTAGGCCTAGCACAAGAAGTGCCCCAAGCGACAATAACACTAAGATGATTGACAGGCCGATAAATATTTTTTTGTGTTTCAGTATAAACATAAAATTATTTTATTTGCTGATACCACTACCGAATAAAAAGCGCGCGAATTTCCCTTCCCCGATAAACCCAAATGTCTTAAGGAAAATTCTAGTAATGACAATAGCAGAAAGCATTGAGACTAAAACCCCCATACCGAGCGTCAGGGCGAAACCTTTAATGAGAGATGTTCCAAACCAGAAGAGGATGACTGCTGTTATAAGGCTTGAAATGTTCGAGTCCCGAATAGACATCCAAGCTCGGGTAAATCCCGCAGAAGTTGAGCCGGAAACATTACCACCCGCGCGCATTTCCTCCTTAACTCTTTCGAAAATGAGCACGTTGGCATCAACGGCGATACCAATAGAAATTATAAAGCCTGCGACACCGGCAGCGGTTAGAGTAACTGGCATAAGCTTAAAGAGTGCTAGCATTGTGGCTATGAAAATACACAAAGACACAGCCGCGATAAGTCCAGGTAGGCGGTACCAGAGTATTAAGAAAATTGCTACAAGCAGGAATCCGACTGCGGTGGCCTTAACCCCGGCATTCACTGCACTGTCTCCTAATATCGCTCCAATACGCGCCTGGGAAGCCAGAGAAATTGGTACAGGCAAAGCTCCTGAGTTAAGTCGTCCGACTAATTGCTTGGCCTCTACGGGGGTGAAATTGCCCGAAATTACGGCCTGGCCGTTAGGAATTTCCTCTCGAACAGTCGGCGAAGATATAGGAAATCCATCTAGGTAAATAGCTACTGTTTTACCTATGTTTGCCTTGGTAATTTGAGCGAACAACTTCGTTCCTTCATCGTTAAACTGGAGGCCAACTATAGGTTCGCGGGTATTCTGGTCAAACTGTAGTGTCGCACGCTTGAGATATCGTCCGGTAAGTTCTGTGTCGATGTATTGTGGTTGACCCAAGTTTATTCCGGACAAATCCACTTTGCCATCGGGACCAGCTTTCACTTTGATTGGTGTACCTTCGGGGGCTTCGGTTTTAAATTGGAGCGACGGAGTCTGGCCTATCATCTTCTTGGCTTCTTCCACGTCAGTGACTCCTGGCAAATCAACAATAAGCTGCTCGCCTTCCCCAGAAACAAATCCGCCGTGCTGCACTTGTACCACCGGCTCAGAAACACCGAAGATATTTACTCGGCGTTCAATAACATCACGAAGCGCCTCCATTGAATCATTAACTTCACCAGCGGCAATGGCTGATACGTCAGCATTGTAAATCAGGTGGCTACCACCCGAAAGATCGAGCCCAAGCCTGAAGGGATATTTTTTCAAAAAAGCGCTTTCGGTCTGAAAGTTCTTGTTGAGCTTAGGCTCGGATTTATATACGAAAAAACCTATGCCGGCGCCGAGAATTAATATAAATAACGATAAAATTATCTTCTTAAGCATATCAGTTTAGTGCAGAGCCATTTTATACATTTTTCGCGAAATATGCAACTAAGTATGAAATCCCTGCCCCGAGCACAAAACCGCCTAAAATATCTATCGGGAAATGCACACCAACGGCAATTCTAGAAAACCCAATGAGTAAAGCCGCAAATAAAAACCACCACCCAACTTTTTTATTCACGAAAAACAAAGCTACCGCCAGAGCCATAAAAAAAGTCGCGTGGTCAGAAGGAAAAGCGTAAGACGTTTCTGTAAGCAAGCTCTGCACACCTGGCAAAGCTATCGGCGGACGTGCAGAATGGACTAATATTTTTAAAATAAACTTCGATATCAATACCGCGACCCCTGCCGAAAAAAATACAACAATAAACTCACGTAAAGATTTGCGGTAAAACACGAGATAAACAAAAGCAGCAAACACGACAAGGAACGGTAGGTAATGGGCGAGAAAAATCACCACATTGTCGAGCAGTGTAGACTGATGAGATAAACTAAAAAAGAAATAAAAAATCGCGTTGTTCATATTGTTATTCTATCACATTAGCAGTAGGCCAATCAGGGCAATTATACAGCCTAGAATCTTCCGCCCGACATCTTCTCTTTCTTTCAAAAATATGGCGGCGGCAATAAATACGATTACAACCTTGAAGGTAGTCACCGAAGTCACGATGCTTAAATTACCCACCACCCAGACCAGTACCACATAAGATAGGGCTTGTAAAAACTGCAAACCGCCGGTGGTAATAATTTCTGTTTTGGTATAAGAAGTCTTTCTGCTCCCTAAAAAAAAGCTTGCAACACCTAAGCCCAACACCTGAGCCCCCCAGGAAATCATTACTCCTGCTGAAAACCCTGTAGTCTTCTGGAGTGCCCGTTCAGCGACAAGGAGTACCCCCATCAGGACACCACCCAAGATCACATATAGAAAATATTTATTGAAACGGAAACCTCCTTGGTGGTGCTTTTTCGAGATTATGAATATGGAGATAAGTAAGAGCAGTGTCCCCAGGATTTGAAGTGGGGTCAAGCCCTCGTGTATCAAAATAGAAGACAAGAAAATTGTTACCGGGGTGTAGATGTTCCAAACAATACTCATCTCGCCGGCGTCCAGGTGCTTCTGCCCAAGATATTGCAAAATGTTTCCGAAGGCGCCGAAGGCGCCACAGATTAAGGCAAGAAAAATAAGGTAGGAATAGTCTCCAGCAATATAAAATTTACTGAAAAAAGGGAAAAACAAACTGCCTAAAAACAAAAACAAAATGCACTGAAAAGTGAAGGTTATTTGCTCGGGCGTAGTGTATTCTCTCCCCCGAAAAAGCCACCTTCGCTGAAGCGACGATGTGGTCGAGGCTATAAAATAAAAAATGTAGCTTAAGATTATTGTCATCTATTTTTTCTTAGCTACTGTAAGTACATTTTTTAAAAGCATCGCCACCGTGACCGGGCCCACGCCTCCAGGGACAGGAGAAACGTAGCTCGCCACTCCTTTGACTGATTCTAAATTTACATCGCCCACTATCGAGCCATTGGATTCCGAAGTGCCGGCGTCTATGATGACCGCGCCAGATTTAATCATTTCGCCGGTTAAATATTGCCCTTGGCCAGTGGCAGAAATTATAATATCGGCATCTTTGATTATGTCTTCTTTGTTCAGGGTATTTATGTCGACAGTAATGGGAGACAAGTTCCTAAAACGAAGTAGCGCCGTCACAGGCCTACCCACCAGCATCCCCTGCCCGAGTACTACAATCTTTTTGCTTGCCCCGAGCGAGGTCGAGGGGTTCAAATCTATGTTTATTGAATCAAGGAGCACCATACACGAAAGCGCGGTAGGAAAGCCAATGCTTGTGTCCCCGTTATAAAATTTCTCACTCGCTTTCGCCCCCAAGCAGTCCACATCAAGTAGGGGGTTAATGGCTTCGAATACTTGCGCCTTATCGATATGTTTCGGCAACGGCAATTGCACAATAATTCCGCACATATTCTCCACTTCGTTTAATTTCTTTAATTCAGCAACTAGCTCCCCTGTTTCGATGTCTGAAGCGAAATGCGCATTGTGGAATTTTATGCCTACGGACTCCGCTGTGCGCCCTTTCATCGCTACGTATTGTGCCGACACTTTATCCTCACCTACCAGCACATCGCAAAAAACCGGCGTGAAGGACAAGAGTGTCACTTCTTGTTTCACTTTTTCTAAAATTTCGTTTCTTAACTTTTTGCCATCTATAATTTTTGTTTCCATTGCTTTGTATTCCACAAGTCCGACTTGTGGGGAAAGTTATCAGGCTCCGACAAATTCATTGGTCATATCATCTCGATGAGCAGAACGACCGTAGCGCCTCATACTCATTAGTATCCCCAAGCCCGCAAACTCCGCTAAAAGATGCGAACCCCCATAGCTCATAAAGGGCAACGGAATCCCGGTCACTGGCATAAGTCCCAAGTTCATACCGATATTTACCAGTATATGCCCCATAAAGAAAATAGCTATGCCCAGGCCGAAAAGGATTTCGAAGTTGGAAGCGCCTAGAGACGCGGAATAAAGTATGCGCCAGATAATAAGACAATATAAAATTAAAATCAGAACCGAGCCCACGAAACCCCACTCCTCGGCGTACGCCGCGAAAACGAAGTCCGACTGCGGCACGGGCAGAAATTTAAGCCGAGACTGCGTGCCAAACCCTAGCCCTTTGCCGGTGAACTGCCCCGAGCCCACAGCTACCGTGGACTGGAAAACATTGTAGCCAGTTTTATGAATATCAGACATAGGATTTAAGAATGTATAGATGCGCGCTTTCTGATATGGTTGGAAAACGAAGAGCCACAGACCGGCCAAGACAGTAAGCCCGGCTAGCCCCACCAAGAAAAGGTGCTTTTTAGAAATACCGGACACCAGCACCATTCCGAACCAGATGAAAAGTATAATCATCGCCGAACCGAAGTCGGGTTGCAGGAGAACCAAAATGAGTGGCACCAGCGCGTAAATTCCGGAAATAAATATGTGCTTCACGTCGCGAATTTCGACATGTCGGCGGGAAAAGTATTTCGCTAAGACCAAGATAAGGACAAGTTTCATCAAGTCCACCGGCTGAAAAGAAAACAGTCCGAAGTTATACCAACTTTTCGGCCCTGAACCAACGTTACTTATAGCCACGAGCAGGAGAAGTACCCCAGAAAGAAATAAAAATAAAAATACTAAAACATCAGTGCGTTTAAGGAAGCGGAAGTCAATAAAAGAAAACAGGACGAAAACCCCGAATGAAATGAGCACCCAAATAATCTGCCGGCTGAAGAAATCGGCGGATGTTTCTGTAAGAGCGAAGGACTTCATAGTCACGAGGCCGCCGGCAATCACGGGCAGAATGAAAAAAACTAATAGCCAATCTATTCTGCTTAATACTTTTTCTGCCATAATCTATTGCAATTTTGCGGAGAAGATATCAAAAATCGGAATTATCTCTTGCTCCACGATAGTGCTTCCGAAGGCTTCCGGCCAGGTGAAATTTATATCTTTTATCTCGAGTGGCGCAAGCTCATTCAGATATGTCCGACTGGTAGAAACTGCGTTGCCGCTCGATTCATAGAGAATTGCCACCACTCCTAAATTCTTAACAGTGAAAAGAGAGTTGTTTTTGATTGTGGCTGAGAGGCGTGGCGCCGTGGTCTCGTCCTTAAGCGTTAAGTTAGAAACAGCAATTTTCAACTGATTAATTTTCTCCTGTGGCACCTGCAACCATTCAGGAGGGCTGGTAAATTCAAAAGTTGTGTAGACCGGCACGGAATTCCCTATGTCAATCCCCGGCTCGAATATTGCGAAGTTTCCGCCTGGTGGAATGAAAGTACTCCCCTCGCGCTTGCCGATGTATACGTTGTTCGCATCACCGAAACGGAAGCGATAATTTATTTTCCGCACTGCTGCTTTTTTATTGTGGTTGGTAACATACGCTACGGCATTGTATCGCCCTGGGATAACTTTGAACGAACGCGCCCAGACCACCGACAAGTCATCAAGCTCTGCTACGCAGGCACGCAAGCACGAACCGCCGCAGTCAACTCCTGTTTCATCTCCATTTTGCCTGAAATCCGAACAAGTCGGAGCCTTGTTGAATTTAGGATAAAGGATTAAAAACCCGGATCCAGCGATAAATAAAATGAGTATAATTACGTAAAAAATTTGCCGTTTTAGAGCCCAAGTCATAGCTCTATCGTATCATAAAAATAAGACAAAATAAACGCCCAGAAGTAGTAAGAGCTCGTAGGCAGGTTTCCTTTCGGACCCTTCACCCCACGAGCTCAGCCGCTTTTATGCGCGATGATACTTCAGGTAGCTCAGCGACCCGGTCACAATCATTCCACCAAAACACAGGCGGAAGATAGTGTCGAGGGGGTTCAGAAACCTGAACCCGGTCAGGAAGAGTCCTAACCCTGCTACCAGAAGGATGAACACGAGAACTTTGTCTCCGTTCATACACCCTCCCTTCACATACTTCCTATTAATTATAGCACATTTTATAGGCAAAAGTCAAGCCCAAAAAAGATCATATAATATGGCTTTATTTGAGCAAAATCACTATTTATTGAAAACCACGTATTTGCCCTCTCCTATTACCTCTACTTCGCCATCTACCACCTTTATGGCCATCTGGTCATCTAGACCATAAATAGTTTGCGGTATTTCTTTGGCAATTTGTTCGAGCAGTTCTTCTTTTGAGTGCGGGGATGTTTCGGAATTTAGGTGCGGTCGAATGGAGAAGTCTACCAACCCGAGACCTGTGCTGGTTGCGTATCCGAATCTTTCTTTATATAAAATATTTTTCTCCTTATTGCTGGTAGCGAGAGTTGGGCCGGTCACAATACTCCCGGCGCTTATCCCTACGTACACTTTTGTTTTTAGTAATTCTGGCAACAAATCCTTAAGCCCCGACTTTTCGAGCCAGTACATCAAGTGCGGCGTGCTTCCTCCTGAGAAGACTATTATGTCCGCGGACAGAAGCCACGGCTGCCACACGCTCTTCGGTAGCCCTGAAATTTCAACAAGCATTACTTTCTTATACTGCTGTTGCTTGAGCTGGTACAAATTATCGATAAACCAGACCTTGTCGGCATCGCTCGCGTTTGCGGCAGTAGGAACAAAGGCGAGTGTTATCTCCTCTCTCGGCTTGCCCGCTAGCTCCACCAGCGCATCGGCAAGTGTTTTATTCGTTATTCCACCCGAAGTAAGTAAAAGTTTCATTCGCTAGTTATTTCGGAGCTTTAACCGAAACTTCTTCGTAGAATTTCGCCATAGTTACGTAGAAGTAAGGTAGAATCCAGAGAAAGCCAATTCCTAAAGAAAGCACCCCGAGTAGAAACCATCCAAAGAATCTAAGTCCTAGATAAAATAATTTCTTTTTGTGCCCGTACATCATCGACTTACTTTTCCTCAAGGCGTCACGAGCGCTTATGGATTTATCATCAACTAAAATGAAAAATGTCTGCGAGTACGCGAGTGCCGCGATGATACCAGGAACGATAAGGAGCAGGGCCCAGAGTAAAACGAAGAGGCCCATAAGTAAGTACGCCACCAAGATTCGAATAAAGTCGTTAAACCCTTCAAATAACTGCGAGATGGAAACGCCTTTACCTCGTACTAAGCTCAACGAAAAAATAGCCAAACCAAACTGTAGCGGCCCCTCGATGATAGCCTGAAGCACGGGGCCTATATCTTTCGGCGAGCCGACAACTATAGTGATCACCATATATATAGTAGTAATCCCCACCGCTAGCCCCCATTTGTCGCTCAAGGTTTCTCTGGCTTGTTTCATTAATACCACATTTTCTGTTGCCATAAATTCTAGATTAAATTGATAACATTATAATTATACAGTAATCGCAAGTGCAACACAAAAACCCCTTTCGGGGTTCTAGTATCAAGTTCTCGGTGTTGGCGATAGCCTACTTTTGCCCCAAAGGACTATCATCGGCTCAACAAGGCTTAACTTCTCTGTTCGGAATGGGAAGAGGTGTGGCCCTTGCGACAAATCACCAACACTGAAAACTCGATTGAAAAACGAGCAAAATATATTTTATGAGTCGCGTAAGTCCCACTCGGTACTCCGAGAAGGGTCAAGCGCGAATAAAATTTATTTTGCAAACTTTTTGGTCCCCTACTTTCGTAGGGGTGTGATTTCCAAATTTCTTAACAGGAATCGAAACATTAGTACTTCTCAGCTCAACGCATTACTGCGCTTACACTTAAAGCCTATCAACGTGATCATCTCTCACGGTTCTATAACGATTCCTAATCTTGAAGCTGGCTTCCCTCTTAGATGCTTTCAGAGGTTATCCATTCCCGACATAGCTACTCAGCAAATGCCCTTGGCAGGACAGCTGATACACCAGAGGTCAGTTCACTCCGGTCCTCTCGTCACTTATTCCCCTATTTCTAGGAGCGCAGACTATATCTTCATCCGTCTCAAAATTTGAGCGAGGATGTTGGCGTATTACAAGCACGAGCTGTCATTTTCTGATGAAATGATTCAACTTTATGCAAGTCCGCTCTCTACAAGAGAGCAAGTCGTTACGGGGTCAAACCTAAAATTTCAAGCAATTCTTTTTTTGTCTTCTTCTTTTTAGTAACATAGTTTTCACTTTGAATAACTAAAATGAGGTCGACAAGTTTTGCGAGTTGCTTTTGGGTTAGCTTCTTAAACTTTGTTTCAGATAATATTTCGCACGCTTTTACAAGAGCGCGAGTTTGAAGTTTTTTGAAGCGAATATATGGAAGCAGGCTTGTAAGAATATTTTCCACTTGCTTGTAGCCGTTTATTCGCAGTTCGGTCATTCCATCTCCCCTTCGGGAAACATAACCGATACCCAAAACCTTCTTTATCCAATGCAAAGTCTTTTCGTGCCGAGTATCCTGATAAAAACAAATGGTTGCCATAAAACGAATTGCTCGTTTGCTGTCGCTTCGCTTTTTAAGCTGAAGCATCAGGCTACCATCGCCATCAAGAAACCCTGCAATATATGCTAACTCAAAATTTTTAGATCGACTTCCCACGGTATTATCTTACCATGTTTCTGGTCCTCAAGCGAATTGCAATATCAAGGATCGAATGATATTACTTTTCTAAGACAAGAAACATTAGTGAAGACTTCACCGTTATTAGCCACATTGTCATCACGAATCTCTTCGTGAAGTAGCATGAGCCCTTTCGGGCTTACTAGGAGCAAATCTTCTCAAGAATCAACGAGTGCAGTAGATAGGAGACCAACCTGTCTCACGCATCTACGTTTTATATCAGCATTTAAGCTGAACCTCTATTGCTAGAGGGATCGGACTGTGACATCAACTTAAATTAAGTTGGCTAACATTCAGTCTCTACGGGCTACTTTAGTTTAGTAAAGTATTCCCTCGGCGTTGCCCGCATGGGGTTTCGCCGATATTAGTTAGCTTGCCACTTTGTATTTCTACAAAGCGCCGCCGTGATGTTGCACATAAGTTAATTATGCCAACATGGTTAATTTCGATTAAAACAGCCCCGACGCTTCGGTCGGGGTCCCGACTTTTTACGTCGGGATCCAAATTTCTTTGGATTCCTCTGAGGGTTCAAACTGTCAAAATCACAAAACAAATTATGATCTTAACGGTCTGAACCCAGCTCGCGTACCTTTTTAATTGGCGAACAGCCAAACGCTTGGTAGCTTCTCCACCACCGCGCTAAGGTGAGCCGACATCGAGGTGCCGAACTCCGCCGTCGATATGAACTCTTGGGCGGAACTAGCCTGTTATCCCTAGAGTAGCTTTTATCCGTTAATCTTCCACCGCATCTAATACGTATGGTCGGTTCACTATGTTCTACTTTCGTACCTGCTCGAGATGTACCTCTTACAGTCAAGCAATCTTGTGCCATTACACTATCGGCACGGTTTCCATTCGCGCCTAGAT
>JBAZRK010000003.1:0-31300 GCA_041663005.1 Minisyncoccota bacterium | reverse complement strand
AGTGGAGAGAGAGTACTGACCGTAGGATTGGTGAAATCTCCTGTAGTAAAGCTCCATGAGGTCGTGTCAGCTATACCTGCGTATGAATTAGAGGCTGCATCGTCAAAAGCATCAGCTCCGATTTGGATGTAGTAGGCTGTTTGTTCTGTAAGTGTAGCTGCTGGATTAATGGTGATGGTTGTGGTTCCTCCTCCAGTTACCTTTGCATCTTGAGCGTCTATGGTTTCAATTACGGAATCATCACTTCCTTTGTAGATTACGATATTGTTGTCTGCTCCAGCTTCGGGATCGACGGCTTCGTCAAAGGTTATGACGAGGTTAGCTGTAGTGGTGACTCCTGTGGCGTTGTCCAAGGGAGACAAAGTGGAAACGGTGGGGGCGGTGGAGTCGGAGACAAACACTAGTTTGCTGACAAAGATGTCGTTACCTCCAGCAGAAGTTAGATTAGAAGTTCCGGCACCTGGGTCGAAGTCGGCGGTACCATTAAACCTTCCAGTAGTGTATACGTTACCACTACTGTCCACATATATTGAGTTTGCAGTATCTAAATCCGTTCCTCCCAATTGTTTTCCCCAAACAAAATTGCCGGAAGTATCAAGTTTGCTGACAAAAATGTCGGCATTCCCAACAGGAGTTAGGTTTGAGGTTCCAGCCCCAGGGTCGAAGTCGGCGGTAGCATAAAAATATCCGGTGGTATACACATTGCCACTGGTGTCGACAGATATTGAGTTTGCCCTTTCATTCCCCGTCCCTCCAAGTTGTTTTACCCAAACAAAATTGCCGGAAGTATCAAGTTTGCTGACAAAAATGTCATCAGCTCCAGCAAAAGTTAGATTAGAAGTTCCGGCGCCTGGGTCGAAGTCGACTGTTTCTCTAAAATATCCTGTAGTATATACATTGCCACTACTGTCCACAGATATTGAGTTTGCCCTATCCTCCCCTGTGCCCCCAAATTGTTTTACCCAAACAAAATTGCCGGAAGTATCGAGTTTGCTGACAAAAATGTCAAAAACTCCAACAGAAGCAGAAGTTAGATTAGAAGTTCCGGCACCTGGGTCGAAGTCGGCGGTGTCAGCAAAATATCCCGTGGTATATACATTGCCACTAGAGTCGACGAACACATCCTGAGCATAGTCTCCTCCTGTTCCTCCGAATTGTTTTACCAAAACAAAGTTACCGGATGTATCGAGTTTGCTGACAAAAATATCTTGAGCTCCAGCAGAAGTTAGATTAGAAGTTCCGGCACCTGGGTCGAAGTCGGCGGTGTCAGCAAAATATCCCGTGGTATATACATTGCCACTACTGTCCACAGATATTGAGTTTGCATTATCTGTATTTGTCCCTCCAAGTTGTTTTACCCAAACAAAATTGCCGGAAGTATCGAGTTTGCTGACAAAAATGTCGGCATTCCCAGCAGAAGTTAGATTAGAAGTTCCGGCACCTGGGTCGAAATCGGCAGTGCCAGCAAAATATCCCGTGGTATATACATTGCCACTACTGTCCACAGATATTGAGTTTGCCCGATCAGAACTCGTCCCTCCAAATTGTTTTACCCAAACAAAATTGCCGGAAGTATCGAGTTTGCTGACAAAAATGTCATCAGATCCGGCAGAAGTTAGATTAGAAGTTCCGGCACCTGGATCAAAGTCAGCGGTGCCAGCAAAATATCCCGTGGTATATACGTTGCCACTAGTATCAACAAACACGTCCTGAGCGTAGTCTGCTCCTGTTCCTCCCATCCCTTTGGCCCAACTGTATGTCACATCATCCGCAAAAGAAAATAGCGGAATCAAAAAAGTTGTCAGTAATAAAATCCCCAGTAGTTTGTATTTAAATATTTTTCTATTTTTCATATTTCTTTAATTCTACCCCCCCCCGATACCCAAAAGCAAACCTTACTTTATTTCTCCAATTTCCTGGTCCACAATTTGTGAACTGTGAAAAATGCAATCGTGGCAGTAAGTGCTCCGAGCGTATCGGCGAGCATGTCGCGTTGCGCATCCCAGACATCACCCTGGCTACCGAGATAATTCATAGCGTCAACGACATTGGTCGCTTTAGCTGCATAGATCCATTCTACTAGTTCATAGCTCATAGCGATAGTCGCGATCACAAAAACAGGATAAGTAAAAAGAAGAAATTTATTGGAAACCATCTTTTTCACATAAAGCCACTCGGCAACGGCAAAAGCATAAAAGCCTACAGAGAAATGCGCAATGCGGTCATAATGATTTCTGGAATATCCGAAAATATCCGAGAACCAATCAAAAGGCACGAGAGCAAAAGTATAATGCCCGCCGATGGTGTGGAGATATATGAGTACAAACATAAACGCGTAGGCTGTGTTTGAAAATCTTATTTTCAGCGCATAGAGAATGAGGATGACAGCCACGATAATCCAAACAGTTAGATTTTCTACAAACCAAGTCTTGCGGTCAATCGGATTAAAAGCTAGCACCGTAAAAAGCACCGCATATATTCCAAGCAACCAAAACAGGAAGCGGGATGATTTGTTTTCCATATATTAATTATACTACAACTAAAAACAAAACTCCGGCTTTCGCCGGAGTTTGAATTCTTTACATCATTGCCTTGGCATCTGCCTCGGACATAAATTTAAACATATTGCCTCCGCAAACGGCGCAAGTGCCCTTCGCAGAATATCTACCTTTGTCGTTTTTGGAAACAACCGGATTCGTCATCTCTCTCATCGTTGGCTTATTATTTGTCCTGCACTTCATACACAATGCTTGTAATGCTGCCATATGGTTATATTGCTTATCGCATTAATGTTAATCTTATTATTATAGCACAACGATTGACCACCGCCTACTCGATAGTTAGACTCTCGACTTCCCCGCCCTCGTTTAAAACATAGGATAAATTTCTTTTTTCTTGGACGTGACCGTCTTCATAAGTGACAGTTCCTGCGTCCTTTGTAATGTCGAGCACAGTAGAGACCACATACCAATTGCCTCCGAGCACCGGAGCTGTGGGCGACAGTGTGGCTATGTTCTTCTTTAAGTATTGCTCAACGCTTTCTCTCTCGTCGAGCTCACTGCAGTCCGTGTCCGTAAGTTCAAAAGTATAGTCAACCTTAGTACGGTCTTTGTAAACGTACACTCCGTCACCACGATCTGTCATTTCACCAAATCCTATATTTGCCTTTCCCTCGCCGAAAATTATTTCAAGTTCTTGTTTAGTGGTCATCCCCTCGCCCACAGTATCCCAGAAGGATTTCACACTGCGAGTCATGCTGGTAGCGTCCACCGCACTCACTGTGCCTTCGAATTTCCCAACTAATGAATCTTTCTCTGCAGGCAGAAGTTTAAGCTCACCGGAAGCCTTATCCCCAGCGAGTGTCATTCGTAAAGTATATTTATCTTGAAAGCCCGTATCCGCGGACTCTTTGTATTTAGCAAAGCAGAGATTAACCGGAGTCTGGTCTTCCACAACAGGCGCTTGTACGCTACGACCGCCCCACCACCAAATAGCGAACCCGATAAGCACAAGTACTAAAACTGCTGTAAATGTTTTCATATACTTAATTATAAGTTAACGCGCATTCTGGGTGCAAGAATAAAATTGTGGGGTTAGGCTCCAACCGCACTGCCCACTGGCTTGCCTTTCGCATACACCAGCTTGAGAATAGCACGAATATTCCGGTCGATACTCGCAAGTTGAAATTGCGCTCGGTTGGTCGGAACAAATTTGATTGCTACAGCCTCCGACATAGCAACCTCCTTGTTGCGGATACGAGGGTTGTGAAGGCGGATAGTATACAGGCTGTGTATAAGTGTTGCGGGGATAATTATTCGATGGGTAATAAGTCGAATAATTTGATGCGCTTGAAGAGCTCGCGATAGGAATCGTTACGTAAGCATTAGTGGGTCGATAGGCCATACCCTGCATATTCGTATAATCATAATTAACAGCGGAGGCGGTGATGGTATTCGGATTGGGCCTACTTAAAACTATGGCCTTGCCGGCATTGAAGAACCACAAAAGCGCAATGAACGCCAAGACCAGTAATACTATTCCTACGATATTTCCTTTGTTATATTTATTCATAAAATTATAAAAATTTGCGTCTTGTGACGCCTAAATATGCCGAACTTAGGGCTGATTTATGACAGTCCACATGGCAGCATCCGCTTCTCCGTCAATCTTAAACAGAGCAATACCCTTGAGGCCGAGCTCGCTTACTAAATCTATCTTGTCCTTTATCGCTTGAGCATCGCTCCACCAGAGCATATTAAATTTGGTAGATTTCCCGGTTGCATTCGCATATGCCAGAGCTTTTTGCGCAACCACGTCTCCGCTCTGCGTGCCGGCAGGGACAGTAAGTTTGGGCAACATCGCCGTGAGCGCCGCTCTCTCTGGGGTGCCGTTATATGGAAGATATGAGAAACTCAACTCACCCGCTTTATTTCTAAGCGGAGTAATTTTATAAGCTTCTGCCACCTGTAGAGCATATGGATTATTTACGGATTGTACTTTTTTATACGCACTGAACAAATTCGGAGAAACGGAAACTTCATATTCCCCTCCGTAAGTCGCTACCCCGAGAACTATTTTTTCTTTTGGAATATCTTCAAGTGCAAACTCGGCGACTTTACGCACCCAGTCTGTATCTGCCACAGGGCGATACGGAGTTCCAGATTTTGCTTCATTCAGTTTCCAGTCTGCCCGTCCCTGGTCGTAAGTCATTATCTCGACTTGGTCGCAGTACTTGCCTATTTGCTTGTAGTCATTCGCGTATTCCAGATTTTCTGGCACAACGCGATACAAGGATTCGGGTGGGGTTCGGGCTTCTATGGCACAGGTCAAAATTTTACTCTTCCCTAATGCTTTCTTAAGTTCTTTTAGAAAAATTGGGAAATCATCCTTCGTGGCGACAAGCTTGCCCTCATAGTCAATGTTTACGCCATCGAATTTCTCTTTCTTCACCAAGTCTGTAATAGCTTTTATGTGTTTCTTGCGAGCACTCTTGCTACTTAATATTTTTTCAATGTCCGCGCCACTAGACCACATCACCGTAGGCACTATTTTTACATCTTTATCTCGAGCCAAGCTGAAAAGGCTTTGCCAGGCAGCCCTCGCCGTCAAATCACTATTCTTCTTATCTACTTTTGCCAAATCGCTCAATGTGCCGTCTGTCTTTACCGAATAGCCGAAGGGGTGAAGTATGTCTAACGCGTCTATGTGAGTCTCTGCGTCCTTTGCTCCAGCCACTATGCTCCAGTATGGTATCCAGCCGGCAATTTCAATATCAGCCGTGCTTACACTTGTGGCCGCAAGGGCGACTGGCAAATTACTAAAAAACAAAGCCACTATGAAGGCGATGTTTGTATATATTAAAATTTGTTTATTTTTAGCCATACTCAAGTAGACGAATTAATGAATGAATAATTACCTACTTATTATCTATGATAAATGCCCTTTAATCAAATTAAGTTTCTGTGCGCGAGACAGGGATTTTATTCTGACCTCCTCGCGGGAGACGGTGGAACGATTTTTTGATTTTGCGAAATCATGTCGCGCAACCGTCCGCTAAGCGCGACTAGATACAAGCAACAGTTTTTCCGCACGAGTTAATTTTTTAATTCGTGCTTCCTCTCTTGTTGCTTCGGATCGGTCCTTTATGACCCTAGAATACACAATTTTGACTGGCCGGCGCGAGGCAGTATACCTCGCGCCGGCCCTGCTCCCGCCCTCGCCATTATGCTCGCCCACCCGCCTTTTCAAATCGGTAGTGATTCCCGTGTATAAACTTCCATCTGCACATTTTAGAATATATAAATAATACATTTTTTTTATGTACGTAATACATTACGTACACCAGGGAAAGGTAGCACTATTACATGAAGTTCTCCACACAGCCGCCGTTGGTGACGTTAGTAAAGCCAGCCCTCTCCATCAAGGTCTTTGCCATCATTGCCCTGTTACCGGATTCGCAACAGAGGACTATCTCTTCGTCTTTTGACACATCGGGAAACTTCCCCGCCATCATTTCCATGATGTCGCACAGCATCGAATTCTCCGCATGCCCGGCGTCATATTCCCCTTTTGTTCTCACGTCAATTAAAATCATAAATTTATTATTATGGCTCCGTCTCTTGCCAAGTAGGAAAAACTAAAGAAGTTTAGTTTTTGTCCTTTGGCAAGCCCCATTGCCAGCGGGGCTTCTCTCCTTTCTTGTAACCGAAATAGGAAATGAAGCCGAGCATGAGAATGATTCCCAATAGCGAGGCTCCGGGAGCATCATCTGTCTGCCCGACATAAAAACCAAAGGCGGCAAATGCTAAGCCGATGAGTACCACTACCCATCCCTGCCAGCGTACAGGCACCCAGCCCCAGCCAAAAAGTTTGCGCTTAAACCACAAGTTCTCCGGATTGTCTTTTATGTATGCGATGTAGTCTTTAATCATAGTATTAATAGTACTCCGGATTTTATAGCTTTGCAAAAGCTAATTCGGACGTTGGACGTCCGAAACCCATCCGAAACCGGACGTACGTATACTTTAGTTGGGTAAAGTAGTTTAGTAAAGTAAAGTAGCTGGGGTGAAAGCGGTGGGGTGGGGTTTATTTTTTGAGGAGGTGGGGTGGAGAGTTGTTTGTCGGGGCTAGTTGCCTAACTTGAAACCAAGGTAAATTCCGGCGAGGGCGCCCAAGGAGCTAAAAATAATCGACGAGAAGGAAAAGGTCCCGGCGCCCCATAGAGCCGGAATAAAGCTTCCGATAGTGGAGCCTACAATCATGCCAATCCAGATTAAAGTTTTTGTCGACATATAAAAATTATAACATTATCCTAGCTCCAGTTTTTAAGTGCGTGGACTAGGGACAGTTCTGGGCTTTGCGCCAGCCGGCGGCTGTAGCTTCCGCTTCAGTGCAGAACATTTTTTCGCCTTTGCTTTCATCTATCACCGTCTTTGCATACGAGCCGCACCCCGACACGTGATAAATTTTCTCGCCAGTGGAGCTCACGTTGCCTTTGATGGCGCAGCCATTTTGTGCCGGCTCTGGTGAGACTACGGGTGCCGTGATAGCCGAGCTTCGGGAATTTGTATTATTCAAAAGTGTCGTGCAGGCGCCCCAGAGGCCGGCATCCTTGGCCTGTGCCGACTGTTCGGCGGCGACAAAGTCGCTCTGGTGCGCGATGTCCGGCGGATAACTGTATGAAAAAGCGTAGCCACCTTCGACGAGCGCCAGGTTTACGAAAACATCACCCACGTACACGTAGCGCAAGAGTCGGCCATATTTATCTTTGTCGGTTACGTCTTTCGCGAGTCGGACGGTTTTACCTAAAACTAGTTCTTTGTTTTTCGCGCTCGCTTCGGCGCCGTAACACTGCGCGGGCTTGCGCGGGTCCACCGTCTCCGGCGTATCGATGCCGATGTAGCGCACCTTCTCCCCTCCCTCAAGCTCAATCGTGTCGCCATCTACCACTCGCGCGACTTTAGCAGTTTCAAAATTTACAACATTTTCTCCTTGCGCCTTGGCGACGACATTCTCATATTCTTGAGAATGTGAGAATGTCGAGGTGGGGGTTAAGGCAGTTGGGGTTGAGGGAGTTGGGCTTGGGGCAGTTGGGGTTTCGGAGGTGGGGGTTTCAGGGGTGGAAATATAAGGTTGGGGGGCGGGGGCGGAGCTCGCGCCGAAAATCATCGTGCCGAGAAGAATCAAGAGGCCTATCATAATGTTCCCGGAATTTTTGAAATGTTTTGGCATATTTTTTATTTATTTTTTAAAAACATGTACCACAAAAACAGCATTACTGGGGGATTCATATAAAAATGTTGTTTAAGCTGGGGATGTATAGGAGTACCATACACTAGCGCTTGAATGAATATAAGAAAATCAAAAATAACAGTAACGGAAAATAGCACCGCTAAAATAAAATAAGGATTTTTAAAATTTTTTATCATGAAATACTTATCTGCCTTGCATTTCTACGAATGTATGTAACATAGCTTCGTTCCAGTTATCGTTTGAGATTCTAGTCCCCAGTCCCATGCCAAATAAAAACATCGTCAATCCAAATGCTATTAACATTCCCCATTTTGAAGTTTTTGTCATTTTTTATTCTTCATCTTCTTCGATTCGCCTCCTTCTCTCGTCTAAAGTTTCGTCTTCGTAAATCCAGTAAATAGGACCTTGGGCTGGCCAAGGTTTATTTAAAAGTTTTTTTGCAGCCGCAGATAAGCTCATGATTTCCCCTCCTAGCTCAATAGTTCCATTGTCGACTACTTTTGCTTTAATACTTTGGTCTCTTATAAAAGACAATTCTGCTCCAATGGGAACTTTAGCGGCAATAAAATTAAACCTCTTTCTGTGTTCTTTTATTTTTTCAAACTCTTCTTTAACTCCAGGTAAATCAGGAAGTGTTTTCTTTGGAGTAACTTCTTCAACCTGAACCATTTTTATTGCAGCAATAACTCTTTCGGGATTTACTCTAAAAAATTCTCGGTTAGATCTAACTCTTTGGTCTGCAAAAACTTGAAATAGTTGCTGTTCTACGAAGTTTACATTTTTTACTCTTGCTGCGTAATAACATTCGAAGGGTAGAGGTGTGTTAGTCCAGTCCAAATCTTTCACCCTTCTTTCGATGTCATTAGTCCTGCCGATTTTTATATAATCCGGCATTGCTTCATTAGTTAAAATGTAAATTATTTCATCCATGTTAGTTACAAATCACGTAATGTAAATATTCTACTGTTTTTTCTGCTTTATGTTTCCTGTTTTTGTTGCTATCAGCCTTGAATCTTCCATATTCTTGCGTAAAATAGCCATACTTCCCTTTCTCGCTCATTATCTCTTTAATTTCCCCGGGGGTTATTATTCCTTCGTTGCTATAACTCAAAAATATGTATTTTGCTTGGGCTTTAGATAATAATTCTTTAAAAGCTTTCTTAGCTTGTGTTTTGGAGCAAAATGGAGACTTTTGGGACTGATATTCCCTTAATCCAGTCTTGCCATGAATTTTGGGGCTATCATATTTTGCGATAGTTTCCAGTAGGTGATAATTAGTGGCATACTGGCGGTGATTGTAAGGGGGGTCTAGATATAATATATCTCCTTTGGTTTTTTCCACCACTTTTAAAATGTCTTCGTTAAAAACTTCGTGGTCTTGGTCATTGATTATAAGGTTCGCGGGTTTTAACTCAAGACTATTCTGAGCACTCTTTTTCAACTTCTTGAGGAAAGCGCCATACACGGAAGCGGTATTGGCGTATTTATCAATGGATTCAAGCAGGCTAGTTACCAAAAAATAATATTCATTATCTGAAATTAATTTTTCTTCTTTCCATTCTTCTATTTTCTGTCGAATAGCGTCACATTTCATTCCATTCTCATCCGAAAAATACAACCGACCCTCCCTCCCTTCTTTCGTTCCCCCTAAGCAGTAATTTTTATAAATAAAACCCTTTTTACCCTTTATCTCTGAAAGGTAACTACAAACAAACTTTTTTCTATCCTGAATTTTGATTTCTTTAAGTTCTAGAATTTTTTTTACCAAATTATTAAAAGGTAATTCTTTGTGATTTCCAATATAATGTCTATTTAAAACATAACTATAATACTGAATATCATTCGCAATAACTTTGTATCCTTTTCTTTTAAAGTGAGCCCCAACGACACCTGTCCCTGCAAATAAATCGCAAAAAACCCGGGAGTTCTTGTCAACTACCTTTTCAATGGACTTTTCCAAAAATTCCAATAATGATAATTTTGAGCCTATGTAATTCATATTATTTTATAATAAACATCATTTTTGCGTGCGCCATATGTGGAATCTTTTTAGGGCCAAAAGTAAAACTTATTGGGTCAAGTTCTAAGTTTTGAGCAAAGAAATCTGTCACTGCTTTTTTTACTAAAGAATAATCTCTTTTTATTTTCCAACTATCTCTAGGACTAGCTCTGTCGTGAACAATAACAAAAAATCTGTTTTCATTTCCAAAACGTTCGGCACCTTGATAGGTATACAAATATTCGCACGCCTTAACCGGATTTCTAATTGCATCATCAACAGTATAACCATCGCGAAACCATTCCTTTGGTAAATTGGTGGCTTTAATATCTACTGGTTGCTCGTTCCAAATGACATCTACTCCTTTTACTTTTTTGATTATTGGAACAACGTTGAAGTTAAGGCAAATTAGATCTTCCAAAAATACCGTGCTCCAGTGATTATACCAACTGCACAAGGTGTAAGCCTCCATTGCGCTTAACAGAGATTTCCTCATCGCTTTTACGATATCGTCAAATTTAAAAAATTTTCTTACATAATTAGATTGAATAAAAGCATCGGCTTTTCCTTGAACCATTCCCCAAATATGAGAGTCGACTAAATTTAACTGATTAACGATTTCTTCATGGGTAGCTCCAGTTAAATCAATTTGTTCTTTACGGATTTCTAAATATAAGTTTTTTATATATTCATTTATTTTTTCTGTTGAAATTATTCCCTTGTCAGTAGCGTGGAGAATATTTTTGATAGTATCTCCGATACCTCCCGACAAAGGAATCGAGTAAAGAGCACAGAATTTGCTGAGGTCTGCCTTCTTTAGGGATTTTAACTTTATAAAATTGACATCTCGAATACTTATTGTTGCCATAAAAAATTATTTTTTAAAAATAAAAATATATTCGTGCTTAAAAATGTAATAATCGCTCGCTAGCGCTCGATATCTCCAGATACCCTCCTTATTCTGCTTGGCGCGATTTCCTTCCATATTCTTAATGATAACACTTTTAAGAGTAAGGCCCAATTTTTGAGCTTCATTCATGCAATAAAAGCCTAAAGGTATCCATTTTCCCTGAGTATATTTATCTCCAATCACTATTGCCAAATATCTCCCATTTTCTAATATTTCTAGAGTATTAATCAAAACCCGAGAAAATCCATCTAAAAATTCCTTAAGGGATTTTGCATTAGACAAATCCTCTTTTAAATTACTAAACTTGATTATGTCGGCGTAGGGAGGATGTAAAATAGCGAACTGAACATTAGTACTTTTTTTGCTCTTTAGTAAAGTGTTGACTTTTTCAAAAGTTACTTTTTTGGTACTATCTCCTAATATTATTTCAGAAAAATATTTTGTGTTGTCTACCTTACTTTTTACATGATTTACAAGATTGGGTTGGATATCTATTCCTATAAAATGCCTTTGCGCACTTTCCGCCTCATAGGCAGTAGTCCCGCTACCCACAAAGGGGTCAAAAATAATTTCATTTTTCTTGGTATATCTAGCAATTAATTGCCGAGGAATTTGGGGAACAAAATTTCCATGATAAAAATTGCTATGTTTGCCACTTTTGTCTCTCTCGTTAATAATCCACAAACTATCCGTCAAGATTTCGGAGTCTTTCCAATTTTTCAAATTTAAATCATTGAAAAGGGGCATAAAAACTTATTCCCGCAAGCTGCGAATTCCCTCATTTTTCATTTCTTCCAATCCTTAATCACTAAAGTTTTGCCTTTGGCGACAACGACGACTTTTTGTCTGTCGCGCCATTTGAGCTTCCGGACTAGGTCTATCGGCAGAGTAATACCAAGCGAAGCTTTGCCCACTTTGGTTATTTTTCTTATATTTGTTTGTCCGGTTTTGCGTGTAGGCATGTACGTAATGTATTACGTACATAATACTCCAACCCAACCGTAAATTCAATCGGCTGATTATAGATGCAAAAGACACTCGCAGAGCTTGTTTTTGAGGATTACTTTTTGTTCTTTTAGTGTGTGTATGAAAACTTTCTGACTGCCGGAGCCCGTCGCGAGCTTTCTATCTAGCGGAGTGTGATGGGAATACCCGCGAGCGGAAAATTCTTTTACCAATGCTTCGTGACGGAGGAAAAGCGCTTTCGCCTTCCCTACCCAGCGCAAAGTTTCCGGATGCCGCGAATACCCGCCCCGAGCTTTATGCTTGGTTAAAATATTCCAAAGGCCGTGGAGCTCGCGGTGCTCCGCGAGCAAGTGCTTGCGGCACAAATGTTTCGGATGTATGTCCCAGACTCTCATCCCGTTATCCTAACACATGAAAGAATTTATATATGTTATTATACAAACCATGGTAAACATGAAAGAAGGGCCGGGAAACAGACAAGGAGAACACGCGCCCGCGGGCCAAGTGCTAGGACAAGTGGAGATAGAAAGACGAAAAAAGCAAATTGTGGAGGACCCGATAAAAAAAGACCGTCTAAATTCATTCTTGGGTGACATTCTGCAACGGGGCGCCAAAGCGCTCGACATGGAATTTGCGCGAGCACTCGATAGCACCGACAAAGATCGCTTTGAACAATTTCTAACTATGCTTTTACTCGCCCGGGAATCTGATGAAGTCGATGGCGCGGTAGTGAACGAATTTATCTCCACGCTAGAAAACAAAGTACGTGAAAAGACAACTAACCGCGATACATTCCTGCAATATAAAAAATATTTGGAAAATATTTAGGGGGAAAGGAAAAATGAAAGCGCCCCGGCGAAAGCCGGGGCGCTTTGTGTTTGTAACTTTTATTTCTTCGCCAAACCTTCGAGAGCCTTCAGCGCTTCTACGGGCACCATATAGACTACGGTGTTGCTCTGGTCGGAAGACATATCGTTGATGGACTGCAGGGTACGCAAGTGAAGCGCTCCCGGAGTGGTCGCGAGCATCTCGGCTGCCTTGGCAATGTTCTGCGACGCGGCAAGCTCTCCTTCAGAATTAATTATCACGGCTCGCTTCTCGCGCTCGGCTTCGGCTTGCTTGCCTATGGTGCGCTCCATATCCGGAGGGAGGCTTACATCCTTAAGCTCGACGTTGTTGACCTTGAGGCCCCAAGCATCTGTCTCTTGATCCACAATCTCTCGAATTCTCTCGGCGATTTTATCTCGGCTTGAAAGGAGCTCGTCTAATGTGACTTCTCCCACAATATTTCTCATAGTGGTCTGAGCGTACTGAGAAATTGCGTAGCGGAAATCCTCCACTTCTATCACTGCCTTGTCCGCGTTGCTGACTTTGTAATAAATGACAGCGTTGACCTTCACGGTGACGTTGTCGCGAGTTATGGCGTTCTGGTCCGGCACATCTACCGCTTTTATTCTCACGTCCACTTTCTGGTAAGACTGAATAACCGGCCACACAATCCGCCAGCCGGGCTCCATCAAGGAGCTAAACTTACCGAGGGTAAACTTCACGCCTTTCTCGTACTGATTAATCTGGCGAATGCTCGAAACCACAAGAATTAAAAACCCGAAAATTAAATAAAAGTACATAATATATAGGTTAAAGTAGTAATATTGTCATTTTAGCACAAAAAATGTGCTAAATTAAATAGATGGAAGAAAGTACAAACAAATTCAAGATATCCCCGAAATCAATAATACTCGCGACGGTGTTCCTAGATGTGCTGGGAATAGGGCTCGTGGTGCCTATTCTCCCCTTCTATGTAGAATCATTTCAAGTGTCAGACTTCGTGGTGACGCTACTCTTCGCAGTGTTCTCGCTCTTCGCATTTTTCAGTGCGCCGATATTGGGGATGCTATCCGACCGGAAAGGCCGCCGACCCGTGCTGCTCATAAGCCTCGCCTCGAGTGCCCTGGGCTGGCTCATCTTCGCTTTCTCAAACAGTATCTGGGGGCTTTTCCTCGGGAGAATAATTGACGGTTCGGCTGCGGGGAATATTTCTACGGCGCAAAATTATCTGATTGATATGTCGAAGACTCCGGCGGAACGCACTAAGAACTTGGGCCTCATCGGCGCTATTTTCGGCATCGGGTTCATCATCGGACCCGTCGTCGGAGGGCTTCTCTCCGGCTTCAATATGCGGCTGCCTTTCGTGGTCGTGGGCATTCTCGCCACAGTGAACACTGTCCTCGCATATTTCTTCTTGCCAGAAACGCACCATCAGGAGAACAGGAGTACAAAGAAGATTTCCATAAACCCGTTCGCGCCTATTGTGAAAGCTTTCGCCAATAAAGAAGTCTTGCCTCTGTATATGGCTTGGCTCTTCTTCGGGATCGCTATCTCTCTCAACCAATCCATCTTCGCCCTGTATATCAATAGAATGTTTGCTTGGGGTGTAATAGCTTCCGGGTTACTTATGGCGCTTATGGGTGTCATCCTCGCACTGAACCAAGCTGTACTCATTCATAAAGTCTGGCTAAAATATTTCAAAGAATCATTTTTACTCCTGTGGATTTTCATCCCTTTCGCTCTCGGATACTTCGCTATGGCGCTGCCTTTCAAATTCGCCTTTATGCTTGGGCTTATCATCACCGCCTTCGGGCACTCCACGCTCCGCGTCGTTATGAGTAGTCAGATAATAGGGTTCTCGGATAAAAAGGAGCAAGGAGAAATGATGGGCATACTGACGTCCTTCATGTCGCTCTCTATGATATTGGGACCTATGATAGGTGGAGCGGTGTACGTACTTAATACCAGTCTGCCTTTCACCGTCGCCGGAATCTTCTGCTTGGTAGCCTTTATGTTCGTCTATAGCACGTACAAGAAAATCGGGCCAAGAGAGCACCTAGAAATCCCACCAGTGGAAGCGGTGTAGCTTTTACAATTTTTCTACCTTAAAGGTGACTTTGTAGTTCTCGTGTGGCACGGGCTGGCTCGCGAGAGGAAACGGCGCGCTCGAAACAAGCGACACTTTGAAGGAGTCGAAGGCTTTCGGAGCATCACCGTCTGTCAGATTTAAGGTTTCCTGGTCAGTGTCGGATTTCAGGGTGACATTCGCCACAATGTTCCCTGCTTGGATACACACAGCATCCGCCGGGCATCGACTGTCGGAAACAATTTTGTTCACGGTAATGTTGAGGCCGTTAACATTTTTAGTCTCACCTACTTTCACATCCCCACTATCCTCAACCGGAACATTGGGGCACGCGGCAAACTCGCACTTAGGTCCGGTGCGTCCGACGGCAGAACCATCGGGGCAAATGAGCGCGTCCATAGTGCAGGCATATGGCTCGTCGAGCTCAGGCTCGGGCGCAGCAGCCTGCTTGAAGAAAATCAAGTAGTAAGAACCTGCAATTACTAAAAGTACCAATAATATTGCGAAGGATTTTTTCATATTTTTATAATAAATTATTTATAATTAATTTTCAACCACTAATAATTTGCTCGGGTGATGGTGGCCGTTGACTATTCGAACACCGGAAACCGGCACACCGAAATGAGCGGCGACAATTTCTATGACACGGGTATTGGCCATATTGCGCTCCGCTTTCTCGCGAACGGAAATTTCGAAATGGTCTTCCGACTTCTGTTTCAGGGACTCCTTGCGAGCGCCGGCGGTAACTTTCACATGGATATAGGCCATAGATATCTTAATCCTAGCACAAAAAAGGCCCGCGGTTAGGCGGGGCTTTTTTGTGCGAATCAAATTTCTCCGCAATCATCTTTTACTTCAGAGGATTTTCTCCTTGGATTACACGGACCAGAAACAGAATTATGGCTACCACCAGAAGTAGATGGATAAATCCACCCAAGACCGGGAAACCAACAAATCCGATTAGCCAGAGAACTATGAGAATTGTAGCTATTGTCGTAAGCATAAATTTGGATATTTTAAGTGATAATGTTTTCTCTACTGTGCCGGTGCCGGACTTGCAGAGCCTCCACCGCTATTGTCTCCCGGAGAAGGCAGATTGACGTCGACATCTATGCCACTGCTATTATCTGCCGGTGCCGGTGCGTTGCGAAGCGCAGGCAAACCGTAGATAAAGAAAAGCACGATGAGGACAAGTGCGAGCAATACTCCTAAGACAAGTCCAAGTGCGGACGAACCATCACCATCACTCCCTCCATTTTTTATTACTGTTGTCATAAATTTTTTAACTATTAATTGATAATAATCGCCTGTCTATATAAGACGGTTTAGGTAGAAAATTATTACTGAGCTATCTATGTAACAAAACTATTTCGAAAGGTTGTCGAGGTCGGCGCTCAAACAAGCTATAAACTCGGTGGATTCTGTCCAACCACATTTGCCGCTCGCCTGCTTTTCACACGTGGCAGTCTGGTAACAGGCATACTCAGGACGGTACTCGCAGGTAGAAATTGCGCCAGGTTCATCCGAACAAATAGTCTGACTGCAACCGCCCACATAGCACCCTTCGCCCACTGTCGGACCTTGGGCCACATCACCAGCATCTTCAGTATAAACATTACCTTCGGGGGTTCGGCACTGGCGCGGGAAGCTCTCTGTCACCGGATACCCTGCTGCGGCGCACTCGGTGAAATTGGTAACGAAAATAGGTTCTGTCTCCGCCGGAGACTTCTGGGCAGCATAAATCCAATAACCTAAAACGAGCACCACCACGACGCCCACAATACCCCAAATCACTTTCTGATTTTGATTTTCCATACAATTTTTTTAATTAAATAATAATTTACACTCTAACTAATATAGACGGATGACTCTTCGGTTTATGACGACTCGGATGAATTATTCGCCCTCACCTGTTATCGGAATCTCGTCGCCTAAATATTTCGGCTGTCTTTTTATAAAAATATTTAAAATCGCTTTTTCGTTCGCTAAGATCTCTCGGAGATAATTCTTCACTGAGACGCGGCGCTTGTCAGCCACGAAGCCGTAAGTCGGCACTCCAAGAGAGCGGCCGATGAAAATAGTTCGCGGTAAGTGAAACGCTTGCGACGCCACAACCACAGAACTTACTTTAAAAATATCTCGCGCTCGATACATCGAGCTGTAGGTGTCGAACCCGGCGTGATCGAGAAAAATGTCGGCGCTAGGAATGCCTTCTCGGAGAAGGTAGTCGCGCACGGGATTCACTTCGTTGTGGAAAACGGTGCTGTTGTCTCCGGAAACCAAAATTTTTGAAACCTTTTTTTCTTCATAAAGCTTAATCGCGGCCTTAACCCTGTCTTCGAAGACGGGCGAAGGCACCCCACCAGGCGCAAGAGCCGCACCGGGGATGAGAACGGTCTGCACTTTCGGCACATCGTCGAAATCTTTGTACATATAGGGGCGCGCTTGCATATTGATGGCAACGTTAACCATGAAAATTACGAACAGTAGGGCTACGCCACTATAAAGTATGAATCTAAAAAGATTTTTGAACTTTCTCTTCATTGAGAGCTCATTATAACATTACTCCGGCTCGTAAGCTCCGCACTTGGATTCAAATTCTTCTATGTCTGCGGCGGTTAGCTCCTTGTTGTCGCTTTCGTTGAGTTCGTACATCAGGGCGTTAGGGTCAGAGACATGCTCGAGAGTTAGCGCGTGGCCGAACTCGTGCGCGAGCACGCGCACGAGTTCGGCGCGAGTGCTAAATTCATAAATATTTATTTCTTGCTTGAGACCATCACTCACATACACACCTTCCTCGAAAGTTTCTCCCCGTGAACCGTTGACTGTATTGTAGTGATTCACAGATAAATTAAGCGCCTCTGCCACAGCATTGAGTTCTCCCACCAGGAAATTAACTTGGTCCGCCATTTGATTAACTTTCTCCTGTTCGCGCTCAAGCATCGCGGCTTCTGCTTCGAGACTTAGGCGCTCCGCCTCGAGTTCTTTATATTCTCTCGGCGGAGCGCCACCTTTATCGTTCCAATATTTCACATTTGCTTCGTGACTCCCCTTCTTTTCATTGAAAGATTCGACGCGCGCGTTCAGCGAACTAGCGGCTGCCTCGTAGGCTCGCTTCGAACTTTCAAATTTGAGTTTCAAAGCGTCATAAGATGCTTGAGTTTTTTCAACCTTGGTGTCGAGAACTTCGAGCTTGCTCGTAGTTGCCTGACGGAAGTCATATATAAAATTAACCTTAATGACGTTGGGGCGTTTACTCTCAGGGGTGTAAACAAATAAGTCTCGGTCTAGGGGCTTCTCCCAAATTGCTTCCGCGTCTTGGAGGGCGCTGACGAAATATTCTTCGCTCACATCAAACCTCTCGTCAAAATTTTCTATCTTATATGCCAAAGGCTCCTCGCACGGCAGCACTCCCCAATATTCCCCCACGAAGTACAGACCAACAGAGACCACAACGAGTGCGGTGAAAATTTTTATAACAAGTGAAATAATTCGCATTTATTTTTCTCCCAAGGTGTAGCGGTCCAAGATTGCTTCGAATATTAACGGAGCGACTATCGTGGCATCTGACTCAATGACGAACATCGGAGTTTCTTTGGTGAGCTTGTCCCAAGTGATTTTCTCGTTCGGGGTAGCGCCAGAATATGAACCGTAAGAAGTAGTGGAGTCAGAAATTTGGCAGAAGTAACCCCAAGGGCGCACAGGCTTTTTCAAATCGTATTTTATGGACGGCACAACACAGATTGGAAAGTCTCCGGAAATTCCTCCGCCGATCTGGAAGAATCCGAGACCGGGGCCATCCTTTGCTAGTTCTTGATATTCATCATATAGATACATCATGTACTCCACACCAGTCTTCATAACGCTAGGATTTACTTCGCCCGCCTTGCAATACCCGGCAAAAATATTTCCAAGCGTAGAATCCTCCCAGCCCGGCACAACTATCGGCAAATTTTTCTTCGCAGCTTCTAGGAGCCAAGAGTGGTCAGGGTTGCCTTCATATTTACCCTTCAATTCATCTGACAAGAGTATTTGATAAAAATATTCGTGCGGGAAATATCTCTCGCCTTTGGCCTCTGCTTCTTTCCACCTCTTCAAAATAATAGGCTCAACTACGCGGAAGGCTTCTTCCTCTGGAATGGATGTATCCGTCACACGCCTCTCACCTCTTTCTAGAATTTTCTCGTCGTCTTCTTTGGTAAAATATCTGTAATCAGGATAATCCTTGTAGCTGTTGTGCGCAACCAATCGAAAAACTGATTCTTCCAAGTTTGCCCCAGTGCAAGAAATGGCATGAATCTTGCCAGCTTTTATCATCGGCGCCAAGGTCACCCCCATCTGAGCGGAAGACATAGCGCCCCCCATCGCTAGGAGCATTTTCCCGCCATCGTCTAAGTGCTTCTTGAATGCCAAAGTCGCATCCTTCATCTGGCGAGCGTTAAAGTTGTGAAATAATTTTTGAAACAAACCTAAAACTGTGTTTTCGTTTTTCATATTCTAAATTAATGTTTTATTAAGTGTACTTGTATATCCATCAAATCGTTTCGTATTCTTAAGAGATGCCGAACAGCTTCTTGGACAGCTGGATTGTCTTTACTCTCGGGGTCCTCATTTAACCTCGAGATCATATCAGTCAGCATTGCTACCGCTTCACCATTTTTTACAAAATCCCTATGTTCGGGACCTTTCCTACTCTCTAATATTGATTTTTTATCCATTCCTTCTGCCATCAAATGATTATATCTTATGAGGAATCCTAGTCAAACTTGATAAGTTGCTTTTAGGTTAAAAATATGCTATACTCTGTTTAATATGAATTTAGTTGCGATAATTCTACCGTACGCGCAGATTATACTGTCTGTAATACTGGTGGCTGCTATTCTGCTTCAGCAATCAGCTGCAGGCGTGGGTGGAGCTTTGGGCGGTAATGATACCGGCTCTTTTCACCATACTCGCCGAGGTTTCGAGAAGTTTCTTTTTTACTTGTCTATTGTTTGCGCTATTCTTTTTGCTTTATTTGCATTTTTGTCTATAATTATTGGGTAGAGATACCAACCTAATTTCTTATTGTAAGTTATGAGTCTTAATAGTCAGATGGACCAGTTTAATACTACTGGTAAATTGCCCACAAAAGAAAAGATAAACCGAGCCTTCGCCGCTTTCTCGAAAAAGGAGCGAGTAATTTTCGGTATTTTTTGTCTGGCGCTCCTCTTAAGCTCGCTCGCCATTCTGCAGACTGTAAATAAAACCCTAATGGTGGCCGTACCCTTCGAGGGCGGCACAATCAGTGAAGGAATAGTGGGCACTCCCCGATTTATTAACCCGGTACTCGCAAGTTCCCCAGCTGACCTAGATATGTCGGCTCTGATTTACTCCGGACTAATGCGTAAATCCGGAAGCGAAAATCCTATCCCCGACCTGGCGGAGAAATACGAAGTTTCGGACGACGCGCTAACTTATACATTTACCCTAAGAGACGATATTTATTTTCATAACGAAGAACCGGTAACTGCGGATGATGTTATCTTTACGATCGATCGGGTTAAGAATTCCGTCATCCCGAGCCCCCAGAAGGTTAACTGGGAGGGTGTCTCGGTAAGAAAGGTAAACAACACCACAATAGAATTCAACCTTCGCCAGCCGAATGCCAACTTTCTCGAAAACGCAACGCTAGGCATCCTGCCGAAAGCTCTTTGGGAAAATGATTCGATGGAATTAAACACCTTCAACACTTCCCCAGTCGGTTCTGGTCCTTACAAAATAGAAAGTGTGGCGAAGGAAGAAAGCGGAATAATAAATTCATACCAACTCGTCGCCTTCGAGAAATTTGCCCTAGGTGAACCTTATATTAAGGAAATAAATTTCCACTTCTATCAGAATGAAGATGATTTGGTTAAAGCTTTCGAAGATGGCACCGTGGGGCAAGTAAGCTCCCTCACACCAGCTGTCGCCTCGGATCTGGAAGAAAAAAATTATCAAGTTACCAGGGCATTACTGCCGCGCGTTTTCGGATTGTTCTTCAACCAGAACCAGAATCAGCTCTTCCTAGACAAGTCCGTAACCCGAGCCATCCATGACGCCATAGACAAAGATAGAATTGTCCGCGATGTGCTTAAGGGCTACGGCGTAGTGATAGACAGCCCAATACCACCCAATATCGCTATGTACGGAGAAACTGCTGAGAATAAATCTTCGCGCGAAGAAGTCCTCGCAACCGTCCGCGAAAATTTAGATAAGGCGGGATGGACTCTAGGCGAAGATGGTCTCCGACATAAAACTATTACCGAAAATAAAAAGAAGCGCACGGCTACTTTAGAATTTTCGATCTTCACCAGCAACGCCCCGGAGCTTGCGGCGACCGCAGAGTTGATTAAAGAAGACCTGAGTCTCGTGGGAATGAAGGTAGATATCAAAACGTTCGAAAAAGGCAATCTAAATCAAAACGTGATTATCCCGAGGAAATATGATGCGCTATTGTTCGGTCAGGTTATTAATCGAGAGTCCGACCTATTCGCCTTTTGGCATTCTTCACAGAGAAAGGATCTGGGGTCAAATGTAGCGATCTACACTAACCCGCAAGTAGACAGCCTGCTCGAAGACGCGCCGATAACCATCAACCCCGAGTCCAGGGCGAAAAAGTACGCCCAAATTGAAAGTGCTATTAAAAAAGATATCCCGGCTGTCTTTCTGTACAGTCCGGATTTCATATATGTTGTTTCCGGAAGTCTCAAGGGCTTGGATATGAGCAAGCTCCGTTCTCCGGAAGATCGTTTCGGCAATGTATATCTCTGGTTTACTAAAACAGAAAATGTTTGGAAAATATTCGCTAAAAATTAATAAAATAAAATCCCGTATAGAATCGGAAAATAATAATGACAAAAAAAACTAGACTGACCTTCAGCTCGCTCCGTATTGAGCCTAACCGTAATGCTGCGCACGGCGATGCTGGTAATGAAGAGAAACAAACGCGCCTAAGCGACCACAGCGCCCAAGGCACCACAAGTGCCGAGCACAAACCACACGCTAGATCGGCGCAAAGTGCCGGCACCCACAGAAGCTACGACCGCAAGAAAACGAGCAAGAGCTCGACTTATCAGTATTCGAAGAAAGGTTTCGGTAGTGGCAAAACCAGCAGCCGACCTTATGGAGAAAAGAGCAAGCCCAAGAATGCCCCGGAACAAAAAGTACCGCCAGTTGAGAAAGGTGTTATTCGAGTCATCCCCTTTGGCGGTGTCGAAGAAGTCGGCCGCAACATGCTCATCGTTGAATCCGAGAATGATATCATCGTCCTCGACCTTGGTTTCCACTTCATCGACGAAGAAGAAGCTATGGGTGCGGACTACACTCTGCCTAACTTCAAATACATAGAAGAGCGTAAGGATAAAATTCGCGCGGTGGTCATAACTCACGGACACTTAGACCACATCGGAGGTATTCCGTTTATTATGGAGCGCATTGGCAACCCGCCCATCTACACTCAATTCCTAACGAGCTTAATGATTAAAAAACGACAAGAAGAATTCGTGGGTAAACCCCCGCTTACTCTCCACGTCGTAGACCAAGACACAAAAGTAAAGTTCAACGAGCTGTCTTTGGGCTTTTTCCCTGTTTACCATTCCATCCCAGACTCTATGGCCGCTATTATCGGAACACCATATGGCAATGTCGTAGTATCCGGAGACTTGAAACTCGACCACGACGACGGCAAGCCTACGACGAAAGAGGAAAAGAAGTGGCTAACGCTCGGTAAAGAGAAAAATCTTCTGTTGATTGCCGACTCAACTAACGCTGAAGTTCCGGGTTTCTCTATTTCGGAGAGAGATGTTCAGAAAAATCTCGAAGAACTCATAAAATCCACCAAGGGACGCCTCATCATCGGCACTTTCGCTTCACAGTTCGACCGAATGATAAAAATTGTGGAAATTTGCGAGCGACACAACAAGAAAATTGTCGTAGAGGGACGCAGTATGCGCAACAACATAGAAATAGCCAAGCTCGCGGGGCTAATGAAGCCCAAGGAAGGGACTTTCATCGAAGCGCAAAACATCGATGACTATCCACCGGACCGTATCGTGATCATAGCTACTGGCGCGCAGGGCGAAGAATTCGCGGCGCTTATGAGGATGGCTATCAACAATCATAAGTACATAAAATTAAATTCGCGCGACACTGTCATTTTCTCTTCTTCGGTTATTCCCGGAAACGAAGTCAACATCCAGAAACTGAAGGACAACCTTTATCGTCACGATTTGAAATTAATCCATTACGGCATCGCTGAAGTGCACTCCGGAGGTCACGCTAGACAAGAAGACCTCGTCTGGATTAACAAAACTGTTAATGCCAAATTCTTTATGCCCGGTTACGGCAACCACTCGATGCTTCGCATCCACGCTCAGCTTATTCACGACCGCGTAGGACGCTCGAAGGACAACATAGTCGTACCTGACAACGGTACGGTAGTAGAAATCGTCGACAAAGGTAGCCGCATTACTGTCCGCAAGGAAAAGGCTCCGGCTTCGCTTATGGTTGTGGACGGGCTCGCCATCGGCGACGTCCAGGACGTAGTGGTACGCGATCGCGTAATGCTCGCTCAAGATGGAATGTTCGTCATCATCGCTCTCGTTGACCAAAAAACCGGTAAATTGAAAAAATCCCCCGATCTCATTTCTCGCGGATTCGTATACCTCAAAGAAAATCAGGAGCTTCTGCGCCAAGTCCGAATCTTAATTAAAAAATCGATTGAAGACGCGACCGTCAAAATGCACCCTGTAGATTTCGATTTTATCAAGTCCGGATTGGGAGAAAACGTATCGAAATTCTTATTCCAAAAAACAGCGAAAAGACCGGTAGTCATCCCGGTAATATTGAGCGTCTAAATGAAACATAGCAGAAAAATAATATACTTAGCGGGATTCCTGTTCTCTCTGCCTCTCGCGTTAATGTCATATATCAACTCGAGCTTTCTTTCCTTCTTCATTAGAAGCGAGTCGATGGACCTCACCTACGCCACAGGTTCTGTTATCTCAATTATAGCCCTGCTCATTGCACCCCGTATCTTGCAACGTATGGGTGGTTACAAATTTCTGCTACTCATAGTAGGGCTTGATGCGCTGACGGTCCTCACTTTCGCGACCGCGCAAGAGCCCTGGCTCATAGTACTGGCCTTTATCTTCAGCTTCGCTCTAAACATGGTAATCATCTTCTCTTTAGACGAATTACTAAAAATATTCTCGCAGGAAGCCGGCACCGGGGGTGCTCGCGGCGCGTACCTTACTCTCAACAACATTGCTTGGATACTTTCGCAAGTGATATTTATTTTCGCTGCAATGGAAGGTCTGCTGTCGTTCCGAATTATATATTTCTTGGCCTTTGCGGTAATGATGGTTTTGTTCTTATTGATATTTTTGTCACTCAAGAATACTCCCGACCCACACTATGACCGCATAAGATCGCTCAAGTACGTGTGGAGCTTTTTTAAAAACAAGAATCTTCGCAGGTCCTTCGGTATAAATCTGCTGTTGCAACTTTTTTATTCTGTTATGGTCATCTACACCCCAATATATCTCGCGACATATCTTCATTTTAGCTGGCGGGAAATCGGAATGATATTCGCTATTATGCTTACGCCCTTCACAATACTACCTTTTATGGAAGGCACTTACTCCGACAAGGTTGGTGAGAGGAAAATGCTGATGTTGGGGTTCTTCATCTCAAGTCTGGCAACTTTGGCGCTCTTCTTCTTAAAAAGCACTGAAATCTGGGCCTGGGCCGTTGCGCTCTTCTTAACTCGAGTAGGCGCCGCGACAATCGAAACAATGAACGACTCCTATTTCTTCAAACATATTAAACCTGAGAACGAAGAATGGGTTGGCATATACCGCAGCGCCCCAGGGGCAGCCTATGTGATAGGACCTCTCTCAGCCTTAGCGATTTTTGCCTTTGTTCCCTCTTTTAATTTTATTTTCGTCATTGTGAGCGCCGTACTCTTCTATGGTGTTTACTTAGCTTCCACAATACGCAAGAGCGATATCTAGCTATTCTTAAGTTTCAATATTGCGTTTTTGTAAATCTTTTCTTTATAGGGTTTGAGTCGAACTACTTTCACCAGTAGCCTTTTTTCTTTTAGATCTTTTTTTAAATTCTTTACGTAATCTCTCTGGTCATAACCTAATGCAATTATATCCGGGCGCTCTTTAAGTATGTGTGGTAAGTGGCTACGCAACCCACCGAGCACCACCCTGCCTGGAAGGCCACTCTGGCGCACGAGTGCTACCCTCTGGCGCTCTTTTAAAATGGGCCATTGTCCCTTAATTTTAAAAACATTCTTATCCCGAGCTATCGATACAATTAAAAACCCTTTCGGCGCTAGTGCCTTGGCCTGCTTGAAAAAATTAAGGTGCCCGAGGTGCAATCCATCGAAGGTACCGAAAACCATTATTGTCTTTTCCACAGCTTTTTTTGACATACCTTCTCCAAAGTATATACTAATTAAGTTCCTTTTAAAAAATTAAAAGAAGTGAATTGGGGAAACCGGTGTAATTCCGGTACAGTGCCGCTACGGTAAGTCCTGAGCGTATCCTTATTGGGATATAGTCGAAGGAACAAGTCCGACTACCATTCATTTCTAAATCCCGAGCAGGATAAGTCCTTCTTTTTTGAAGGCTCCAAATTCTGCCGAGGCAGGATTTTTTTGTTTTTATGAAGAAAAAAACAGTAATCATAATTTTAATACTGGGAATTGCCATAGGTTCATATATCTTTTTTGATTTTTCGTCTGCTGCAAGAGTGGAGATTTTAAAAACCGAAGCAATCGCAGCTCAGCCGATAAAAAAGGAGCAAGAAGCTCGAACGGAACTATTTTTTACCGCTACGGAAAATTCGACTGTCTATGACCTTATGCAAAAACTTAAAACGCAAGGCGAAATAAACTTCACGGAGAAAAATTATATAGGTATGGGAAAAATTATAATTTCAATTAATGGCATTAAAAGTAACGGACAGAAAACTTGGATTTATTATGTAAACGGAGAAAAAGCAGACATGGGCATTTCAAATTATCAGGTAATCCCGGGCGACATAGTTGCTTGGAAATACGAAGCGGTGAAATATTAAAAAGCCTATGAAGAAAAAAATATTTTTAATTTTATTAGTTGCCCTAACCTCATTCGCGCCGATTGCTCGCGCGGAAGAAACACCGCCCCTCCCAGAAGAAGGAGCTGCAACGATAGAACTTACAATACGGAGCGGGGCTAATATATTTTTCCAAGACAGTGTGCCCTTCCCGGCTTCGACCGGGGAAATAGATGGACATACCGTCGACCCTGAGAGTGTCCTGGCTATCCTAAATGACGCTGACCTAGGAGACGACAGCTGGAATATTTCAGATTTAGAATATTTTGATTCGTTCGGAAGTTTTTTACTAAATTGTATTCAAAGCTCGGGCGGAAATGATTGTGATTATTGGCAATATGCGGTAAACGGATCCACTCCAGGGCAAGGTATGGACCAGACCACCCTAGCGGAAGGCGACAGCGTGTATGTGTACTTCAGCTCTCAGAATAAAATCACTCTCAGCTCGGACAGTATCGATGAGGGCGACACTCTGACAGCAAAGGCAGAAACATATGACTACGAAAACGATTCTTGGCTACCAGCAGAAGGTGTTACTGTAGGAATTACCCAACCCAACCCTTCGGGCTCTTTTGATCCCCCGATAGAAATAATGACAGGTGAAACAGACGGGAACGGAGAATTTACTTTTTCTTCAATTCCGGTCGGAACCTATGACGTGGGCATAGGAGATGATTACGGTTATTACTTCCCCACTACTCCACTCACTGTAAAAGAAAAATCTTCTGGAAGCTCGGGATCAAGAAGCTCGGGATCTGGCTCCAGCTCATCTAAAAAAGCAACCGGGGAAGTTTTAGGGGCTCAAACAAAACCATTATTTAACGTAAAAAAAGCTATAGAATTCTTGCTAGCCCAACAACAAGAAAACGGAGTTTTTGGTGAAGATATGTATACTGACTGGGCTATTATAGCTCTCGCGTCTCAGGGTGCCGAGTCGTACAAAATGGACACCTTGGTCAAACTCGTTAAATATTTATCTACCACAAAACCTGCAGGAGAAAATCTGACAGACTACGAGAGACATGCGATGGCACTTATGGCGCTAGGACTTAACCCATACAGCACAAATGGTGAAAATTATATTCAAAAAATATTGAGCTCTTTTGACGGCAAACAATTCGGCAACGCTGAAGAATACAATGACGATGTGTTCGCGTTAATCGTCCTAGAAAATGCGGGATACACTGTAACAGAAGATATGGTTAAAAGTAGCGTTCAGTTTATATTGAAAGCGCAACAAGCAGATGGTTCCTGGAGTGCGAGCCCGGATATGACTGGCGCAACAATTCAAGCTCTGGCAGCCTCGAAGGAGGATTCTCAAGTTACAGAGGCTATCGCCAAAGCTAAGGAATTTTTAGATAAAACTCAAAAGATAGATGGAGGCTGGGACGGAGATGCTTCCTCGACGGCGTGGGCTATGGGTGGAATAATGGGGCTCGGAGAGAAACCCGAAGATTGGCAAAAAGACAAAACTTCTCCCCTAGACTTCCTAGCAACAATTCAAGATACTGACGGCGGAATTAAAGATGAAAATTTACAAAATAGAATCTGGAAAACATCGTATGTCGTGTCGGCGCTGTCAGGAAAAACTTGGAACCAAATAATGCAAAAGTTTGAGAAAGTAAAAATCCCCCAAGCTCCAGCTCCAGCTCCAGAAAAACCTAAAACAGTAATATTCACAAAACCTACTCCTCCCGAGCCACCGACAGCACCAGAAGCACTCGAGGCTCCCCTGCCTCCGCAAATAGAAAATACCAAACCGGAGCAAAGCTGGTTTGGTAAGTTCTTCGGGTATATTTTTGGGTTCTAGGACAAGTTGAAAGGCCAGCTCCAGACATAAGCCGGAATAGAGAGGAGCATAAGGATAGCTCCCAACAAGCCTAGGTTCTTGTAGAAATTCACATGCTCTCCCATACGAGCCATCGGGTCGGACACTTCCCAGTACCTATGCATTTTCCACAAAGTTCCTAGTAAGAATATTGCGAGTAGCAATACCGCATATTGCACATACACCCCGAGCAAAATTCCCAAGCCACCAAGGAGCATCATAAGTCCTGTTACTACTACGGAAAGCTTTGGCATTGGCACGCCCTTAGACTGCGCGTAGCCCGTGAGTGCCGCAGTATTTTTCAGATGATTGTAGGCGTTCTGTAAAAAGTATCCCCCAAGCAACACTCTCCCTAACACAAAAAGATAAATCATAATGTTGTTTTGATTAAACTGGTAATGTTAATGATATATTAAATTATACACCGGGTCTGCAAATTTTCAAGCTCAAGATTCGACGATTTTTCCAGCCTGAATTTCTATTTTATCTGCAGGGCGAAGACTTTTCAAAAGGCGTGCGGGAACAATTTCATAGTGTTTAATTTTATCTAATTCCTCATCTATACCCCACAAGTTTCCTTCCAAAGTTTCCCAGCCTTTTTCAAAAGTATCCAAATTAATAAGCGCTGAATATTGCCGAAGAGTTTTTCTTCCGTTATTTAAAAAATATTCATGAAAATACGACAACGCAAGCTCGCGAATGTTTTTATAAATCGGCTCGCGATAACGGAGCACTGCGTGGTTGGTCTTCGAAAGTGCGCCCCAAAATCCACCGATTTTAAAGGGAACCACGACGTGATCATAATCACTTTTTGTAGCGCCTAAGTGTAGCAAATAGGGCCTGTACCCATGCCTAGAAAGCACGTAGGCTCCAAGGAGCGCCCCCTCGAGGCAGTGCGCTTCTTTATGCCTCAGTGTAAAAAGAGGGCTTCGTAGGGTCTCCACTGTGCGACCATTTTGCTTCTCAAAATTAAACTTCATACCATTTAAAAAATCCTGCACCTTGGCGGGAGTGTTCAGCTTTTTAATTAAATCTTTTTCTTTTTTAGTAAACGCCGACATTTTATTCAAATTCCGTGGTCGCTGGAGGTTTGGTAGTCCAGTCGAAAAATACGCGGACTATTTTCGGATGTTTGATGAGCGCACTTATTATTTCTTCGCAAATTTCTTTACTCAAATAAAAACCTTTAATGGTCATAAAGTCTACGGTCTCTACAGTGCGAATCACGAGCGAATGCCCATAAACCCTTCCATCCCCTTTTACTCCTACAGTGTTAACGCCGAGAAGAGCGACAATCGTCTGCGAGATTTTATCATAGACATTGTGTTTCTTAAGAATTTCAGCTACTTCGTAGTCTGCCTCGCGAACTATATCTAAGAGTTCAGCGGTCACAGGAGTGCCAACTATGCGCAAATAAAGCCCAGGCCCTGGAAAAGGTTGCCTGTTTGCCAGCAGCTCATCCAAGCCAAACTCGTGCGCGAGCTGACGTATTTCAAATTTAAAAAAGTCTGCTAAGGGTGTAATTTCAACAAGCCCTAAGTCGAGATCTACGTTGTGGTGTGTTTTGATAAGTGCAGATTTGCCGGCACTGCCCGACTCAATCAAATCTGTTGCTAGGGTACCCTGCAGCATGTGTGTCGCACCAAAATCTTTTGCAACTTCTTGAAATACTTCTCCGTAAACTTTTCTAAAGGCTGCACGTTTTTCTTCCGCATCTATGGTTTTGCCTATTTCTTCTATAAATTTATCTTTGTACGCATCAATCACTTCCAAATTAATCCCTGCCTTTTTAGCGATAGCCTGTACGTGCAAAATTTCGTCTTTTCGCATACCACCCGTATCTATCATAAAGGCCTTCAGCTTATCACCAAGTGCCGGAGCTAGAATCGCCGCGAGGGTCGTAGAATCAACACCACCAGAAACTCCGATAATAGCCTTGCCTGAACCTAGTATCTTCTTTGTGCTTTCCCTAATTTCTTCCACCACACTACCCTTGTCATAATCTTCGGTGCATCCGCAAATATTTTTTACAAAGTTATTTAAGATAATATTTTCATCCTCTGTCTGCTCCACCTCCGGATGAAATTGCACTGCGTAAAGCTTTTTCTCTACATTCTCCATAGCTTCGAGCACGTGGCCATCTTTAGAAGTTGCTGTTAAGTTAAAACCTGCGGGAATATTTTTCACCGAATCACCGTGCGAAGACCAAGCATTTATTTTCCCTGATAATTTTTCAAAAAGTGCACTCTTGCCGAGCGTTACTTCTACTGGTCCGTATGACTTGCCTTCTTGGACTGCTTGAATAGAATTTTTGTCGTGTATGTATGCGAGCCATTGCATACCGAGGCAAATACCTAGAACTGGGGAGCCTAGGGTAATAATTTCGTTTGGAATTTCTGGAGCATTTTCGTCTGAAATATTTATTGTCCCTCCGGAGAGAATGGTAGCTTTGGGTTTATGCGCCTCAGCCCATTTCAAAGCTTCGCTGGGAGGTACAATGATAGACCGAAAACCTAAATAGCGCAGACTGCGCCTAATGATTTCCGTATATTGACTCCCTAGATCAACGATAAGTATCTGGGTGCTTTCCATCCATGGATTGTATCATCTCAAGCGAGATTTTGAAAATCCCCAGGACTATGAGCTATTCGCCCTTTTTGTAAAAATGCGCCACTGCAAGCAGAGCTAACAAGGCGAAAAATGCGGAAAGCGCCATCATCGGAATTGATATATATCCGCCAAATTCTGAAACTAATTTCTGGTAACAGGACACCCCTGAGACATCGCAAGGAAGATTGGAGCTTTCACCGAAATAATAGAAGAAATTTTGATAAGCTGAAACTAGAAATCCAGCACCCAAAAGCGGGAAGGCATAAAACTTAACTCCGAAATCTTTTCTCCAGAGTGCCACCAAGAAAAGAAACATTACCGGAAACATAAATACCCTCTGCCACCAACAAAGCGCGCACGGGAGGAACCCGATGATTTCAGAATACACCAAAGGAAAAAGCGAAGAAAACAATGCCAAGGCAAAGCCTATCGGAAGAAAATACTTTTTAATAAAATCGAGGTAAAAGTTTTTTGAACCAGAGACCAACAGCGCTAGGGCCGAAACCGATAAAACCTGAAGAATGATAGTCCCTAACCCGAGAAAAACATTCAGATAGTGCACTGCTTCAATGCTCATAATTTTATTCTTGAGCCGTTGCTGCTTCGCCAGGCAACACACAAGCCGTTTTAGCTGCTAATGTTTCGAGTGCTACCTCGCCAGTCAGCTCAGAACCATCGGCAAAGCGCCAGGTCGGGTAACTTTTCACTCCTTGATCGATACAAGCTTGCGTCTGTCCCTGTCCACTAGGCAGAGAGCACTCCACATATGGCAAAAGTTTCTGAGAAGAACCGAAAAGCTTCTTCTGTGCTTGGCAATGCTGACACCAAAAAGCTCCGTAAAAAGTTGCGCCTTTATCCTTTAAACAAGTTGCAAATTCGTCATATTGCCCGGGACCTGTACTCGTAGAACCAGGGCCCACTCCAAGCACTATGGTTAATATAACTCCAACTACTAACACAACAATGACGCCAATGAAAATTTTTGCGTTTTTATCCATTCCCAATTATACCAAATTTTTGGCCTTACCCGCAAACTTGAAAAATATTTTATTGTAGTAGCCTCCCCTTCGTCAAAGGTCCCACCAGTCCATCAGGGACAAGACCATTCAACTTCTGAAAAGTAATAACAGCGGCTTTGGTTTTAGGACCAAAGTCTCCATCCATGATTAATTGAGAATAAATTTTAGTGTT
>JBAZRK010000002.1:0-307236 GCA_041663005.1 Minisyncoccota bacterium | reverse complement strand
TTAGTAGAGCGTGGTAATTAGTTTAAGGTTAAGAGGCACGCGGAGCGTGCGCATTAGGAATTTTTGCTAAAATAGGTTCTAGCTGATTTTAAAAGACACTCCGCAATTAAGGTTTCAGGGCTGGAGTTTTATCCTTTTCGTTTGCAACACCCGATATTTTAAAGGATTTTTCTACTATGGCAGACAACTCATCAAAGCCACGCAATCCTGTCAAAAGATCTCCGTCGATAACCAAGGCTGGTAATTCCGTGTCTTTAATTTTATAGATTTGGATCATCGCCTTCACTGCCGACAAATCCAGACTATAATCAAAAGAGTATACTCTAAGCTCTGGATATTCTCGACGTAACGCTGCTAGGACCACGCTCTCTTCCTGGCAGAGGCTACAGTTTTCCGCCGTGGTGTAGAAATAAAGAATAAATGCCGACTTGGCCCCGCATCGTTCAGCAATTCTTTTAGCCAGTAGGTAATCCTTAATTTGAAGCAAGGAATAATAATTTTTCAAATACGCCACCTCGTCATTGGCACCGAGGTTGTCTTGGCTCCATTCGAGCTTCTGCCCCAGCTCGCCTAGTTCCTTGGAAAAAACCGAGTCGGAAATATTTTTACATGAAAGCTCTGAGAGTAATGAAAATTGAGTCTCCGAAGACAAAATGTCGATAGCTATTTGATCCTGGATGGTTTTCAGCTGGTTTATTTTTTTATCGCCGAAATAATTGCTAACATAGCTCGCCGTAAAAAAAAGCCCAATAGTTATGAGAAATACAATTAAATACTTTTTCCAATCAATGTTGTGCTCAGTCATATCTTTTTATCGCCACGAGGGCTTTCTCGCAAGAAGGGTATTATATATTGCTGTGAGAAACCATATAGGTCCTATCAAGCCGAATACGGGGAAAAAATAAAGCACATCGAGAGAAAATATTTTTTTCTGTTGGGTAATTTTCTGCCCGTAAATAATAGCGAAAAGCACCAAAGCATATATAAGCACAATTAAAAAGACAAACGATTGAGTGTTTATGAAAAATGGATCCAAGCTAAATCCTCCCGTCCGGAGTTCAAACCCAATCGTTCGATATTCGAGAATTTTTGAATTAATAAAACGAACCAGGTTATATAAAATTCTGCCGAACAAGTAACTAACGGAAAAGATAGAGATGACGCCCATAGGCAATGTGAATAGGGCAAAATTCCCATATTTTTTCTTAAACAAAACCTCGCGATAGTCGATGGTATTGTTGATAAAGCCGTATATCCATCTAAGTCTCTGGGTATACAGCTTCCTTATAGTAGCCGGGGTGTTAGTATAGACATAAGCATCGTTACAGTGCTCTATTTTATAAAGATTTTTCTGCATCCGATATGCTATCTCCATATCTTCTGTACTATGACCATGTCGATAAGGACCCAACTTGTCGAAAACTTCCTTACGGAAAACAGTTAAGGGCCCTGGGGTGACGTTAATTGCTCCTAAAATTCCAAGCATTTTCTTGAAATAAACACCCATATAGTATTCCGCTTTTTGAGCGTATTGAATAAAATTCTTAGGCTCGTGAACAGTCACTGAAGGAGCGACAGCCATTACGGTTGCGTCTTTTTCGAAATAGCTCATTATGCGCACCAAGGCTTCCGAGTCGGCTATGGAATCCGCATCCAAGCAACCGAAAAATTCCGTTTCGATATTTTCCAGGGCCAGGTTAAGGGCAGTATGCTTTCCTCCATTCTTCTTGTGAAAAATCTTGATGCTCGGATGACTGGAAAATTTATTTACCACTCGCAAAGTGCCGTCGGTGGATCCATCGTCAACGAGAAAAACTTTTAACTTGTCTTTAGGATAATTAAGGCGCAGCGCAGACTTAATGGTTCTCTCGACGGTTTTTTCTTCGTTCCAGCAAGGTATAGTAATAGTGACTGCGGGATAGTTTTTAAGCTCCACTTTACCGCTGCGGATTACTATCTTTTTGCGATTCTCAATAAACGTAATTAAGAAAAATACCTGCACGTACACAGACAAAAAAACCAATATATACAATATAATATCCCCTATTCCAGCCATAATGCTATTGTCTAATATAACACTTTGAGGATTAAAAGCAAACAAAAGGCCCCAATTTGGGGCCTTTTGTCGAAACGTAATAGAACCTCAAATTTACATAGGCTTTTGTTCACCTTCTTCAACGCAAGCATTTTTACAAACCTTGCACTTGCAACCGAAAATTTTAACCAGAGCTGCCAACCCAACTAGAACATACACAACTGCCTCTACTGTGGGCCATGTACCTAAAAGCTTCTCGACTACATTCCATCCTCCTTCTACCCCCATGAGCGTTCCCAAACCTACGAGACCCCAATTGAGTCCACCGACAATTACCAAAATCTTAACGAGCATATGCACCGTGCATCTGCCCTTTCCTATTCCTTTGCAACACATATATCTATTCCGCTTTCGCGTAAAGTTAATTAATAAAAAGACCTTTAAATATATTAATACCCTTATTATATCACACCCTCGAGTCAAGTATGCTATAATGGAAACTATTAACATTCAAGTTATAAACATATGCAATACGACCAAAAACCTATAGTTGGAGCCATTATTTTAGCCGGGGCAATGATAGCCGGAGCGATACTTATGCGAGGCGCCGAAGCACCTGCGGGCAACGCACCCATTTCAAAACAAATTGGCCTTAATACCAGGACGTTCAACTCGTGTATGGAAAGTGCGAAATTTAAAGACAAGGTCCAAGCAAGTCTCGATGAAGGTATAAAAGCCGGAGTTGAAGGAACACCTGCTTCTTTTATTTTAAAAAATGGACAGCTGGTATCTTTCATAACCGAAGACGGCAAAGAATATGATTCTATTCCAGGCGCTCAGCCCTATGAAATAGTAAAAGCAAACATTGCTAGAATATTGGAAAGTGATGTGCCGTTGAAAAAAGCACCCATTACACCGGTATCCATCGACGACCACATAGTCGGTGATCTAAATAATGCGAAGCTAGTAATAGTAGAGTACTCCGACCTGGAGTGTCCCTTCTGCCAGAGATTCCACGGCGTGATGAAACAAATAGTAGCGGAAAGCGATGGCAGTATCGCCTGGGTATATAGACACTTCCCCCTCGTACAGATACACCAAAATGCGTTCAATGCAGCAATGGCCTCGGAGTGTGCTGTAGCGCAGAAAGGAAATGATGCTTTTTGGAAATACGCAGACAGGGCTTTCGAAGTAGGGGTTGCGAATAATCCACTCTAGGCTTCTAAACTAAAAAATCCCCCACCCGGGGGATTTTTTTAATATTCCTGAACTTTCTCTTGTGCCAGCCAACGAAAGATGGAGTGTCGGTCTTGAATACTTACATACACCAGCACCACGGCGCTAATAACCACAAACCAAAAAACTAAAGTAACAACAAACACACTAAGAAAACTCGTGCTCATCTTTGGTTTCTTATGAAGAATTTTCCGGCGTGGTACCCAGTGAAAAATCTTGTGCAGTAAAATAATGAGTGTGTGTATTAATAAAGAAATTCCGATAAAAGGTGTAGGAGGCATAAAATTATTGCGGATTAATTCCAATGCGGTCGGGTTTAAACCAAATCAAGTCTTTATTACGGAAGACAACTATCTTAATAAATTGCTCCAGATAAATATAGGCGTTGATATAGAGAAGCGCCACATACGGGAATGCAACCAGGGCGAGCATCGGCCTGTTTTCCTTCCAAGCAGCCCAAATTCCAAAAACTGAAGTCACGGCGAAATATATGATTAAAATCCACAATGTAAAAAGAATATTAATAATCGGCAATATAAAAACCAGCAAAGAAAAAATAAGGCCTTCGGTGTAAATAAGCGAAAGCTCAAATGCTCTGATCGGACTCGTGAAGGCAATATCAAAATGTTTTATGAGATTTTGCCATCCTCCTCCAAACCAGCGTCGTATTTGATTTACATAATTTGATAAAGTAGTCGGGTCCTCCGTGTAAGAAATAGCTTTATCGTTGTAAATAATTTTAAAATTCTCCCAATGTAACTTATACGTAAAGTCCAAATCTTCGGTAATGGTATCGTGGTCAAACCCAATATATTTTCGAAATAATTCCGTACGGAAGGCGCTCGCGGCTCCTGGCATTACGAAAATATAATTTACATAACTTTGGGCCAGTTTGTTGATATGTTGCCCAACTACATAATCAAAAGCCCTACATAAAGTGAGCCAGTTGTAGTCCAGGCTTTTCACATGCCCCGCCACCGCCACCACCTCTTCACTTATGAAGCTTCTTTCTATCTCTTCGGTAAAATGACTATCGAGCACCGTATCGGCGTCAGTAGTCACAACCACATCCCCGGTTACAAATTGCAAGCCAAACTCCTGCGCAGTGGATTTGTTCCCTGTATTTTGTGGAGTTCTTTTCGCAATGATGAGCCCTTCGCCAGAATATGATGCCAAGATAGCCGATGTCCCGTCGGTAGAACAATCATCAATAAAGATAATTTCGTCGAATTTGCGCACCTGCGAAAGACAGGATTGGATGCAAGCTTGGATCGATTTTTCTTCATTAAAACACGGCACCAAGAGGGATAATTTCATAAAGAATTTCTTAGTCGAAATAGTTCTTTAGTCTTGAGATTTTTTCGTGCTGGCGAAGCTTTTCGTGGACCTTAGCTTCAATCTGACGAATACGTTCTCGAGTAACTCCGAATTCTTCCCCTACTCGCTCCAAGGTATGTTGAATTCCGTCCAGTAGCCCATAGCGCATTTCCAATATCTTTCGCTCTTTTGGGTTAAGCTCGTCTAGGACTTCGCGAATTTGGTCGGACAATATTCGGCGCGAAGATTCCTGGTCGGGGCGCAATATTTTATCGTCGGGAATAAAGTTTTCGAGCGTGGATTTATCATCGTCATCCCCCACCGGCTGCTCAAGCGATACTGTGTCCTGAGAAATATTTTCGATAACGTGAATTTTTTCAACCGGGATACCCATCTCCGTGGCTATTTCTTCGGCAAGCGGCTCCCGCCCTAAATCCTGCGACAGTCGGCGATGTGTTTGTTTATACTTGGAAATTGTTTCAACCATATGCACCGGAATACGAATTGTTCTGGACTGGTCCGCGAGCGCTCGAGTGATGGACTGTCTTATCCACCAAGTTGCATAAGTTGAGAATTTATATCCCTTGGTCCAATCGAACTTTTCCACGGCCTTGAACAGTCCCAAATTTCCTTCTTGAATAAGGTCGAGCAGAGTGAGATTGGCCGATCTTCCCACATACTTCTTAGCGATAGAAACGACCAATCGAAGGTTGGCTCTGGCTAAAAGATTTTTCGCTTCGAGGTCCCCCTTCTCGATGCGCTTGGCTAACTCACGTTCATCGCCCGCATGAATGAGTGGATACTGGCCTATTTCTTTGAGATACATCTGGATAGAGTCATGCATCGCTTCACGTCCGAGTTCTTTCTCAGAAATATCGAGGTCTAAGTTAAGTAAATTCCCACCTTCGAGCACATCTACGCCGGCTACGGAAAATTTATCATAAAGCTCGTCTAAGAATAAAATATTGTTTTCGATATCAGGAAAAGTCTTAAGAATTTCATCGTAAGTTATAAACCCGCGCTTTTTTCCCTTTTCAGTCAGAATGTCGGATAACCGGGCCAGTTCTTCTGCCTTGCGCTCGGCTGCGGATAATTTTTTCTCCTTGGTTTTAGGTGCCTTCTTTGTAAGTTTTCTGACTTTCCTTACAGTCTTCTTGGCGACTTTTTTAGGTTTTTTTGTTTTAACCGTACTTTTCTTATTCGATTTTTTACTTTTTATTTTTTTCATCTTTTAAAATTAATTTTTTAAGCGACCGTTTTTAATATCTTGAATTTGATTATTTATAAGCTGACACAGTTTGAAAATCTCGGCCGACTTCACTTGGTCCTTTTCGTCTTCCGCTCGATAAAGTTCTCGCATCTTTCCCGCCAGTTCTTCTTTGAGAATTTCTTCCTTTAAATTTAAAACCATTTCTTCGGCGTCTTTTTTTACGTCGGCTCCTCCTTCATAGAAAACCTCCGCCTCAAATATCATATCGTCCTCTGCGCTTCTCACTTCTTCTAAGAGAGTGCTTAATTTCGTATGGAAAATAGTTTCAAGCTCGGCTACAATACCCTTCGTATCGAGAGTCTCTTCTTTCAAACTCTTCTGCCACAGCACGAGTCCTAATAGTTTGCGCTTGATGTAGTCCTTACGGCGCATTGCGTCTTGGGCGGCCTTGGTCTCACCTATTTCGGCACGCTCACCTACCGACTCTTGTTCAATTTTCTTAAAATCGTCTTCGAGTGCCCCCTCTCCTATGCCGCTCATCTCACTGATTCTTTTCAGGAAGTGAGCCTTTTCAATAGAGCTTCCTAGTGCCGCCACTAAGACTAGCGCCTTCTCTTTGATCTCTCTTCCCGCCTTGCGGATATCTTTCTCGTCTTTCTTTAAAATTTTCGCAACCACAAACTCAATTATATGTTTGGAGTTTTTTATCACATCACGCCATGCATCCGCGCCTCCGGTTTTTATCAAATCTGCCGGGTCGGAATCGGGAGGAAAATCCGCAACTTTAACATCCATTCCAAGCGACAAGGCTATCTTCCCTGCTCGCTCGGCTGCTTTTTCTCCTGCTTGGTCTCCATCAAAGGCCAGGACGATGTTGGGTGAAAGACGACGCACTAGCCCCAGGTTCGATACGGCGTTCTCTTTCGAAAACTCTGAATCCGACAAGGCCGTCCCTGACGTCGCGACGGCATTTCTGTACCCTGCTTGATGAGACATAATGAGGTCCATTTGCCCCTCCACAAGAATCGAGAAATTATTTTTGCGAATATGCTCTTTTGCCTTGTCTATGCCGTAAAGCACAGCATTCTTACTGAAAATAGGCGTCTCGGGACTATTTAAATATTTTGCCGATTTGCCATCATCTTGGAAAATTCTCCCGGAGAAAGCGACAACACGGCCGCTTGAGTCAGCAATCGGAAACATTACTCTTCCTCGAAAACGATCGTAGTAGCTCACTTCTCCACCAGGCCCTGCTTTCTCCGCTTTCTTAATTAGCCCAGCTTTTTCCATCTCGGCGTCCTTCCAACCCGATTTTCGAAGGTGAGCATGAAGTTCGCGCCATTCTAATTTCGCAAATCCAATTCTAAAATCTTGAATGCTCTTGTCTGTTAATCCTCGAGATTTCAAATACTCGACAATTTCCGGATGGCCCGTGACGTTAGCACAAAAGTATTTAGTTGCTTCTTCCATCACTCGATACAGCTTCTCTTTTTCGCTCTCTTCGGCCTTGTTGTAGCGCGGGAGCTCCACTCCGGCTCTCTCTGCCAGCATTTTTAGTGCCCCTTTAAAATCCAAACCTTCAAATTCTTCCACGAAAGAGAAGATATCCCCCGAAGCTCCGCAACCGAAACAGTAATATGTGCCTCGGTCCGGAGAAAGGAAAAATGAAGGCGTCTTTTCGTTATGAAATGGGCACCTGGCCTTTAGGTTCACGCCGGCACGTTCGAGCTTTATGTAAGACGAGGCTACCTCTTCTATTCCAAGCCTCTCCTTAATTTGTTTAACGGGAGAGTCCATAGGCTTATTGTATGTTACTCCGCGACTGGAGTAAATTTATCGGCAAATCCTGTACCTGCAGGAATCAATCGGCCAATGATAACGTTTTCTTTGAGTCCGCGTAGGTCGTCAACACCACCTTTAATAGCATTTTCAATCAAGACTCGGTTAGTGTTTTGGAATGATGCTGCTGAGAGCCAGCTCTTCGTCCTGAGCGATACTTCGGTAATACCGAGAACAACTATTTCAGCTTTTGATTCAGCTCCGCCCGCTTCAGCTAATCTCCTGTTTTCTTCTATGAACGCTGTATTTTCAACAATATCGCCTACAGAGAAGTTGGTCTCACCCGCATCTTTAATCTTGCGTCGAGAGAACATCTGACGAATAATTATTTCCGTGTGCTTCCTAGAGATCGAAGCGCTTTGAAGTTCGTACACTTTGTTGATTTCTTCTATGATGTATTCTTCAACTTTCTCTTTGCCTCCAAGTTTGAACATTTGGGCAATGTCGGCGGAACCGTCTGTTAGAAGTTGCCCTTTCTTGACCTTGTCACCAGCCTTAACTGTCGGGGTTCGGCGGAAAGGAACAATGTATTCCATTTCGTTCTTCTTGCCATCAGCCTTGCTGTCAGAAAGCACTTTGATTACTTTTTCTTTGTTGTCATTGGTTCTCACTTCGAATACTTCTCCATCTGTCTCAGAAATTATCGCAGGATTTTTCGGAATTCTCCTTTCGAAAATTTCTTCAACACGAGGTAAACCGGTCGTGATGTCTGTACCCGCGACTCCTCCGGCGTGGAACGTTCGAAGTGTAAGCTGAGTACCCGGCTCACCGATAGCTTGCGCCGCGATTATTCCCACCGCTTCGCCCTTCTCCACCAAAGTGTTGCGTCCGAGGTCTAGCCCGTAACACTGTACGCAAAGTCCGTGGACTGTTTTACAGGTAAGTGGAGAACGTACGAATACTTCCTCAAATCCTGCGCCTTCGATGTTGTATGCCTCTTCTTTGGTAACCAGAAATCCTCTTTTGTATACCACGTTGCCATTCGCATCTTTCAAGTCCGCGGCCAAAACACGTCCGCGTATATTCTTGGACAAAGGAATTTCAATTCCGGAAATGTTTTCACGGCTAACCATTTTGCCTTCTTTGGTTCCGCAATCTTCTTCGGTGATAACTACATCATGCGCCACGTCTACCAGTCTGCGGGTTAGGTACCCGGCCTTAGCCGTGTTAAGCGCGGTGTCGGAGGCACCTTTTCGAGCTCCGTGGGTAATAATGAAGTATTCAATAGGTGAAAGACCTTCTTGGTAGCAAGGAATAACCGGGAACTCTAAAATTTTACCTTGGTTGTTTTGAATCAAGCCGATCATTCCGATCATCTGAGTGAGCGATGCCATAGTACCTCGAGCTCCGGAGGTGAACAAATCATATGTGGAGCTTCTCTTGTCGAGAGTCGCAGGCAGAACTTTCTCCAAATCTTTCTTCGCCTGAGTCCAGACTTCAATTATTTTCTGATATTTTTCTTCTTCGGAAAGAAGACCTTCATTCCACTGCGACAATATTTCTTCTTCTTGCTTTTTTCCTGCTTCAATTATCTTTGGTTTCTCTGGTGCTACACGCACGTTGTCTAGTCCCCAAGTCGTACCGGAAACTGTTGAGTATTTAAAACCGAAAGCTTTAATTTTATCGAGCACTGCCGGCGTACTATCGACTCCGGAATGTACAATAAGCTCGTCTAGGAGCGAAGAGAGTCGCTTCTGGTTCATTTCATCGTTAACGAAAGAGAAGTCCGAAGGCAAGATGCTGTTGAACAAGAGTTTGCCAACGCTCGTTTCGAAAACACCACCGTCGAACTTGCGGTATTTATGACTATCAGTTGCCAAAACTTTTATTTTAGCGCGGAGAGTTACAATGCCGTAGTCAAAGGCGGTTATAGCAGTGTTAGGGCTTGAGAAATATCTCCCTTCCCCTTCCTCGCCTTCCATATTCTTGGTCATCCAGTAGGCTCCTAGGACCATGTCCATTCTTGGGTTCACGATCGGGTCGCCGTTCTGAGGCTTAAGCAAGTTTTTATTAGCGGCCATAAGTTCCTTGGCTTCCCACTGAGCTTCTTCAAGCAGAGGAACATAGACAGCCATCTGGTCTCCGTCGAAGTCGGCGTTGAATGCCTGACAAACTAACGGATGTATCTGGATAGCGTTACCTTCAATCAGAACCGGATTGAAAGCTTGAATACCCAAGCGGTGTAAAGTCGGTGCACGGTTTAGAAGCACGTACTTGCCTTGAATAACTTCTTCGAGCATTGCCCAGACTTCCGGCGTGCGCTCTTCGATAAGCTTGTTAGCTCCGCGAATGTTGAAAGCGAGTTCCGCTTGTAAAATTTTAGAGATAACGAATGGTCGGAAAAGCTCTAGCGCCATATGCTTCGGTAATCCGCACTGATTTAGTTTAAGCTCCGGACCCACAACGATTACGCTACGGCCTGAGTAGTCCACACGCTTACCGAGGAGGTTCTGTCGGAAGAGACCTTGCTTTGATTTCAAGTTGTCAGAAAGAGACTTGAGCGGACGCTTCTGGGACTGGCTCATTGCCGCACTGTCATTCTGCTTGGCAATAGAGTTGTCTATAAGCGCATCCACTGCTTCCTGAATAATTCTTTTCTCATTTCTTAAGATAACGTCCGGCGCATTAATTTCTTTCAGTTTTTTCAAACGATTGTTGCGGTTGATTACGCGGCGATAAAGATCGTTCAAGTCGCTTGTTGCGTGTCGTCCTCCATCGAGCGCCACCATCGGGCGGAGCACTGGCGGAATAACCGGAATAACTGTGAGGAACATCCATTCCGGACGAATCCCAGAGTATGTCATAGCTCTTATGAGCGAGAGGCGTTTCTGCAATTTTTCCTTCTCGGCGGCACTTGCCTTTTCAAGCATCTGCTCGGTCAATTTTTTAAGTTTGCTTAAATCCAGATTTTTGAAGATAGAATAAATCGCTTCCGCGCCGATAGAAGCCTCGAAGCAAGTTCCATACTTCAGAGAGTAATGATGGAAAGCGATTTCGTTCAGCACTTTTCCTTCATAAATCTCTCCGATTTCCTTTTTCGTGACAGAGAGAAGATTTTTCAATTTTTCTTTCGTATCATCATCCGCCGAATTTTTGAGCTTGCTCTTGTATTCCTTATCAAGTCCGGACAAAATACCGGCTTTCTCATCTTCGTGTACTTTAGTGATAATGTATCCGGCAAAGTAAATCACTTTTTCGAGGTCGGAGACGGAGATGTTCAATAAGATGCTCATTCGAGACGGCACGCCACGCAAGAACCAGATGTGTGACACGGGCGTTGAGAGCTCAATGTGGCCCATACGTTCGCGGCGAACAATGGAGCGAGTAACTTCGACTCCGCATTTTTCGCAGATTATATCCTTGTAGCGGATACGGCGATATTTTCCGCAATAACATTCATAGTCTTTCTCCGGACCGAATATTTTTTCGTCGAAGAGACCGCCGCGCTCGCTTCGGCCGGTACGGTAGTTGATAGTCTCAGGCTTGGTAACTTCTCCGAAGGACCATTCTTTTATTTGCTCCGGGCTAGCGAGGCGTATCGCTATTTGATCAAATTCTGTTGTGTTTAAGGTTTTCATATGTTGTTTATTATATTTATTCCTTACGCGTTATCCTTGGACTTTTTCAAATCCACATCAAGCGCGAGGCCTCGCAAATAATTTAAGAGCACGTTGAAAGATGCTGGAGAATTTGGCGGTCGAATCGGCTCATTCTTAATAATGGAGTCGAAGGTGGCGGAACGTCCAAGTATGTCATCGGATTTAATAGTGAGCATTTCTCGCAGAGTGTAAGCGGCACCGTAACCTTCGAGCGCCCAGACTTCCATTTCTCCGAATCTCTGTCCTCCGCCTTGAGCTTTACCTCCGAGCGGCTGCTGAGTGATGAGAGAGTAAGGACCAATGGATCGCATATGAATTTTGTCTTCCACCATATGGTGCAGCTTGAGCATATACATATAACCCACGGCAATGTCCTGATGAAAGGCTTCGCCCGTGCGTCCGTCGAAGAGTTTAAGTTTGCCGTTTTCTGGAAGGCCCGCTTTCTTCAATTCTTCTTTGATTTCCTCGTGTTTGGCTCCTAAGAATGGCGGTACTATCGCTTGATAGCCCAAGCTGTTAGCGGCCATACCCAAGTGCATCTCTAAAATTTGTCCCAAGTTCATACGTGAAGGCACGCCGAGTGGTGAAAGTATTATGTCTATCGGAGTACCGTCTTCGGTGTAAGGCATATCTTCTTCAGGAAGAATCGTAGAGATAACTCCTTTGTTACCGTGTCGTCCAGAGAGCTTGTCTCCAACAGAGATATTCCTTATCTGAGCAACTTCAATGACGATTTTCTTAATGATACCGGCTTCCAGTGTGTGTCCTAGGTCGCGAGAGAAAATTTTAACTCCGATAATACGTCCACGTTTGCCGTGCTCCATTCTAAGAGATGTGTCTTTCACATCGCGCGCCTTCTCGGCGAAGATTGAGCGGAGCAGCCTCTCCTCCGGAGTGAGTTCAGTCTCACCTTTTGGTGTAATTTTACCAACCAAAATATCGTTCTCGCGGACTTCGGCACCAATACGCACCACTCCGTCTTCGTCCAAATCTTTCAGTTTCAATTCTCCGACATTCGGAATATCGCGGGTTGTGATTTCGGGCCCAAGCTTGGTGTCACGAACTACACAAGTAAATTCTTCCACATATACGGAGGTAAATTTACTATTTTTAACTAGACGCTCAGAAACAATGATGGCGTCTTCGTAAGTAGAGCCGGACCATGACAAGAAAGCCACGAAAATATTTTGACCCAGGGAAATTTGACCGTTTACGGTGCTTGATGTATCCGCCAACACGGTACCCTTTTTGACATGGTCACCCACGTTAACGAGTGGTCGCTGGTGAAATACTGCGAAGTTGTTGTTACGTAAGAAATTTACGAGCTTGTAAGTGGTTTCTTTTTTACCGGTTATTACTATTTTCTTAGCATCTAGATATGACACGACTCCTTCTTCGAGAGCTATAACAAGTCGTCCGGAATCTCTGGAGGCTAGTTCTTCCACGCCAGTTGCTACTAGAGGCATCTCGGGCAAGACACAAGGCACTGCTTGCTTCTGCATGTTGCTTCCCATGAGCGCTCGGTTAGCGTTGTTGTGTTCCAAGAACGGAATCATTGAAGTAGCTATGGAAAAAGCTTGGTTCGGTGCCACGTCGATAAAATCAACCTCATCGCGGGTAACTATACCCGGCTCCGTCTTTATGCGAGCCTCAACTCTATCTGTAGTTATTTTGCCGTCCTCGTCATAAGGAATACCGGCGTGAGCAATGTTGTACTTTTCTTCTTCGAGGGCGTTTAAGTAAACGATTTCTCCGGTAATTTTACCGTTTTTTACTCGTACGTATGGAGTCTCGATAATTCCGAAATCGTTAATTTTCGCGTAGGTAGACAAGTGCAAGATAAGTCCGATGTTCGGACCTTCCGGTGTATGAATAGGACAAACTCTCCCGTAGTGCGAAGGGTGCACGTCGCGGACTTCGAGTCCGGCTCTTTCGCGGGTAAGACCCCCGGGTCCTAGCGCCGAGAGCGTACGCAAGTGTTCTATCTCATAGAGCACGTTTTCCTGCGCCATAAATTGAGAAAGCTGGTTGGTGGTGAAAAATTCTTTGATTCGGGCCTGGAGTGGTCTCTGGTTGATTATTTGAATAGGCATCGCTGTATCCACGTCGATGATGGACATACGGTCCTGAATGTTACGCTTGATTTGCATCATACCGGTGCGAACTTTTTGCTGGAGAATTTCTCCGACGAAGCGCACTCGTCTCTGACCCAAGTGGTCTATGTCGTCAGCTTCTGCCTCCGGGGTGGCATTTAGGGTAATGATATTTGAAATTACGGTTACCAAGTCCTCTTTAGAAATCACACGACGAGCAAGCTCGACCTCGTCGGTCGGCTTGTTAAAGCGCTGATTGAATCTGAATCGTCCAACTGGAGAAAGGTCGTATCTTTCCGGAGTGAAAAGCGAATGGATGAATTCTTTTGCATTTTCAGCGGTAGCCATATCCCCGTCCCTAAGACGCTTATAGATTTCAATGTATGAATCTTCTATTTTTTTCGCACCTTCTTTAACAAAAGAGCTTTTCAAAATTTCTTCAGCATTGGGAATAGCACTGAAAGCTTTGATTATGGATTCATCAGTTTCGTAACCTAAAGCGCGCAAGAGTGCCGTCGCTGGGAACTTTCGCTTTTTGTCTATCCTCATATATATGCCTCCGTCGGCTTCGGACTCTATTTCAATCCATACTCCGCGAGCTGGGATTACTTTCGCGCCGAAATATTTCTGACCCTTGGTTTCGCTTTGTGTGAAAAATACTCCGAAAGAACGCGCAAGCTGTGGCACTATGACACGCTCGACACCGTTAATTATGAAAGTGCCGTGCTCGGTCATGAGCGGTAGCTCAGACATAAATATTTCCTGTTCTTTGACGGTACCGAGAATTTTATTAGTAAGCTTTACGCGCGCCTTTAAAAGCCCTTGGTAAGAGAGCTTGTTAACTTTAGAATCATTTTCGTCAGTTTTTGATTCTGAAAGCGAGAACGAAGTGAATTCAAGCACGAACTTTTTCCCCGAGTAGTCAACTATGGGAGAAAATTCCTTGAACACTTCGGCTATGCCTTCTTCCACGAGCCATTTGAAGCTCTTGACTTGAGCCTCAATCAAGTTCGGGAATGGAACAAGAGGTTTCTTATATCTGCTAAAGTACTTCTTCGGACGCGATGTGTCTTTTTGCATATAGCTTTAATCCGAAAAAAGTGCAAAAAACAAAAGAAAAACAGCGAAAATATGCTTTTCCTTTATTTCTTAAAACACTCTTACTCGGATAACATTAAAATTATGCTTAATTTATAAGCCTTTTAATAAAGAGATTGCATCCGATACTCAATCTGTGAATCAAAGTTAGCCTACTCTATTTTAGCCTCTTTGTCAAACTTGCTTTGTGGATTATGCCCGTTTTTTCCACTCGTTGATTTTTTTATGGTCGCCGGAGAGAAGAACCTTTGGAACGCGGTAGTTCTTACCTTTATATTTTAAAACTTCCGGACGTGTGTAAACTTCGCTCGAAGACACTCGCTCTTCTTCCAGAGAATCGTATTTACCCAAGACCCCAGGTACTTGGCGCGAGATAGAATCAATCAGCACCATCGCCGGGATTTCTCCGCCGGTGAGTACGTAGTCCCCTACTGAAATCGCTTCAGCTTTCAATATTTTTTCCACCCGCCCATCAATCCCCTCGTAGCGCCCTGAAATCATAATTATGTCGGTGTATTTTTTTGCCGAACTCTTCGCGTACGCTGTGTCGAATTTCTTGCCCGATGGAGAAAAGATAATTGTCTTAACATTGCGAGAGCTGCCAGAAGTTTTTCGAGTGGTCTGGGGATTTTTTCCGAGGACCCGAGAAAAATTTTTGGCAGCTTGAGCATAAGCTTTAAGGAAAAATTCCGGCCGCAAGACCATTCCGGGTCCCCCACCATAAGGCCTGCCGTCCACGCGTTCTTTCGGCTTGCAGAAGCTCATCGGGTTATAAAATTTTATAGAAATCTTTTTCGCCTTTATCGCCCGCCCGAGAATAGACTCTTTTAAATAAGAGTCGAACATTTCGGGGAAAATTGTGATTATATGAAACCTCATATGGGCTCAGTATAGCAAAAATCCCCGTTGTCGGGGATTTTTGCTAGTTTGCTTAAATTCCTTTCAAGTCTTCCATTGCCTGGTCGACGGTCTTTAACGTAGGTGCGGCAGACATTCCGCCACCCATATGCCCCCCTTCTGCTCTCATTCCTCCGGCCGGCTCGTTAATCTTCAAGTTAACGCGGGCATTGTTCTTCATACCGATAATGCGGAGCAATGTTCGGATGGCCTTGGCGGTGTTGCCCATGCGTCCGATAATTTTCCCCATATCAGCGGGATTAACAGTGAGCGTAATTAAAACGCCCATCTCGTCCACGGTCCTTTCGATCTTGACATCGTTAGGATTATCAACGAGAGCCTTTACCACGTATTCCAGAAATACCTTGTCTCTCTCTTCCATAGTGTGCAGTATTTTTAAATTTTTAATGTAAATTTGCAGTATTACGACCCGAAACTGCTATACGGTAATTGTACAAAAACTTTAATTAGTTGGCAAACTATTTCGCAGCTTTTAGCTCCTTACGTTTGCTGGTAGGCTTTTTCTTCGGCAAAACATTTACTTTTTTGCCGGTGAGAACTTTGTCATGAATGAGAAAATTGTGCATTGTGTCGGAAGGCTTGGCTCCTTGCCCAATCCAGTATTTGATACGATCAGTGTTTAGAGTCCTCTTGGTACCATCTTTAGCCCTAGGATTGTAAGTACCTAATATTTCTAAAAATCTTCCGCTTTTGGTGCTGTTCTTGGAGTCAGTTAGTACCGCCCGAAACGAAGGGTCGTTTTTCCTGCCAATCCTCTGAAATCTTATTTTTAGCATACGAGAAAGTCTACCATAAAAGTTTAAAATTGCAACGTATTGCTCTTTTTGTGCTATATTTAGCTCAATGAAGGAAAAGAAGCACTATAATAGAAAGAAACACACTGCGAGGCAAGGCCGCAGAGAGAGCAAGCGTTTATTGGGAGTAATCTCCATCACTTCCAAAGGCACCGGCTATGTAAAGATTCTTGACCGTAAAGAAGACGTCGAGATCGATTTCAAAAATTTGCGCACTGCTCTACACGGCGACACGGTTGAAGTTCTTCTTCGTCCGAAAGCGCGCGGCCGGGACACGGGTGAAGTTGGGAAAATTGTTTCCCGAGCAAAAACCAGTTTTGCTGGCGTGCTTGAAGCCCACGATAAAGTGTTTTTCCTAAAACCCGACGACATGAAAATGTATGTAGACATTCTCATTCCACAAGCGATGCTTAACGGCGCCAAAGCGGGGCAGAAAGTTTTTGCCGAAATTGTTTCTTGGGCAGACTCACGTAAAGCTCCTGAAGGCAAAATCACAAAAATTCTCGGTATGCCCGGCGACAACAACACGGAGATGCATGCTATAGCTATGGAGAAAGGTTTTAATTCCGAACTTCCTGATAAGGTAGAGAGCGAGGCGAAAAAAATTAAAGCCGCCGGTATCCGCGAATCTGATTATGAAAATCGCCGGGATATGAGGGCAGTACTCACCTTCACCATAGACCCGAAGGATGCGAAGGATTTCGATGATGCTATATCATTCCAGGAGGTGGATAAGGGTCTCTATGAAGTGGGAATTCACATCGCTGATGTATCTCACTACGTGAAGCCCGGTAGTGTGCTCGACGACGAAGCCCGAGACCGCGGCACTTCTGTGTACCTAGTGGACCGAACAATTCCAATGCTCCCGGAAGTCTTGTCGAACGATCTCTGCTCCCTTGTCCCCAACCAAGACCGCTTAACAATGAGTGCGATTTTTGTCTTGGATAAAAATGCCCAAGTGAAGAGCCAATGGTTTGGTAAAACCGTAATCCACTCCAGTAAAAGATTTACCTACGAAGAAGCCGAAGTCTCCATCAAGTCCCCTAGCGCGCCTCTCCACAAAGAACTGGCGACATTAAACTCTCTGGCGAAAACTTTAACCCGAGAACGCTTCGCGAAAGGAGCAATATCCCTCGACCAGGAAGAAGTACGCTTCGTCTTAGACCCAAATGGCGCCCCTATTAAAGTCGAGGTAAAAGAACGTGGCGACTCCAACAAGCTCATTGAAGAGTTAATGTTGCTCGCCAATAAGAAAGTTGCCGAAGTTTTGTCGACCGATAAAAAGAAAGGTGCTCCAGAAAACATTGCCATCTACCGTGTGCACGACCTACCGAACAAAGATAAAATGGCAGACCTGGCGGTCTTCCTCAGAAGCTTGGGACTCAAGGCCCCGCTCGTAGACGGTATAATCCCAAGCAACGAGCTCAACAACCTACTTAGAAATTTATCGGAGAAAGACACTATGGCAGACACTGTCCACCGTGCTGTAATCCGTTCAATGGCGAAAGCTGTCTATTCTACGAAAAATATCGGCCACTATGGACTTGCCTTTGAGTATTATACTCACTTCACTTCCCCTATTCGTAGATACCCCGATATCCTAGTGCATCGCCTGCTCACTAACCACTTAGCTGGAAGAAAAATTCCAGCCGACAAGCTCCTGGAGTACGAGAAAATGTCCTTGGTTGCAAGTGAGCAAGAGAAACGTGCTGCCGATGCGGAACGAGCATCAATTAAATACAAGCAAGTAGAGTATATGTCCGCCCGCAAGGGAGAAAAGTTCCAAGGTGTTATTAGTGGCATAACTGAATGGGGGATGTACGTAGAAGAACTCGAAACAAAGTGTGAAGGTCTGGTGCGAGTTCGCGATATGGATGATGATTTTTATGTTTTTGATGAGAAAAAACTGTCGTTCTCGGGGCAAAAAACTAAGAAATCTTATCGTCTTGGCGACCGTGTTAAAATAGAAGTTAAAGATGCGGATTTGGAAAGAAAAACAATTGATTACGTTTTAGTATAAATTTGGGGATGAAATTTGTAAGAAAAAATAAAAAGGTGATATTGTGGACGGCCTTTCCGGTGCTCTTCGGAGTGTTCTTCGCGGCTTTCTTGTTTTCTTTCCTAAAAAACGGTATCGCCTTGGAACCCAAAGAAAGCGTAATGCTCGCCGAAGCCCTAACTTTCAAGGAGGAAAAACCGAAATACTTTTACATAAATAAAAGCGAAGGCGCCCAGCCGAAAGTAACAGCACAAGCCTTCCTTGTGGGCGACCTGAAAACCGGAGAAGTAATCCTGGCAAAAAACCAGGGGAAGAAGTTCCCGATGGCCTCAGTTTCAAAGCTAATGACCGCCCTCGTAACCAGTGAGCTTGCCAAATCCGAGGACATCGTGTCGGTCAGCAACCGCGCGGTCGCCACCTTAGGACAGAATGGCGAACTTCGCACCGGAGAAAAAATAAAAGCAACCGACTTGGTATATCCCCTCCTCCTCGAGTCGAGCAATGATGCTGCTGAGGCCCTGGCAGAATATTTCGGACGAGAAGAATTCTTGAAGAAAATGAATCTGCAGGCGGAACAAATTGACTTGTCCTCCACTTCATACGAGGACCCGAGCGGTCTCTCTCCTAACAACAAATCCACTGCGGCAGACCTCTTCAAGCTCGTCGGATACATAGAAGAAAAGCACGGCGAACTCTTCGACATCACCACAAAGAGAAGCTATAAAACACTGAAACATAACTGGTCCAATATAAGCCAGTTCCTAGGAAAAGACGGCTATGCCGGAGGCAAGAGCGGCTACACCGACGCCGCTCTCCAAAGTGGCGTGGCAATATTTGATTTACCTTTGGGTGAATCAGGCACCAGACCAATCGCCATAACTCTCCTGCGAAGCCGGGATCGCAAGAAAGATGTGGAGAATATTTTGAAATATTTAGAAAGCTATGTGTACTACGGCGGCAAAACAGATGCGGCGGAGGCCTGGGTGGAAGAAAAAGTAGGGATGCCACCCATTTATGAACCTTCTTTCGTCACCCTATCATTTATGGGCGACCTTATGCTCGACCGCGGAGTCAGAAGCTCAACGGTGAAAAACTTCGCGAACGACTACTCTGCCCTTTTTGAAAAAATCCCAGCCAAACTTTTGAAAAATTCCGACATCGCCTTCGCCAACCTCGAAGGCACTGCTTCGGATCAAGGTAAGGATCAAGGAAACTTGTATTCTTTCCGAATGGACCCGGGCGTCGTGCCAGCACTAGCGGGTGCTGGAATTGATGTCTTATCTTTAGCCAACAATCACATCGGAGATTGGGGACGCAACGCCTACACAGATACATTAGCTCGATTAAAAGAAAACGAAATTCTCTACACCGGTGGCGGTATAAATGAAGTCGAAGCAGAGACTCCTATAATTATTGAAAAATACGGTATGAAAATTGGCTTCTTGGGCTTCTCTGATGTAGGACCAAAGTGGATGGAAGCGGGAGTGGATACCGCAGGCCTACTCCTCGCGAGCGATCCGCGCTTTGACGAAATCGTGAAGAATGCTGCAAGCCAAGTTGATTTCCTTATTACCTCGTTCCATTGGGGCGATGAATATAAAGACAAGCACAATGCCCGTCAGGAGCACCTAGCCCACCGCGCGGTAGATAATGGCGCCAAGCTTGTCATCGGACATCATCCGCACGTCGCCGAAGATACGGAAGTTTATAAAGATTCTTTCATTGCGTACTCTTTAGGCAACTTTATTTTCGATCAATCTTGGAGCACGCCGACTATGCAAGGAATGCTCCTACAAGTAAAACTCTGGAAGGATGGCTCAATGGATGTTAAGAAAAATACAACGTATCTAAACTCCGTATTCCAGCTCGACCGCATCGTCGAAGGTAAAGAAGAAAAACTGAAATTTCCTGTAATAAAAACTCCTTAACCTATCATATATAATATATTAAGCACTTTACATATTTACGCTATCGCGCATACGTGTTCTATTTCGCAATCTGGGTAGCTTCTTCGAATTTTACTGAGAGAAGCTTGGAAGCGCCGTCAGAGCCGATGGTCACTCCGTAGAGAATTCCGGCGCGAGACATCGTCTCGCGGTTGTGAGTTACCACAATGAGCTGAGAAGCTTTCGAGAGTTTCTCGAGCATATCTCCGTATTTGCGAGAGTTCGCTTCGTCGAGCGCAGCGTCAGTCTCATCGAGCACGAGGAATGGTGGCGGATTTACTTGTGACATTGCGAAGAGGAGTGCAATAGATGTGAGTGAGCGCTCCCCACCCGAGAAGGCGTGGAGGTCTTTAACTTTTTTATGTGGCAATGAGACATTAATTTCTATCCCCTGCTCCGGTGACGCGTCTTCATCTTGAAAATCTTCCAGCGTTTCTTCATCTTCGTCTTTTTCAATATTCTTTCTTCGCTTAACTTCCGTAACTATCGAAAGCGCAGCGTGTCCCCCGCCAAAAAGTATGGCGAAAAATTCTTGAAACTCCTGGTTGATTTTCTTTACCCCATCTCTAAACTCCGTGTCGATTTTCTCTTTCAGCTCAGCAATGAGGACCTTCAAGGAGTCAATGCTCTTCTCCAGGTCGGCAAGCTCCTTACCTAAAAATTGGTCTCGTTCGGCAACGGCTTCGTATTCTTTCATTATCTCAGCCCCAGAACCCAGTCCCGTGTCTTCAAGCTTAATTTTTATTCGTTCTATTTTTCTTTTTAATTCTTCCTGGGTTACAGTTTCTACGTCGACAAGAGTAAAATTCTTATACGCCCCGATTTCTACACCAAGCAAAACCGCGCCTTCTTTGAGCTCATTTTCGAACGCCTCCTTGCGTCCGCGCAAGTTATCTTCTTTTATTTTAATAAGTTCAAGAGCGGAGTGAAGTTCTTGCTCCCGGACTTTCCAGGCGAACTTCTCGCGCTCGAGGTCTCGAAGCGTTTCCATCTCACGATTTAAATTCTCGCGCAGTTTTTCAGCTAGCGCTGACTTTTCTTTTTCGTTGTGGGCCATCTCCGCCACTTGCGCTAGAATTGCTGTTTGATTTTTCTTCAATTCTGCAAATTCGGCAGCTTCGTGTTCGCGCTTCTCTAGCTGCTCAGGGTCCTTGTCCGCAATCACGCTTCCGCACATAGGGCAGCGGCCCGAAACTTTAACATTGCGCTCCCCGGCGAGGATTTGCCCCTCGATGCGTCCAAGCTTGCGTTCCAGCTCATTTTTCTCGCCACGGAGGAGATTTATGCTTTGTTCAAGGGCTCGTAACTCTTCGATAGTCTTACCTCGTGGTTCGGTAGTACCCCCTTCGGCGGCGCGAATTTTCGCGCTTACTTCTTTTAATTCATACGCCAATTTTTCTCGATCTGCCGTGAGAGTATCCCTTTCCTTAACGAGGTATATTTCTTCTTTCTTTAAATATTCGGCGTAAAGACCACCGAGCTCCTGCTGCATTTCTTTCGCCTTAGTGAGTTTGTCCACTTGCTTCTCAAGGAATTTTAAGTGTGGCGCGTTCTCTCGGCGAAGCATCCCAACTTCTTTCATATTCTCACTCGTTCGCTCGAGTTTTCGCTCGCTTTCTTTTATTTTGTATTGATACAGCCTAAGCCCTAGAGCATCTTCCACCATTTCCTTGCGGTCCCGCACGGAAGCATTCAAAATTCTATCGGCTTCGCCTTGGGAAATTATATGGTGACCCGAAGACCCTATGTGAACCGAGGCGAGCATCCCGTGGATGTCTTTTAGTCTAACCTCAGAACCATTTAAAATATATTTGTTGACACCATCAGCATACACTTCGCGAGAAATTGAAACTACGTCATAATTTAAATTTATGTCTTCCCCGGCGTCATTTTCGAGTTTGAAAATTTTATCGGTATTATTGAAATATGCAGTCACCGATGCACGTGAACCCTTCGGCAAATTCTTAGAACCCTTGAAAACTAAGTCCGCTCCACCGCGTCCTCGCATTGATTTCATCGACTGCTCCCCGAGCACGAAACGGATTGCCTCTACCACATTGGACTTACCCGAGCCGTTCGGTCCGACAATCGAAACAATGGGGCTCTCGAACTCTAAAACAGTCTTCTGCGCGAAAGATTTAAAGCCGTTTAGATTGAGGGTCTTGAGTCGCATTGTTTAATGTTTTAATCTGACATCCAATTCTTTACTTTTAATGCCGCAAGGGCCGCAGCTTGTTCGGCTTCTTGCTTGGACTTTCCTTTACCGAGTGCAATCTGTTCCGTTTGGAAATAAATTCCTACCGTGAAGTGCTTGTCGTGGTCAGGCCCCGACTCCTGGATAACCTTATACATCGGAGTGCATTGCACAAATTCTTGCGCCTTCTCCTGCACCAAGGACTTCGCGTCGCGCCAGAGCTTCTTGTTCACTATCTCGTCAGTCTGAGGCAGGAGCGTGGTGGTAATAAATTTATCAGCGGCATCATAACCTTGATCCATATAAATAGCTCCTATGAGCGCCTCGTAAGTGTTGGCGAGGATATACTGCCGAGCCTTACCACGATCCTTGGCCTCCCCTTTAGACAAGAGCAGGTAGTCGTTCATTCCTAAGCCTTCCGCCACGGAAGAAATAATTACAGCGTTCACAAGAGCCGAGCGGAGTGCTGTGAGCTCACCTTCGGTGTAATTAGGATATTTTTTATAAAGGAAATCCGTAACCACGAGTTCTAGCACTGCGTCGCCCAAGAATTCCAAGCGTTCGTTGTGCGACAAACCCGAAGACCCGTTCTCGTTAATATACGAACGGTGAATAAAGGCTTGCGTTAGGAGATTCTTGTCTTTAAAAGTTGTTTTTATTTTCTTCTCAAAATCTGCGAATTGAATCATTGATTTAGCGAAATCACGTCGCGCAAGTCCATTAAGGCGCGACGCTTTTTTTATTACTGATAATTTCCACGGCTTTGCCGATAAGTGGAATTATGTCGTTGTAAATACGAAGCTCGGGTATAGCAGCCATCGGGAACCATCGCGCAGCATCGAGACCGGTAGATTTCTCCAGGAGTAGCTCTCGGTATTCACTCTTCGCCAAGAAGTACACTACTCGTTTCAAAGTCTTGCCTTTTTCTGGATGAGAAGCGACATACTCATTCTGCCCCAGTTTTTCTTCGATTTCGATGTCTAGGCCGATTTCTTTTTTAATTTCTCGCTTGGTCGCCTCTTCTTCGTTTTCACCGTCAGTCATTCCGCCTTTAGAAATAGTCCAGTAGCCGAACACATCATGGACCAAGGCAAACATCGCAACCCCATCTTTATGGGCATAAATTAGGGCTCCTCCTTTTTTCTCAACTGGTAAAGTTTTAGGGTCGATTGGTTCCTCCTTCTTCTTGCGACTCTGTTGCTCTTTGCCGGGTTCGCCTATTTCTTTATAAACCGCACCCAAAACTCCATTCACGAATTTGCCGGAGTTCTCCCCGCCGAAAGTTTTGGCAAGTTCTATGGCTTCGTTGATAGCCACTTTTGGCGGCACTTCGGAGCTATCACCAAAGAGAAGTTCGGTCAATCCGATGCGCAAAATATTTCGGTCAATCACAGAAATTTTATCAATAGGCCAGTCGGGCGCGGCCTTCTCTATTATTTCATCTATGGTTACCCTTTTCTTAAGTGTTTGTTCCAAGAGCGCGGACGCGAAAGGATCCTCCTCGAAGCCGGGAGCGAATTCTTGTAAGTTTCTTTTTAAAATTTCTTTGATTTCGAGATCGGGACTTTCCGGCTTTTGGTCAGCCGGCAGGAAATCCCATTCGAAAAGAGTTTGGAGCACTATTGACCTTGAAAGGTGCCGATTAGCCATTGTTTTAGGTTGTAGGCGCTAGGCGCTAGGCTTTAGCATTTTTAAAACTTGCTAGTGCCTAAGGCCTAAAGCCTAATTACTACTTACTTAACTGTCGCTTTCTTTGCTTTGGCTTTTTTCTGTTTCTTCTCTGTCTTTTTAACTAAATCGAGAACTTTCTTGCCTCGATAGAAGCCGCAAGACAGGCAAACGCTGTGGCGAAGCTTGAGGGCCTTACAGTTGTCGCACGCAGAAAAATTGGTGCTCTTAAGTGCGTGGTGCGAGCGCCTGTTTTTCGTATGCGATTTTGTATGCCTCATCCTTACAACCATACGCGTTATACTAGCATATTCCCGCCGAAATGCAATTTTTAATTAAAAAACTCTTGTGCTATAATGCCGGATATGGAAAAAGCGGATAAATTAGAGGGGTTGAGACATTCACTAGCACACTTACTTGCAGCAGCGGTGCGAGAGCTTTATCCTGGTTCTCAGAATGCCATTGGCCCGGCAATAGAAAACGGTTTTTACCAGGATTTTGAAATGTCCGAAACTATTTCAGATACTGACTTGCCCAAAATCGAAGCAAAAATGCGTGAACTTTTACCTAACTGGAAAGAATGGACGAAAGAAGTGGTTACGCTGGAGAAGGTTAAAAAAGAATTCGACTGGAATAAGTATAAGGTTGAATTGGCAGAAGAATTTGCAGGAGATGGAAAAACTCTGACTTTTTTTACTTGTGGAGGGCTTGTTGACTTATGTAAGGGCGGACATGACTTGCCACCTGCAACAATGGACCCTCGTAGTTTTAAACTTGATCGCCTCGCTGGTGCTTACTGGCGCGGCAACGAGAAGAATAAAATGCTCACGCGTATATATGGATTAGCATTTAATACGAAAGAAGAACTTGGGGCTTATTTAAAGCAAAGAGAGGAAGCAGAAAAAAGAGATCATCGCAAACTCGGAAAAGAGCTAGATTTGTTTACCATCTCAGAACAAGTCGGTAAAGGTTTACCTTTATTTACACCGAAGGGTGCACTCTTACGTGAACTTTTAAATGAATACTCTCAAGCTCTTAGATTGGCTAAAGGATGGCAAAGAGTTTGGAGCCCACACATTACAAAAAATGACTTGTATAAAACTTCAGGCCACTGGGACAAATTCGGCGCAGAACTATTTTTAGTAAAGAGCCAAGAAACCTCGGACGAACTGGTGATGAAACCTATGAATTGCCCGCACCACCAGCAGATTTACGCCTCTCGCCCACACAGCTACAGAGATTTACCGCTCAAATTCATGGAAACCACTACGGTTTACCGCGACGAGAAGGCCGGCGAGCTCTTGGGTCTCTCCCGCGTACGCTGCATCACCCAGGACGACAGCCATACTTTTTGTACCCCTGATCAAATTGAACAGATATACCAAGAGTTGATTGAAGTTACTAAAACTTTTTACGAGGTTATCGGTATGAAACTTCGGGCACGCCTTTCTTTCCGAAGTCCGGAAACTCCAGAGAAATATCTGGGTGAAGTTGAATTGTGGGAAAAAGCACAATCTATAATTCTTGATATCGCCAGGAAAAATAAGCTGGATTATTTTGTGGCAGAAGGTGAAGCTGCTTTCTACGGACCTAAAATAGACTTTATGGCGGTGGACGCTCTCGGCCGAGAGTGGCAACTTGCAACCCCTCAACTCGACTTCGTTCAACCGAAAAGATTCGGGTTAATTTATACCGACCAGGATGGCACACAACAAACTCCAGTCATGATTCACTTCGCCCTGATGGGCTCGATTGAAAGATTTTTGTCAGTGTACATTGAACACACGGCTGGTGCCTTCCCTCTTTGGCTTGCACCCGTACAAGTAAAAGTTATTCCTGTCCGTGAAAATCACAACGAATACGCAAAAGAAGTCTACGAGCTGCTGAAACAAAACAACATCCGCGCGGAGTTAGATGACGGTAGTGGCAACTTAGGAGGTAAGGTTCGCGATGCCAAGAACAACAAAATGCCTTACTGGATAGTCATCGGCGATAAAGAAATTGAAGCAGAAAAAGTCACTCTCGAATCTCGCGACGCCGGCCAACTGGGCCAACTCTCAAAAGAAGAACTGGTTTCGAAACTTTCAGAAGAAATACAAAACAAGAAATAAAAAAACACCCCATAAGGGGTGTTTTTTTAAATATCTATCTCTGCGAGTTTGGCATTTGACTGAATGAAAGATTTACGAGGTGGTACTTCGGAGCCCATCAGAATATCAAATATTTTGTTGGCCTCTTCGGCGTCTTCGATGTCTACCCTCTTTAGTACTCGGTGTCGTGGGTCCATTGTCGTCTCCCAGAGCTCTTCCGGGTTCATTTCTCCGAGACCTTTGAAGCGCTGGATGTGAATCTTGGTGGATTTTTTGACAGCTTCTTCTTTTTCTTCTTCACTCTCTTCGATGGCTTCTTCCCCTTCCACAATTTCAATCTCATGGATTTCGCTTACTTCGGCATCTTTGCCGATAATTTTCATTTTCTCGTTATCGGTATAAGCGTAAGAAATTTCTTTACCCTTTTTTATTTTATAAAGTGGCGGTTGCGCAATGTAAATGTACCCAGCGTCGATTATTTGACGGAAGTACCTGTAGAAAAGAGTCAGGAGAAGGGTGCGGATGTGTGAGCCGTCCACGTCGGCATCGGTAGCAATTATTATTTTATGATAACGCATCTTTTCGAGATCAAAAGTGTCCCCTATGGACGTCCCTAGGGCAATCACTAGGGACTTCACTTCCTTGGAAGCGAGCATTTTGTCTATGCGAGCGCGCTCTACGTTTAAGATTTTACCGCGGAGTGGAAGTATGGCCTGCGTCCTCCTGTCGCGTCCCTGCTTGGCAGAACCTCCTGCCGAGTCTCCCTCTACGATGAAGAGCTCGGATTCTGAAGCGTCTTTGCTCTGGCAATCAGCGAGCTTGCCTGGCAAGGTCATACCTTCGAGCGCTCCTTTGCGGAGTACAGAATCCTTGGCAGCTTTCGCAGCCTTGCGGGCCTTCAAGGCAAGGATGGATTTGCTGATTATGGCCTTGGCTTCGTCCGGATTTTCTTCAAGGAAATTGGCGAAGCCTTCGCCGAAAACTGTGGCCACCGCGCCCTGAGCTTCCATTGAGCCTAATTTCCCTTTGGTCTGACCTTCGAATTGTATTTCGCGGAGCTTCACGGATATAACAGCGGTAAGCCCTTCGAGTACGTCTTCCCCGGTGAAGCCACCCTCGGACTCCTTCATCATTTCATTCTTCTTGCAGTAGGTGTTGAGGGTCCTCGTGAGCGCCGTCTTAAACCCGGTGACGTGTGTTCCGCCTTCAGGGTTATAGATGTTGTTCGCGAAAGGGAAAATTCTGTCAGAAATATCGTCCACGTACTGGAGCGCCACTTCTACTCCGACCCCGTCCTGCTCTTTCTCTACGTAGAAAATATTGCTCTGCACCGGCTTCTGAAATTTGTTGTAGTACTTCACGAGCGACACAAGTCCACCTTCAAAATAAAAGGATACTGAAGGCAGCTCCAAGTCGAGCTCTCTAAAATAAAAAACGTCCTCCTCGTTCATCCCCTTTTTGTTATCAAATTCGCGCGCGTCGATTATGGAAATTTTCAACTTTTTCACTAGGTAAGCCTGCTGACGAATGTGGTTAACTACCGTGTCCCAGCTAAATTTAATGTCGCCGAAAATTTCAGTGTCCGGTTCGAAGGTTACAATGGTACCGTGAAGCTTCGAAGCGCTTAATTTTTTCACCGCGCCTTTTTTCTTACCTTGAGAATATTCTTGCGCGTACTTGCCACCGTCACGATGAACTTCTGCCCGGCAATACACCGAGAGCGCGTTCACTACCGAAGCGCCGACGCCGTGCAATCCTCCGGAAACTTTGTATCCTTCTCCGCCGAATTTTCCTCCGGCGTGAAGCGTAGTCATTACCGTCTCTAGTGCAGAGACTTTTGTTTTCTTGTGAATGTCCACCGGCACGCCTCGGCCGTTGTCGGTGACGCGAATACGATTTTGTGGCAAGAGTACTATTTCAATATCGTCACAGAACCCTCCCATAGCTTCGTCGCGAGAGTTGTCGAAAATCTCCCATACGAGGTGGTGCATTCCCTCAGGGCCAGTTGTGCCGATATACATACCTGGACGCCTCCTAACGGGCTCCAGGCCCTCTAGAACGGAGATGTCAGAGGCATCGTAATGATGGCCTTTTTCGCCATCTTTTTTTGCGTCCTTTTCTTTTGCCATATATAGATATTATATCAAATTTATCAAGCTTTTGCTAGTGATTTTTAATGAAATTTATGTTGTAAAATGGGGTAAAAATGAAGAGAAGGCGGTCGTGCAATGTGCGACGACCAGCCTCCGATCCCCTTCTGCTCCAGGCTATTCGCCTGGAGGCGGATCGTCGGGGAGACGATCCGCCTTTGTTTCTTCCGCCGCAGGGTTTTCGTCTGCGGACAGAAGACCGACGGTCGTCTCGCCGCCCGGAACAAAGTCCTCCGGGCAGCCAGACTCCCGCCAGTGCCTACGGTCGCTCGGCATTCTTGATCACCACCTTTCGGTCGTTGTCCGCAGCTCACCTGCAGCTGTGGCTAGTTTCGTGGACAAACTAGCAACCCTTTACGAGAAACGAACTACTCGTCGGTGCGCGGAAACTTCTCCGCGTCCTTCGAGCCATCCGCTGAATCGTCACGCGGAGCGGATTGGCTAATTCGTGCCCTCTCCGCCGCGAGCTCGATCTCGAGCCTGTGCTCCCTTTCAGGAGCAATAATTTCTTCCATCTCTCCCCCCTTTTTCTCGCCGTGAAAAGAAATTGAAAATGAGCAATATTCTCGTTCTAAACGAGAACACCAGTCCGTAGAGGGCTGGTGTTTGGGTTGTAAGTCTTCAGAGTTTTACAGCTCAAAAATCAGCTCTCTAGTAGAGAGGTAATAATACGAATGACAAATTTGGCCTGTAAATGTTTCACTTCCGTAATATAGCACGTTTGAAAAAACCGTAAAGGGGCAACTGGGGAAAATTATCTAACCGCCCAACCGTCCTTTTCTCCAATTTTTGCGCTGATTTTATTCATTATGTCGTTGATTTCAACGTCAGTAAGGGTGCGATCGTAAGACTGAAAAACAATTCTAAATGCATAGGAAATTTTTCCGTCTTTTTTAAATTCGTCGAAAAGCTCAGGTCCCCGCACTACCATATCCCCTGCGTTTTCTTTAATAACTTTTTTAACCTCTTCGCTTGGAACACTTTCAGGCACCCAAACTGCCACATCTCTCGCGATAAACGGATACAGTGCCCACATTGTAAATTTTTGCGGAACAGATTGAGAAAAATTCTGTCCGTGTCGGAGCCCGCTTGCGGGTAAAGCGGCAGAATTTTTCTCAATCTGTGAAGCATATTCTTCGAGTGTCATTTCTTTTATCTCCTTCTTGTCGCCATAAGCTACTCGCATTTCTTCAGCTGGCGTCCACACTGTACCAATTTCGAAAATTTTTACGTTATCGAGGCCCAGGAGAGGAGCATTAACTTGGTTTAGTTTGATACTTTCTTTCAGTCCGTCAGTAAGATCCGTGCGGAGGTAATTTTTATCCGATGCAGATGCGAGTACGGAAACTTTGCCTTTATTTTTAAAACTTGTGGTCATAACTTCCGAATATCCCTCACTAAGCAATCTACTTCTGGCCCAAGTGATTTTAGTATAAAGATCGTTTGGTTTAGGTTGAAAATTAACTTTTGGAATACTGCCTTTTATTTTGTCGTAACCCAAAACTCGGCCGATCTCTTCAGCCATATCTTCTTCAAGCGCGAGATCCAGGCGCAAGGGAGGCACTTGTAAAGTAAATTTGCCGTCAGTATTCGTATATTCCATCCGGTATCTTTTTAAAACATTTCCGATTTCCTCATCTGAAACCTGAAGACCCAGCACGCTCCGCACTTTGTCGCCACTAAATTCCATTGCACGCTCTGCTGGCTTTGCCGGATACTCGTCCACGATTTCCTCAAATTTTGCTTCCGGGCACGTTTCCGCTATGAGCGCCGAGAGCTCGAGCATTGCAAAGTCTCCCAATGTAGGTGATAAATCGTTCTCGAATCTCTTGCGAGCTTCTGTAAAAATATTTTGAGATTGCGCGGTTTTACGAACGGCTGTCGGGTCAAAGTTCGCCACTTCTAGGATTACATCCGTAGTAATATCGTCGACTTCCCCCACCTTGCCACCCTTCACTCCCGCGATAGCAAGCGCGCGCTCCGCATCGGCGATAAGCATATCTCCCTTTTTAAATTTGCATTGCCTGTTGTCGAGCGTCGTGAGTTCTTCTCCTTCTTCTGCCTGTCTAACTACTATTTTTTCTTTTACCTTCTTCAGGTCAAAGACGTGGGTGGGCTGACCGCAGTTAAACATTACGAGATTGGAAGCATCTACGAGGTTATTTATGCTCCGTTCACCAATAGCTTCTAGGTGCGCTACTACCCATGCCGGAGAAGGACCAACTTTAACATTCCGAATTACCCTGCCCATATAACGCCTGCATTTGTCAGTTTTAATTTCTATTTTTAAGTCAGTAGGCCCCGACTCAGGTACTTTGTAGTTGGGGGTTGGGTCTGTAAATTTTATATCTAGAAGCGCAGCAAGTTCCCGCGCCAAGCCGCTATGGCTCAGGAGGTCGTGGGCGCGGTTTGGTAAAATCTTTATGTCTAAAATAGTGTCCTCTCCTTTACTTGCTATTTTGTCCAGAATTTTTTCTAAACTCTCCACTTCCGCCAAGTGATACGTCAAAATTTCCGCAAGCTTCTCCGCTTCGGGTGCATCAGGGATATACCATTTTAGCCAGTTGTAAGAATATTTCATAAATTAAATCTGGTTCAGGCGCAAATCTCCTTGGTAAAAAAGTCGCACGTCGGGCACGCCCCACTTTATCATCGCTATACGGTCAAGCCCGCCTCCGAAGAGAAGGCACTGATATTTCTTAGGGTCTAGGCCAATATTTTTGATGACATTAGGGTGAGCCATTCCCGCGCCCATCATCTCAAGCCACTTGCCGTTAAACTTTGCGAATACTTCTATGGAGGGTTCAGTAAAAGGGAAAAAGCTTGGGCGGAATTCCACTTCGACATCTTCGCCTAACATTTTTTTATAAAAATGTGTGAGCACGCCTTTCAAGTTCGCTAAGGAAATATTTTCGCCAATCATTCCGCCATCTATTTGATAAAATTGCATCTCGTGAGAAAAGTCGGTGGCTTCATTACGGAAAACTTTACCGACAGAGATAAACGCAGCGGGAATTCTCCCTTCTTTGCCCGCTTGCTCCATTGCCCGGGCAATGACTGCAGTCGTATGCGTGCGCAATACTTTTTCTTGTTGGTCCTTAATCACAAAAGTATCCTGCATATCGCGTGCCGGATGGTCCTTGGGCACGTTTAAGACGTCGAAGTTATACCATTCGCTTTCGAGCTCTGGGCCGGTCGCAATCTCAAACCCCATATCGGCAAACACCTGATAGGCTTCTTGAGCTAGGAGTGAAAGGGGGTGAATTGTGCCTGTCTTTTTATCGTCTGTCATAGATAAGAAAAGTATACCAAAATTGGCATATTTTGCTACAATGACACTGTGAACCCCGAAACTAAGCGAATTTATTTTTTTCTCATAGTTGCCGCAGTGCTATCAATTCTCGCGGGTCTCTACCTCGCCTGGCTCGACAACGGTCCTAAGATTTTCTAATAGTTTATTTTCTAACAGAGTATTTACCAGTGGCAATCCATTTATAGGTTGTCATTTCGCGAGGGCCTATAGGTCCGCGGGCGTGAAGCTTGGAAGTTGAAATTCCTATCTCCGAGCCCAAGCCGAACATAGCGCCGTCGGAAAACCGCGTGGACGCATTGACATACACCACCGCTGCATCTACTGCGGCTAAAAACCTGCGACAATTTTCTTTGTCTTCAGAGAGAATAGCTTCGGAATGCTTGGAAGAATGTTTGCCTATATGTTTTAAGGCTTCGCCAATTCCAGCCACGACTTTGACCGACATTTTTTGGCTTAAAAATTCTCGCCCAAAGTCAGCCCCCGTCGCCTTTTTCAGAAAATCTGCAGGGTAAATGTTTTTCAATATTTTAAAACTGCCTGGGTCGGCGAAAATCTCCACTTCTTTTTTGCTAAGCAATTTGGAAACTACTGGCAGAAATTTATCGGCAATATCTTTATGCACTAAAAGTGTATCAAGTGAATTGCATACACTAGGTCTTTGAGTTTTAGCGTTAAAAATAACGTTGGCGGATTTGTTCAGCTTGGCAGATTGATCCACAAAAGTGTGGCATACGCCCGCCCCTGTTTCTATAAAGGGCACCATTGCGTTTTCCCTAACATAATTGATTAGGCCCTGGCTACCACGCGGGACAACCACGTCAACAAGCCCCAACGCAGTAATGACGCTCTGGGCGGCATTTTTTACTTTTGGGTCAATAAAAGAAACCGCGTCAGGGTTTGCCCCGGCAGAAACGAGGGCGTCTTTTATTATTTTGTGCAGCGCAAAGCAACTTGCTCTCGCCTCTTTGCCACCCTTAAGCACTGCCACGTTGCCAGATTTGATACAAATAGCAGCAACATCAGTAGTTACGTTCGGGCGTGATTCATAGATAATACCCACCACCCCGATTGGTACCCGTACTCGGCAAGTTTTTATCCCAGACACATTTCGACAATTAAAAACCTCTCCGATGGGGTCCGGCATTTTTATTATATTTTTGATTTCTTTTACCATACCTTCAATCCTAGCGTCGTCTAACAAAAGCCGATCACGCATCGGGTCGTTGATATGTAAATTTTTCAAATCCCTGGTGTTGGCACGAATAATTTTATTTCTATTTTTATGTAATCCTTTCACCAAATACTTTAAGATTAGAATTCTTTGCGAATGCGACAATAAACCAAAGTCCCCTGAAGCTTGTTTCGCTCGATGCAATTGTTTTGATATTTTCTTATCCATAAAGATTTTATTGACTTAATTGTTTTGCTCTTTTATAAGCGGCACCAACAGCATCGTTTACTATTTTGCTAAAATTTTTCTTTTGAAAAACCTTGAGCGCGGCTTCGGTCGTGCCTCCTTTAGAGGCTATTTTTTTGATGAGTTTTTCATAATCACCGTCCTTGCCCAAAAGCGCCGTTGCCGTTAAAGTTTTTGCCACAAGTTTTCTACTTTCCGCAACTCCTAGGCCGAGTTTTTGGCTCGCCTCCGCTAAGCCCGCCGCCAAAAGCAAAAAATAGGCCGGTCCGCTGCCTGATATAGCTGTGACTTTGTCGACACTATCCTCTGTTTTGACTTCAAAATTTTCCATTATTTTATCCATAAATTTTTTCGTTTTTTCAGTCTCTCTTTTATTTAACCCTACTTTTTTCCAAGCACCTATTCCTGCTCCGACAGAAAGCCCCAAGTTCGGCATCATTCTTACGATCTTTGGGTGCCTGGAGAACGCCACTATCTTCTTAATGGAAACACCTGCCATAATCGAAATTAGTATTGTTTTTTTATTTAGGTTTCCCTGCAGTTGCGTAATAGCTCCTTGAGAATCTTGCGGTTTTACTGCCAAAAGTACGAAGTCAGATTTTTTTATTTCTTGGACTACACGAATGTGTGCAGTGTTTAATTTTGCAGCAAAAATCTTTACCCCTCCCCGACGCCTGAGTGCTCCGGCTATGGCTTTGCCCATTGTTCCGTATCCTATGATTGTAAGTTGAGTTTTCATATTATTTTATCTTGTGAGACGCAAATCTCGTCCCAGTAAAATCCGCGCCCAATGCCCCTAGTATTGTACCTTTTTTCTCCCCGCTGCCAATAAAGGTTTCCACTCCTCTCGCTGTGGCATATTCCGTTGCTTTTATTTTTGCAAACATTCCACCAACCCCCAGCCTGGACTTGCCTTTATTGCATAAAGACTTAATTTCGTCGGTTAAGTGAGGCACTTTTTTAATTAATTTTGCATCCCGATGCTTATCAGGATTTCTCGTGTAGAAGCCCTCTTGGTTCGTAAGGATAATAAGCTTTTTGGCACGAAGGCCTGTGGCGACCATCGCACTCAACATATCATTGTCGTTTACCCGCAAGTCCTCCCGTTTCATAACATCGTTTTCGTTTATAATCGGTAAAATTTTGTGTGACAACATCGCATTAAGGTTTAAGGCGAAATTCTTAAAGTGCTTTTTGTTAGAAAAATCATCACCTAAAATCAACACCTGCCCAATAGATAATTTGTATTTCTTAGCCGAATTGATATATGCCTGGATTAAAAGTGGTTGTCCGATGGCCGCGGCAACTTTTTTTCTCGCCGACCCCTCAAAAGATACGTGAGATAACCCTGCCCCTATTGCCCCGGAACTGACGAGGACAACTTCATGCCCAAGCTTAAAAAGCTCAGCAATTTCCTTTATAATTTGCCCGATTCGCCTTTTATTTAATCCGGCTTTGCCGGAAATAACCTGAGTCCCCACTTTTACAATTAAACGCATAAATTTTACTTTAAAATTAATAAAAGGACCACTTGAGTGGTCCGTGTCTGCGTTCAAGGTCTAGAGAATTTAAGCGCAAAAACCAACCACCCAAAATTTGGCTGGCGGTACGGGAGAAACATTAACTTTGCGCTTTGTAAACATATTCTTAATTTATCATTATTTGAAGTATTGTGCAAACTACTTATAAATCTCTGCCAACTCGCAGTATTCGCACTCGGTATTCTTGCCGTAAGAATTATAGTGGCATTCCCTGTTTATCCAGTCTCCTGCTTTCACAGCTTCGTCGTAATCCTCGATATCTTTCACCAGTAATTTAATCTGTTCTGGGGTAATAATAGTCTCATAGAAAATATCACTCACATTTTTCGCTTCCACAAACTCAAGTCGGGAAGAACTCACCCTAGCTTGCCATTTTGGATTCTGTGAGAGTAAATACGCATACATAGTGAGCTGGCGCAGATTGCCACTTAGCCTCCCCTCTTCATCGATTTTTTCTATTTCACTTTTCTTGCGCACACCACCCGTCTTAAAGTCCGTCACTCGCACAGAGCCGTCGGGAAATTTTTCAATCAAATCAATCCGCCCATAAATTTTTAAATGGGGAAATTTTTTATCGGCAAAAGAAATCGGGTGCTCGATTTCGCGACTAGCGGCAATTTCAGCCATTCTTCTGCCCGCCCAGATTTCCACCACCTTTGCTACTTCCTTATCCTCGGGTAAAACCAGTTTATTTAATTTTAAAATCTGCTCCAGTGCCGCGTGCACCGCACTCCCGAAAACAAAATGCTCATTTTCGGGTTGCGGAATAGAAAGAAGGTTTAGGAAATACCATTTCCAGGGACATTCGTAGAAATTGTTAAGCATTGATGCGGAAATATAACGTTCTGTATATTTTCCACTGACAAGTTTCGTAAGTTCACTTAAGGATTTGGCGGTTGTAATTTCTTTCTCCTTTGCTTTTATTTTTTCATTTGTAAAAACTTCTTTTGGAAGTGTTGAAATAATTTTTGCCAATTCCTGTTCGCGACCTTTGTGCGAAAAGGAGGCATAGGATAAAGTGCAAAATCGCTTCGCTCGAGTAATGGCGACATAGAGCTTGCGCTTCACCGCATCGATATCCCGTTCTTCTATTCTTGCAAGAATCTTCTCAGGCAAGGAGAAGCTAATTCTACGACCCCCCGTCAAAGAGCGTTCATCTAGGTGCGCTATCCAGACAAAATCAAACTCAAGGCCCTTCGAGCCATGCAAGGTCAAAACGCGGACTCCTTTCTTCTGATCGGTTAGCAGTTTGATCGGTTCACCATATTCCACTATTTTCTCGAGATAAGCTACGAATGTGGTGAGCGATGCTTCGGGTCGTTTTTCAAGCAAGGACAATATCGTGGCTGCTATATCATTTATTGACACTAGTCTTTTGGCGAACTTTTCTGGAGGTAATATTTCTCTACTTATGATTTCGATTAACTCTTTCGTGCCATTTTCCGCCACATCCTTTCGCCATTTAGTAAGTTTCTTAACCCAAATTTCCGCGTGGCCATCCCCAAAAAGCGTCCCCTGCGTTTCTAAAATCTTCTCGAGAGAAAAATCTCGCATATTCATCCCGGATAAAAATTTATGGGCTTCAATGGGTGGTACTCCCGATATATCGTCAAAGAAGGACAGCGCCAGTGAGGGATCGTCTCCCATCGCTATAACTTTAAGTATTCTTAAAAATGCGTGTGCCTCTTTCTGGTCGAATAAATTTAGGGTTTCTTCGAGCATAAGCGGCAACTCCATCTCATGGAAAATTTCTAGGGCTCTCCGCACTTGCGCGTTTTTCGGCACCAGGAGCACGCACTCCTCTGGAGTTGTACCAGTGGCAATTCTCTTTTTAATAGCTTCTCCCGCTGCACGTATTTCTCCAGTAGGAGTGGGGACCTCCAAGAGCATAATGGGGTGAGCTTCCTTGCTGTGGCTAACAAGCTTCTCTTCCGCTAAAACGCTTGGTAAAAGCGCGTGAGCCGCATCAAGGATAACTTGGGTCGAACGGTAGTTATGGATAAGCGGGACAAGCTTAGCGCCCGGGAAGCTTTTCTGAAAACCTGTAAAGTGGTCTATCGAAGCTCCAGCAAATCCGTAAATAAGCTGACGGTCATCCCCCACCACAAATATGTTAGGTTCTTCCACTCCGCCCCAAGTACGTGCGAGAAATTCATTTTGAACCCGGGACGAATCCTGGTGTTCGTCCACCAGGACATACAAATACTGCTCCCTTATGTCCGCGAGCGCTTCTTTCGAAGTTTCTACGATCCGCACCAGGTTTTCGAGAACGTCATCATAGTCCAGCATATTCTTTTCCTTCTTTCTCTCCTCGTAAACTTCTATAAATCGAGTAATCTCTAGGCTCTTCTCTTGTCCTTCAATACTTTTTTTAACTTCTTGTTTTAATTCTCCCTTGCTTTTACCGCGGGTAGAAATATTTTCTTCGTTTTCTGATAAATTCTTTATCTCCGCCTCGATAGCATTCTTAAATTCCTCATCTGAAATACGCTCACGTTTGAGTAAAGATATTATTGATTTTAAATCTTCCCAATATCGGGTGCGGTCTCCTCGTGGACGCAAATATTCCCAGTTTTCGGACTCTAAAATTTCGTCGAAAAATATCGCGCTTTCCGACTCATCAAGAAGCTTGGGCGGTTTTGGGAAATCCAAAACTTCGAAGTATTTTTCAATGATTTCCATCCCGAAACTATGAAAGGTGAAAATGTTTACCTTCTCCCCCGCCGGACCTATATAGCGCATAAGGCGTTCGCGCATCGCCCCAACCGCAGCATTGGTAAACGTCAGACACAGCACACCGTCAGGCTGAGTGTCTGTTTTAAGGAGAATATTGCCGATGCGAAGCGACAAAATCTGGGTCTTCCCAGTGCCCGGTCCCGCAACCACCATTACCGGACCGTCTATCTGGTCGACAGCTTCCTTCTGGTCTTCATTTAGATTCTGGTACTCTTCTTCAAAGACTTTATGCGGCGACATTCTTATATTATATACCTCTTGTTTAAATCTTCTTTGGGAAGATAAGTGAGAGTACTATAGACGCGATTAAGGCAAACATTATCACGCTAAATGACACAAAGGAAGATATATGAATGCCGAATATTCCCGATAGCATCTTGGCCCCGATGAAGAGGAGTATGACTGCTAAGCCCTTTTGGAGATGGTGAAAACGATGCAGGATGTTCTCAATCAGGAAAAAGAGGGCTCGCAGGCCCAAAATAGCAAAAATGTTTGAAGTGAAAACAATAAAGAGATTCTGCGATATGGCAAAGACCGCCGGAATAGAATCAACCGCAAAAATAATATCTGTCGCCTCAACCATTAAGACAACCATAAAAAGTGAGGTAAAATAAAATTTGCCATTTTCCCTGAAAAAGAATTTGCCTCCGTGGTGGGTATCGGTGAAAGGGAAAATTTTATGGGCGAACTTAATAATTTTATTGTGCTTGAAATCTATATGTTCTTCTTTTTTCTCCACCAAGAGTTTAACTCCGGTGTAGAGTAAGATGGCACCGAAGATGTACAGCACCCAGTAGAATTGATGAATTATGAAGGCGCCCGCGCTGATGAAAATTCCTCGGAAAATTATGGCCCCGAGAATTCCCCAGAAAAGCGCCCGGTGGTGATATTTTTCTTCAAGCTTAAAGTAACTGAAAATAAGCATTATGACGAAGAGGTTGTCCACCGAAAGCATTTTCTCGGTAACATACGCGCTTAGAAACTCCACTGCCATAACTTTCCCGATAAATATGTAAATCAGCAGACCGAAAACCAGAGATATGGCTATCCAGAAAATTGACTGATACAGCGCAGCCTTAAATTCTATTTTATGACTCTGCTTGTTGAAAAAGCCCAGGTCTAGAATCATAAACCCGGTTACGATAACCCCGAACAAGATTGTTAGTATTGTTTGCGCTTCCATCCCGATATCTTACCAAATTTTCCTATCGTTGTCCTCTTAATCGAGAATGCCAGCGCGGGGGCGCCCATTTTCTCACCCAGGGAGTGGGCTATGCCACGGACGTAAGTCCCACTGCTACATTTTATTTTAAAATTTGCCAGGACTAAACGCGCCGAGGGATCCTTGACTAAATGTTTGCGCCACAGTTTTATAATTTCTTTCTGACGGAAATGTCCTTCAACTTTTTTAATTCGACGCTCTATTACTTCAAGTAATTTTTTGGCACTAATGCGTCTTATTTTTAGGAATTGCAATTTTTTTACACTTACTTCTCTTTCCGGGATTTCTACTTCTTCTGCATTCCGACCATACTGCCACAGCTGTTTGCCTTTCACGGTTTTAGAAGAATATATTGGATATTTCTGGGTAAATTTTCTTCTAAAATGTTTTAAATTATTTCTTATATCTCTTTCCCATTCCTCCAATTTTAACATTCCAACATTCTCAAGAATGTGAGAATGTTGTATTTTGCCCAAGATGTCGTAAGTGTCCGTGGCAAAACCAACGAGAATTTCGAATTCATATTCCTTATCCAGTTTTAAATACTTGTCTTTATTTTTAACTTCCTCCCCCACAAGCACTAGTAAGAGGCCTCTCGCCATAGGGTCGAGGCGCCCGGCGTATGTCATCTTTTCGTTTTTATATGCGCGATTTCTCAAGCGAAAACGCCCCAAGCATTCTAGGGGCGTTTCGCCTTCTTTTTTGTTAAGTAAAATTACTTTTCCCAACTTCATCTATATGGCATCCATTGCTTCCTGGGCCAAGTCCTCTGCGTCGCGAGCGTAATCTTCAGCGTTATCATAGTCACCATCGTCATACTCATCGTCGGCATCATCGAGCTTTTCCTGCGCGTCGTCTAGAAGGTCTTGAGCATCATCCACGTCCCTACCTCGATCATCCCAGTAATCTATTTCGTCCTGCGCATCATTGATAGCATTCTCCGCATCATCAATGGCGTCTTTGGCATCACTCTTACTACCGTTTGAACCACCTGCATCATCAAAAGCATCCTCCGCATTTTGCAATGCATCGTCAGCAAGGTCATAGGCTTCTTCGAAGTCTCGGTTTATGAAATATTCATGCACTGCATCGAGAAGATCGTCGCGAGCATCCTCAAGTTCGTTCTCTGCAGTGCTGGTATTTTTATTCGAATCGTCTATTTCATCTTGGGCATCTTCAATCATCCGCAGAGCTTCTTGTATCTTTTGGTAAGCTTTCTGTTCAGAGGCGCTATAACCGTAGGAAGGAGTGCCGTAACCAGAACCATTGAGCTCGTAATACTTGGCACGTGAAGTTGCATCAAAAGTACCGTAGGCAGAATAAATACCGCGCGCTGCTTGCCACTGCATTACTGCTTGGACAGTCATTGGACCATAATATCCATCTGCTACGATGTATGATGGGTACGATGTTCCGTAATAACCATAAGCAGATGCTGTGTTGACGTTGGTGCTTAGATACTGTTGAAGACAACGCACGTCTTCTCCGTACATACCCTGATATAAATCACGGGTAAAACTACAAGCACCACTACCATAAACTACTGAGGTAGCTTCGGCGCGAGCTGCGAAAAACACAACCATAATGATGACCAGGATTTTTAAAATTTTTGTTTTCATAACATTTTTACCCTTAATTTATAATGAAAAAGGTGAAAAACTACCTTATTTTTCATTCTACAACTTTATGCCGATTTGGCAACTGCGCTGATTACAAGCTTTCTTTGTGTAAAAAATCGTGTATATTTAGGAGTGTCAGGAGGGTTCGCATAGCGGTCTAGTGCGCACGCTTGGAAAGCGTGTGTGGAGCAATCCACCAGGAGTTCGAATCTCCTACCCTCCGCAAAAATTCGAAATCAGAACTTATTTTTATGATTACAATAGAAGATTTCAAAAAATTAGATATACGAATAGGGAAAGTAATTTCCGCGGAGAGAATTCCGGACTCAGATAAACTAGTGCGAATGATGGTAAATTTCGGCACCGAGGAGAGGCAGATACTAGCGGGCATTGCGGAATTCGTAGCCGATCTTTCGACACTCCCGGGCAAAGAAATGCCTTTCATTGTAAACCTCGAGCCTCGCAAAATGCGCGGACTGGAAAGTCAGGGTATGATGCTTGCGGCGAGTTCTGGCGACGCCCCCATCCTACTCCACCCTGCAGAGGACGTAGAGCCTGGAAGTATCGTCCGCTAATCTCCTTACATATGTAAGTACATTATGTACGTAATATATTACGTACATAACCCTTAATCTATCATATATGATATACTAAGCGCTTTCAGTATTTTAGAGCATTTTCAGAAATTCCTCCTCGGACAAAATTTTCACACCGAGCTTCTCTGCATTGGCGAGCTTAGATCCCGCTTCCTCTCCTGCCACTACATAAGAAGTATTTTTAGAAACAGAACCGGCCACCTTTCCGCCCTGGGCTAGAATTCTCTCCTTGGCAATACCGCGCGACATAGTGGCGAGCGTTCCAGTCAATACGAATTGCAGACCCGTAAATTTCCCAGCTTTTTTCTTGGCCGATTTTTCTATGGTGACGCCGTTTTGCTCCAACTTTTTTAAAAAATTTAAATTATTTTTATCATTAAAAAAATCCCTGACGCTCTGAGATACCGCTGGGCCAATGTTCTCTATACTGTCTATCTCAGACATATTTTGGATTAATTTTTCGAGGGTCCCGAAATGTTCGGCGATATCTCGCGCCGTCTCCTCCCCCACGTGTAGAATTCCCAACGCCCACAGAAATTTTGCCAGTGAAATTTTTTTCTTGCTATTGATTTCATTCACAATGTTTTCGGCAGACTTCTCCCCGAAACGTTCAAGGGGAGCAATATCGGTCTTCTCTAAAGTAAAAATGTCTGCCGCATCCGTAATAAGTCCTTCGTCCTTAAACCGGCGGAGAATTTTCGGCCCCAGTTCATAAATTTCAAAAATGGCTACGAAATGATCCAGGTACCGTTCGTTCTTGGCAGGACACTTGGAATTGCTGCAGTAATAAGCAACCAGTTCCTTTTTAATCACAGGGCTACCACAAACAGGGCAGGTAGAGGGCATCTTCACTTTTTTCTCTTTACCGGTACGCATTCGAGTCAGGACTTCCACAACTTTCGGAATTACGTCTCCTGCCTTTTCTATAACCACCGTGTCACCAATTCGCAAATCCAAACGTTCTATCTGATCCATATTGTGAAGTGTGGCTTTCGACACGGTTGAACCAGCAACCAGTGTAGGGTTAAAAATTGCGAGTGGAGTGAGCGCCCCGGTCCTGCCGACGTTTATTTTAACATCAAGTATAACAGTAGTCGCGCGTTCCGCCGGATACTTGAAGGCTGCCATATAGCGCGGAGCTTTACCGACAACTCCAAGCGTCTCCTCGAGCATTAGATCATCCACCGATATAACTACTCCATCTGTACCATAAGCGAAATTTGCCCGGACTTTTTCAAATTTATTTACAAAAGATAAGACTTCTTCTAAATTTTTACAAATCGCATCGTTCCCGTCGACCTGAAACCCCAAATTCTTTAAATATTTATGCTTGTCGGAATGGGTAATCAAATTTTTTCCGTCAGAAACTTCGGCAACGTCATAGGCGAAGAAATCTAAATTTCTCTCTGCGGCGAGCTTGGGGTCGAGCTGACGCAGGCTCCCGGCAGCAGCATTACGAGTGTTGGCAAAGAGAACTTTCCCAGCTTTTTCATTGGCTTTGTTTAATTTCTCTAAAGTTTTTTTAGCCATTACCGCTTCCCCCCTAACTTCAATATATTTCGGGTAGGGCTTTTTTAGTGCAAGCGGAATAGAATGTATCGTTTTCAAGTTTTGGGTTATGTCTTCACCCACAAAGCCATCCCCTCTCGTTGCTCCTCGTACAAATTTCCCATTCTCGTAAATAAGAGATACTGCCAAACCATCGAACTTCACTTCACAGAAATAATTTATCTTCGAATTGCCGGGCAAAAGTTTTTTAATTCTTTGCTCCCAGTCAGACAATTCCTCCGGGCTGAAAACATCGTTTAAAGAAAGCATCCTGTTTTTATGCTTTACCTTTACAAATTTTTCAAGCGGCTTGCCCCCCACCCTGTTCTCCGGGGAATTCGGGTCATTAAATTCAGGAAATTCTTTTAGCAAACCCTTAAGCTCCCGCGCCAAAGAATCGTAGACATCGTCGGTCACCTTGGGGTCATCTTCGATATGATAGGCCTTCCTTAGCCGCGCAATCTCATCCCGCAGTTTTTGTATTCGATTTTGAGCATCTTTCTTTTCCATCCGTGCCCTAATTCTAGCACAGCTTAAGGCTTGATAATCATAATTCCAGCCACCCCAGAATCAACATTGCTTGATAAGGTGGCTCTCCTCGATATGTTGGCAACTGAGGCTTGGGTTCCATAATTCATTTCTAAAGAAACACCTGCAGCACCAAGAGTAGATGGCGCGGCAATGTCTACGGCTTCTGTCATACCCGAGGTGTAGGGAGTCCACGTTGCGGAACTTGAAACTGCATGGGTAGAAATTACAAAAGTGTTTGCAACCACAGTATTTACTGTCGGCGTAGTGGAAGCTGTTGTCGAAGTCGTTTGACTACTGTAATCCACCACTGGATTGACACTATTTGCTCCTGAAACTACTATCATTCCTCCCACAGCCTGGGAATAGCTACCACCGAGAGACCAAATATAGAATGCACCTACATCATCAGAAGTGGCAACTTTTGTATATGTGGCTAATTTTATACTATTGACTGTAGTATTACTTCTCGTCATACCTGTACTATTCCACCCTGAAGAAATTGGTGAAATACTAGAAGTGTAAGGCACAGCTGCAATAGAAACTACCATTACATCTCCGGCTTGTACCCCCGACGGACTCAACCTTATGCTATCGGAATTTGTATTAACCCTTGCTGAAGCGTAGGTTTTATAACCAAAGAACGATGCCACCACACTACAATTACTTGTTATGGCACCTGTTGTATAGGTGTTTCCTGACAGAGAGCCTCCACAACCAGTGACGGAAGATATATAGTTTCCCGCATTTGGGGTAATGGTAAAGGACGTGGTATCGCCTGAAGCTACTGTTCGCGGAGTACTTGGAGAAATAGAACCGCCAGTTCCTGCGCTTGGAGTTACTGTGTAATACGTAGGCGCATTCGACACATTCACCGTCACGAAATCGCTCGCGGCGCCCAGGGAGTTTTCGCAAGTAAGGGTAAAAGTCGTCGTTGTCTCAAGCGCGCCAGTAGACTCGCTACCACCAGAAGGTGTTTTCGTCCCAGACCACCCAGTTGGAATAGAAGATGCCGTACATACAGGTGTAGGGTTACCAGTATAGGTCCAATGCAGGTCAGTGCTTTCCCCGATAAATATATTAGTCGAATCAGCAGACAATTGTACGGACGGAAAAGCGTCGGAGGTAGAAACGGAAGGATTTCCTGCGAAATACATCACTTGTAATTCTCTTTCAACTCGGTTGGACTGAGTTCCTTCACAAGTAACTGGATCTCCTACGTTATAACCCTGAGAAACTATAGTAGTACTTAGTGTATCAGAGGAGGAATCGAAAACTTTGCTGACATTAATTTTCGCACAAGCTTGCCCGTCACTACCGAGACCAGATAATACAAAATGATATATGCCGTCCCAGCTGACACTCAGGTTGGGGTTCCCCGCACATTCGATGGTCGGAAGCTGCCCGTCAAGCGGGAAAACAGTCACGGCACTTTTGTCGTGGAAAATAGCGCATTCAATCCCAGTGTCTGCGGCGAGAAAGGCGTTGGATGTGTTTTTCGCAGAGGTACTGAAGCGTATCTCGTTCGTTGCCACGTTCGAGACCCCTATTGCTATTGCGAGGAGGATAGCTGCGAGTGTCACCGCATAGAGAAGTACGAAGCCTGACTTTTTTAATTGTAATTTTTTGATTTCCATAAATCTATTCTATCCAATTAAACAAGTTGTCAGAAAGTTCAACGCTGTAACTGCCGGAACCTTGTTCCCAGGAAACAATAGAGGTAATCTTTTCCTCGTTGGCATTTACTTGCTCTGCTCTGATGGTCCGTCTGAGACCAGTATTCTCGCCTAAAGCGCTATAGCCATACTCGCCGGTAGTTTGATTATAAACAAGGTAATTAGGACAAATTTCTGCGTCACAAGGATATATGCCTAAATCCAACATTGGTTGAGTCTCATCCGTAAAAACCAGTTCAGCTGGGTCAAAATAACAACCGATATCGCAACCATCCGTGAGCAATCTACTCGTGAAATCAGACCAACCGGTTTTCGGATTGTTGGTGTTATAAATCATATAGGTGTCGCGCAAATTCCTGACGTACTCTATCCCCTCCTGTGCGAGGTAAGCCGCCACAACTTTCTTCTGCGCATAGCTTGTATCCGCAACACTCTGTGATAAAGTTACCAAAATCCCTAAGATAGAGATGCTAAAAATTGATAGCGCTACGAGCGTTTCAATCAAGGTGTAACCGGTGTTTTTATTTTTAAAAAATTTAGATTTCATTTTTATAAATCGATTAAGCGAGCGGAAGTTGAGGTTTGCAGAGAAAAGGGTGTCTCGACATCATGATACTTTACTTTCCCCACCAAACGGATCGTTATAAAAGGCTGCTGTGTGTTACCCAAAGATGGTGACTCAGCCCCCAATACGGAAAATCCAGAAATGTCATCGATCACTACATCTGGCGGAGTAAGCTGATACTCGTGAAGAACACCCTCTGCGTCTGTATATCGTTTATGAATTGTGCCATCATTTTTTATATAATAAATCCATTGTCCACCACCATCAGCAAGGGAAGACTTGAAAGAAATACCTCCACCATATTCACAGCTGTGCGCAAAAATTGTATTAAGATCACCATTATCTATACAGTGAAAATCGTAGCCTACCCGTAGGTTGCGCGCCATATCCTCCATAATGAAACTAAGGCTGTCTATGATCCCTCGCATATCCTGGGACTTTTCGTGCACTAAATTTGCGTTTAGAAGCGCACCCATTCCCGACATCACTACTACCAGAAACAGAGAGATCGAAATCATTGTTTCAATAATTGTATATCCGCTATATAAATGAGGGCGCGTCTTGCGAAGCATAATAGAAGATTTTACTTGATGTAATTTAATCATATCATTGTGTTTCTAATCTACCAGAAGGATACACTCGAATTATAGCTTGCGGTTCGCTTGGGGACTCTACCGTAATTTCTACCCAGGAAGTATTTACCAGCTCTATTCCATCGCCAAACATTTTGGCACCAGAATCCGGTCGCGCGAAACTTATTGTAAAATTACCCAAAGAGAGGTCTTCAGGAAAGGTCTTGATTGAGGAAATTAAATTGCCCTTGTTTATAGCCATTGTCCGAATTTCTTCTCCAACTTGAAACTGTCGATCTCCACTGGCATCTGCAAAATAAATAAAACTTTTATTATTTGCAATTCGGTTAAAATAAACACCGTAGGAAGGTTTCCAGTCTGGGTCTGCGTTTGGAGGTAAAAGTCCACCGATTGAGGATTTCTGGGCTTCGACAATTTTTAGAGCTATGTCGGAAGCTAGATTTTTTATATCAATCTTGGCTTGAAATTTACCATAATTAAACATCGACACCGCTGACAACACGGAGAAAATAGATAGGACCACGATAAGTTCTACGTAGGTCATCCCCTTGTTCCTGTTTTTTCTAAATTTTAAATTTTTCAATTGAAATTTTTGCACTATCACTAATTAAAACTCATTAGAAATATATGGAGCTCGAAGAAGAAAGCCAAGGCGGCACCCAGAACAAGGTACGGCGCAAAGGGTAGCTCACTTTTCATTTTATATTTCCTCGAGAAGGCTACCAGAATAATTCCAAGAACGGCTCCGACCCAGAAAGAAAGTACTGCGCCTGAAAGAAGCCTTGAGGGCCCTAAAATCCAGCCGAGCCCTATGGCAAGCTTGGCGTCGCCCAGGCCCATCCAGCGCCCGCGTGAAACCAGCCACAAGAGGGCAAATGGAGCGGCCAAGATAAAACCTGAGAGAAATTGCGAAAGCGAAGGAAGATGAAGGTAAAAGACTCGCGCGTCATCGATATTGAAGAAAAATATCCCGATAAAGGCTAGTGTCCCGAGAATAACAGAAAGCGCGTCTGGAATTATTTTGTGCTTTACGTCGTACGTCGCAATCACCATAAGTAAGGAGAACACCGCCGCGTAAAAGGCGTAAGCCGCAATGAAGGAATACGGGGCATCGAAAAACAAATTTTCGAATTTCAAGAAGAGCGATGCGAAAATAATTCCCACGAGGAATTCAACTATGGGGTACTGGGCGGAGATGTGAGTCTTGCAATGGCGACACCTACCAAGAAGAAAGAGGTAACTTAAAAGGGGCACAAGTTCGAACCAAGAAAGTTTGTGGTGACACGACATACACGCGCTTCTGCCGCCGAAAGTTCGGTCCGTGTTGAGCCGGAAAATTACCACATTCAAGAAGCTACCAATGATAAGCCCGAGACCGAAAAAAATTAATGTAAGAATAGTGGTCATTTGTACTTATTGTGGACAAGCTGTGTCACCTGGAGATAAGGCTGTGGTCGATGTGCTTCCATTGCCACTGGTATCTACGCAGAAATACTGTGAAGCATCGTTTGTTAACTGCACTTGGACAGCCCAACCTAACTCCCCGCTACCTGCAGTGTGTACCGTGCTCAACTCTCCGATAGCAGTCAAGAGTGCTTGAATCTTGGGATCTGGCGAAGACCACTGGTCATTAGTGTCAAAAAGACCATTATAATTTCCATCATCTGCCGCTATGGCTACCTGACTCTGCAGTGATTTCATCTCTCTTTGAATCGACGAGTCCTTGCCTTTGTTCCTAGCAGAACTTAACATTGCCAAAACCACCGTAGACAAAATTCCAATAATTGCGATAACTATCAAAAGTTCTATTAGCGTAAACCCTTGATTTCTTTTGCTATTTTTTAACAACTTCATAAATTAAAAGTTATTTATAATATGGTTTTATTATACCATAGGCCTAAAAAGAAAAAACGACCCTTTGGTCGTTTTTTCTTAATAACTATTGAAATTAATTATTGACAAACTGTCGTATCTGCCCCTTTTGTAGCCGCTATGGTTCCAGAGAAACCAGTGCTATCAACGCAGAAGATAGTTCCATCGTTTAATGTGGTTTCTGCTGCCCAGGCGCTATAAGGGGCTGCAGCTGGTACGTCACAGTTAACAGCTCCAGCTGTAGGAACTTGTCCGTTTACTGCGGTAATCAAGTTAGACAACGTAGCAGAACATAAAGTCGCTGGATAGTTTCCGCTTGAATCCACTGCTAACTCAGCTTCAGCCTTCATAGAAGACATACTTGCCTTCGCACTAGCATCCTTACCCTTTGTTCGAGCGCTGTTTAGAGACGCAAGCACAACGGAAGCCAAGATACCGATGATGGCTACAACCACCAAGAGTTCGATCAACGTAAAACCTTTCTTAAAATTCTTCATAATTATATTAATTATTAATAATAACTGATAATTTTGCCTTTTCGGCGAATCAGCCGACCAGGCTGAAATTTCGACTTATTTTTATAACTATATTATATCACCGTAGAGTTTTATATACGCAAGGAAGTTATCCACAGGCATCTAGCTGATTCCTCCCGCCATATTGTAAATAGGCATAAGCACTGACACTAGTAAAATTCCCACACCCAAGCCCAGGACAACTATCATTACCGGCTCAATCAATCCCACGAGAGTATCGACAGCGTCATCTACTTCGCGTTTGTAGAAATCCGTTAATGTTTTAAGAATTGAACCAAGGGAGCCTGTCTCCTCTCCTACTTGCACCATCTGCACCAATATACCCGGGATTTCTTCAGGGTGACGTTGGAAGGCAGCTGACAAAGCAAGCCCTGACTTCACTCCATCGGCAACTTCTTTCAATAAATCCTTATACACCACGCTCCCGACAACTTCGGCAGTAATGTCTATGGAGCGCACGATTGGTACACCGGAAGAAAGCATTGTGTTTAAGTTGTCGGTAATTCGGGAAAGATATAATTTTTGATATAGATTTCCTACTGCTGGAGTGGCAAGCCTTATGGAGTCAAGGTAGATCTTGCCTTTTTCTGTTGTGGCGAGACGCCAAATCCAAAATCCGCCAAACACTAGAAGGATCAAAACCAGAAATCCATAGTGTACAAACAGATTAGAAATAGCTATCACTATTTTTGTGAAAGTAGGTACGTCTTGTCCAGAATCAAGCATTATGGCGGCAAGCTTCGGGATAACAACCGTGAACATCAAAGTCATAACCACGAAAAAAGTGACGATGACGAATGCCGGGTAAATAAGCGCATTTCGTGTCTTTGAGGTAAGAGAGTATTGTCGATCCAGATATTCTGCCAAGTGGAGGAAGGTTTCATTTAATTTACCTGTCTCTTCTCCCACTTTCACCATGTTGACGTAGAAATTAGAAAACACATCCGGCTGATGAGCCAACGCGCCAGATATAGAAACCCCGGCCTGCAAGTCGTCGCTTATTTGGTTAAGCTTTCGACTTAAGAGTTTGCTTTCAGTATTTGCTCCGAGCATCGTAAAAGCCTTAAGTGCTGAAACTTCAGCCTCAAAGAGTGTGGCAATCTGACGTGAAAGGATAACAATTTCCTTAGGTTTTACTCTGTCAAAAATAGAAACCTGAAAAATAGATTTTTTGGATCCTTCTTCATTAATAGAAACTATCACGAGACCACGTCGTTGCAATCCGCTTATCGCAATGTCTTTGCTGGGAGCATCTATCTCCCCTTCTTTCGTCGAACCTTCAGTATCAAGAGCTTTGTATTTGAAAAGCATAATTGTATCATTCTAGGCGTCGGACGTAGGAATTCTTTCGCGTCCGATGTCTGATTTTAAATCAACCGCTCTAAACCCTTCGGGTTAAGAGAATACTGGTAAGCGTTCTCGATGGAAATTTCCCCAGCACGAACCAACTCTAGAAGCGAATGGTTTAAATCCACCATGCCTGACTCTGTTCCGGTCTCAATCACGACATCTATTTCGTGGGTACGTTTCTCTCTGATCAAGTTCGCTACCGCATTGTTGTTTAAAAGCAATTCATAGGCAGGAATCAATCCTCCGGCAATTCTAGGAACTAAACGCTGGGAAAATATTCCTAAAAGCGAAGCTGCCAGCTGTGTACGTATTTGATCTTGTTGATTACCGGGGAATGAATCGATGATACGATCAATTGTCTGCGAGGCATTGTTGGTATGAAGCGTGGAAAGCACCAAGTGCCCAGTCTCCGCCGCGGTGACCGCAGTTGAGATGGTTTCGGGGGTGCGCATTTCGCCTATCATTATGACGTTCACGTCTTGGCGAAAAACTTCTTTAAGTGCCACATGAAAATCCTTGGTATCAATACCTACCTCGCGCTGATTCACTATGGATTTGTTCGCTGTATAAACATGTTCAATCGGATCTTCGATGGTTACTATGTGTCGCGCTTGTTCGTTGTTTATGATATTAACCATTGCGGATAGAGTTGTGGATTTACCTTGGCCGACGGGTCCCACAACTAGGAAAAAACCTTGTTTCTTGCGCGCTAGTTCTGCAAGTACGGGAGGGAGACGAAGCTCGGCCATTGTCTGAACCTTAGGCACAATTCGGAAAACTATATTGATTTTACCTTTCTGGAAAAAGGCGTTGCCACGGAGCCTTGTTTCTCCTTGGAAATCGTACGAGAAATCCGCTTCGAGGTTTTCTTGAAATTCGTCGATTTTCTTTTTATCTAAAATCTCAGCCAAAAATCCCAAAAGGTCTTCTTGTGTTAATGGTTGATGTTTCGTAATTGTAATAAGTTCCCCGGCAACTCTGATGGCGGGTGGGCGCCCTACACCGAGATGCAAGTCAGAGCCATTCTCGTGTACAACGTTTAATATGAGTTCTTCAAGTTCTTTTTTGTAATCCATAATTTATACTTTTTTGTTTTCTAAAATTTTCACCACTTGCTCTATGACCTCCGCCGGCGTGGAATTAGCTTTGACTATGTATCCGGCGACCCCAAGACGGTTGCCTTCTTCAATATCTTTCTGCTCGCTTTTGTTGGATAAGATAATTTTAATACCGTTTGGGCAGAGACCTTCTTTGTTAATTTGGTCAAGCGCCTCAAAGCCGTTCATCTCGGGCATTATTATGTCCATCAATATTACGTCGGGCGTTAACCCTCCGTGGAGCTTATCCAAGACAGTCATACCGCTACCGGCCGTGTACACCTCGAAATCATTCTGGCTGAATTTAAGCGCATACATATCAAGCAAGAAGTTGTCATCGTCAACTATTAGAATTTTCTTTTTTTCTTTTTCCATAGGATTTAACACTACCCATTCATTATACCATACACCAACTTAGGTTATAATCTTTCGGGGAAAACTTCATATAATCTACCTTATTTACTCTGTTTCATTATTAAAATTATATACCTCTGTAAAAGGAATGAGTCCTTGCAGTGATTTCAACATAGCATCTTCGCGCATGATGAGCATTCCATTCTTTCGAGCGACTCTATAAATTTCCGAGTTAACCGGATTCTTCAATATTACTGACTGCATTTCCTTATCCACCTTGAACATTTCGAAAACCGCTATACGCCCGCGTGTCCCGGAAGGACATTCAGGAGAAGGCACGATATCGTACATCTTGTCTCCTATCGCTGGTCGCCATTGTTCCGGCAAATCTCTCATCTGTTCTTCGATTTGCGTACGTACACTTGGATCCATAGGCACCTCCTTTCGTGAGGCTGGAAATGTGAGACGAGCCAACCGCTGGGCAATGGAAACGATTAACGTCGGAGCAATTAAATATGGATCCACACCCATGTCTACGAGCCTCGGTATGGCGCCCACGGCGCTGTTGGTGTGAAGCGTCGAAAGAACCAAGTGCCCCGTAAGCGCGGCCTGGATAGCCAGCTGGGCCGTTTCTTTATCACGAATTTCTCCCACCATTATTATATCCGGGTCCTGGCGAAGAATTGAACGTAGACCGGAAGCGAAAGTATAACCAATTTCTGGCATCATCTGTGACTGGTTAATATCAGGCATATGGTACTCCACCGGATCTTCTAAAGAAATAATGTTTGAAGTTTCTTTATCGAGCTCGTTCATCATTGAATAAAGAGTAGTGGATTTCCCAGAACCGGTAGGACCAGTAATTAAAATGAGTCCGTAGGGTTTCTTTATTGCTTCTCGAATTATATTTAAATTGACTTCGGAGAGTCCCAACTGATCGAGGGGTTTCACCCCTTTCTCGGAATCGAGGATTCGCATTACGACTTTCTCTCCATAATACGCTGGCATTGTAGATACGCGAAAATCTATCTTACGATTGTCTATATTGGCACTGAATGATCCATCCTGAGGCTTGCGTTTCTCGTCTAAGCGCAATTTAGCTAAAATTTTAATGCGGGCCACGACTCCCGCATAAACACTCGGTGGTAGGGTTATGGTTGTGTGAAGTGCCCCATCCACCCGAAAGCGGACTTTAACCTTTTCTCCCATATGCTCAATATGTATATCTGAGGCATTTCCTTCGATGGCGTTCCGGAGAATTACCGCGACAATTTTTATAACCGGTGCGTCTTCAACTATTTTTTCATTACCGGGCTCTATATTTTTGATTTCCTTATTAAGATTTTCCGCACTTAATTTTTTTACGTCGTCTATCTCTTCTTTACTTAATTCCTCTAGCGCCTCTCCCACCTGGCTTTCAATGCCTTTATAGGTTTCTATAACACTATCGTAATCGTTTTTGGAAATAAGAAAAACTTTAAAAGGAAGACCTATTTTAGTAGAAATAAACTGCAAAGCGTCCATGCCTTGCATGTTTTCAGGGTCTGTAACGCCAACTTCCAGCACCCCATCTTTAAGTTCCAGTGGAACAAAGCGATAGTGCACAGCAGAATCTTCCGATATGTATTTCAGGGCATCGAAAGACATCTCTTCGATATTTAATTTCTTGACGGGAATACCTAAATAGTCTCCTTTGAGTTCTAATATCTTTTCAGCGGGAATTCCTAGACTCACAAGCGCCTCGTCTATATCGCCACCATGGTCTTCGCGCGCGCGATCTTTGATTTCTCCTATTTTATTTTTATCTATTACGCCTTGTTTGGCTAATTCTTCTAAAAAACTCATGGCTTGTGTTATCCTCCTTTATTCGGTTGCAGGTTCAGTTGGTGGAAGCGGAAAAGCTGGAGGAGTTTCTGTTGCGGGAGGGGTAATAGGCGCTACGGGGGCATCAGATCCTATGCGTGCGAATGGGTTCGGCCTTCCCTCTGTACCATCACCGGTAATAACAATACTAGAATCTTTGAGATTCTTAAAGGCCGGATTAGAAAAAATAGCATCTTCTAGTTTTATATTTTCTACGCTAAGGAGAAGAGACAGAAACTCGCCGGCTAGGACCGGTGTACCTGAATCTACGTCGGAGTTAGGCACGTCGTTTGAAGTGGGTGAATCTTGAGTTACAGGTAAAGATACAAGGGCCGCTTCCTCTGGTGGTCGCGTTTTGGTAAAGTAAAAATACCCAAGAAATACCGCCGCCGCAATACATATGAATATTATGATGTTTCTTATTTTGGGCATTTTAATTCTTTAACCAATAAGTTTTAATGCGAATATTGTATTCATATAAATCCGGAGTAACCGCTTTTCCTACAATTGTTGGATTATTTGAAGAGAAAGTAATTGAGGAGATATCCACAATCCTTAAATTATTTTCTAAGTCGCGCACAAAGTTAACAAATTTGTCGTAAGTGCCAACTACGGTAAATTCCAGCTCAAGGGCGCCATAGTCTTCACGAGTTTGACGAGCATTGCTAGTCGCCACCTTACTCCCCTTTGGAGGAGTTGGACCTTCAGCAGCATCATATTTTACATTCTTGAGCGCCATATTATAAGGCTCTGCCAACTGCTCTATCTCGAGCACCAAGCGGATATTGTCTACGTTTTCGGGTAAAAGCTTTTCTAGTCGACTCAAATCTTCTGTGCGGAAAGAATTTTTCTTGGCAGTTAATTTATCCCGTTTATCCTCCAGTGCTTTGGAATTCCCCAGTGCTTCGTCATAGGATTTAATTTCAGTGCGGAGGAGCGACAGCTTGTCGTAAGTTGGTGAAGTGAATAGGAAAAATACAGCTACGGCTATGGCTATTAAAATTGTTGGTATAAAAAATTTCATTTTTTAAAAACTAAACGTCTGTAGATATAGTCTGCTTATAATTTAGAACCTCCGGATCTATGGAAAAAGTTAAATCAAAAACAATATTGCCATTTTGGTCTAGGGATAAATTCGAAAAAACGGGGTCGATAAAAATTTTGTTTTTGGCAAACAAATCTGATTGAAGCGCGATGGGACGATAGCCCACGGCTTCTCCCGACATTTTCACCTCTATGGGAGAGTTAATATCTTCCCCTATCGAATAAGCAAAAGAAGTAAAACGAACAGTTTTCATTGTTATATCCTCTAGTGCTTCGAAAATAGGCGTAACAGCGATGTGCTGAGAGAGAACCTTATTAGCAGCAAGGAGACGCTTATCTAACACTTGTAACTCGGCAAGCTTGGTCGGTTCAAAACGAGTTTGTGCTATACCAAGACTCGTTTTCATATTTTCAAGATTTTTGCCTTTAAGCTGGGTATAAAAATACAACCCCCCCGAGGCGACAAGCACCGTAAATAAAATAAAAAGCGCAATGACAAGCAACGGGTTCACAGGCCGCGAAGCCTCAGCGCGTTGTTTGATAATCGGCTTCTTAGGTATAAATGATGTTTGAAAATTTTGCTCCATTTATCCTATATATTATATAACAAACGCAAACTCAAATGAAGTAAATTGTGTATAACTCGGCAACTGTAAATTAAATTTCTATAGCTGGAACGAAGAATTATTGCAATTTTCGCAAGGCAAGCCCCAGAGCTACAGCGAATTCCGGACCCATAGTAGCTAAAACTTTGTCTAAAAATTGGGGTGCTCCAACTTTAGAAAACGGATGCCCCATCTCCATTTCAGCTCTGAAATTATCGGCCGCGGTTTCCTGGAGTCCTTTCAAGAGCGCCCCTCCGCCGGTGAAAATTATTTTACTGACGGTTCGTCCGTATTTCTTTTCATATCCGAGCAATACACTGTTGGTCTCCGAAAATATATAGTCTATGTGAACCTTTACAATATCTGCCAAAGATTTCTCGTATGGGCTACCAAAAAGTCCGAAATCTTTCTTCATTTTTTCCGCATCTTGAAACGGGATGCTGAGCGATTTTGAAATGGAATTCGTGATATCGGCTCCGCCACGATCAATCGTATGGTAGCTTTTCACCATACCGAACTCAACTAGAGATAACTTCGTGCGTGACGCTCCAAAATCCATCAGCAAGACTGGGGAAAGCTCGTGCTCGAAGTTGGCACGAATCGATGAAAATATTTCTATTTCAAAAAATGACGCCGACATACCACAGGCGGAAACAACTGACCGCGCCTTCGCCACAGCATCATTTTGGGTAGCTACAACAAGAATGTTAATTTTGCTTTCGGCAACTGTCGTAGCACTGTCCGTATTCAACTCTTCAAAAGACGCTTCTTTTTTCGGTAAAATAAAATAGTCTAAAGAAACTTCAGTTATCGGTACGGGAATATATTTTCGGGCTTCGGTTGGAACAATTGCTTCAATTTCATCCGCGCCTATGTTCGCTGGAAGTTCAATAGTAAAAATTAAGCTTGATTGTATGGGCACAGCTAGCGCCAAGTCACTCCCCCGAGCGTCAGACTGTTTCAATACTTCTTTCAAGGCCTCCACGGTTTTCTCTATAGGCAAATTAGTAACACGACCCGCCTCCATGTCCGCATATGGACCAAGTGCAATAGCGCCGTAGGTTTCAAGTACAGCCTTACCCCCTTTCCTTTTTATCTCCACGATCTTAATTGCCGAGGTCCCAACATCTACCCCAATTGCTGAATTTTCTCCTCCTCCGGGAGTGATTTTCTGGAAACCTGAAAAAATTTTATTTAATAGATTACTCATCTTCAAATTATGCTAAAATACCCCTTAAGTATATCATATATGGATTTTTTAGACACAATACTCTCCCTTGTCTTCCCAATCAAATGCGCCATATGTGGCAAAGCTGGGTTAGATTTCTGTTCTCGGTGTCTGGAAGACTGTCCTAGGGCTGAACGGGAGAGCGCCAAGTGGATTTTCCCTTTATACGACTACCGTCACCCACCCATTAAAAAATCCCTTTGGTTGTTTAAGTACAAGGGCAAGAGACGGTTGGCGAAAATTTTTGCCGAAATTTTGTACGAAAATATGCTTGAGGAGCTTGCCGACCTTGCGGTTTTGGAAAATTTTAACAATACACTTTTGGTACCCATACCTCTTTCACGCAAACGTTTGCGTGAGCGCGGTTACAATCAAGCTGCGTTGATTTGTCGAGAAATCCTGAAAATTAATATTGCGCAAGAAAACTCCGGGGTAAAGTTTGAGCTCAGCGAGAATGCTCTCGTTAAACCCAAAGAAACAGAACACCAAGCTCATATTAAGGACCGTAAAAGACGAATGGAAAATATGCGCGGAACTTTCCAGGTTGACAACCCTGCAATTGTCGCAGGGAGAAATATAATTTTAATAGACGACATCCTAACCACGGGCGCCACCCTCTCCGAGGCCAGACGCACGCTTAAGGATGCCGGCGCCCGTAAAGTCATCGCTTTCACTCTTGCTCATTAATTAAGAAAATTTATTTCCAGAAATCCCAAATCATCCCCGCAATATTTTGCGGCTTGCCTTCAAGTGCGTAGTAGTGAAGATCGATAAAGGGGAGCGTGTTGCATTCAATGATTCCCCACTTTTGGGCATCAGGGGCTTTCGTGGGATCAGGTATGATGCAGTCAATACCTGCCACGGCAAGCTCGGTGAGCTTCGCCACTTTTTCAAAAATCGGAATGAAATTCGGGTGCAATTCATCAAGCATTTCTTTTGTCGCTCCGCCGAAAAGTCGCCCCACCCTGTGAGTCAGCGGTAAAACCACTCCTTTAGGCAAAACATCATTCAACGCAAATCCAGACCGCCCAATGTGACTTTTCAATTCTTCGCTTATCGTGACCGCTTCTACTCTCGCATTCCGATTGCGGTCTTTTTCTGATATCAGTTGCTTTATTGTTTGGGTCCCGTCCCCAACAACAGTCGGCGCTTCGCCTCGGTAAAAACCCGCCAGCTTCCCAGAAACGAGAGTTGCGCGACACACGTAGCCGGTGAGGTGCTCCTCTATGATTAGATGGGGGCTGAGAATTTTTGCAATCCTGACCGCCTCCTTCATTTGCGGTAAGGTATGAATGTTGGTAGTAGTATGGCGACCGCGAGAACCAAGCTTAGGCTTTACTATGAATGGCTTCGGTATTGTGTCGAACGTTTGCGCGAGGCTATCTTCATTAAGATTTGAGAGCGGGATATATGCGGGCACGGGTATGCCGTGCTTTTTAAGTTCTTCTTTTAGGACAAACTTATTATCCCAGTCAGCAGTGAGCTCTAGGTATTTAGGTGGTATGGGCAGGCTCTGGAAATAAATTTCTTTTCCATTTAAAAATGCCCGATAAAATTCCATCGGTTTACCGAAAAGTATAAGTTGCTCCATTTTTATTCCTCGCCGTAGCGCCTCCTCCCATACCACCCGAGAGCGAAAAGTTTTCACCTTGCTTAAGTCGGCGGAAAACTTGGCCAGTCCGAACAGGGAGAAAGTTTTAAAAGTGAAAATTGGTAACCAGTCCGCAAACGTTTTCAAAAACTGAGGACTCGCCTTGGCGACTTTGCTCACGTGGGGTTCTATTACGGAAGACACCAAACTATCGAAATAAAATAAAGCGTGGATTATTGGGGCATCCCCGCAGTAGGCACAGGAACTTTTTTTGGATTGTGGCTCAGGCGAATTTTTAGTATATTTTTCCATAAACCGGAAAGAGACAGCTAGGCTGTCTCTTTATTATAATATCAAAATAGATTTAAGTTATTAGTGTCCTCCTGTCATAGCATTTTTGTAATTAATCTTGCTAATGATCGACTTAAGTATTATAGCATAGGGGTGTTTTTGGGGGCAACTTTTGGTATTATCTAATGTATGAATAACTTATTTACAATTGAGGGGAAAATAGTGATGCAGGCGCAAGCAGAAATGAAGGGTGACGGCATAACGGGCCTGGCAACATTGACTGAATACGAATTCGGCACGGGTAAAGTAGTAAAAATAATGCTTGAACTATCTGGCAGTCCGGATAAGCTAATAGCTGGTGCGCACGCAGTGCACATTCACGAGAAGCCTTGCTGTGATGATGACCCTAGTTTCAAATGCGCTGGTGGGCACTTCGATCCAGGCCCTGCGGGCAATTCCGACCCAGATGTAAACCATCCCTTCCACGCAGGCGACCTGCCGAACATTGTTGTCAACGAAAATGGTTCGGGAACACTAGAAGCTGTCACCACTCGCGTCACTCTCTCTCCCGGACCTATCTCAATTCTCAATACCGAAACTTCACTTATGGTTCACGCAAATACCGACCCTTACGAAGGCGGCGAAAAAGGCTCTGGAGTCTCCGGTGGCCCCCGCCTCGCTTGTGGGAATATCAAAAGAGTGTAATCGACACAAGCTCCACCTGGCTCGATTATTCTTGCTCCCCCATTTTCATTTCCGCTAATCTGGATTTCACCTTGTCATCTAAAAATTTCATAGTCGCCATAGCAAGGTCATGTTGATAACTTATTTCTTGATTGTGATTCACTTCCAGTGCATTTTTTAAAAAGATATTATCTGTTTGAAAATTCCACTTTTTTACAGCCTCGGGAAGTGCTTCTCGTGCTTCCTGTATTTGCCGCCGAATACGTGCTGCTTCTAAATCTCCAGTGCCTTCTTCTGTCATACTCATTGAGTAGACAATTTCTGAAAGATCCAGCAGGTCTGTGGCTTCATCTGTAACTGGCATAGCCTCTGCTCTACGAGTTGCGATTTCTTCTTGCCAAGATGTACTGCCCCAATTGTCTCGAACATATTTATCTATACCATCCACAAGCTTAGCCAATTCGTCGCCCAAAGCCTCCCGGCATAATTTTATTTCTTTCTCTCTTATTTGCTGTTCCAGGTTGAAAGATTCCGAAGAATATTTTGGGTCGTTCGGGTATAATCCGCCCCCTTCTTTTCCTAACCGATCATGTTGAATTAGTGAGATATATAAACGAAGTATTTGCTGTTGTTCTGGTGAAATTTTATTACCTTGTTGGAACAAAATATTTTCAAAGAGAATTTTGGAGCTACCGCGAGATGTGAAACTACGTATTTTTTCCAAATTTAAGTTTGAAAAATCAGGTGAATCAGGCTCTGCTAAAATTGTTTCAGCGGCCATGCCGTCTAGCCTCTCTTGCAGTTCGTTTGCATAGTCTCGCTGAGCTTCGGTCAACGTCTCTTGCTCTGTAGGCTCTCTTCTACTTTCAACTGTGATACCGTCCACTTCTTGCTTTTCTTTTTTCGGCTTAAAAGGCCTGAGATTGTCCATGTATTTTATTATTGATCTAAGGTTTAAACAATTCCTCCAATTCTTTTCTCTTTTCCGGAACGTATTTTGCCTGATAAAATTTCTCGAGTATCTCTTGCTCCGCAAAATGAGTTTTCTTGTCGAGCGCTGTGTCTATAAGTTCGTCCAGCGTGAGAGTAATCAATTCTATTTTTTCTCCGGCGTCGAGGCTCAGGTCCGCAATCTTTTTCAAACCCTTGGCGATGAAGGTATAAACCACCCAGTCTACCTTACCTACCGGAAATCTGGCGTCCCATAAAATAAATTCCTCCGCTATGTAGCCACTCTCTTCCAGGAGCTCACGCTTGGCTGCGGTCAAGACATCTTCGCCTTCATCAATTCTCCCGCCGGTAGCACCCACAAACGGCGGACGGCCAGGCTGTTCTTGTTTAGTCAGAATTATTTTACCGTCTGGCAATACCGCAAAGACCACCACTGTATCCGCACGTTTTACTTTTTCAAAAATCGCCCGCGAACCGTCAAACATTTCCTGCTCCCACTGATAAACATCAAACATCACTCCTTTAAACACCCGCTTGGCGTGCGAGGGTATGGGTTGGTGAGCTTGTGGGCGCTGTATGTCCATTTTATTTGTAGTTAGCTTGTTTACCCTGAGTTTATAGAACGGTCGAACTATTTTTTTAACAAATCACGAATTTCGGTTAGAAGCTGCTCTTGCTTGGAGAGCTCCGCCGTCTTAGATTTATCTTGTTTCTTGCGAAAGCGATTGAACACCTTAACAATGAAGAATATTGCGAGGGCAATGACTAAAAAATCTACTATATTCTTGATAAAGCTACCAATGAGCACTCCTCCCCATTTCCAATCGCTAAACTGGGCCACATTGAGGAGCGGCGCCAAGGACGGGAAAACTACATCATTTACAAGCGAAGAGACTATCTTCTGAAATGCGGTACCTATGGCAAGACCCACCGCGAGGTCCATAACGTTGCCTCGGGCAATAAACTTCTTAAATTCACTCCATAATTCGTGCATAATCTATATTTTAACATTAATCACCATGTCTATGTTATGCAGCTTTTTTTTGTGAGTCTCTTGCTTCCTCCTCCAGGGCTCGAGTGAGCTCATGTTGTCGCTCTTGAATTTTCTTATTAGCATCTTCTATCTTAATAGAAATCGCCCTTGATTCTTCCATGATTCTCCTTTGCTCCCTGGTCAACTTTTGTATTTCTTCTTGCCACCACCAAACATCAGTTTGTAATTGTTGTGATCGAGACATAAATTTACACTTAATTAAATGGTTAATTTCGACTTACCCTTAAATTATATCACAAATGAAAATAATGGAAAAAATAGAGAAATGTGCTAAAGTAAGAAAATACGGAGCCGTGTCAGAGTGGTCTAACGTGCCTCTTTGCTAAAGAGGTGTGCCCTTTAAAAGGCACCGCTGGTTCGAATCCAGCCGGCTCCGCATCAAAACGAAAATGTACGTAATATATTATGTACATTTTTGTTTTCTGTTTACTTTTATTTTTTAGCCCTGGCTTTTACTTTTTTAACAGTGGATTTCACCTTATTAGCAACTTTCTCCGCTTGGGACGAGATATCTTCCCAGTCTTTTTTTAGTTTACCTGCCTCCTTTTTAACTTGACCGGCAGCTTTCTTGCCCATTGCCATTAATTTCTTCTGGTGTGCTTTCCCTTTCGGTCCGAGCAGGTAGTAAGCGCCCGCTCCGACTGCTGCCATACCCACCCCCACAGCTGCAACTTTTCCTTTTGATGTTTTTTTATCGTGTTTCATAAAATTAAATACTTACTTTTATTCTTTGCGACTTTTTCTCCTTCTTCTTAATAAAAAACTAAATAATGTGCTGTCCCTCAAGTCTTCAAGCATTTCCTTGGTCGTGTCGCCTATCTTGTTTACACTATTTTCTATCTTGTCCATAATTCGGGAGAAACTGTGGGTAATGCGAATAAGGTAGAAAAGCAGGATGGCTACGAGTATCCACAACAAAACAAACCCAACCGAGGAAATAAGAAAGAAAAGCTCTGACTGTGAAAATGTATCCATGGGTGTATTATATCACATTTAGTTATATACTTTCCATATGAATTTAGACGATAGACTTGAGATTAAATTACACCCTGACACCCTCCAGAAGAAGGCCTTGGCTCGACTTAAGATTGTGACTGTGGGGGACCTGCTTTTCCATTTCCCTGTACGCTACAGCGATATGAGTGTGATAAAAAACATAGATGAATTGCTGCCCGGAGACACAGCTACCGTATATGGTAAGGTGGCAAAGCTTAGGACCAAAAAGGGGTTCCGTTCTAAAATCCCAATGGGTGAAGGTGAGGTCGAAGACCTAACCGGAAAAATCAAAATAATTTGGTACCACCAAGCCTACCTAGCAAAGATGATTAAAAGCGGTGACACCATAAAGCTCACCGGAAAAGTTACGGAAAGTAAAAATGGCATTTACTTAGCAAATCCTGAATTTGAAAAGGCCCCTGATATGCCGATTGATGCACACGATACTTTGTTTAAACAAAGCGGAGCTTCGAACGAAGGCTTCTCCTACCCTGTCTATGCGGAGACTAGAGGCATTACTTCAAAATGGTTTTATCACGCCGTAGAGAAAGTTTTGAAAGATAAAACTCTCGACACTATTGTCGACTATATACCTCCAGAAATTTTAAAAAAATATCACCTCCCGACGCTTAAAACTGCACTTGTTTGGATGCACAAACCAAGAAATAAAAATGACGCCGAATCTGCGCGCAAAAGATTTGCCTTCGAAGAAGTGTTTTGCATCCAGCTCGAACGCCAACACGACAAATTTGAATATCGCAAAAATAAATCTTTTAAAATTACACCCAGAGAAGGAGATGTGGAAGAATTTTTATCGAGATTCCCTTTTGAGCCTACCAAGAGCCAGAAAAAGTCTATCGAAACAATTCTTGGCGATATGAAAAGAACTTACCCGATGTCGCGCCTGCTTGAGGGTGATGTCGGGAGTGGTAAAACGGCAGTCGCTGCGACTGCAAGCTATGTGGCAGTAAAGCAAAGGCCCTTCGACTTCGCTCAGGGCAAGCCTCAGGATTTTGGAAACCTGCAAGTGGCCTATATGGCACCTACAGAAATACTGGCAACTCAACATTTCGAATCTTTTATAAAGTATTTTAACCACCTACCGATAAACGTAGGCCTAATCACCGGGAGTGGCTGTAGGAAATTCCCCTCGAAAGTAAATCCTGGCGGGTGGACTACAATTTCTAGGCCGCAATTACTAAAGTGGGTCGCCAACGGAGAGGTACCTATCCTTATAGGCACACACGCTTTAATTCAGAAAACTGTTAAATTTAAAAATTTGGCATTGGCAGTGATTGATGAACAGCACCGCTTCGGAACTGCACAAAGAAGAAAGCTGGTGCGCAAGGACGGCCTGGCTCCGCACCTTTTATCGATGACCGCGACCCCCATCCCCCGCACTCTGGCGCTCACTATTTATGGAGACCTAGATCTTTCACTTTTGGACGAGATGCCAGCAGGGCGAAAGGAAATAATTACTGAAATAATTACTCCACCCAAGCGTGGTGAGACTTATGAAGAAATAAGAAAAGAGCTCGGAGCCGGACGCCAGCTATATGTGATTTGCCCTAGAATCAACGAACCGGATCCGGAAAAAGAAATGGCTTTAAACGTGAAGTCCGTAATGGCGGAAGCCAAACGCTTAAAGAAAGAAGTTTTCCAAGAGTACGAAATCGGCGTCCTTCACTCCAAGATGAGTAAAGAAAAGAAAGAACAAGTAATGCAGGAATTCACTGATGGGAAAATAAATATTTTATGCGCCACTTCCGTAGTCGAAGTCGGCGTTAATGTACCAAATGCCACAATAATAATTATTGAAGGTGCCGAACGTTTTGGCTTGGCTCAGCTTCACCAGCTTCGCGGGCGCGTCATCAGAAGCGCCCACCAAGCATATTGTTATATTTTTGCCGACGCTAAGAGTGAAAAAACCATAAGTAGATTAAAAGCCCTGAAAACTGCAAAAAATGGTTTCGAGCTCGCAGAATTGGATTTATCTCTTCGTGGTGCGGGAGAACTCGGCGGCACCAAACAATGGGGTATCACCGACCTAGGTATGGAAGCTATAAAAAATATAAAAATGGTGGAAGCTGCGCGCACAGAAGCTATTGCTCTAATTGAAAAAGATCCTGAGTTAAAGAATTATCCTCTTCTAAAGAAAAAAGTTAGCTCCAAGGCGGGCGTTTTTCATTTCGAATAAATTATTTATATGTGGGCTTGGGTTCTTCGACTCCATCTATGTGGCTCGAAATTCTTGCCAGCGCATACAACAAACTCGATAGTCTATTTAGGTACGACATTGTGTTGTCGCTCACGGTAATTTTCCCTTCTTCTTTTGCTGCCACCACTCTCCTCTCGGCTCGGCGGGCTAATGTGCGTGCGAAATCAAAAGTCGCCGACAATTCCGTTGAACCACTAATGAAGAAACTACTTATGGGCGGAAGAACTTTTTCTATTTCATCTACTATGTGCTCAACCCTAGAAACTTTTTCTTTATCAATAGACAAGGTAGACCCCGCCACTTCCGCCTGCACAATAAATAAATTCTGCTGAACTTCTAAAACAAGCTCGGAGAATTTTAATTCTTCAGCGCCAATTTTAAACGTCCTTCGTGTTGAGCGGGCTCGAGCTACCCCAAGAAAAGAATTCGCTTCATCAAGCGAGCCCAGAGCTTCAGCTACGAGCGAGCTCTTAGAAATGCGCTGATCGCATCCGAAAGTCTTCGTGGTACCGCCATCCCCTTTTCTCGTGTAGAGCATAAAAGTTTTTTGTTAATTATCTATAATCACCCATTCGGAAATAATTTCCAGTACTATCAAACAAATAATAGTAATCGATATTATTATAGGTATATACGACTTGCCTATATTCGCTTCGGCTGGTGGTACACCCAGGTATCAACCCATCATCCACTAACTCAACATTAGATATTGTGGCCGTGCCATTTACATATGGAGACAATTTAAAAGTAAAGGTATTCCAGCCTGGCTTAGTTTCATAAAATTGGTTTGCTAAATAAATACCTCTGGCAAATCCTTTACTACCTAGGCTAGGCGTAAGTAAATAGGCCCAATTTACACGGTTTCCATTAACAAGAATATCTAGCTCGGTCCTCTCATTCCCGCTCCACTGGTAATCAAAGGATAAGGTGGTAGGAACAGGTGAAGCAATATGTACGGGAACAGATATTAAAGCAGGAAGCTTGTTTTCTGCTGTTAGAATTATTTGGCGCGAAGATAAAACTTTACTGTTTCCTTCGGTGGAAATTTTTTGCCCACTAGGAAAATTTTGGAATAATACGTAGCCCAAAGAAAATTCTTTACAGAACTGAAAATACATCCATTCTTCTGGTGATTTAAGCGTATAAGATTTTATAGATATATCATCAGCAGATTCATGTACATCTAAATGCTCCGCCAGCGCATATCTGGCTTTTTTAATGGCATTATCAAATATCGGGTTGGGCGACGGAGGTTGACTTTCATATAAATCAATTTTATTTTGTTCTTCCTGAAATCTTTTAACCGCATCAGCGTCGTATTGTTGACTCTGGTTAACGGCACGATTAATGGATATTTCTTGCCAAACCAAGACAGCTATAAATGACGCAAGCACAACTACAAGCCACCACCAATGAATCTGGTGCTGGGTATTCGCTGGTTCATTTGCCTTTTCAACAGACTGAACTTTAATTTCAGATTTTTCGCTGAAAAATATCCAAACCATCGGAAAAAGAATCGCGAGGGGCAGAGTAAAAATCAAGCCTATTATCCCCCAGCCCGCGGCTTCGCCAGAGCCTTCCATTCTTATGAAGATAAAAGTGAGGATTAGATAAATAAGGTTAGGTATAAATACAAACCATTTAGAAGAAAATGTTTTAGGGGTTACATGCTTATAACTTTCAAAAAAAATTACGGAACAAAAAAAGGCGGTAAATGCGTCAATGCCTAGAAGTAAACCGAATCCGGACACAGCGCTAAACAGGAACGGATAAGAATTGTATGTCTCAAAAGAGGCTGGTCCTGTTAAGTGGTACAACCACTTATATAAAATACTTACAAAAAAATAAAAACCTACACTGAAAATTACTCCTTGAAAAAACCAATTTTTTACAAAAATACGAAATTTAAGAAGTAAACTAATAGTTACTCTTATAAATAAATATAGGCTAAATATTATCGCAACCTGCAATAAAAATGACATGTATATATTCTAATACTATTGCAACCAAAAGTCTTGGTGGTGCCGCCGTCCCCTTTTCTTGTGTAGAGCATACTTTTATTTTACTCCTATTTTAGAGCTAGAGCTATATTTCGCAGACGCCAGACACACAAGCGAATTCTTTGGCTCCGGTGGTATTGTCTACAGCTTCGTATTGAGAAAGCTTGGAGAAATCGATTTTACCGATAGCCTTGGTTCTCTTTTCGTATTCTTCTTTAGTTATAGCTTCATATGGAGCAAGCTGGTACACGTGTTCTGAGCGAGGCAAGAAAGATAGCCCTCCTATCCAGTCCCAGTTCTCGTAGACAAAGTTGCCTACCGCAATCCACTCATCGGGGCCCACGTAGATAGTTGCTGAAGGGTTGTGCTCTACGAAATGCTCCTTGAGTCTCTTCCATTCTTTCATTAAGTCGAGAGCCTTCACTTCATCTTTAAAGATTGCTCCGGCCGGCGCCTTTACAGGGAATTCAAGGACGAAGGTTGTAGCTGTAGCTTCTGCTTGTCCTACTTCAGGTACGCAAGGCACTCCCTGGTCTCGAGCCATCTTGAGCAATGTGTCGGTGTGAGAAATTCGTACTCGGCGGATGAAGTAAGGAGCGAACCATGGATGCATTCCGCTTCCTACACCCAAGAGCTGTCCGGAATTTCCGTGAGGTTTAACGCAGGTGATAGCAGTGGAAGCATTGATGCCGAGCTTCTTGGCGTACTTCTTGTTTACTTCTACGCCCACAGCCTTAAGTGTGTCGAGAACTTTATCATTTCTTATGACTGGGTTGTCGTAGTAGCCAGTGAGAGAAACTCCGAGTAATCTTTCCTCTTCACAATTTTCTTTCCACTTCTTGGACAGGTATCCGAAGTTGGTAAGCGTAGACTGATACGTTCCCAAGATTGTAGCCAGTTCCATTTTTCTTTTTAGCGTCTCTACTGTATCCTTGGGACGCACAACTATAGAAGTAAGGTTGCAGAATTGTTTTGAGCGAAGATAAATTTCTCCGCATGGATTTAATCCCATTTGTCTTTCGTCTTTGATTGCTTCCCACCTGCGAGCTGGAACTTGTTTTTCTAATCCGGCACGGTTGAAAATTCCTCGTTCACCAGATTTCGATTTCACTAGCGCTGTCCATTCATCCAAGAATTCTTCAGCTGAAGGCTTGGCATTGTAAACAGCGGAGTTGTTAGCCATCGAGCGTTGTTCTTCAGTCAAATAAAATTGTCCCTTTTTTGCGTCTCGCATTTCGGTGTCTTCTAACTCTGACAGAGAGATGAGGGCGCTGCGGCGTACTCCTCCAGCCACGACAATCATTCCGATTTGGCAGATGACGTCATGCATATCGATGTTCGAGAGTCGGCGTCCTTGTTTTGCTAAAATTTTCCTCTTAGCGAATTCCATAAGGTCCATCAGTGGCTGCGGCCCCGAAGCTTTACCTCCGGCTGTTTCAAGGCGCGCACCGGCTGGCCTGATTTGTGAGTAATCAAATTTTATGTCTTTACCTCCGAACCAAGCGTCGAGACCCATCACAAATGCGTCCGCCCAGCCTTCCTTACTGTCTACTACTACGTGAGTAAGAGGTTTGCCTCCCGTCTGCTTCTTTATCTGAGGAAATTGCTGAACATTTTCCCATTCCACGGCAAAGCCTAGACCCGCTCCGCACATAGATATATACATTATTTCTCCCAGGTCCTGGGTGCAGGTAGGGGCAATGTATGAGCAGTTATAGGCCCATACATTAGACTGTCGGCAGGCCTTGCCAGAGGACCAAAGAAGCCTCATAGAAGGACATACGTCTTGATTTAGGATGCCTTGGCGCAAGTCTTCGTAATCCTTCCCGGTAAGCTTGTTGCCGAGGTTCTCTTTCATGTACGCCATATATCTGTCGATAGTCTCTACCCATGTTTCTCGTCGGCCGAGCTCAGGAACCCAACGCGAATAAAATTGGTAGAAAATATATTCAGAGTAAGCGCTAGAAAAATATTTGCTAGATTCTTCGACAGCCTTTCGAACTTCTTCGGAAACAGGTCCGAAAGTGGCACGAAGTTCGGAACGTTTGTTTCTGTATAAAATATATTTCTTGGCGGTGTCGGTGAATCCGTCATTCATCAATTCTTTTTCAACAAAATCTTGCACCAACTCCACTGTAGGTAAAAATTTTGCACTTTTGTTTTCCTTTACCAGGTCATCGTGCAATTTCAATAAATTTTTGAAAACGTTGTTGGCAATTTTCTCCGAAGCTTGCTGTCCACCCTCCCCGGTAACTTCAAAGGCCTTGAAAACGGCAGTAGCAACCCTCTCGAGGTCGAAGGGCACCACCTCGCCGCTGCGGCGTCGAATTGTTTTTATTTTTGCTAAGTCGCTTTTTGAAATTTTTTCTGTTGGTTTCATGGATTTTTAAATTACTTTAGGATTAAATGTGTCGATAAGAGCGGCGGCCGAACTGGGCTTTCTCTTTTTAATTAGAAGATGATGAATAACTGGGCTTAAAGTAACTGCAAAGGCAACGTTGCCTACGAGATGAAATAGAGTGAAAGGTATTTGTCCGGAAAGCGCGGCAAGAAAAGGCTGGTGAAAGAATGCTGGACCAACTACCAACCCGGTAATAACGTCGAAAAACAGAGTTCCGATTATTGAAAAACGTACGTAGTTTGAAATATTGGCTTCCTTGTGCTCGAAATAGCTCGCCGCCAAGATTCCAAGCACTCCATATGCTCCTGCGGTGAAAAATGTATGCACTCCGAAGGTTCCGGTAATAATATCGTAGAGCAGCACGCTAAATGTTCCAAAAGAAAACCCCGCTAGCGCTCCATACACTCCACTTAAGGGCATCACTGAGGCTAAAATTGGCTCTACATTAGGCGCTCGGAAAGGCAAGAGTCGCACTATAGTACAGAAGATTGCTAGGAGAAAAAATTTACCTGTCTTGTTTATCTTGTCGATCATTGGACTATCATTATCACGCAGTTAGCCCCTCAATGTAAAGTGGAAAACCACTGTTTTTTGGAAAACTTTGCAAAAGAAAACAGGAGAAAAAATAAAACAAGAGACACTCTGTAAAATCGAGCAACTACAAGCCCGTACGAGGTAAATTTTTTAGATTTTTAGTGTCCGTCCTCTTGGATTCGAACCAAGGACCCCAGAGGTATAAGCTCTGTGCTCTAACCAACTGAGCTAAGGACGGGTTAAGGGTAGAATATACCATTTCCAGGTCAAAAACAACCGGAAAAAATTATTTAATCCCCTCGACAGGAGCGACGATGTCTTTCTTTTTTAACAATATTCCGTGCGCTACGAGAATTTTTTCATATTCTTCTTGCTCTATCGTTTCTACTTCAATCAATTTCTCGGCAATGGCAGTAAAGGCCTTCTTGTTTTCCGTAATAACCTTCTCCGCAGACTTCATTCCGTCATTTATTATGCGCGATACTTCACCGTCCACCTTTGTGGCTACATTTTCTGAAAATTCTTTTTCTGGAATTTCACCGTATTGCACGCGCCCGGGAGATTCGGTCAATGCTATCGGACCGATGAGCTCGGACATCCCCCATCGGGTCACCATGGCTCGGGCGATATTTGTGGCTACTTGTAAATCACTTGAGGGGCCTGTAGTAATATCCCCGAACATCATCTGCTCAGCGACATATCCACCGAGAGACATAGCAATGTCATCAATGAATTCTTTTTTGGATTGTAATCTTTTTTCTTCGAGTGGAAGTTTCAGAGTATACCCGCCGGCATTGCCTCGGGAGATAATAGAAACTTTGTGCACCGGATCTGCATGCGGAAGAACTGACGCAACTATCGCATGCCCTGCTTCGTGATACGCGGTAATTTCTTTTTCTTTCTTAGAAAGCAAGTGGCTCTTTCTCTCGGGCCCGAGCATGACTTTCTCAATGGCGCGGATTAAATCAAATTGGAAAACTTTTTTCCTGTTTTCTCGCGCGGCGAGAATCGCGCCTTCGTTCATTAATGAATATAAATCTGCGCCAGAAAATCCTGGTGTACGCTCAGCAATTAGTTTGAGATTTATATCTTCAGCGAGAGGTTTCTTTACTGCATGAATTTTTAATATTTCTTCACGATCCGCCCGATCAGGAAGATCAAGCATTACTTTTCTATCAAAACGTCCCGGGCGAATGAGAGCTGGATCGAGCACATCGGGTCTGTTGGTTGCTGCCATAACTATGACTTTATCGTTCGGCTCAAAACCATCCATCTCCACCAATATCTGGTTTAATGTTTGTTCACGCTCGTCATTGCCTCCACCGAAACCTCCTCCTCGAGTACGTCCAATAGCATCTATTTCATCTACGAAAATTATTGCTGGAGCTGCACGCTTGGCCATTTTAAACAAATCCCTCACCCGAGACGCTCCAACCCCCACGAACATCTCTACGAATTCACTACCAGACAAATGAAAAAACGGCACAGAAGCTTCCCCGGCTACGGCCCTGGCTAGCAAGGTCTTCCCTGTTCCAGGAGAACCTGTAAGCATAACGCCTTTTGGAATCCGGGCGCCAATGTCTAAAAACTTTTTCGGACTTTTTAAGAAATCTACAATTTCTTTCAGCTCTTCTTTGGCTTCTTTGCAACCGGCAACGTCTTTGAATGTAACTCTGTTGTTCTTGTCGTTCGGATCGGTAATGCGAGCCTTGGATTGTCCGAAGGTAAATGCTTGCATCCCAGCCCCTTTCACCTGTCGAGACAAGTACCAAAAGAAAAGCAGAATGAAAACTACCGGCAGGAGAAACGGCAAAATATTAACAAACCAAAACATAAATCCACTCTCACTCTTTATTTGTATCTCGGTCGCTCCGAGCGCCTCGCTGGTGACGCCATAGTTAGCTAATGTTTGTGAAAGCGATGCGTCTGATTCTTTTTTTGAAGTTTTTACTGCGCCATCCTTGTAGGTAACAGTAAGCTTATCTCCCTCAACTAAAATACTAGTTACTTCCCCAGAGACTACCCCCTGCGCCAATTCAGAGATGGCAACCTCGGGTTTAGGTTTGTCTCCACCCGAAACTACTAAATAGAGCGCCGTAATGAGCATAAAGAAAATAATCGCCCCTAAAATGTTCCCGGCAAATTTCGTTTGTTTGGGTGCTCTTTTCTTCTTTCCTGGCTCTTCTTTTTGATTTAGAAAATTAAAATCCATGTGACTATGGTAGCACAAAATCCATGAAAGGTTAAGCTCATGTTTTAAAATTAAAATGTGTGGAGATGGGGGAAATCGAATCCCCGTGCAGAAGGTTTTTGTAAGGAAGTCTACATGTTTATCGCGCTTTTTGGTTTAGATTAAAAAATTATGAAGCGTGCCAAATATTTTTTAACCGAGTCTCTTTGTTTCGGGAGAAAACCGAGACATTCTTTCCCCTATCCCGATAATATTACACCTCAGCTTATATATCGGAAGTCTATAAGAGAGACGCCAACCTTGGCTTACGCGAAAGCTGGAACTAAAACAAAGTCCTTCATACTAAAGTATGAAGAAACAACAGCTTTAGTTTTGGAAGCTAATTTTGCAATTAAGCTATTGAACGAATTTTCACGAGATTACGTTCATTCTCGACATGCATCGATGACAATGAGCCAACTGTCTATGCCTTGCATCCCCATATTTTCTTATCAATGTTCTTACGAACCTCTTTTGTACTCTCTCCTGACCTCGCGATCAGTTTCTCTTTTTTGAATAGTCTGCCTTTTATCTGTTTTTTTCTTTCCCTTCACCAAAGCAATCTCTACCTTGATTTTTCTTCCTTTATTATACACTGAAATAGGCGCTATTGTCAAACTCTTATTCTTCTCGTTCCCTGAGAGTTCTTTAATCTCTTTCTTCGTCAACAAGATTCGCCTGTTACGTAGTGGGTCGTATCCTTCTCCCGCGTTTTTGGCTTGATATGGAGGGATGTTGGCATTTATGAGGAATGCTTCCCCGCCTCGCACCACGACGAAGGCGCCCTCAAGAGACATCTGTCCGTTGCGCACGGACTTTACTTCTGTACCCAAAAGCTCAATACCTCCCTCGTATTTTTCGAGGATTTCGTAATTAAAGCGCGCTTTTCTGTTTTCAGCATAAGCAGCCATTTTTATATACTAGCATTTTGTATGCCAAAAACATCCAACAACTCTTGTAGACTGTCTTATTCGAATGTTCTAGGAAACTCTTCTCCTATTTCACGCAAAATCCGCACAAAGTCGCCCTTTGTCCACCCAGCGTATCTTTCTTTAATTTCAGCCTCTACGGCTACCCCTTGAGAAAGCTTTCGGAAATTCTCGACTTGGTATTTGTACTCCTCACGCTCAGATTCTCCCAGATCAGGGTCATCGCTACTTTTCCATCTTAAAAGCATAGCAATCCTTTCTTTTATTTCTTTTTCCTTATTGTCGAAATTGCGCTCTGCCTCATCGTGGTCTGGAGCAGGGTGTTTATGGGCGTGGAATGAAAGAATATGTCCGTCTTTTCCTTCCATGCTTAAATTATACCACTAGTTTGACTTTTAGTGTCAAATACGCTATTATTTCGAAGTCTTCCATTTTACTTGGATGGTATCTAATATCAATTGCGAGAAAGAATAAACAATCAAATACGGGCGAAAGAGCTTCGGGTTTTGGACAGTGAAAATAAAAATCTCGGAATTTTGAGCATAAAGGATGCCCTAGAGTTGGCCATGGCCAAAGGTCTGGACCTTATCGAGATAGGCCCCACAAGCAATCCCCCGGTCGCAAAGATAATGGATTTCGGCAAGTATCAATACGACGCCAATAAAAAGTTAAAGAAGGCGAAGGCGGGAGCGAACCGCACCGAGACCAAGTCCATTCAAATCAAAATAGGCACCGGCGACCATGACTTAGGGCTTAAAGCGAAGACCGCTTCAGGTTGGATTAAGGAAGGACACAGAATCAAGGTAGAGCTTTTCCTCTCGGGTCGCGCTAAGTATATGGAGGAGAAATTCCTAAGAGAAAGGTTAGACCGGGTACTACATTTGATTACTGAGGATTATAAAATTTCGGACTCATATAAGAGAGGTCCAAAAGGCTTAACAGTAACCATAGAGAAAAAATAATATGAAAGGAATGAAGACAAATAAATCATACAGCAAAAGATTAAAGCTTACCAAAAACGGGAAGGTTCTTTCTCGCAAGGCCGGCTTCAACCATTTCAATGCCAAACAATCCCGCAGCAAGCAGCTTGCAGGTAAAAGCGGAGTAAACTTCGTTATCAAGAACAAGCCGAAAAGCCACTTATTACCATTTAGCTAAAACCAATGACAAGAGTAAAGAAAGGAGTACATGCATTAAAAAGGAGAAGGAGCGTATTAAAGCAGACCAAAGGTATGCGACATGGTCGCAGCACTAAGGAACGTCAAGCAAAGGACGCGCTTTTGCACGCCGGTAACTATTCGTTTGCTCACCGCAAGGACAAGAAGTCCCACAATCGCAAACTGTGGAATATAAAGATTAACGCCGGAGCTCGTGAACAAGGAATTTCGTACTCCAAGCTCATCGGTGCCCTAAAGAAGAAAAACATAATGCTTGACCGAAAAATTCTTTCTTTGTTTGCAGAATTCCATCCGAAAACATTTGAAAGAATCTTGCAGGAAGTTAAATAAATAAATTCCCAATAAAAAAACCCCGCTTCGGCGGGGTTTTTTTATTGTGTATCTGTTCCTAACGGCGGTACTATTTTGTACTCTGCAATCTTATCTTTCTTCACCAGAGCAATAACTTCTTCAATTAGTTTTTTCGGGTCGTCGCTAAAAACTATTTTTGCATTGGGGCGGTGACCATTGTCTATAATACTTTTTATCTCTTTGTCGGTTTCCCAATCCCCTTCTAAAATACCGATAGGCTTGCCATCTTCGAAGGCCACCGTGAACTCGTGAATGGTTCCTACCCGTCCGCAGCCGCAAATAACTGCGTCGGCAGAACGCGTTAATAAAATATCTCTCCCTGGGTAGCCAAAGCCGGTATAAATAATCATATCCATATAATCAACCGGTAACTTATAGGATTCCACGTGCTCGCGCTCTGAGGCTGCGGGCGAAATGCCGATTGAAATTCCTCCTTCTTCTTTGGCCCCCATAGCCGACCACAGTGGGAATCCAGTAGTGGCTCCGGTAACTATTATGGCTCCCTGTCGAGCTATCTCTCTGCCAAGCTCCTTGGCGGTATCAAGGGCATCAATGCCACAATGCCCAGTTTCGGCGGCGCCTGAAACACAAATTTTTATTTGGGAGTGGCCGTGTTTGTCTGAAAAGTTTTTTATGATTGCCATGCTCGTCTATTGTAACAGTTAAAAATAATAAATCCAGGTTCGTCTGAATTTAAAATCCGACCTAGCAAGGAAGCTCCACACTCTTCCCTGTCTCCGGTGCATAGGCTTCTATCGCAAGATTGTCTCGTAGTTTCTGCACGAGGAACATCGAGGACTTCGGCTCCCCCATCACCACGAAAACTTTTTTCAATTGGTCGGCCGTATCCGCAACGAAGTTCAGGAGCCCATCGCTATCTTTGTGCCCAGAATAACCAGAAATTTTTTCTATGTGCGCTCGGATAATCACATCTTCCCCGGTAATGTGAACTTTCTTGAGTCCTTCCTCAATCAGTCTCCCTGGTGTGCCTACGGCTTGGTAGCCGGTTAGTAAGAGCGTATTGTTCGCGTCTGGTAGATAATGCCTCTCATGATGCACCACCCGCCCACCAGTGGACATTCCGCTCCCCGCAATGACTATTTTAGGATTAGGCGTATCAACTATGAGCTTGGACTCTTCCGACCTCAGGGTGTTGTGCAGGCCCGGGAAATCAAATAAGTACTTACCAGGCGAAACTGCCTTCTGCGCCTTTTCATTTAGATATTCTTTGTATTGTTTGAAAACATCAGTCAAACGAATCGCCAGCGGAGAATCAAAAAATACAGGCATAACCGGAATGCGGTTTTCTTCCAAGAGCGCGTCCAATTCAAACAGCAACTCTTGTGAACGTTCAAGTGAAAAAGTAGGGATAATTAAGGTTCCTCGTCTTTTATCATTATCTTGAATCACCTGTGCCAGCTTGCTGCGGCGAGTGTCGCGAGATTCGTGATTCCTGTCGCCATACACTGACTCCATAATTAAATAGTCTATATCGGTCACTACATCCGGATCCGGCAGAAGAGGCGAAGGATTATTGCCCAAATCTCCGGTGAAAAGAATTTTCTTGCCGTTATATGAAAACAAAATCATCGCTGAGCCTAATATGTGACCGGCGTTCAAGAAGGTTACTTCCAAATCCGGAGTAATATTTATTTTTTCATGATATTTAAATCCGTGCCAGAGCGAAAGTGCTAACTTCACATTTTCTGCAGTATAAATTTTATCTAAATTTAAATCAGTGTTGCCACTTAAAATCCCTGCCGTATCTTCGAGCATAGGAAGCGCTAGGCCCTTCGTCGGCTCTGTAGAATATATTGCCCCGCGAAAACCCTCCGAAATAAGCTTAGGGACACGCCCCAAGTGATCCACGTGTCCGTGGGTGATAAAAAGTAAATCTATGCTCTTGGGGTCATATGCGAAGGGGCTCCAATTCACATCGTCGGCGACCTTCGTCCCCTGCGTTAAACCACAGTCTATGAGAATTTTCTTGTTATCAATCTCGAGGAGGAAATTTGCTCCGGTTACCGTATCCGTCCCCCCGTGAAATGTAATTTTTGCTTTTTTTTGCATTACTGAGATTGTACCTTACTCGTGCGTAAAGACATAATTTTATAAATATAATACAACAATGCGCTAGCACCTCCCGCGAAATCGAAGAAGAGGTCAGAAACAGTGTCGAGGGGGTTCAAGAAGTTTCCGCTAACAACTTTATCTATTATCAGCTCATATGCTTCCCAGCAGACTCCTACCAACAAAACACTGATAAGAACTTTTATTACCAAGCGAGCTGACGGTAACTCTTCAGAGGATAAATATAAAGTAAAAAATCCAACCCATGCTCCCCCAAAATAATGAACGATAGTATCAAAATACCCAATAGAAGAATACCAGTAGAATGTGTTCGCTGAAAAATTTATAAAAAATATAACGAAAATAAGAACACTGAGTAATTTAAGAAGTTTTCTGCCACCCATCTGATGATTATACAGGATTTCCAAGAAAAAATCCGCCAACTGTATTCACAGCGCGGAGTTCTTCTTAGGACTATCTCTGATATATTACCGTAGCTTAAAAGCTAAGTGGGTGAGAGACGAGAAGGGCCAAGGCCAATCGCGATCGACTCTCCCATAAATTAGTGTTCTAGGTAATAATCGGAAATAACCCTACTTTCACTATACTCTCTTAAAAAATTTTGGCAATATTTTTTTCAGAAAAACACAATTTTAAGACAAAAACAAGCTGGAACATTTATTCCTTATGCTCCGCATAGACGAAATCCGTATCTATTTTTTTGTACTCAAAGATTTCATCAGAAGAGAAAAATCTTTTGACCTCTACCTCACCGTTTTCCACAGAGTCTGAAGCGTGAACGATGTTCGATTGAGTTGAGAGCGAAAAGTCTCCCCGAATTGTGCCTGCATCAGCCTCCCAGGCCTTCGTAGGCCCGACAATTATGCGAATTGCGGAGATGGCATTAATTCCTTCCACGGCCATAACGATAACCGGGCAAGATTTCATAAAATCCCTAATCCCCGGGAAGAAAGGTTTATCTTTGATATGGGCATAATGTTCATCTAACACTGCATCCTTGATGCTCATCATCTTGAGGCCGATAATCTTGAGCCCTTTATTCTCGAATCGCCTTATCACCTCCCCGGTAAGGTTCCTCTGAATAGCGTCCGGCTTAATGATTATTAAAGATTTTTCACTATTTGGTCTTGTCATAATAAGCTTATTCTACCAGAAAAAGCCGAGTTTGCAAAATTACACTTATTCCATCGTATTGTATCGCGACATTATTTCCTTCTCCACTTCTTCACGATCACGACCGTATTTAACATATGAAAGTTCTTTCAAGCTGTCCACTATTTCTGGATTTCCAGTCTCGGGCGCTAGCGTGCGGATGTTGAAAGGTTTGGTAGGCTGACCTTTCACTAGCATGCTCATATACGCATTAAAGTTATCAAGTTTAGTAATGTCGTGCGCGGTAAATTGCGGTTTGAATTTCGGCTCGAGGAATGTCGCGTCTTCGGTACCCACACGGAACACCGCCATAGAGCCGACGTTACCAAAAACAGCATTCTTGATATTCTCTTCGAGCTGGGTAATGTACTGGTGGGCAATGTTGAGAGACAATCTATACTTTCGCGCTTCTGAGAGAATTGAAGCGATAGAGTCCGTGGTAACGTTCTGGAACTCATCGATATACAAATAGAAATCATTCATCGGCTTGCCGAACATATCTACACGAGACAGTGCGGCCATTTGAATTTTGCCAACAAGCACGAGACCTATGAGGTTCGCATTGATGTCGCCCAGTCTACCTTTCGAAAGATTGACCAAGAGAATTTTCTTCTCGTCCATAATTTTTCTAAAATTAAAAACCGAGTTCTGCTGAAGCACCACTGGACGCATTATGTCGTTGGAAATAAAGTTGTCGAATTTGGAAGAAATATAGGGCACGAAGTTTGCGAGCGACTGGTCACCCGTAGTCTGCTCCGCCGAAACCCAAAATTGTTTTATGATTGGATTCTTGCAACGGGACAATTTCAAATCGCGAAATTCTTTGTCACCAAGCACTCGAGTAATCTCAAGGAGGGTCGAACCGGAAGAAGGGTCTTCCATCACGAGAAAGGCGCTGTTTCGGAAATATTGTTCGAACATCGCTCCGCCTCCGACTTTCATATCGAAAAGTTTGTTGAAAATTCCCATCATTTCGTTCACCACGAAGGTTTTCTGCTCAGGGTACTTTGGATCATATTCGAGCATGTTGAGTCCCATTGGACGGGCAGTATAGGCGGGATCGAAATAGATAACATCGTCAATGCGCTCCTTAGGAATTCTAGAGAGGATCGTCTGGATATCTGTGCCATGAGGGTCAATGTAGCAGCACCCGTCACCGTTACGGATATCCTGAGTAATCATATTGAGCATAATGTTCGTCTTACCGGTTCCAGTTTGCCCTATTACATACATATGTCTCATCCTGTCTTCTCGGGCTAAGTGCACTTCCGTATCTCGGCCTCGGTAGCTATTTATGCCCAAGACTATGCCTTCGGTTCCCATTTCTATCGGTGCTGGCGCAATGCCCGCCTTGGCTTCTTTGAGTTGCGGCTGACTACCCATACCTACCGGGAAGTGGAAAACGGAAGAAAGTTCTTTCAAGTTCATCGGGAGAATCTTTTCGTGTGCAAAAGCTCGGTAAGAAAAATCGTGGAAAAGTTTTTTCAAGTCGCCGCCCTTCGCCTCTTGGAAGATGAAAGAATTTGAAGCTGCGGCAGAAAATTGATTGAAGGAAGATTCTATTTCACGAAGAATTGCTTCTGCGCGCTCTTTCGTTTCGCCGGAGGCAATCACGCGGATATTCGCTTTCATTATGGTGCTCTTTATTTTGTTGCCTATTTTTTCTGCGGCACCTTCATCCACGGCGCGCCTGCCTTTCATATACTTTTCCTTTTTTTCTTCTTCGTTTTTTTCTTTCAGCCCAAACAAGAGATCCTTGCCGGCAGTCTTGAGAGCACTACGCCATTTATAGAAATTGTCTGCCGCATGTTTAACTGAAATGCCGTCTTTGACATCATCTAGAATCATATGAAACTCATTGATAAATTTATCCCCCGCCGGAGCTATGAGGAATTGAATAGCCGCTCCTTCACCGCTCTTCTGTAGCTTGGAGAAAACGTTTAGAATAGGGTTCATCGGGTCGTGCTCGATCTCGTCATAGGTCTTAATGGGCATTACTGGGCGTTCAGTGAACACAGCATAAGCCCCTGTCGAGGCGCCCTGCTCGTTGAAAATGTTGTAGTCGTCGGTTACCTCTCGGATTTTCGCATCGTGATAGAAAGCCAGGATTTGTTTTTCAAAAAGAGACAAATATTTATTGGGCACAGCGGCATATATCACCACTTCATCGCTTTGATTGCCAAGCGCCACCTCTATGGTGAAATAATTTTCTTTCTCATTACTCTTGCCTTCGGAGATAGACTGCATACCGGCATAAAACTGCTCCATGGCCCCGATAAATTCTTTAAAGCCCTTCGACTTGTCGGCTTCGTCTTGTGGCGGCGGCAAAGTTATTTCAAAAAGAGTCATATTAAGAGACCGATACATCGGAGTACCTTCTTTAAACCCAGTGATTTGCCCAGTTTTGAAATATTGAATGAGTAAACGATGAAAGTCGTCATCGATATGCGGATTGCCCATTGCCTCAACTACAGAAAGCGCATTTCGGATTCCTTTAGTAATCACAATCCCCAAAAGCTCTTCCATCACGGTATCATGCGGTTCAGGTTTAAGTTTAAGCACAATGCCTTCGGTTTCGTCTTCTTTCAAAACATTATCTTTATGCACGGCTTTCTCCACCGGGACCGTTCTGTATTCGCCCATAACCTCGCGCGTAGCCATCTCTGCAGTGCGTTCAGTGTGTCCTATTTCTATAAGTTCCTCTTCGCGCTTCTTAACGTGGGCACGAAGATAATCCAGCTCCTCCTCTGGAGTCTTGAATTTCGGCATCTCTTTTATAAAAGAGGGATTCATTAGTTTAATTATATAACAAAAAATACAAAAAACTAAATTTTTAAAGTATACTTTAAGAAATTTTTGTCAGTATCTCAGGTTCACCTTCTGTGATGAGTATCGTATGTTCAAAATGGGCGCTCCTTTTGCCGTCAGCGGTTCGGAAGGTATATTCATCATCATCCATAGTTACTTCTTTAGTTCCAAGATTAAGCATAGGCTCTAGGGCAAGTATCATTCCCGGCACTAGCTTCGCTCCTGTACCTTTTCGGCCAAAATTCGGCACGAAAGGGTCTTCATGAATTTTGTGTCCTACGCCGTGGCCGGCGAGAACTTCCACGATGCCATATTTCTGCCCTTTCTGTCCCCGCACGAAACTCTCGATGGCATGGCCAATGTCCCCAACCCTACTCCCCGCTCGCGCGGCGAAAATGCCGGCTTCCAGGGCTTGCTCGGTGAGCTTCATTAATTTCGAATCTGTATCGCTTACCCGGCCCACCGGCGCGGTGAGCGCCATATCGGTAAACAGGCCTTTGTGTTTAACACCAAGGTCTATAGACACGATGTCTCCCTCTTTTAAGATTCGATCTTTGCGTGGAATACCGTGCACCACTTCATCATTAACTGAAACGCAAAGTGTCGCCGGAAAAGGAATGCGAGCGCCCTCCGGTCGATAACCTAAAAAAGCTGGGACATCCCCCATATCTCGGATAAGCTTTTCCGCATACACGTCTAGGTCCTTGGTTGAAATTCCCGGCGCTATCATATCTTTAACCTTATACAGCACGGTTGCCAACCTCCGACCGCATTCGCGGATTATTTTTATTTCTTCCGGAGTTTTTATCGTTATCATTTTATTTTAGTTCCCAAGAAATTCTCGCCAGAGAGGCATTTTTTAAGATTCTCTATGTTCTTGCCGTTTAGTATGTCCACCTCGATGCCGAGCTCTTGGGCCATCTTCGAAGCAATGGGGTCAAATGGCGAATTAAGTCGTGAGGTCCATTCTGCTGGAATTATTTTGCGGTAATCGGCCCAAGAAATGGATTCTATTTTTTGAGCGTTAGGATTAATTTTCGGATCAGAATCATAAACATAATCAGTGTTCGATAGATTTATTATCTTTTTCGCACCGATTGTCTTGGCAGCGTGAACAGCATCCCAGTCAGAACTTTTCCCTGGCTCATAGGCTGAGCCAATGACAATAGATTTTTCGAAGGTAAAATTTTCTGAAGGATTGTCCATCACTTTCTTGTTGGCGTAGTCCGCAAATATAACTCGGAGGAGCTCGGCGTTTAATTTAAGCGCCGCAATTCCTATCCAATCTAAATCTTCGTCAGTGGGATTGCCGGCAATCGAACGGGCTGCATCATTGTAGCGCTTGTTTATCTTGCCTCCCCCGGTAATGATTACGAACTTCTTACCTTTCTCTACGTGTTCAAGTATTAAAGCCTTGAACTCTTTCAAAAACCCGACGTCTATCTCTTCGGGCACTATGAGCGAACCACCTAATGAAATTATTATTGAATCTTGCATATTTATAAATTAATCTTTTCTAGTATCTCTCTGTGCACGTCTTCGACCGACTGCTCGCCGTTAATAGCATATATTGTATAGCCGTTCTTACCCTTGAAATAATTCATAGCTGGCACAACTTTGTTCACGTATTCATCAAATCTTTTCGCCAAGCCTTCAGCGGTGTCGTCATGCCTCCCACGCAGAAGATTTCTTTTCGTGGCCTCTTCTTTGCTAAGCTCTAGGTAAATTATTTTTATGTTTCCGCGCCCAATTTCCTTCATCTTTCCTTCGAAAACTTCAGATTGAGAAACGGTCCGTGGATATCCATCGAAAAGGCAATGCTTTTCGGCAGACAATTCCGTATCAATTTTCTGAAGCACAAGCTGGTTGGTCATTTCATCAGGAATCAGGCGACCAGCGTCTAGAAGTTCCTTCACCATACGCACATTCTCGTCCAGGTCGGTAGAATGCGCAATCGCACGGAAAATTTCCCCTGTTCCTATGTACACACAAGGGGCGCTATCTTTGCCTTTTAAGTACTCCATAAGGAGCTTCACCTGGGTGCCTTTGCCGGAGCCCACTATGCCGAAAAATATGAAAGTTTGCGGTTGCATATGTGTTATAATAGCATAAATTATGAAGAAGGAAATCATCACCATCACGGGCACATTAGGCTCTGGCAAGTCGAGCACGGCGGACTTGGTAGCAGAAAAGCTGGGCTTCACGCGCTTCTCCTCGGGCGATTTTATGCGAAAGCTTGCGGTAGATATGGGCATAACAGTAAACGACTTGAGCATTAAAGCCCAAGCAGACGACACGATAGACCTAGCCATTGATGCCGAAGTGAGGAAGGCAGGAGAAATGGAAAAAATTGTCATTGACTCTCGCTTGGCATTCCACTGGATACCGGAATCTTTTAAAGTGTATTTGGATTTGCCTCCAGAAATCGCCAAGGAAAGAATTTTAAATAATTTAAAAGAAAATGCACTTCGCAAGCAGAGCGAGGACTCCTCTTCCCCGGAAGAAATCCAGGCGAAAATAGACGCCCGTCTTTTAAGTGAGAAAAAAAGATACAAAGACCTCTACGGCATCGAAAACCATACCGACAAAAACAACTTCGACTTAGTCATAGACACAAACAAAAACAACCTTGAGCAGGTTGTTGATCTCGTCGTCTCCGAATACCAAAGGTGGCTGGAAAAATAATTGAGTAGAAATGAGAAGACCGCCTGCGAGGTGTGGCCGGTGGCCTCCCCATTCAAGCGGTCGTGATGTGAAACTACGGATGATCAACTGCGCCGGACGGCGGCGTGAACACGTTCGTCATCTCTGCGTCGACGAGGTGTATCCAGGACCAGCAGCCGGGAGGAAGCTCGAGTCCTCTCGCAAAATCCCAACCGGGCAACATCTTGCCACTGAGAGTGCAAGAGACGATGATGTCAGCCTGGTGCGCTCGCCCCTGAGCATTGAGCATCGCCACGAATCGAGCGGTCATGGGCATTCTCGGCGCGAACCCCATCCGAAACTGCTCGAGTCGGTAGTTACGACTGTGAATGGAGCTCGTCCAGTACGCGAAGTGCATAGACGAGACCACCACGAGGGCCAATACGCCAGCGAACGAGCCGTCTTCGTACACGACTACGGCATAGACACCGAAGAGCGCGCACGCCACATTCTGCAGGACGAACTTCTGCCACTTCTCGTTCTTGGCGAAGCCGGCGAACGGCACGTAGAGAGATGCGAGGAGTGCGGTGAGCGACACGGCTTCGATCACCTGAAGCGACTCCTTAGTGGAACCAGCGGGCGACACGAGAGCTGCCGCGACGCCGAGGACGAAAAACACAAGATACCACAACATAATCAGTTTTCTCCTTCTCAGTTAGTTACAGCAAAGATAGACGTAATCTCAGCCCCTTCGACATACCAATCCTTAGCATTGCCGAATACTGCAATCCACTTGGTCTGATCAAGACAGTGCGGAATGATCGCTTTTAGTGTTGCGTTACCGCGTGCGCCACTAGCCATCTCAACCAACACTTGTCTGCCGATTAGATGCTGAACTTTTCGAGCATCCATGCTCCCTCCTTTCAAATAACGATTTAATTTGAATCTAACACACTTTTAGAGATTGTCAATATATTTTACCAATTTAATTTATTTTAAGCTTTATTTAGAAAGGTTAAAAAGTTATCCACAGAATTTTGTTAATTTCTATTGACACAAAATAAGTATTGAAATATAATGCTTATATATGAAGGAACAAATGTTAAAAATAGAGCAATTATTGAAAGATAGTGGCTTTTTAGACAAGGAAATAGCCATATATTTGACCATATTAGAGCTGGGCCGAGGTACTGTTGCTGAGATATCTAGGAAGGCGGGCATAAATCGCTCGACCGGGTATGTCATATTAGATAGTCTAGTCGGCAAAAAGCTCGTAAAAATCTCCGGCAAAGAACCGAAGGAAGAATACGCCGCTCTGTCCCCTGCCAACTTGGTGGAATACCTTGAAGCGCAAGCTAAAAAACAAAAAACGCTCGCCGATACTGCCAAAGAAGTTTTACCCGAGCTTACTTCACTCTATAATGTGGGTGACAGGCCTCGCGTATTTTTCTATGAAGGGTTTGCGGGATTAGAGCATGTGTACGAAGACTCCCTCACGTCTAAGGGAGATATTTATTCCACTTCCACGTATGAAGAAATGCATGAGACTTTACCGAAATATTTTGAGACATACTATGAACGCCGCGCCAAGAAAAAAATATTCGTGCATACTTTCGTCGCTGACACTCCCCTCGCCCGCAAAAGAAAATCAAGGGACGCAATAGAATACCGCGACACTTCACTTGTGCCGGGAGATAAGTTCCCCGTGCCCACAGACATAGAAATTTATAACGACAAAGTAATGATTGCCTCTTGGAAAGAAAAATTGGGAGTCATAATCGAATCCAAAGAAATAGCCACAACACTAAGAAGTGTATTTAAATTAGCCCTGGCAGAAGCTAAAAGGCTAGACAATTAGTACTCTCGCATTGAGACTTGAGCATCGACTTTTTTGAGTAAGTCTAGAACTACTGAGACAACGATAAGAACCGAGGTTCCCCCGATGGCGAGTGAGGCGATGCCAGTCATTCGCTGCATAATTATTGGAAGTACGGCGATGACTCCAAGGAATACGGCCCCGAGGAGGGTGATGCGGGTAAGAACCTTAGAAATATATTCTGAAGTAGATGGTCCTGGGCGAATACCTGGAATAAAGGCGCCATTTTTTTGTAAATTCTCGGACAAAGCTTCCGGATCGAAAGTAACGGCGGTATAGAAATAAGTGAACATAAATACAAACATAAAGTAGAGCACTGCGTAGAGCACGCTCGTGTTCGAGAATGCGGAAAGAACAGCAGAAATTTTCAGTAAAATTGGATTAGTAAAACGCGCCAAGAAAGTTCCTATCATCTGAGGGAAGAGGAGGATGGAGAGTGCAAAGATTATTGGAATTACTCCGGCTTGGTTAACACGCAAAGGCAAGTATGTAGACCCACCACCATACATTTTCGCTCCGCGGACACGTTTAGCATAAGTAACTGGAATTGGCCTCTCCGCTTCCGTAACCACCACGATACCCGCGATGACTAGAAGACCAGCAACAGCAAACCCGAGGTAAAGCGGTATCTGGGAAGCATCAAATTGAAAGGCAAGCTCGCCAACTACGGTCGGAAGACGTGAGACGATACCAGCGAAAATTATTAAAGAAACTCCGTTACCAATTCCAAACTCAGTAACGAGCTCCCCTATCCACATAAGGAGGATAGAGCCCGCAACGACAATAAACAAATTTGTCATTCGGTCGAAAGCATTGAGGTGGAAAATAATATTTTGCTGTTCCAAAAGGAACAACAAGCTGAAGCCCTGCACTGCGGCCAAGGGAACAGTAATCAATCGGCTCCACTGAGAAAACTTTTTCCTACCTGCTTCCCCTTCTTCGTGATAAAGGCGCTTCAAGGCGGGAACCATCAAGGTAAGGAGCTGCATAATAATAGAGCTAGTGATGTAAGGACCAACGCCCAACATTATGATAGAAAGGTTGGACAATCCACCGCCAGAGAAAATGTTTAGGATGCCAAAGAATTGGTTGTTGGAAAGGAAACGCTCAAGCGCCGTCTGGTCAATCCCTGGAATAGGAATAGCAGCAAGCAGTCGGAAGACGATTAGGGCAAAGAGCACAAAAAAAATCCGATTTCGCAAGCTGGAGTCTGTCCATATCAGTTTTATTTTGTTCCAGAAATTTTCCATTTTTGTTTCCGACTTTTCCAGTCGAGAGTTTACTTAACTTTAATCTTCCCGCCCTTAATCCCTAGTCGCTTTCGTATCTCTTTAAAGGTCTCCTTCTTAGTGCCGCTCGAGATGGTTTTATCTTTCGCTACGAGCACCATCTTTTGGATAGATTTGAATTGGTAACCGCGATTCTTTGGCAACTTCTTAATTATATCTCGAAGTTCGGGTCGGCGCTTGTTACCGGCGCGGGCAGTCTGCCCCTTGCCTCCGCGACCGGAAGTCTTAGCGTGCTTCCCCCCGCGGCCCACTAGCCGATCTTTCTTGTTCTTATGTATTCTTTTTAGATTATGTATTTGCATATTATTTATGGTGAGCTTGTCGAACCATTATTCTACTGGTACTTCTTTATTGGCAACAACGACTGTGGCTGAAACTTCCGGTGCAGCTTTAGTGTATCGTGAAGAAATTCCTTTGAATGCTTCCATTACGGCCTTAGCGTTGTTTAATTTATTTGTACTGCGAGAGAGAATCTTGCCGGTTATGTCTTTCGCTCCGGAGAGGTTTACGATATCACGAATTACTGATCCAGCCACCAAGCCACGTCCCTTGTTAGGATAGAGCGCCACTTTCGAGCTTGAGAATTTAGCAGAAAGTTCGTGCGGAATAGACATAGTTTTAGTCAGGTGAAGTTTAACCATATTTTTCTTGGCATTGCGGAGGGCTTTGTTGATGGCGAGGGCTGTGTCTCCTGCCTTTCCTAATCCCAATCCAACATTCCCTTTTTTGTCTCCGGCAACCAACGCCACGGAGAAAGAAAATCGGCGTCCTCCGGCAACCACACGAGTCACGCGCCTAATGTCTATGATTTTCTGGTCGAACTCAGGCTTAGGGCGTCCGAATGACGATCCCCCTCTGCGCCCGCTACCTTTTTTTTCGTTTCTTTTTTCCATATTGATTTTACGAAATCATGTCGCGCAATCGTCCATTAAAGCGCGACGCTTTTAAAATTCCAATCCGCCTTCTCTGGCAACATCGGCGACTAATTTAATTCGGCCGGTGTACTTGAATCCATTGCGGTCAAAGACAACTTTTTTAATCTTTGCCTTACCGCATTCAAGCGCGATGGCCTTCCCTACTTCCTTGGCTCGTTCAATCTTGGTACCTTTGGCAACCTTAACATCGCTGGCAGAAACCAAAGTCTTCCCTACTGTGTCATCAATGACTTGCGCGTAAATAAATTTGTTGGAACGGAAAACAGACAGGCGTGGGCGCTCGGCCGAACCGCGGATTTTAGTTCTGATTTTTTTCTTAAGTCTGATTCTTTTGTCTGTTTTTGTTTGCATGTGTTTGTCTTCTTGACGTCGGACATCTGGGATTCTTGATGTCCGACGTCTGTTATTTTAAACTGTCTTCTTGCCCTGCTTGCGACGTATTACTTCGTCTTCGTAACGCATACCCTTACCCTTATATGGCTCCGGCTTCTTTAAGGCACGTACGGCAGCAGTGAAGCTACCTACTAATTCCTTATCAATGCCTTCTACGGAAATTACGTTCTTCTCGGCTTTCATAGCAATGCCTTCGGGAATTTTAACAACAACTGGGTGAGAAAAGCCAAGCGCCAAATGAAGTTCCTTGCCCTTCACTTCTGACTTGAATCCAACTCCTTCGAGCACGAGCTTCTTCTGATACGGAGTGGTTACGCCTTTAATCATATTCTTGATGTGGGAAGCGTAGGTACCCCAGAGAGCCTTGGAAAACTTATCGTTGCGTTTGATATCAAGCTTCACAGACTTGTCGGTAACTTCCATTGTTATATCATCACGAAATATTTTCGACAGGGTCCCCTTCGGGCCCACCACTGACAAAGTGTTGCCACTTTTGGTGATCTTGATTCCTGCTGGTATTAAAATTTCTTGTTTTCCTATTCGTGACATAAAATTTTTATTTATAGTGAGCTTGTCGAACTACCAAATTCTAAATAAAGCTTCACCTCCCACTTGCTCTTTGCGGGCATCCTTGCCTGATAAAATTCCCTTTGGTGTTGAAAGCACTAAAAGCCCTGTACCGTTTCTGACAGTATGAATATCTTTCATACCGAAATACACTCGGCGAGACTGTTTGGAAATTCTTTCAACTTCGGCAATTTTGGGTTTTTTGTCCACGTACAAAAGTTTTACTTCCATAATCGGGTGTCCTTTCTTCACTTTCTTCGAAATTTCACCGACATAGCCGGCTTTCTGGAGACAGTCACCTATAGCGCCCTTCAACTTGGAATAAGGAACAACCGCGGTTTCTTTACCGGCGAGCGAAGCGTTCTTCATTATTATTATCATGTTTGAAATTGAATCCATATATTTTGTGATCTATTCTACTACCAAGAAGACTTCCTGACTCCAGGCAGCATTCCTTCATTTGCTAATTCCCTGAAACAGATTCGGCAAATTCCAAAATCGCGCATAAAGGCATTCCCGCGCCCACACTTAAAACATCGATTTTTTGCTCGAGTTGAAAATTTAGGTTTCTTTTTGCTTCTTGCGATAACTGATGTTTTTGCCATAAATAATTATTCGGGAGCGCTCTGTTAATATCTCACTTTTTTTCTCCGAACCCTTATAATATAAGGCGTCGGAGGAGAAAAGCGGATTAATCACAGCGGTATTCCCTTACTCCGATACTAGCAAATTAAAGCTCAATAGTCAAACGTACGAAATTATTCCTTCTTGAAAGGCACGCCCAAGTTTTCGAAGAAAGCGAGACCTTCAGCTTTTGTTTTTGCCGTAGAGACAAGAGTGATAGACAGACCGAAAACGTCGCGAATATCTTCATCTGCTGTTTCCGGGAAAATTGTGTGTTCTTTGATACCGATGGTTAGGTTACCAATGTTGTCCACTGCGCCGCGCTTGATACCTCGGAAGTCCTTCGTGCGGGGTAGAGCTACGTTTATGAGCTTCTCAAGGAAGGCAAACATTCTTTTGCCTCGTAGGGTCACCATAGCGCCGATAGGGTCTCCCTGTCGAACCTTAAAGGATGAAATTGACTGCTTGGCTCCACGGAGAGAGGCTTTCTGTCCGGTAATTTTCGACAATCGCAAAGCTATTGCTTCGTTTTTGTTTTTATCCTTTTTCATAGCGGTGCCGGTGCCGGTATTGACCACCACTTTCTCTAAACGTGGTGCCGCCATTGAGTTTTTATAATGAAAAGCTCCTTTCATTTTTTCAAAACTCTGTATTTCTCTTTCTTTTACTGTTGAATGCTTCATACTTATATAGAATTATTTATAGTGAGCTCGTCGAACTATTTTGCTTTTTTTACATTAGACACATCGATAGGCATAGCCATACTTAAAACTGTCCCCTTCTCGCCGGACTTCCTTGGCCTCTGGTGTCGTTTGGTCATATTAAGACCCTCCACTACGACTTTATTCTTTTTCGGTAGGGCATGCACAACTTTACCGGATTTACCTTTATCCTTGCCTGCCATTATTATTACGCTGTCGCCTTTCTTGATTTTCATTTTGTTTTTCTGACGTCGGACATCTAAACCCTTGATCTCCGACGTCTAATTTTGTTATATGACTTCCTGGGCTAGTGAAATTATTTTCTGATAACCTTTTTCCGCAAGCTCTCTCGGCATCGGTCCGAAAACACGTCCCGCTTTCGGATCTAGTTTGCCTTTTTCCAAGACTACTACGGCATTGTCGTCAAAGCGAATATATGAACCGTCCTTGCGTCTGTAAGCCTCGCGGGTGCGCACCACTACCGCCTCAAGCACGTCTTTCTTCTTGACTGCCTTACGTGGGCTCGCAATCTTAACTGAAATGATTACTCTCTCGCCCAAGCTCGCATAACGCTTCTTGGAAGAACCTAAAATCTTGAAAACCTTTCCTACGGTTCCCCCGGCGTTGTCAGCTATTTTTACTAATGTTTCGTTTTGTATCATAAAATTATTCTACTACTTTGAATTTCTTGTCTTTGGAAATTGGCTTGGTCTCCGTTATTTGAACCTTGTCGCCGGTTTTATACTTCTTGTTCTCGTCGTGAGCTTTATACTTCTTGCTTACCTGGTAGTACTTACCATAGAGCGGGTGCTTAACGAATCTGGAAACTGAAACCACAACAGTCTTGTCCATTTTGTCGGAAACCACTACACCTTGGAGCGTGCGGCCTTTTGATTCTTTAGTTGTGTCTTTCTTGGTCATATAATTATTTTTCTTCTCCTGTTCTATTATTTAATTCCGTAAGGATTCTGGCGATTGTCTTTTTCAGATTCCAAAGCTCTTTCACATTCTTGGAACGAGCTCCTTCCGCTTTGAAACGAATTCCCCGCTCTTCCTCCTGTAGGGTATGGAGCTTCTTCTCAAGCTCACCCGTCTTTACTTCTTTTAAATTTTCCTTTTTCTTTGCCATTTTATTGTTTCTGTCCGCGGCTAACTACTCGGGTTTTTACCGGAAGTTTGGAGCCCGCCTTTCGTAATGCTTCTCGGGCTACGCTTTCCTCAGCACCATCCACTTCGAAAAGTATGCGGCCAGGTAAAACTTCAAAGCAATACCCTTGCGGATCTCCTTTACCTTTCCCCATTCCTACTTCTGCAGCTTTAGCGGTGAAAGGTCGGTCGGGGAAAATACGAACCCAGTATTTACCGGATTTGGTTAAGGTTCGGGAAATAACTTTTCGAGCGGACTCAATCTGGGTGGACTTTACTCGCGCTTCAGACTCGGATTTCAAACCGAAAGAGCCGAAGGCAATCTTGGTACCACGCGTATCTGCAGTTATCTTTTTAGGATTGCTCCTGTTGCTCTGCCACTTTCTAAATTTTACTTTTTTCGGTAACAACATAAATTTAATCTGTTTTTATTTTATTCTCTCCTTCATTCCTGGGCTCAGTACTGAAAGCGGTCTTGGCTGATTTCTTCTCGGCAAAAATTTTACCGCGGTAAATCCAGACTTTAATGCCGACAACTCCGTAAGATAGGGTTGCCCGTTCACGCTTGAAATCGATGTCCGCGCGGAAAGTCTGAAGCGGGATGGATCCCCTCTTAAGCTCTTCCGTACGGGCAATTTCGGCGCCACCTAATCGTCCGGACAGCACCACACGCGCTCCTTCTACTCCGTGCGCGTTCATAACCTTTTCAATGGTTTGCTTGATGACTCGGCGGTACGGCATTCTTTTCTCCAATCCTTCAGCAATCATATATGCCACTATTGCAGCATCAGCCTCAGGGTTACCTATTTCCATAATTTCCAACTTGAAGTCTTCCGGTCGTGGAAGTTTCAAATGATCCATTTTCTTCAAGATTTCTTCTTTGAGTTTAGTAGCGCCTTCACCGTTTCGTCCTATGATAAGTCCCGGACGAGAAGTCTTGATGATAAAGCGAGTTGCTTTACGGCTACGTTCTATTTCGATGGAGGATACATACATCCCACGGAGTTTCTTTTCCAAGTACTGACGAATTAATACATCCCCTTTAAGGTAAGCTACGTATTTTTTCGGATCAGCAAACCAGCGAGACTTCCAGTCCCTTAGTATCGTCAATCTATGTGCGTATGGATGTACAATTTTACTCATAAATTATTTTGCTTTAACTTTTTTGGCTTTTACTGTTTTTGCTGCTTTTGATTTTTTAACCGGGAGAACCTTTTCGGCTAAAATCACCTCAACGTGACTAGTCCTTTTGTTGATGCGGTGTGCGGAGCCCATGGCTGCCGGCATTACTCGCTTCATCACTATCCCCTTGTCAACGCGAAGTTCTTTGATAAATAAATTTTCAGCTTCTACTCCCTGGTTCTTGGCATTGGCAACTGCGGACATAAGAAGTTTCTTGATTGGGGTGCTGGCTCGCTTCGCTAGGAAATCAAGCTGGGCCATAGCGTTCGCCACGTCTTTGCCTTTCACCAGGCTCGCAACCAAGCGGACCTTACGTGGGGATTGTCTGTAATTTTTCAAAAAGGCTTTCATATTATTTTATTTACTACCGGCCTTGGCGTCCGTTGCTACCGCGGTAGCTGCTTTAGCTTGTGCGACTTCGGCTTCTTTCTTCTTCATTTCGAGTTCTTTCTGCATCTTACCTCCGTGTTTCATAAATTTCTTGGTTGGCGAAAATTCTCCCAAACGATGCCCCACCATATCTTCGGTAACTAAAACTTCAATGTGAGTTTTACCGTTGTATACGCCGAAAGTAAATCCGAGCATTTCGGGAGAAATAACCGAAGCACGCTGCCAGACCTTAACCATAGGAGTTTGCAACGGGTTTTTGCCGGCTATCTTTTTGAGTAGCCTTTCATTTACGTTTAATCCTTTCTTTATTGATCTTGTCATAAGTAATCTTGGCTCGATATCATTAGGACACTGTGTAAATATAAACATTTCCACCGTGCTCCTCCTTCGTCGGCATAAAAAATAGCCCCCTAGCGAGCTTGGTTTCATAGTAGCAAATTGGCAGTAAAAGTCAAATTAAAAGCCCCGTTCGGGGCTTTTAATTTTTTATTTGTTTTTTCCTGTTTTTCGGCGAGAGACTATGAAGACGTTTGAGTATTTCTTAGGGCTCCTCGTTTTGCGTCCTCCGGTGACTTTACCCCACATTGTTTTCGGTCTTTTTGTACCACGGCCTTGTCTGCCTTCTCCTCCTCCGTATGGATGGTCTACCGGGTTCATCGCGGTACCGCGGACTGTTGGCCTGATTCCCTTCCAGCGACTGCGTCCCGCTTTACCATAATTTTCCAAATGATGTTCTTCGTTTGAAACTGTGCCTATTGTCGCCCAGCAATTTTCGCTTACTTTGCGAACTTCGCTTGAAGGCATTTTTATGTTCGTGTATCCTTCGGCATTCGCCACAACTTGCGCGAATATTCCTGCGGAGCGACCAATCTTAGCTCCTCCTTGTGGCTTAAGTTCGATGTTGTAAACAAATGTTCCTACTGGAATATTTTTAAGTGGCAAACGATTTCCAGGCTCAAGCGGAGCTTTGACTGAAACAACAAATGTGCTGCCGGCTTTGAGGGACTTCGGAAGAACTACATATCTTTTCTCGCCATCTTTGTATATAGCAAGCCCTATGAAGGCGCTGCGGTTTGGGTCGTATTCTACTGAAACTATTTTCGCCGGAATATCTTTCTTGTTATAAAGGAAATCAACATCCCGATAGAGTCTCTTGTGGCCCGAACCCTTGTGTCGCATCGTAATGCGGCCTTGGCTGTTGCGTCCAACGGCGCGTTTCCAACCGTGGGTTAGAGACTTTTCCGGAGTGGAAGTAGTCAAAACTCCCCGGTAGGTGACGTTGGTCATTTGTCTTCGTGATTTGCTTGTCGGTTTGTATGATTTCATGGTTTTATCTCAAAATTGTTCTAGTGTTATACAAATTCTATCTTATCTCCGTCCTTGAGATATACAAAAGCTTTCCTTCCCCCGCCCTTTGATCCAGGCTTCCCTCGAAGCATTACATTTTTCTTTGGGATAGCAAGTACGTTAACCTTAACAGGGTGTACTTTGTACAAAGCAAAAATCGCCTTTTTAATTTCAGCCTTAGTAGCTTCTTTGGTTATGTCAAAGGTATACACGTTATGCTCCAAGGAATAACTCCCCTTCTCGGTAACCCTTGGATTTTTTATAATGTTCGTATTCATAAATTAATTAGCCTCTGCTTACTAAAAATTCAGCGGCTTTCTCCGGATTTTCTATTAAAAGGTATTGGTGATTTAGGACGTCGAGCGGATTCAAATTTTTCACAAAAACCATTTCAAGCTGTGGCAAATTTCTGAAGCTTCTTTCGGCGTTAACGTTTCGCTCTAAGAGAGCGGTAAGTACGCGCTTCTTCTTGGAACCTCCGAAGGCTTTTAGTCCCGAAGCCTTAGACAAACTTTCCATAACTGCCAGGGCATCCTTTGTTTTGATTCCTGGTAGAGATAAGGAGTCAACGAAAACTATTTCGCCATCTTTAAGCTTCTTGGAGAGCACTGAGTAAAGGGCTTGCGCACGCATAGACTTGGTAATCTTTCGTTTGTAGTTTTTCTCGGCTAATGGACCGTGGGTCACACCTCCTCCTACCCAAATAGGGCTTCGAGTAGAACCGTGTCGGGCTCGTCCGGTACCCTTTTGCTTCCAAGGCTTTTTACCTCCGCCGCGTACTTCACCTCGGCCCTTGGTGTCAGCAGTACCAGAACGTTTGTTGCTTCTCATCCCTTCGATAACCTGGTGAACCAAGTCTGATCTCCAAGGCGCGCCGAAAACTTTCTCGGGCAAATTTATCGTGCCTGCTTCCTTGCCTTTTTGGTTGTATATTTTTGCTTCCATTGCGATAAATTATCTGCTTATTATTTCTACCAAGGTTCCGCGTTTGCCGGCGATGGCACCCTTGACCAACATAAAATTATTTTCTTTATCAACTAAAACAACTTTCAAATTCTTTTGGGTAATTCTGTCGGAGCCCATACGGCCGGCCATACGCATACCTTTCGGTACGTGGGTGCGGAGTCCCCCGCCGATGGATCCAGGCTCTCTTTCAGAATGCTTCTGTCCGTGGGAACGAGGTCCACCGGAAAATCCGTGGCGTTTAACTACGCCCTGGAAACCCTTACCCTTGGAAACACTTGAAACCACTATCTTGTCTCCAGGAAGAAAGCTTTCCATGCTTATGGTATCTCCTTCTTTTAGGTCCACCTTATCTCCAGCTTTCAGCCTAAATTCTTTCAACTTTTCTTTGGTGCTTTTTTTGTTCTTGATTGCGCCCCAACTTATCTGGACGGAATCATAGCCGTCCTTTTCCTTGGAAAAAATCTTTTTGACAACTCCAGGCAAGATGGAAACTATGGTCACCGGAACAACCTGGCCGTTTTCAGCAAAGTATTCCGCCATATTTTCTTTTTTTCCAAGAATAAATTTCATAAAGGTTATTTGCCTCAGGCGTTACATCATTTTTACATCTATGTCGACTCCGGAAGGCAGGGTTAAGTTGGTCAGAGCCTCTACGGTCTTGGCGTTCGGATTTACAATATCGATTAATCGCTTGTGGACTCTTATCTCAAACTGTTCTCGTGTATTTTTGTAGATAAAAGAAGCGCGGTTAACCGTGTATTTTTTGATTTCTGTCGGAAGTGGCACAGGGCCTACTATCTCCGCGTCATAACGAACAGCAGTATCCATTATTTGTTTAACTGAAGCATCCAGAATCTTGCTCTCGTAAGCTCGCACTCGTATACGAAGCGTTACGCGACCGTCTGCTGCTTTAGCCGGCTTGTCTTTCTTGTCGGCAGTCGAAGGCTTCTTGGCCTTGCTAGCCTTCTTTTTTGTCTTGCTTTCTACTTTGGTATCTGCTGTTGTCATGGAACTATCTAACTTTTAATTTATTATCCTAAGATCTTCGTAACAACTCCGGCCCCAACCGTCTTGCCTCCTTCTCGGATAGCAAATCTCTGGGCTTCTTCTAGGGCAACCGGGGTTACTAATTTAACTGTAATCTTAACCGTATCTCCAGGCATAACCATTTCGGTTCCTTCTGCCAAGGTAACATCTCCAGTCACGTCCGTAGTTCGGATGTAGAACTGAGGTTTGTATCCCTTGAAGAATGGAGTGTGTCGTCCACCTTCTTCCTTTTTCAACACGTAAATTTCTGCAGTGAAGTTATCGTGTGGGGTAGTTGTACCGGGCTTACAGAGAACCTGTCCTCGAGTTATATCTTCTTTCTTAAGACCTCGGAGGAGAATACCAGCGTTGTCGCCAGCCATACCCTCTTGCAAGTTCTTGTTAAACATTTCGATACCGGTAACTGTGGTCTTCTGGGTAGCTTTAATACCAACTACTTCCACTTCTTCCCCTACTTTAACTATTCCTCTTTCGATTTTACCGGTTACAACTGTACCGCGGCCTTCGATTGAGAATATGTCTTCAACTGGCATAAGGAAAGGCTTGGTAACATCTCGTTCTGGGATAGGGATGTAAGTATCGAGAGCATTTACCAATTCAGCAACTTTCTTGGCCCATTCATCGTCCTTTGAAGAAGATTCAAGAGCTTTTAGAGCAGAGCCTCGGATAACCGGTGCGCCAGCGCCATCAAAGCCTTGTTTTGTAAGGAGTTCACGAATTTCTTCTTCAACAAGGTCAATCATATCTTTATCATCAACCATGTCGCATTTGTTCAAGAAAACAATGATTTTAGGCACGCCAACCTGCTTTGCGAGCAAAACGTGTTCGCGAGTCTGAGGCATAGCTCCGTCTGTTGCGGCAACCACAAGAATAGCACCGTCCATTTGAGCGGCACCAGTAATCATGTTCTTGATGTAGTCGGCGTGTCCGGGAGCGTCAATGTGCGCATAGTGACGCGCTTCTGTAGCGTACTCGTTGTGAGAAATGTTAATAGTGATTCCACGAGCTTTTTCCTCGGGAGCGTTGTCGATTTGGTCGACTCCGCGAAGTCTAACTGTGTTCCCCATCATGTTTAAAACATGGAGGATTGCCGCGGTTAAAGTTGTCTTTCCATGGTCAACGTGACCAATGGTGCCGACATTGATGTGCGGCTTATCTCTCTTAAATTCTTCTGCCATATGCTTATTTGAGTTACTAATTAAAACTTAACGTACGAGAACCAGTCGCTAAGGCCTAATTACTAACAAGATTAACTAATAAATTTATAAAACAAAACAAAAACTGCAGAAAGTGCAGTTATTTACCATAGTAGCAAATTTCCAGCCATTGTCAAATATGGTATTTGGCTTATTCCCCCATTAGCACTAGGGCCTTTGCTCTTTTAAGAGCCTCCTCAAAATCATCAAACGAATACGGCTTACCTAAGCAAACTACCCGAAGTGACGTCGCATGGTCAATTATGTCTTTTGTCAGCGACCCCGAATGCATTATTATTGGCGTAGAGGCAAACCGAGAATCATTTCTGATAAGTTTGATGGCCTCAAGTCCGTCCATTTCTGGCATTTCATTGTCAGTTACAATAAAATTTATTTTACCTCCGCTTAAAACTCTATCCAGTAATTCTTTTCCATTCTCAACTACTTCAGTCTCATACCCAGCCATTTCAAGCATCATCTCGGTCGCAACCCGAACACTTTCATTGTCCTCTGCTAATAATACTTTGGGTAACTTTTCCTTATTTTCTATTGGCTTTTGTACTGGGATACCTGCATCAAGACTATATTTTTCGCTCATATTTATTAGTTCCTAAGTTTTCTAATTTCTTCGCAAAGTTTTATTGTTTCTACCTCAGGGTCCGGGGCCTCGGTTATTTGCCTGCCTATCACTAAGTAGTCCGCTCCATCTTCGAGCGCTTGGGACGGGGTGCCTATTCTCATTTGATCATCTGCACTAACTCCCGAAGACCGAATTCCTGGAACTACAAGTTTTAAATCTTTAAACTCAGGATTGCCTCTGAGAATTTTAATTTCTTGGGGTGAGCATACTACTCCGGAAACTCCGGCTTCTTTAGCCAAGCGGGCTAAGACCACAACCGCTTCGTCCACTTCCCTGTTATAAATCTGCTTCACCTCATCCCGAGAGAAAGATGTAAGCATCGTCACCGCAAAAACTTCCTTACCTCCGGCAACTATCTCTTGCATCATCTTTATTCCCCCGGAGGCGTGGACAGATATTATGTCTGCCACAATGCTTTCTCCACGAAGTTTACCCGTGTTGGGAATATCATAAAGCTTATAGTCTACCCATACTTTTTCGGCTCCAGCTTCTTTAAGTAGTCGCACCACATCGGGCCCGAACTTGTCATACAAATTGTGAATTTTTACGGCATACATCAAAGAACCAACCTTTTTTACAAGACTGACCGCATCATCAAGGTTTTGTATTTCATCCAAGGCTAAAATTAGTTTTTTCATGCTATTTTTTGGATTCTAAAAATTTCTTACCGTGTCCGAAGTCTGTATTGATAGGAATATTATTTTTACAAAGCGGGCAATTTTCGGCATCATAATTTTCTATCTCAAGCTCTCCGAGGGCCCTCAGTGGCACGCCAAACATCTCGCTATTAACTACTTTTGGAGATTTATTTACCATTACGGAGACAGCCAGCACATTTCCTCCCGCCTTCTTTACACTTGCTATAACTTTTTGCACTGAGCCCCCCGTCGTCGTTAAATCTTCTAAAACTAGAACATTTTTGCCAGCGACGTATTTATCGTACCCTCTGGTGAAAACCTGATCCCCATCTCCTGTTTTTTCCGTAAATATCGCTAGAATTTCTTTGCCTTTAATTTTAGAGAGCGCATAAGCAGTACCTTGAGCTAAAATTATTCCCCCGAGTGCGGGCGCCGCAACCACATCTACATCTACATCTACATCTTTATTTTTTTCAGCAAACATCTGGCAAACTTTTTCAACTTCTAAAACGTGGGGGAATAAAGCGTCTTTGGTAATGTAGGTCGCCATATGCTTGCCTGACACTCCGACAAAATGGCTGTCCGGCATTACAGCGCCTACGGCTTTTAGTAAAGAAATGATATCCATATTGTTATTCTAGCCTTTCTTTTATCTCTTTAGCAAGATGAGGGTTCCACATAGCTCCGGTAGCCGACATTACGAAATCCGCCCCAGCTTTTCGGTATTCAAAGAAATCCTCGGAAGTCATAACTCCGCCGACACCAATAATTTTAAACCCTGCGCCTATTTCCGTACGGGCTTTCTTCAACTTTTCTGCCATTTCGAGCCCCGCCCATTTTATAGATGCTCCGCATACTCCTGATTTTACTCTGTTGGGCCCAGGCAATGCTTGCTTCCCTTCTTTGTCCACAATTTCTGCGGGGATAGTATTGATGGCCGAAATTGCCTGCGCATATTTCTTACAAATTTCTGCGAGCTTTTTCACATCTTCATAGTCTTTATAGTAGCCAACTTTTAAAATGAGCGGGGTGTCCCCTATTTCTTTTCGTATAGCTGTGCAAACTTTTGCTGTCATATCTAGGTTGTAGCAGACAAGACCTTCGTTACCGATGTTGGGACAAGATAAATTTGTCTCTAGAATTTTTACTCCTGTTTCTTTGGCTTGTTTTGCTGCCAGCGCGTAGTCAGCAATAAATTCTTCCGCTGTCAGCCCTTCGCGCACTGTACCCATAAAACCTAAAACTAAAACTTGCCCAGCTCGCGCATAAGTAAGTGCTTGTTTTACATCGTCCTGCCAAGCTGTCGCTTCTCGCGAAGGCACGCCGAAAGAATTAGTTATAGAAATCGGCTCAACATAATTATTGTCGGCAATTAATTTTTCCTGAGCTTTTTCCAAAGTCAGATTCCCCTCAATTTTTACTGACAAAACATTGGGAAATGGGTGGCAGGGGTAAACTCCCGAGCGCACTGTCTTATAGACACAAATATCAAACCCTTTTTCAAATGCTCCTTTACAAAAATTTGAATTGATCAATGGTCCGGCAGGAATTCCGAATGGCGAATTTACTTTAACGCCAAGGAAATCATATTTTGGTTCCCCGTCAGCCCGCCCGAACGACTGCTCAGTCGGGCGGGCAAAAACCCCAAATGGTCCTTCTGCGAAGTTTTCTTCGTATGTTTTACTTGGGTCGTAGAAAGGCGTATATAACATTATTAATATAATAGCAAAAAACAGAAAATAACGGAAACAGATTTTTGAGGGGTTTTGAGGCTGTCGAGCCGAAAACTTCAGGATTTTTTAAGCTTAAAAAATCCGTACCGGTAAAATTTGTTTACGTTATTTCCTAGCGGCAATGATTGTCTCGGCAACATTGTTAGGCACAATGTCGTAACGGTAGAATTCCATAGTGAAAGAAGCGCGGCCTTCGGTCATTGAGCGGAGTCCGGTCATATATCCGAACATTTCGGAGAGCGGCACTATCGCGCGCATAACCTTGTTCATTCCTCGGTCTTCCATACCTTCGATAAGTCCTCGCTTAGAAGAGAGGTTACCGGTGACGTCTCCCATAAATTTCTCCGGGGTAACAACTTCAACTTTCATCATCGGTTCGAGGATTACCGGCTTGGCACTCTTGCAAGCGTCTTGTATTGCCATCGAAGCGGCAATTTTGAAAGCCATTTCGTTCGAGTCCACTTCGTGATAGCTACCGTCCCAGAGATTGACGGAAACGTTAACCATTTTAAATCCGGCGAGCACTCCACGGTCCAAACCTTCACGGAAGCCCTTCTCACAAGGCGCGATGTATTCTTGTGGAATAACACCTCCCTTGATGTTGTTAACAAATTCGAAATGGTCGTCGCGCTTGGTATTTTTCGGCAAATCTTCCAGTTCTTCTTTGGTGAGAAGCTCCATTGGTTTAATTTTAATCTTGACGTGACCGTAGTTTCCGCGTCCTCCTGACTGCTTGATGTATTTACCTTCCGCATCGGCATTTGTCGTAATTGTCTCGCGATAAGCAACCTGTGGCTTGCCGACGTTAGCTTCAACGGAAAATTCTCGCTTCATACGGTCCACAATGATTTCAAGGTGAAGCTCTCCCATTCCAGCGATGATTGTCTCCCCGGTTTCTTGGTCGGTAGAAACTTTGAAGGTCGGATCTTCTTGGGCCAAACGGTTAAGCGCCATACCCATTTTCTCCTGGTCGGACTTGGTCTTAGGTTCAATGCGGAGAGAGATGACAGGCTCAGGGAAGACAATTCGGTCAAGCTCGATAGGATTGTTCTCGTCGCAGATAGTATCTGAGGTAATTGTGTCTTTGAGTCCCACAGCAGCGGCAATTTCTCCGGCGAAAACTTTTTTCACTTCTTCTCGGTCGTTGGCATGCATACGCAAAATTCGGCCGATGCGTTCTTTGTTCCTGGTGCGAGGGTTATAGATGTAGCTTCCAGCTGCAAGAGTTCCGGAATATACTCGGAAGAATATGAGCTGTCCAACGAACGGATCGGTAGCCACCTTGAAGGCAAGTGCTGCGAAAGGTTCTTCATCAGAAGCATGGCGTAGAGCTTTCTCGTCAGTGTTAGGGTCCACTCCCCCTATCGGTGGAATGTCTAGTGGTGACGGTAGGTAGTCGACAACGGCGTCGAGCACCAATTGCACCCCTTTGTTCTTGAGGGCGCTGCCGGCAAATACTGGGAAAATGTTGTTGTCGATAACCGCCTTGCGGAGAGTTTTCTTCAAAGTCTCTATGGATGGAGTCATTCCCTCCAAGTATTCGGTCATCATCTTGTCGTCCGTTTCAACAATCTTTTCTATGAGCTCGTGGTGGTATCCTTCCGCTTCTTTCTTTAATTCTTCCGGAATTTCTTTTTCAATAACCTTGTTGCCCATTTCTCCTTCGAAATAGTACGCCTTCATATTGAGAAGGTCCACCACTCCTTCGTGCTTCTCTTCTAGGCCGATAGGAATCTGCATTCTTACTGCTTTCTTCGTAAGTCGGTCTAGGATTGTGGCATATGAGTGCTCGAAGGATGCGCCTGTTCGGTCAAGCTTGTTTACGAAACAAACGCGAGGAACTTTCGCCTCGTCGGCATATCTCCAGTTAGTTTCAGATTGAGGCTCTACTCCGGCCACGCCGTCGAAAACGACAACAGCTCCGTCGAGTACGCGGAGAGAACGCTTAACCTCTACGGTAAAGTCGATGTGTCCTGGTGTGTCGATGATGTTGAAACGATGCTTCTTGGTTTTATCTGCAAGCGCGTAAGTAGGTGTCCAGAAACAAGTAACTGCCGCAGAAGTAATTGTGATTCCGCGTTCTCGTTCCTGCTCCATCCAGTCGGTGGTAGTTTCTCCGTCGTGAACTTCTCCTATTTTGTGTGATACTCCAGTGTAAAAAAGCACACGCTCAGTAGTCGTAGTCTTCCCGGCATCGATGTGCGCGATAATTCCAATGTTTCTAACTTTCTCTAACGGGTAATCTCTTTCCATAAGTATTTAAATAAATAATAAATTATGCCTGCCCCGTAGGAAGCTTTGCTTTCCTTCGGGGTAATAAAGCAATAAAAAAGCGCCTGATGCGCTAGTCGAACTATACCGCATCAGGCACTTTTTTGCAAATAAACTAATAGTTACTGCATCTTGTCTTTTATGCCTTTCGAAAGTCTTTCTACTTTTCTTTTTTCAGCTATTTTTTCAAGAGTCCATCTCCTTTTACTCATTTGTTCCATTCGGCGAACAGCTTCTTCTCGATTAAATCCCTCTCTTTCCATAACCCTCCTTGTGCCATCTTCAGCCCTGAGATACTTATCGTCTTCTTTACCTAATTTTTGAAGTTCCTCTTTTAGCCCGTTCATCTCTGAAGCTATATCTGCCTCGCTCTTATCCGCCACCGATTGTTCAACATCGTATACATAGGCGGCCTCTTGTGCATTTTCTTCTGCCCATTTCTTCTCCTGTAAATTATCTAAATGTGAAGGACCTCTTCCCCATCCTTCACCCCCAAATCTTCTACCTAGTTGCTCGTATTCTTCACGCTCAGCTTTACTCATAGTAAACGATTCATGTCGGCGTCGAAAATCTAAATTCATATATCTGTTTCTGTCGTTAGTATTGTCCATTTCCGGCTTCATGGCATATGCCATAGCCTCAGCTTTCCCAACATCATCTACTCCTTCTGCCGCCCTATTTTTTTCTCTTTTTCTGTTGTTAAGAATTGTTTCGAAACCTCTAATTTTTGCTTGCAAGCGTTGCTCTTTTCTGTAGTATGAATTAAAGGGAATTCTTTCTATTTCCTCTTTGACTTTGTTAATTGCGACTTGAATCTCCTCATCTCCATTTTCTAACATTAGCTGTTCAGCATCATGCGCTATTTTAGCATCTTCTTCTTTTGGATCTATTTCTTTTGAACCTGGAGCAGAATCTCTTCCCATATTTTTATATTTTGAATTAAAGAATAATACCCAAATTGTACCCCCCCGGATAGGCCCTGGCAAGGATGGGTTATGCACAAGGCAGCAGAGCAAAGCCCGCTCCCCTGCAGGCACCTCAAAAAACAAGTAAATTACATATATGCGCGATAGCGTAAATATGCTAAGGGGGTTTTTATTTAAATATACTCTCCTTTCCGGTATAGGCTTTTGCTAATTTGAAGGTTTTCAAATGAGCTTTCAGTCCCATTGCCCTTACATAGTTTAGAAACTCTTCTGGCAAAGGAGATGGGCCGACCCATACACTCCTTTGAATCATTATGTATTCAAAATTTATCAATTGCCGACGAAGCCAGTCTCTTTCTTTTTTCTTTGCTTCAATGACGTCATACATCAAAACCAGGGTCTTGGGCGAATCTTTCGTAAAGGGAGAGTTAAAAGCTTTATAGTAAAAGTTTCTTTTTCTATTCTTTTTCTTTATCCGACTTCCGAGGCCGCTTTTTGAAATCGGCAAACCGAAAGCATTTACGCGCATCCCTTTATAATAAGGCATACATTAATTATACTCCAATTACATATATACGCTATAGCGTAAATGTGTAAATAACAGAAAAACAGACTGAAAAGGAAAAGTCTCGGCGGGGCGGCGTCGAGCGCTTTTCCCAACCGAGACCGATTCGTTTTTGCCGCCCCGCCAACCCGCGCTACTTGCGCAGCGACCCACGTTGCTGGCCGGCCCGATAAACCTTCAGGAGAAGGTCGTCGAGCTGACTGGACAAATGGTGATCGGAATTGTCGTTGCCGATGCGACACATAGCGTTGAGGGCGTTCGCCAGTTGCCCTCTCACGGTCAGCAACTTTGCTAACTTGAGTCCGCCTTCCCCTCCGAAGCTGGTCTCAAACTCTTCCTTTGTCTTTTCGGCAACAACCATCACCATGGGTCCGTCATCGTCACTGCACACAGCAATCCTAAGCGGCATTTGCCACCTCCTAGTGAGAAAAACTAATACATATACAAGCCCTTGTCAATAAAAGAAAAAGCCCCTTGCGGGGCTTTTGTTTCTAAGTTACCAGGCGAAGTGGGCGAAGGCTTTGTTGGCTTCCGCCATTTTGTGAGTATCTTCTTTCTTTTTAATCGCTGCGCCTTCGTTTTTAGATGCGGCAATGAGTTCATCAGCAAGTTTCTGGTGCATTGGGCGGCCTTTACCTCCGCGAGCTGCGTCTCTAATCCAGCGCATGGCGAGAGCTAGTCGGCGTTCCGGACGAACTTCGATAGGCACCTGGTAGTTGGCACCCCCGATTCTCTTTGAGCGAACCTCGGTCATTGGTCCTGCGTTCTTGATAGCTAAATCGAAAACTTCCAAAGGGTTCGGGTTGCCTGTTTTTTCTTTAATTACGTCGAAGGACTGGTACACTACCTTGCGGGCAGTCTCCTTCTTGCCAGACCACATAACGTAATTGATAAACTTCTCAAGTTTTTGTGAGTTGTATATGAAATCCGGTTCTACGGGGTTTCTTGTTTTAACTTTTCTTCGCATAAAATTTATTTATAGTGAACTTGTTGAACTATTTCTTAGCTTCTTTTGGTTTCTTGTTTCCGTATAACGACCTTCCTTGTCGGCGCTTCTCTACTCCTTGAGTATCGAGTACTCCGCGCACGATATGATATCTTACTCCGATTAAGTCCTTCACGCGTCCACCGCGGAGCATAACCACTGAGTGTTCTTGTAGGTTGTGTCCTTCTCCTGGGATGTAAGCGGTAACTTCCATACCGTTCGTAAGTCGAACCCTAGCAATCTTTCGGAGAGCGGAGTTAGGTTTCTTAGGGGTTGTGGTAGAAACTTTGACGCAGACACCTCGCTTGAAAGGCGAAGAGAAATATACCGGCCTGTTCTTCAAGACGTTAAATCCACGAGTCAAAGCCACCGTCTTGTCTTTCGGTACGGCCTTCTTCCTCCTGTTCTTTACTAATTGGTTGATTGTTGGCATTTATTTCTTCTTACAAACAAAATAGCCCTCCATAAGGACTATTGGTCATAATATACTATGTTAGAACCTAAAGCGCAAGCCCCGTCAGAGTGTTAAATAAAAATACCAAAATTGGAGAAAGATAATGCGAAAAACCGACGATAAAAATTATAAGCAGGAATAGAGAGTATCGCTCGAGGTTGTATAGCGTAGGCAAGGCTCGCGCTGGTAAAAGCGAGAAGAGAATTTTCGACCCATCGAGCGGAGGAATGGGCACCAAGTTGAAAATTCCAAGGGCAAGGTTTATGGCTACTATTGCCTTGGTAATTATATAAAAAGGATGCGGGTCAAAAAAATTATAAGCAGGAAATCCTAATGCCGGAGCTAGGCGAATTGCCAATCCGAAAATAAGCGCAATCAAGAAGTTGGCGGATACTCCTGCCGCCGCGACCGCAAATGTTCCAAGACGCTCTTTCTTGAAATTAGCCGGGTTGTAGGGAACCGGTTTCGCCCAACCAAAAAGAAATCCGGCGTTACTTATGATTAAAAGTGCTGGCAAGAGAATAGAGCCGAAAAGGTCCAGGTGCTTAAGCGGATTTAGGGTAAGTCTCCCCGCGTTACGAGCAGTATTGTCCCCGAAATGTTCCGCCGCGAAGCCATGCGACACCTCGTGGATGACAATGGACATAATGAGGATGGCTATATAAAAGATTGCGTCTATTGGTTGCATAATTGTAAATTTAATGATAGCATACAACTCGTTATGAAAAAAACCTGTGCAATAACAAACAAGAGCTCAATCATAGGCGGTGGCTACTCCAACAGGACTCGTGCCACTAAATTTAACCCTACCGGCAAGAAGCGCAAGTATCCAAATCTTCAGAAGAAGAAGCTCTTTATTCCTGAGCTCAACAAATCCATAAATATTGAAATTTCCGCCCGCGGTATGCGCACAATGAAGAAACGAGGTGCCTACGCCACCCTCCTGAAGGCTGGACTTATAGAAGCTAAATAACAAAAAGCCCCGCGAGGGGTTTTTTTAATTCCTAATTCTATTGCGGTACGAAAGTAAGCGCGGTTCCCTTCTTCCCTGAACGACCTGTTCGGCCGATGCGGTGCACGTAGGTATCGTAGGTTTGCGGCACGTCGAAGTTGATGACGTGAGTTACGTCCGGAATGTCGAGCCCCCTGGCAGCCACGTCAGTTGCAATGAGAATAGTTATTTCGTCTTTTTTGAAAGAGTCTAGAATACGGATGCGTTCGCGGCTTCGTTTGTTACCGTGAATGCCCCCAACTTTGAATCCCATATGGCCAAGCTCTTTGGCGAGAGCATCCACGCTGTGTTTCATCTCGCGGAAAATCAGAACTTTGTCGGAACCATCTTTTTTCAAAACTTCGTGAAGCTTTTCAAGCTGTTCGTCTTTACCTCTGTATCGAATTACGTCCTGGTCTATGTTCTTGGCAGTGGCGCCGGAGATAACAGAAATGAAAATCGGGTCTTTAAGGTATTGCTCGGTTAACTTTTTAATATCGGGAGAAAGTGTCGCCGAGAAGAAGAGGGTCTGCCTGTCTTCTTTTGGAGTTTTGCCTATGATGTAAACCATATCATCTCGGAATCCCATATCAAGCATTCTGTCCGCTTCGTCGAGTACTACAGAGTGGCAAGTAGACAAATCTAGAACTTTTTTATCAATTAAATCGCGGAGCCTGCCGGGCGTACCAATGACGAAAGAAACACCCATTTTTATTTCTCGAATTTGTTTCATTATCGGCAAGCCTCCCACGCAAGCCACAGAGAACATCCCGAAACCGAAAGCCAGATTTTTAAAATCGCTTTCAATCTGGAGTGCCAGCTCGCGCGTCGGCGCCATTATGAGCACTGTTTCTCTTTTAGCTTGGCCCTTGGTCTTGGCAATTTTTTCAATCAAAGGCAGGAGAAAGGCCGCAGTTTTACCTGTGCCGGTGTTAGCCATGCCGAAAACATCCATCCCCTTCATCACCGAAGGAATAGCTTGGTCCTGAATAGGTCTCGGGCTCGTGTATCCGGCTCTGGTTATATTTTTGTGAAGTTGAGGATTAAAAGGAAAATCGGCAAAGGTGTGCTTAGACACATACGCTTTCTCTTCGACATGCACAGCCTTCTGAATAAATCGTGAAAAATCTATTCGCTCACCGCGACTTCTTTTATTACCGCCGCTACTCCTCTTGAAAGCTGGACGGGAATTATTAAACCTGCCTCGACTTGCGCCGGGCAAGGCGGATTTTCTTGCCCCCGCGAAACGAGAAGGCTTGTGTGCACCAAATTTCTTCGGAGCGGCCGAATGTTGTTTATACATAATGGGTCACTCCCAATATGCAATAGAGAGAATGATATATAAAGTATAGCATTTTGGCGCTTGATTGTCAATGATTTCTTAATTCGGAGAAAACGTTATACTGAGAGTATGCAAGGAAAACACGTCGACGAATCTTATCTAGACCTCTTGGAGCACATAATAAAAACAGGTGTAGAAAAGGGCGACCGCACAGGCACCGGGACATTGAGTCTCCTTGGCTACCAAATGCGCTTCAACCTCGCCGACGGCTTCCCTCTCCTTACCACCAAGAAGGTCCCGCTTAAATCCATCATTCATGAACTCCTCTGGTTTATGCGGGGAGATACAAATTTGAAATATTTGGCGGACAACAACGTGCACATCTGGGATGAGTGGCCATACAAAGCGTACCTCATAAGAAACAAGCTCCCGGTGCCCCCAAGTGATTCCGAAGAATGGACTAAGGGCATAAAAGAATTTGTTGAGAAAATAAAATCCGATGAAGCTTTCGCAAAAGACTACGGCAACTTGGGCCCGATTTACGGCTATCAATGGCGTAGCTGGCCCACAGCCAATGGCAAGCACATAGACCAGCTTCAGAATGTTATTGACGAAATAAAAAGATTTCCGGATTCACGAAGGCTTATCATATCGGCCTGGAATGTGGCCGACCTCGAGGAAATGGCGAAGGCAGGCTTGCCTCCGTGTCACTGCCTGTTTCAGTTTTATGTAGTTAACGGCAAGCTCTCTTGTCAGCTCTACCAGCGAAGCTGCGATACTTTCCTGGGAGTACCATTTAACATTGCGTCTTATGCATTGTTCACTATGATAGTTGCACAAATATGCGGACTTGAACCTGGCGAGTTCGTCTGGACTGGTGGCGATGTGCATTTATATTTAAACCACTTGGAACAAGCTAAGTTGCAAATTTCTCGCCGAGGTGAAATCCGCCCAATGCCAAAGATGAAAATAAACCCAAACAAAAAGAGTATCGACGATTTTACAATTGAAGACTTCGAGCTCGTAGATTATGATCCACTTCCCGCTATTAAAGCCCCCATCGCAGTTTAAAATATATGACCCATTCGAAAAGCTCAGGGTCATGGTGATATAATAGAACCATGATTTCGATTATTGCAGCCATTGGTAAAAATAACGAACTGGGAAATAAGAACGCCCTTCTCTGGGATATGCCGGCAGATATGAAACACTTCCGACAAACCACCGCCTTGCATGGGGTTGTGATGGGGCGGAAGACATTTGAATCTATCGGTAAACCTCTTCCAAACAGAAGAAACATTGTAATTACGAGAGATGCAAATTACAAAAAGGAAGGAGTAGAAGTTGTGCACTCGCTAGCAGAGGCGCTCGATAAATTCCCCGACCACAACGAAGAAATTTTCATAATCGGCGGGGCCGAGCTATATAAACAGACGATGGAAATCGCCGACAAGCTCTACATCACCCACATAGGAAAGTCCTTCCCTGATGCAGATGCTTTCTTCCCGGAAATTATTCCCATCGTTTGGAATGAGGTGAAACACGAAGAACACAAGGCTGACGAGAAAAATCTCCTGCCCTATACTTTCTCTGTCTACGAGAAATTCATTTAGATCTCCCAAAAGTAGGGTTCCTGGTGTAGCCTATATCATATATTTGTCTCTTAATTTTATCTATTATATTTGGCTGAGGTACCAAGGAAGAGTTTTCAATAATTTTCGTTAGCTCTCGAATATCTTTTATGTTGTTTGCTTTGAATAACTTTAAGACAAACTCGGCACCGAACATTGCTTCAAACATGTCCTGAACTTCTTTTTCAAAAAAATCCCCACCTTCGATTTTGCTTCGGAGAATTGCATGCCAGACAGTTTCTTCACTAAGCTCAAGTTCTTTACTCAGCCTTATTATAAATACATCTATTAGTTCGACGGGTTGTTGATAGCTGGTTTCAAATGGTATTCCTTGCCATTTCCCTACAAAACTTGGGTGTAATGCTAAATATTTTTTTGTAACTTCGCGCCCCAATTTTTCTGTTACCCCTTCATCAAATAATCTTAATAACTCTCTTACATATACGGAGCCTTCATTTTTGTCATTTATATAAGTTACCCCGTATCCGCCTTGAAACCGCCAATTTCCTTCGCCCATTTCTTCGCAATTAGATTGAGAGATTGCATGCACTTCTTCGTGACAAAGAGTCTTTAAAGCTTTGTAATCAACGGGAGATAAGGTTGCCATAGCGTAATTTCTAATAATTTTCATATTGAGGGCGACGTTGTCCTCAGTAAAATACCCGCTTACGCCGTCGGTAGTGTCTATAATCTTGTCTTTATCCATAAAAAGCGTTTCGTCCAAAGTGAGACCAGAAGCTTTAACATATTCGGATAAAATCTGACGCAAGGAATCAAAGTCAACTTTATCTAAAAATTCAGATAGCGCTTTTGATTTTTCTGGTTTTCTCTCAAAAGATTTTATGTATGACTCTGAAGGCATATACAACCATTTTTAAGGATCTAGGTCAGTTTTAATCCTAATAAACACATCTTTGCCATCTGGAGATTTTTCCTTGCGGTATTTTCTATTTTTGTTTATTTCAATTTTTCTTAAAAGCTCTTTTTCTAAATCAAAACCGAGAATCTCCGCCATGCCGAGCAAAAATATAGCTACATCGGCAAATTCTTCCGCTACTCCATCTTCGCCCTTGTTGAACTTTGAAAATGCTTCCGACAGTTCTTCGTGGGCGCGACAGAATTCTAGCGCCACATCTGTGGTGTTGAAGCCTTTTTCAAGCTTGTTCCGCATAACTTCTTTTTGTAAGGCTTTGAGGTCGATCATTTGTATCGTAAAATTTCTTTATTGATAATTTCCAATTTCACTCCGGCTTTTTTAAAAATATCTTTACTACGCTTAGATACTTGATAATCATTTTCCGCTACTACTCTTTCTACGCCCGCAGTTATGCAAAGCTTGGCGCAGGTATAACAAGGCACCATTTTGCAGTACAGGGTCGAGCCTTGGAGCGCTACTCCGAAGCGGGCTGCCTGAGCTATAGCATTCTGTTCCGCATGAGCGGTTCGAACGCAATGCATTGAGTCAGCCCCCGATTCGTTGATTACCTTGTGCAATTCGTGTCCGATATCATCACAGTGAGGCAGTCCGGGTGGAGACCCGACGTAGCCTGTAGAAATAACTCTTTTGCTCCTAGCTATTACACAACCAGATCTTCCGCGGTCACAAGTTGCCCTCGTGCCCACGTAATTTGCCATCCCGATAAAGTATTCATCCCAGGAAGGGCGTTGGTGTTTTTCCGATTGCTTACTAGACTTTTTCACTTCTTTAATATACGCCTAAAAAGTGGTAGATACAAGTCATCTTTTAGTGGAATAAGAAGCTCTTTTTTGTTTATTTTATCGGTAAATTCAATCGGGGCTTCGGTGATTACGGCGAGCGGCTGCCGTTCTCTGCCTTCGCCCATAGCGAGAACTGCAGCTGTTGCTAAGCTGTCTCCTACGTCTGTCCGCGACATTTTCAGGATTCGGCCGAAAATATCTTTGGTGCCTCGATAATCACGAATTGCCCTAAACCCCGCGTAGCCTAAAGCAGCCCCCACGATGCCCGCCCGCAATGGGAAAATTCTACTGTCGGTAATAAGCACTCCGAGGTTTTTAATTTTGTACCTCTTTTTTAAAATCTTGCGAACATTTTCGGCCGACTGGAAACTGTTTCTAGGAAGAAGGATTATTTTTCCATTCGCATTAGATTCATCGATACCAGCGGAAGACATTACCATTCCATTTTTTATCGTAAGCCAGGTGATTTTGGTTTTAATTGCCAGTTCACTTTCTGATTTAATTATTTTTTCGCGTAATTGTTCGTACGCTTTTTTAGAAAGCTTTTTGTCCCCAGATACAGTTCTGCCCTCCGCCAACGCGACTATCTTGGAGGTAATTACTAAGACAGATTTCTCTGGGAGCTTTGTAATATATTTCAAAATGAAAGATATTAAATCTTCCTCCTCTCGAAAAATTCTTGTTTTGATGGCTTTAACTTTCATTTCTATATTGTAACAAAATTGTTCCCCTCTTATTAAGCTTCTTGGCAGAAACTAAAACAAACTTGTGTTTCTTAAACCCTTCCCCCGCGAACATCGGTACGCCGCCCGTAAATACATATGGCTCCACCGTTACCCAAAGCTCGTCTAGCATTTTGTGCCGAAGACAATAATCATAGACTTGGCCTCCACCCACAATGGCTACTTTTTTGAAATTTTTTTCATTCAGGAATGCCCGTAAATTGTGCTTGCTAGGATTGAGGAAAAACACTGAACCACTTTGACTAAATTTCCCACGCGAAGTCAGGACTATCGTATTCCGACGCCTGAGTCGTTTTTCAGCAATTTTATAAGTATTCCGCCCCACAATTACCGCATCCATTTTCGCCAGCGATTTTTGAAAAAATCTCCAGTCCTCTTTACTGGTCCAGTCAGTGCCTGACTCGGCATCTCGAGCGATACGCCCATCAATACTTGTGGCCACAAAGGCTACAAATCTGCCCGACTGGACAGTCGTTCGGGCGGGTTTAATTAGCGACTTCATTCTGAGGCTCCTTACCTCTTAATAGGTAAATTCCAAGATAAGAAAGTGGTGTATACAAAAGTCCCATTGCTACTTTATAAAGCCACCAAGTGATTATGATACTCACAAGAGTTTTCGGTTCGTAAATTCCGGCAAAGGCAATAACCATAAAAAGCGCACTATCTAGAAGTTGCGACCAAAGGTTGGACAAAAATGAGCGAAGCCAGAATAAACGTGGGCCGAGTTTAGCCCGCACGAAAAAAAACGTGAAGACATCTTGATATTCGGCTACGATAAACGCCACGAGTGACGCTAAAGCAATGCGTCCGGAAACACCGAAGATAATGTTGTAGCTTTCCTTGGCCCATAAACCTTCCTTGGCCCAGGGTAAAACTAGCGAAAGAAGTGAGTAACAGATAAATAATATAGTCGACAGGAAACCGGCACGCACGAACATTTTTGCCAATTGCTTGCCATAAACTTCACCAATTATATCCGTCATAAGAAATACTACTGGGAAAGAAAAAACGGCGACCGACAAATGCGAGCCAAGCAAAAAAGGCATTATTTTTAAACCTAGTGTATTCGCTGCAAAAAGAGACGAAAGATAAAGGGTAAGACAGACCAGAATTTTTTTATGATCTTGTGCAGTGAGCGGTGGCATTAATTTAAAGTTAATCCTTTACTTCTATCCCCATGGAGCGAGCAGAACCGGCGATGATATTGATAGCGCCCTCGTCATCTTTGGCATTTAAGTCCACTCTCTTTTTGTTGGCGATTTCCAGGGCTTGAGCGCGAGTAATTTTGCCTACCTTTGAAGTTGCATTCTTGCCTGAACCTTTCTCGATTCCGGCAGCTTTAAGGATCAATCCTGTGGCTGGCGGAGTTTTGATAGTGAAATCATAGGTTCGGTCTTCGTAGACTGTGATAGATACACCGACCTTGTCCCCCGCCATTTTCTGAGTAGCTGCGTTAAATTTGGTGACAAAGTCTCCGATGTTAATCCCGGCCTGTCCGAGCGCAGGACCAAGTGGGGGCGCTGGAGTTGCTTTAGCAGCCTGAATTTGTAGTTTTATTTTTTTGGTTATTTTTTTTGCCATATATTTGAGATTACCTTATATCTTCTTGACTTGCAAGAAATCCAATTCTACCGGTGTTTCGCGTCCGAACATTGAAACCAGGACCTTAACCTTGCCCCTGTCCTGGTCTACAGAGTTTACTCGCCCCTCCAAATCTTTAAACGGACCATCGGTGATAAGAACTGTTTCTCCCGTCTCAAGATCAATGTTGTGAGAAGCCTTACCGGTATCCATTTTCTTGAACAAGTAATCTACTTCTTCTTTTTTGAGCGGAACCGGGTTCACGCCCGCGCCGACGAAACCGGTAACTCGGGGTGTATTTCGTACCACATACCAAGAATCATCGGTCACTATCATATCAACCAGTACATATCCGGGATAAATCTTCTCTTCAACCTCTACCCTTTTCCCTCCTTTAATCTTTATCTTTTTTTCTACCGGGACTATAACGTTAAAAATTTTGTCGTTCATGCCGAGCGAATCAATGCGCTGTTTTAAATTGCGGAGCACGACATTTTCATACCCAGCGTAGGTATGAATTGCGTACCAATTTCTTGTGCCTTGTGCTTCTTGCTTTGACATATGATTAAGGAAACTATATTGCGATAACCTTTCCTAAAAGTAGAGAGAAAATGTGGTCGAAGAGCCCTAAGTAGTAAGCAATGACCACCGAAAGAATTATGACTATCAGCGTATAAAAGGCAGTCTGCTTCCTGGAAGGCCAGATTACGTGCTTCAATTCTGTTTTTGTCTCTTTTAAATACTCGGTTATACTAGACATAGGTTTTTTATATTTTCCCTCTTAAAAAAGCCCCTCGCAGGGCTCTTTTAATATTACTCTCTTAAAGTAAAATAGTCAACTTTACCTGATTTCGTAGGTGATGGTGACGCTCGAGGTAATCTTGTTCTCCCCAGTCGGAAGTTCCGGCGCTGGAGCGGACATAGCCATATCCGCCTTCGCTTCCATTAGACCCATTCCACCATACATTGGAGGAATATAATCCCTTTCATCGTAGAAACTAACAACTTTTCCAAGGTCAACACCAAGGTCATTTGCCAGAACTTTTGCTTTAGCTCTAGCTTCGTCAATGGCCAACTTTCGAGCCTCAGCTTTTAACTTATCTGTATCATCGATAGTAAACTCTGGCTTGCTAATTTCGGAAATGCCTGCAGTTCCTAGTCCGGTCACAACCGCACCTGATTTGTCCACATTGCGAATTTTTACAGAAATACGTTCGGACACTTCATACCCTACAATTTTAGGCGACCGAGCCGGGCACGGGTATTGATAGTTACAATTCTCATATTCGTAGTTTGGGTAAGTATTGTAAGCTTCGGTTTTGATATCTTTCTTGGCGATTTCTTCTTTTGCTAAAAAGTCTAGCGCTGCTTTTTCCTTTGCGGTTGCTTTGGATTGAGCTTCAGCTAAGGTGGTAGCCTTCTCAACGATGCTGAAATAAATCATAGCCACATCGGGGTTAGCCAACACTTCCCCTTGTCCGTTTACTGAGATAGTATTGTTGTAATTATTATCCAAAAGTTTAAATCCTTTAACTTCACTTACTATCCTGACTGCGAAAAATACCGACAACAACACAAGAAAAGTTAGTAAGGCTCTGGTAATATTCGATTTTGGGTTATTTAATACTTCCATAAATTTTAATTAATTATCTTTAATAATTTCGACTAATTCAACGTCAAAGGTGAGCGTAGAATTCCCGGGAATGGGACCGTAATCATTCGGGCCGTAAGCTTTCTCCGGCGGGATGACTAAAGTTTTCTTTTCTCCAACTTTCATTCCAACTATTCCTTCCTCCCAGCCTGGAATAACTTTCCCGGCGCCAAGCGGGAACACAAAAGCCTTGACGTGTCGGAACTTTGGGTCCACATTCGAATCAAAAACTGTTCCATCTACTAGCTTACCTGTATAATTCACCGACACTAAATCCCCCACTTTTGCGGTTTCGCTCATATTGTCTGTTTTTAAACTGATAAAAATAATCGCCCCAACGAAGACCAAACAAATTATGACCGCAGTCACAATACTCATCCCTTTTTTATGTTCCATGTCTTAATTATAGGCGGTTTTAATTTTTACACAATATTGACTTCTGGTTCAAGTTTCAGTCCGAATTTCTCCTCGACGGAAGAAATAACCTTGTGCGCCAAAGCTAAAATTTCCGGTCCCGTGGCTCCTCCGTGATTAACTAAAACCAGGGCCTGTCTTTCGTGGACCCCCACGTTCCCCTCGCGGTAACCTCTCCAACCCGCTTGCTCAATAAGCCAGCCACCGGGGATTTTAATTATTTCTTCTTCCTCGAAATGGGGAATTTCTGGATATTTTTCTTGTAATTCTTTTAGTTTTTCTGGTGAGACGAAAACGTTCTTGAAAAAACTGCCAGCGTTACCGATAACTTTTGGATCGGGAAGCTTACTACGCCTAATAGCCGCCACGGCATCACTTATGTCCTTCGGCCCTTTCACTGTAATTTGATTTTTGTCTAGATAATCTCGGAGGATTTTGTAAGTAACGTTACTGGATCCTTCCTTGTTCAACTTTAAACTAACCGCAGCAATAAAATATTTGCCTTTGTGCGTATTTTTAAATATGCTGTCACGATAACCCAGGGCACATTCTTTACTACTAAATGTTTTCTTTTGGCCCGTTGCTATCTCGTAAGCCTCTACTGACAAAAGCGTCTCTTTGAGTTCAGCGCCGTAAGCCCCAATGTTCTGCATTGGCGCTGCTCCCACCGAACCGGGAATAAGTGAGAGATTTTCTATCCCCCAATACCCGCGGGCTACCACAAACTCCACCAGGTCGTGCCAGATTTCTCCACCCATAGCACGAATAACCACGCTGCTATCATCCTCTTCTAAAATTTGTACACCTTTCAATTTGTTTAAAACCACGATACCATCCCAGTCTCGCGTAAAAAGCACATTACTCCCCCCGCCGAGAAATATTTTTTCATTATCTTTGAATTCCGGCGTCCCCAGTAATTCTCCGAGCTCTTCTTCACTGTGAATTTCCACAAGTAATTTCGCCTTGGCGGGGATGCCAAAAGTGTTAAGTTTTCCTAGGTTGTAATCTCTCTCTATTTTCATATTAAATAAACATTGAAACCACTGCCCCGACACTAACGACAGAAATCAAAACAAAGGTCAACCAGCCAAAGGTTTTCCCCATTTTTTTATTCTTAAAATTTCCCATTATCTCGCCATTGCTCGAAAGTCGGATAATTAAAAATATCATAACTGGAGAGATAATTCCATTCAGCACCGCGGAATAAATAAGGGTTTTGATTGGATCAAGTCCTATAAAATTTAAGAAGATTCCCAACACCACAGCTACGATTATAACCCCATAAAAAGAAGTGGCTTGTTTTAGTTTACGATATAGCCCCGTCTTCCAGCCAAAAGATTCAGAAATTGCATAAGAAGCAGACCCCGCCAAGACTGGAATAGCTAGAAGTCCTGTGCCAATAATTCCTATGGCAAACAACATAAAAGCGAAGTTACCCGCGAAAGGACGAAGGGCAATAGCCGCATCAGAAGCAGAGTCAATATTTGTAATTCCCGCTTGATATAGTGTCGCCGCACAAACAGCCACAATAAAAAACATTACAATGTTAGAAACAAAGGCTCCAGACCATACATCTATCCGCATTTTTTTAATGTCGCCTTCGGATGTTGTCATCCTTCGGGCTTCTTCAGTTTTTTCACCATGCAATACCTGCTCTTCTACTTCCTGTGAAGATTGCCAGAAGAATAAGTAGGGAGAAATCGTCGTCCCAAGCGCGGCGCAAATCAGTACTATAATAGCTTTCGAAAAAGAAAAAGTTGGCACAAAAGTATGAAGCATTACTGTGCTCCAATCGATCTCTACGAAAAATGCCGTGATGACGTATCCAAACAAAACAAAGGTTAGATATTTTAAATATTCTGCATATGTCTTATAGGAAATGAAAATTTGGAGAAACAAGGACACAATAGCAAAACCGAGCACAAGTCCAGCAAATGGCAACCACGGCACAATAAGTTGAACCCCTTTAGCCATTGCCCCCAGGTCGGCGCCGATGTTAAAAACGTTCGCAAATAAAAGAAGCGCTGTACAAAAATATAAAATCTTTTTAGAATAGTGCCGTTTGATGTTCGCCGCTAACCCCACGCCAGTAGCAAGACCTATACGAGCGCACATTTCTTGCACAACTCCCATCATCGGCAGGGAAAAAGGTGCGAGCCATAAAAGGCTAAACCCCTGAGACGCACCTATTTGGGAATAAGTGGCAATTCCCGAAGGGTCATCATCAGCCGCTCCAGTAGTGAGCCCAGGACCCAAATTTTTCCAAAAGTTTTTTACAGCTTTAACTTGTTTTTCTTCTCCTATTTTGTGCTCAATGTTTATCCCAGTTTCAACTCCTTTTTCAAGGATTTCTACCGGTGCGCTAAAAATCTTCTCTAGAATGGTTTTTTTCACCCTTTAATTGTAGCAATAAACACGGAGCATAAACAAGCTTTGACGTCGAGTGGCACGTTTCGATAATTGTAGTACAATACAGGCAAGACTCCCGTTAGATTCCTTTAGCGGGCAATTATTAATTAATAAGATTATTAATGGAATGAAAAACTTTTCTATTAGGTTGCCGCGCTTGGGAACAGAAAACGCATTTTCTGTTATAGGTAAGGCGAAAAAATTCGAAGAAGAGGTGCTTAAGCCTCAAGGTAAAAATTTGATATACCTCCAGATTGGCGAACCAGGCTTTGATACCCCTGCAAACATAAACCAAGCAGCTATTAATGCTGTGAACAATAACAAGACCCACTACACGCCTACCCCAGGGATTCCAGAGTTAAGAAAAGCGGTCGCAGAGAAAATGAGTCGCGAAGTTGGTATCTCGTATTTGGCGGAAGATGTAGTAGTAGTGTCGGGAGCCAAGCCGGTGATTTTCTATATGCTAAACGCGCTCATCGATGAGGGTGATGAGGTAATAATTCCCAACCCGGCCTTTCCTATTTATGGTTCGGTCACAGAATATCTAGGAGGTAAAATTGTTCCTCTTCCACTCCCCGAAGAAAATGACTTTAACCCTGACATAGAAACACTCAAAAAAAGTGTAACTGAAAAAACAAAAGTCATAATTTTAAACTCACCCCAGAATCCTACGGGCGGAGTCTTCAGTGAAAAAACAATCAGAGAAATAGCCGAGATTGCGAAGGAAAATGACCTCTGGGTATTGTCGGACGAAATTTACAGCGAAATGGTTCACGACGGCAAACATTTTTCAATCGCCAGCATCCCCGGAATGGCTGAGAGAACTATAATATTGAACGGCTGCTCGAAAACTTACGCCATGACTGGCTACCGCATTGGCTGGGGGGTCACCAAGAACAAGGAGATGGCCGCGGCTTTAGAAAAATTCGCCTGCAACGATACTTCCTGCCCTTCCGCTATTTCACAATACGCCGCACTTGAAGCTATCACTGGACCACAAGAAGACGTTCATAAAATGCTCGCCGAATATAAAAAGAGACGCGATTTGATAGTCAAATTGGCAAACGAAATCCCGGGAATGAAGTGCCACTCTCCGAAGGGAGCTTTCTACCTTATGGTCAATGTCCGGGGGCTCTTGGATAAATTGGGAATCACCGCCGCCGAACTAGCAGAGCGAATTATGCGTGAAGCAAATGTCCTGATATTGGCAGGTCCGGTCTTCGGAGATTTCGCGGAAGACTTCGTGCGTTTTTCTTACGTTTCAACCGAAGAAAACATCGTGGAGGGAATGGGAAGAATTAAGAAATTCGTAGAGTCTCTCTAGCTCTGTCCTCGCAACACAACGACTCCTCCTTGAGGATTAAATTTTATGAGTCGCGATGGAGACCCTTGTATGGTTCCCCCGTCAGCATACATCTCTACTTTGTCGCCGAAATAATTTTTCGCTTCGGCAATATTTTGCGCTGGGGGGGCTCCCTCTCTATTAGCCGATGGGGCGACTAGTGGCCCTGTGTGAGTTAGTAAATTCCTGAGATTTTCGTCTTTCGGCAACCGAAAAGCGAGCCCTTTAGTACCTCGATGGAGATATGAAAATTTATCATCCAGACAATCTAGAACTATGCTCACTGGCCCAGGCCAAAATTCTTTTAGTTTGCTTTTTTGTTCTTTCGATAGTTTAATGGAAAATTTTTCTAGCTCCGCGATGTCTCCAATGAGGATTATGCAAGGCTTCTCCGGCGCGCGCTGCCTTGCTTGGTAAATGCGTTCGACAACACCCTTGTCTTCTGCCCTGCCGACAATACCGTATATTGTATCGGTGGGCATCACCGCCACCTTGCCTCGCTTCAGTGCGTCTATTAAATTAGAATTGTTCCAAACCATGGAAATAGTTATTTTTTTAATGTATTATGATTATACAAACAAACGCACACCAATGAAAGGCCTAATAAAATTTTTCGACAAACTCGAGGACAAAGTAAGAGGGAAATTAAGCCATTACCCTATTTTATATGCGGTTTTAGGAGGTATTGGTGTAGTTCTCTTCTGGCGAGGAGTCTGGCATATCGCCGACGAGCTTAACTTGGGGAGCATAGCTTCAATGGTTATCGGCTCCGTCATTTTACTTATAACCGGGGTATTCGTCTCGGAATTTATTGGAAGTAAAATTATTATGTCCGGCATCGAAGGCGAAGAAAAGATAAGCGAAAAAGCTAAGGCGGAACTCGAAACCGAAGAAACAGAGCTCGATGACATCAAGACAACGCTAGACCGCGTAGAGCAAAAAATCTCTAATCTTGAAAAGGAATTGGGTGACAAGTAGAATCTCCAACTGCCCCAATTAGTGAATTTATAACTTTTCTATTACTGTGCTCGTGATGGTGCGCGAAGTAGCTTCCTTTACGGTGAATTTAATTTTTCCGAACTCTACTACATCTCCCGGCTTGGGAAAGCGTTCCAATTTTTCTAAAATAAATCCAGCCACAGTATTGAAATTCTCGTGCTCGGGCAAATCAGCTTGGAAATATTTATTGAAATCAACGATGGATGTATTGCCTAAAACTGTAAATCCCATGCTGTCTTCTTTAATTTTTACATCAGTCTCGTCGATTTCATCATCGATATCGCCAACGATTTCCTCAAGAACATCTTCTAGGGCCACTAGCCCTTCAACTTCCCCGTGCTCATTGGTGACGAGCGCTACGTGTGCCTTTTTGCGTTGCATTCTTTTTAAAACCTCGCTCGTTTTCATAGTACTCGGTACAAAATACGGCGGAACGAGAAATTCTTTCAGCGAGATGTCGGGATTTTCTTTTCTAAGCTCCGGCAAAAGTTTTTTGGTATAGAGTATGCCGATAGTATTATTCAAATCCCCTTGATAAATGGGGATACGCGAATAACCGGACTCAACCGCCTTTTGGACAATCAACTCGCCGGAGTCGGCAATATTTAGCGCTGTAATGCTGGCGCGGGGCACCATTATCTTATCAACGCTTGTGTCAGACATATTGAACACGTTTTCGATAAGACTGTGCTCCATAGGCTCTATCGTTCCAGCTTTGGTTCCTTCAGATATAAGCGTCCGTATCTCTTCCTCAGACAACCTGCTTTCCATAAATGTAGTAGAGTCCTTAAATAATTTCAAGAAAAGGTTCGAACTTACATTTAATATTTTTATTAATCCCCTGCTAAGTTTAGAGAGTCCCCACACCGGATAAGCTGCCAGTAGGGCTACTGACTCAGCGTACCTGAGCCCTATGGACTTAGGTATTAATTCTCCTATTGTTATGTTTACATATGACACTAGAGCGACCACAAGTCCAAAACTTATTGTTGAAGAATTAGAAACAATAAAATTGAAATTAGATTTCTCTAGTATCATCTCAAGGTCAGCCGCAAGACTTGCGCCCGCGAAAGCAGACGCGGCTATGGTGATTACGGAAATACCAATTTGAATAGTGGCAAAAAGGTCTTCGGGATTTTTCTGAAGATATTGGACCACCTTGGCGCGCTTGTTTCCTTGTTTAACTAAAGCACCAACGCGAGTTTTCCTAATGGTCACCAGAGCAATTTCGCTCATCGAGAAAAAACCATTAAGTAAAGTGAGTATTAAGACTATAAAAATTTCGTAAACCATTTGGGTGCCCATCGGGAGTTGAACCCGAATTAGAGGTTCCACAAACCTCTGTGTTAACCATTACACCATGGGCACCATACCTTTTAAATCTAACAGAAAAAGACTTAAATGCCAATTGGCTTGGTGATATGTTTGCGAAGAATAAACTTCGCTCCTTCCACCAAGAGAATGTTTAAAACAATCCAAAAGAGAATAAACGGCAATGCATAGAGTGGCAACGGCGGTAGATGGAAGATACTTCGCATAAACGGCACTGTCATCGTGAAGACTAAGAGAGCAATCCAAATGAAAATACTAAGGTTTAATTTGCTGTTTGAAAACAATTTATAACTAAAGAGTGGCTGGCGAAGACTGCGAAAAGAGAAAGCAATAAAAAGTATGTAAGAAGAGAAACAAACAAAGAAGATGGCCCGGGAAACCATAGGGTCTACTCCGATTTTATACATCACGAAGTGAAGAATAAAAAGTAGTAATGAACTCAAGACTCCGATACCGAAAGTTAGAATTTTAACTTCGCGGGAAAAAATCAAAGTGAGTTCTTTGCCGGCAAATCTCTCCCCGTCAATGTCCTCGTCGAAGGCAAAGGCGAGCGCGGGCAAAGAACCAGTAAAAAGATTCACCCATATAATCTGGAGCGCAGTAAGGGGCAATGGCAAAGCAAAAATCAAACTCCCGCCTATGATGAATACTTCATCAAGAGAGTTCGACATCAGGTACACGAAGGTCTTTCGAATATTCCCTAGAATTTTCCTGCCTTCGTCAATGGCGAGGCTTATGGTTTCAAAGTTATCATCGAGAAGCACCAAGTCGGCGGCACTTTTAGCTACATCGCTTCCGCTCCCGAGTGAAATCCCAATGTCCGCAGCCTTTAGCGCTGGGGCGTCATTCACTCCATCCCCGGTCATCGCCACAACTTCTCCTAATTCCTGGTAGAGTTGCCCGATCCGCAATTTATCTTCAGGAGTAACGCGAGCAAATATTTTAATTTTAGGAATTATTTGAATGAGTTCTTTGTCTGACAAGACGCGCACATCTCCCCCCGACAGTACCTGATCTTCCTCCACTTGCCAATCTAAGTCTTTGGCCACAGACAAAGCGGTCCCCACCAAGTCTCCGGTCACCAATACCATTTTGATGCCGTGAGCTTCAATATTTTTGATCGCGGCCGGCACGTTAGGGCGAATAGGATCAACGAATGAAAACATTCCCAGGAATTCAATGCTCTCGATCTCTTCAATTAAAAATTCTTTTTTCTTGTGCTGTTTACCCACTTTTCCTATTCCAATTAACCTCTTTCCGAGTCGGCTTTCTTTTTCTATCCAATCCTCGATCTTTAAAAATTCTTCTTTCGAAAGGGTGGACTTCTTGAGTAGAATGTCCGGCGCCCCCATTAATATATAGGTCTGGTCTTTTTCCGCTACAGAAAATTTATTTGTGGAGTTAAACGGTAAAACAATGTGCGAAATCGAAGAAGATAAGGACTGAAGTGGTATCTCGTGCGTTCGACAGGCCTTCACAATGTTTACCTCGAACGGCCGGCCTTTGAAAATCCATTTATCTTTTTCTTCGTGCGGATTTTCGATGGACACGTCCACGTTATATAGAGCCATCTCCAGTAAAGATTTTTGCTCAGCGGAAAACTCGGATTCTTTTTCGACTCTGTCTGACTTCAATATCTCGTGCGTTCCATAAATACCTGTAAGCTTCATATCAGCCAAGGTGAGCGTTCCTGTCTTGTCTGTCATAATAAGCGTAGTAGAGCCCAATGTCTCTGAAGCGGCAAGCTGTCTGACCACACCCCTTTTCTGGGCGATACGAAGTGAGCCAATAGCCAAAATTACAGTAAGCGCAATAGGTAGGGACTCCGGCACTGCCCCTACAGCTACAGCAGAGGAAAGTAGCAGCATTTCAATGAACGACTCTCCACGTAATATCCCTAGGATTAAAATTCCAACCACGATGACCATCACCACAAAGAAGATAAACCAGGCCAACCGATCCACACCTTTCTGGAGGGGGGTTTTTACTTTATTTGTTTTGGAAACTATACCGGCGATTTTACCTATTTCAGTATCGTCACCAACGGCACAAACAACAGCTATCGCATAACCTTGCACAACCAAAGTCCCAGCGTGTGCAATATTCTCCCGGTCGGCCACCAGTGCCCCTATTGGCATAACTTCTTCTGTCTTTTCCACCGGCAGCGCTTCGCCAGTAAGGATTGCTTCGTCCACCCGAAAGTTATTAACTGAAATTATCCGAGCATCTGCCGGAACACGGGCTCCATAAGAAAGCTTAATGACATCCCCTATTGCTAAAAATTCCGAATCAATTTCTTGCTCTACGCCACCCCTGATGACCCGAGCCCGGTCCTTAATGTACGTCTTGAGCTTGTCTAGCGTATTTTCGGCATTGTACTCGTGGAAAAACCCAAGTACAGCGTTTAAAACTAGGGCGAACAATACCACTCCCATATCTAACCATTCGTGAAGGATTGCGGTAAGGGTTACCGAGCCTAGCAAGAGAAATATTAGCGGGCTTAAGAACTGCTTAAGAAGCAGGAGCATAGGGTTAGTTTTACCCTTGGTGTGAAAAACATTTTTCCCATACTCCGAAAGCCTACGGGCGGCCTCTTTTTCGCTTATCCCTTGCTCGGATGTTTCTAGAGTATCGAAAATTTCAGCGGCTGAAAGGGACCATGCCTGTTTTTCTATTTTCATTTCTCTATTTTACACTATTTTAGATATTTTTCGTCTCGAACTGTGGAATGAAATCCCCTATCTCAATGTCGAACCTGATTCGCCCGATTACTTGACCTCGTTCGGTTTCGACGTCCACCCGCCATGCTCCTGGGAAAATATTTTCTTTTTTAGAAAATCCTCTATAACCCTGCGCCCTGCCACCAGCTATCGGGAAGCTTATACGACTAGCACTAACCCACTCGCTCGTGGAGCTGTCGAAATACTGCCAGTTGTGAACAATTTTTATATTTAAATCCGCAGGCGCAAAAACCGAACTGAAAACATAAACGCCTTCACCCTTATCTAAGTGAATTTTCTTGTTTATTTTTAATTTTTCAACCCAATTTTCCGGCTCCCCTGTAACTTGGTAACCGCCTTGAGGCAACTTTGTGATACCGTGGTAAACGTTGCTGGTTTTTAGAGATAGCGGTATGGGCGGAATAATATTTAGAAAATATAACGCGTTCACCGAGACCCAGATAGCACCGATAGTCAGAAAAATATATTTGTAACTCTCTTTATACCTAAGTGGTGCGAGCCACGCAATCAAGAGGACGAAGGAGCTAATGAAAACGAGGCTTAAGCCCCCACTCCAGATAAAAATATCGACCCCCATTCGCTTTATGAGTACGGGCAAGAAGTAGATTGAGAATGAGAAAATCGCCATAAAATATATTCCCAGCTGAAAAGCCAGTTTTTGATATCTTTTTTTAAAAAATTCGTTCCCCACCATCAGCAAGAACAGCAGCGTTACAAACATCCCGCTCGAAACGAAAGACGAGCTCTTGGAATAAAAAATAGTAAAGGCGCTGAAAAGACCTCCGAAGGCAAACTGCAAAGTAAAAGGCAAAAATTCGTGGACCGATGAAGTAAATTTATTGCGAAATTTCCCAGACTCATAAAGATTAATAATCAGGATACTCGCCCCGGCAACTACTAGGTATAGCATTATGAGTACGTTGTCCCAGATATAATCCACCCGCTTGAGCGTCAGAAAATCAAAAATAAATCCGAGCACCAAGGTCGCGGAGGACAAATGAGATTCGTATTTATCAAAAAGTTCTTTCAGGTTTTTGAGTGTGAAAGAGGACATAGTTAAATATCTCTGGTGCCCAGGGGGAGATTTGAACTCCCATGCCCTTGCGGGCGCTACCACCTCAAGGTAGTACGTCTACCAGTTTCGCCACCTGGGCAAATCAAACTGCTTTGATTTGCCCCCAATCCGTTTCGGAATCGCCGATGCGAGTTTACGAGCAGGCGATCGGGGGCAAAATGCAACGGTATTATAGCAGATTATTCTGCTGCTTTTTCGGCTACAACTTCTTCCGAAGCTGCCACCTCTTCTACGTCGGCCTGGTGGGCCACTGAACGCATCTTGCGTCGAACATCTTTAACCGCTTTGGTGCGGATATAGTAGAGCTTGGATCTGCGAGCGCGAGACCTCTTAGTTATTTCAATTTTATCAATCATCGGTGAGAACAATGGGAAAATTCTTTCCACACCGACGCCACTGGCTACTTTACGCACGGTAAATGTAGCACCAGCTTCGGCTCCGTGCTTCCGAGCGAGCACAATGCCCTCGAAAGCCTGGAAACGGTATTTGCCTTTTTCGTCCAGAATCTTGGAAGATACGTTGACGGTGTCCCCAGCCTTAAAATCAAGCTTCTTTCGAGCTTCAATATCTACCGGGCTGAACTTTATTTTCATTATTTTATTTCCTGCCATAACAAAAAACACTTTAACATAAAAGGATTTTAAAGGCAATCTTATGGTTTGGCTACTTTCTCAAACTCCTTCGGTAAAAGTGATTCTACTTTTATCATCTCGCCTTTCAAGTTTCTAAACTCGATTGATTTTGCATGCAGAGCCATTCTTTTTATTTCTTTCGGGCAAGCTCCGCTGGGGTTGTACAAATTGTCACCTACAATAGGATGGTTTAGATATTTCATATGCACCCTGATTTGGTGCGTGCGGCCCGTCTTCGGATGAACTTCTAAGTACGTAAATTTATTTCCTTTCTTGTCGCTAAATCTAGCTAATACTCGAAACTGGGTGACTGCTTCTCGCATTTCTCCTCGTGCGCCGCGGCCGGCCGAATATCTACGAAAATCTCGAGGGCTGCGGCCGATTGCTCGGTTTACGACTCCTCTTTCGTCTTTCATGTCACCCGACACAATAGCAATATAAATTTTCCTTACTTCTCTATCCTGAAACTGCTTTTTAAGAAGTTGGTAAGTTTTTTCATTTTTCGCCAAAAGCAAAACTCCAGAAGTGTCTCGGTCCAGCCGGTGAACTATCCCCGGCTTTTTAATTTCTATTTTTTTATTCTTATATTCATACACTTCGTTCTCCCCCACATTTTTCATCTTTGGATAATTTTTCAGCACCCAATCAGCAATCGTTTTATCTTTGCTCTTTCCATCAGAATGCACGGAAATACCTGACGGCTTGTCTATCGCTAAGATATTTGCATCTTCGTATAAAACTTTTATTTTCATACTGCTAATTCTTTTAACTTTTCCATCCATCCTAAAATTTTAAGGAATAACTGCGTATCATTAACTGAAACATCTAATGTTCCATATGGTAAAGTATTTCTCTTGTTTTTACCAGCAGTGCTCGGTTTTATGTATGTTTTATAAAATTGACTAATTGGTATTCCTGATATTTTAGACCAGTAATTTTCAGCGTTGCGAATATTTGTTTTGGAAAATGTATGTATATGTCCCCGAAATTTATTTTCAGGAACCAAACATATTTCTCTGAAAAATCTCATCATTATCTTTATAATGCAGGGATCACTGTTCGTAATTCGCGCAATTCCCCGCTTTGTCTTGCCACCTTCTCCCAAATACAGAGATATTCCTATCATTTTTAGGTCATTTTTGTGAATGCTTGTGATTTCTTTTTTGGCAAGTTTAATGGTTAAGGTTGTCTTCCTTTCTGTACTTGCTATTCTATTTAATCTGCGTTTTTCAACCGATGCAACACTGCGACCATTTTGTGATAAAGAATTTTTCTGTTTTGTTGTTAAAACTACATCGCGTACCCATAGACTCACGCTAGCTTTCGATACCTTTAAAATATTTTTTATTTCATTAATGGACTTACCCTGCCCACGCAATACTCGTGCTTCTTCTTTTTCAATAACTTTCATAGGTAGAGTATACCGTATGTATAATACTATATCAAGGTTTAATATTTGGCTATTGAAATAAAGCTCGAAATACTATACACTTTCTTTGTGTTCGCGCGCGCTTAGCTCAGTTGGTAGAGCAGCGCTTTTACACAGCGAAGGTCGGGGGTTCGAATCCCTCAGCGCGCACCTTACTATGCAATGCCCCTGTAGTTAAATGGATATAACTGCGGACTTCTAAGCCGCTATTCGAGGTTCGATTCCTCGCGGGGGCACCAGAATTTTTAGCGCGAAGGGTCAACGACCTGCGCCGGAGAATTTATTATCTCGAGTGATTTCTGTTCTTGTTCCGAGAAATAATTCATAACCTTTTCAAGTCTTGTTCTCTCTCGCACGTTAACCTCTTCCTTGTCCGCAAATTCTGGTGCCTCGAGCGAGTTATTAGTTTCGATAAAAAGATAAAATCCTGAAGCAAAGAAGGCAGCGACAATACCCACGGCGACAACAACTATTATCTGCCAGCCCACGTTAGGGTTGGTATGAAAGCCTCCTTTTTTAAAAATTTTTTTCCTTTTTAATAATTCTAGTTTCATAACTATTTTGGTTTATGGAATAAAGGTCAGCAGCCTCAGTTTAAAGTTCGCCTCCCACCCGGAGCCTTCCGCAAGTCTGCCTAGGTCAACTGTAAGAAATTCGAGTTCGTAGGGGGAATGTTCGAGCAATTCTAGAAATTTATACAACGATTCGAAACTTCCAGTGGCATGCACAACTACCGTAAGCCCACCGGACTCTGCACTATTGTCGACGGAAATTATTTCGGATTCAGCGCCCACTTTTCTGGCTAATTCTTGGGTCGTATCGAGAAACGGCACAATGTTAGAGCTTTCTGCGAAGTGCGTATCGAGCTCTGCCCTCTTTGCTTCTGCTTCACTAAGCAGGACTTCAAGGTCGCGGATTTGGTGGCGTCGTAAATTTTCTTTCTGCCATTCGGTCCACATCACTTCGGCTGATTTTTTGTTTTGATTAATCTCCCCAGACACAAACCAAAATCCCAGCACAACCATAGCCAAAAAGAGGGTCGAGAACACCAGGGGTGCCTTTTTAAATTTTTTAAAGCTTTTAGGATTATTTTGCATATTATGAAGGGGTAAGAGTTAAGTGAAATTCGATATTGGAACCTTTAACGAAATTCGAAATCGGCAAATCCACAACCTTCCAGGTCCCCGCGTCTTCAAGTGCTCTGCGGAAAAGGAGGAGCCGTTCGCGAGAAGGAGCCACGCCTAAGACATTCACCTGAGGACCTGTGTCCGTATCCCTTTCATAGATTATGTGGGTTATTTTTATATCGGGCATTTTGCGTAAAGTAACTTCATTGATTACCTTACGAGAAACCTCATATCTGTCCTTCCTCGAGTTCTCTACTATCGTCAGCTTCTTTTTCAAATCAGCCACAGCGGTAGATAAACTCTTATCTTCGTTTGTGGCTGGTTCATTCTTTTGTGTTTCGAGACTCGTGCTGGCAATATTTTTCTTAATCTCGGAAAGAAAATATGCCGGTGATAGAGAAACGATTCCCGCAACGCCGCAGAACCCCAACACAGCAAGCAACACCGCAGTAAACCGGAAATAGAAATCCCTTACTTTCTTTTTCTTTTCGTGATTTGGAATTAAATTTATCATAATTAATCGTAGTCAAAGTCTCCAAGTGCCAAGCCGAGCGCCGTGGCAAAACCGAGCGATTCTCTCATACTTATTTCGGGGACATGCTTGTCTATGTCAGAAATGTTCGCCCAAACATTGGCCATCTCCACTGGAGTTTTCATACTCTGGGAAATATAATCCGCCAAGCCTATCAGGTTCGAGTCTCCTCCGCAGAGAATTATCTTCTTGATGGGCGGACGTTGCTTGCCGTCTTCGTCTTTGTGCGTGTTCCAGTATAGGAAGTGCTTCACAATTTCATCTCGAAGAACGGACACGCTGTTGAGGAGCACCGGGAAAACTTCTTTATTCAGAGCATTTCGCGCCAGGCCATACTCTTGTTTCATTTTTTCCGCTTCTGGTTGACTCACATTGAAACTCTTCTGAATGGCGGTATTAAGCGACATTCCGCCAATGTCGAGCGTAGAGGTAAACACCACCACCCCACGAGCCACAATGAAAATTCCGGTACGGGTCTGCCCGAAATCCACGATAATGTATGTCTCGGGGTCCCCCTTCTTAACCACGGCACGGGCGATGGCCTGCGCTTCAAGCTCTAGTGACTGTACAGAGATAAAACAATTGCGGAATACAGAAATATAGTTCTCAATGGTGTTGGAGGATGTTGCTGCCACCTCAACTTCGAGACTTTTCTCGTCTTCATGCACAAAGTCATAATCAAATATCGCCTCTGCGGCGGGCATTGGGACGTGCTCTTCAAGTGCAAGCTCTATACCTTCCCTCACGTTTTTCAGTCCGGTTTTATCGAGACGTAGAGGGAAGAGATACACCTGCTCTTCAGGTAGAGATACCCGAACAAACTTTATCCCCTCTTTCCGCAAAGATAAGAGCACTTCTTCTAGACGAGATAAATTTTTAATCTTCCCTGACTCAATAATCCCTGCTGGAATCTTCCGCTCTCCGTATCGCCCAACTTTAATCCCGTCTTTCGTCGGAATAAGCTGCACAAATTTCAAAGACTGGTCTGAAATATCGAGACCATACGACGGCGCCATTAGGAATGCAGGTGGAGGAAAATATCGGAACAGAAATCTATTAAGTTCGTTGCCTAGCATATAGGAATATTATACGACATCCCGGCTCGCTCCGCTATCACTCGGAGGGCTTTTCTCTAGAGATATTTCTCTTGTCTAAAAATCTTTGCAGAATTAGGGCTGCTGCCGAAGCGTCAGCCCTACTTTTGGGGCCATGGAACTTGCGAGCCTCTACTGAAGTCAGGAATTCTTTCTGCTTGTGGACTGGTAAGTTAAATTTCTCTAATTCTCGGGTGAAAGTATCTATCTCCGCGGATATTTGATTCGGCTTCCCGGCGAAATCGAGCGATTCACCTATCACAATCTCGGTAATATTTTCATCTTTCATAATAGCGGAAATCTTTCGCCCCAATCCTTCATCGTTGTCTAAAATAATTTTCGGAAAACCAAGAACTCCATTCTCGTCAGAGATGGCAATGCCAATCCGTTTCTTGCCGTAGTCTATTCCTAAAAATCTCATGGCGGAGGCGGTGAGATTCGAACTCACGGTGCCTTGCGGCACTCCTGTTTTCAAGACAGGTGCACTAAACCACTATGCGACGCCTCCGTGTTTATTTCGTAGCTGATCTCCAGGCCTGCCCGAAGTCTCCGCTCACTTCCGCCCAGCTCTTTTTCGCGATTTTGAAAATGTAGAAAATTTCCAATATCGCGACGGTGTTTAAGAGGAGCAGAACTATGAACCATTTCTTATGATCGTTTTTTACCGCTAACCAAACACTATAAACCTTCCAGGGAATGGTCCATAGGGTTAAAAGTATTAAAATCAATGTATATACAAATGTGCTCATTTGGAAACTATACCAAAAATGACCCTTTTCCGCCAGCGTACGAGCCGTGTGATATAATAAATTTGTAGCAAGGCACTCCTTACTATTTTACGTTCCGTTTTAATTTTATTAGTCATTAAAATAATAAATAATATGAATAAAAATATATTAAAAGGCTTGTTCGTTTTAGCAATAATCTGCTTGGCTTGGAATGCTAGTGCTAGTACCTGCAATTTTACTCGCGACTTAAAAGAAGATGTTGAGGGCGAAGACGTCCGATGTCTCCAGCAATATTTAAACGGTGCCGGCTACAACATTTCTTCTAGTGGCCCTGGCTCTAAAGGGAAAGAAACCAATACCTTCAAAGAACTTACCTCGCAAGCTGTGATGAAGTGGCAAGCGGCGAGCGGCTTAACTGCCGACGGACACTTCGGCGCTAAATCTCGAGCGAAATATTTATCTCTCACCGGGACCACGCCTGCAACCCCAGAAACTGGGACGCCCTCGACGGGTTCTACGGTTGCTCAATTAAATACCCAAATCGCACAGCTGAAGGCCGACCTAGCACTTGCTAGAAGTTCTTCTTCAGGGAAAAGCGCCGCCGAAACCGCCGCAATTAAAAGGCTGGTGGAAGCGCTCGATATGATGGACAAGGCGGATGAACAAATGGATGACAACGAGGGCGACCAGGCGGCCGCTGATGACAGTTATGCTGACGCTGAAGAAAATATAATTGATGCGGTTAGGTCTCTTTTCCGTAAAAAGGATTTTGTAAAGGCGCTCGACTATGCAGATGATGCATTTGACGATGCTGAAGATGCCTTCGACGATGCTGGAGGTGAAGGACTTGAGGCTGAAGCCGATGACTTCATTGACGAAGCTCAGCGTGATATCGATGCCGCTGAAAAGAAAATTGAGGATGCCGATGATAACGATGAGGATGTGAAAGAAGCTGAAGCTTTACTCAAGAAAGCTGAGAACAAGCTTGAAGAAGCCGAGCAAGCTTTCGATGATGAAAATTATGAAGACGTAGAAGACCTGGCCGATGAAGCTTCTGACCTGGCCGATGATGCAGTAGATGCTATCGGAGATAACACCGAGAAAGACGACGCCGAAGAAGCTATCGATGACGCCCGCGATGCTATTGACGATGCCCAGAATGAAATCAGTGACGCTGATGATGACGGCAAGGACGTGAGCGACGCTGAGGACTTGCTCGATGAAGCAAATGACAAACTGGATGATGCAGAAAATGAATTCGACGACGAGAATTACGACGAAGCCGCTGATTTAGCGAAGGATGCGGAAGATTTGGCAGATGATGCAGTGGGTGCGATAGACTAAAGTCCCTTTATACTGTATTTGCTTTTAATTTCTTGGTATACTTTATGTATGCAAGAGAGAGAAACTCCCATTGAAAGCCTAACCTGGTCCGCCCTCGAATACGAAGACAAAGAACGGAGCCGTGATTGGTTCTGGGCTTTGGGCGTGATTGTGGTCACAGGCTCCATAGCTTCAATTATTTTCGAAAATTATTTTTTTGCCGCGCTTCTAATCCTCGCCGGTGTTCTGCTAGCGTTTTTCGCTGTCAAAAAGCCAGACGTCGTAGAATATGAACTTAACTCCAAGGGTCTCCGTGTTAAAAATCGCCTCTACCCGTACGAAAGCATCAAGGCTTTCTGGGTGCAGGCTGATTTCTCCCCGACGCCCCTCCTTCGCCCTACGCTCTTCATTCATACCGAGCGTATCTTTATCCCCGTCATCTCGATTCCGATTCACATCGAAACCGCGGAACAAATTCACGAAATTTTTTCGTTCCAGGAAATAGCTGAGGTGGAGATGAAGGAGCATCCTTCCGAGAAAATAATGGAAGCGCTCGGGTTTTAAAATAGACTTTTAAATAAAAACTGTTAATCTAAAAGAACCGCTCCCGTCGTTCAATGGATAGGATGCGACCTTGCGGAGGTTGTGATGTAGGTTCGATTCCTACCGGGAGCACAGCGTAAAGAAAAACCTGCACTACTGCAGGTTTTTTAGCTGTGCTGGCCGGAAGCATGTTTTGTTAGGAAACAAAACAGCTGAGGCAGGGTCGTGAAAATTTTGTTTTGACGAAAACAAAATTATTCCTGACCACAATGCCCTAACCCTGTTGAATATTAAATTTTAGTTAATAACTCACCTTGACTTTTTGAGAAAACCTGATATAATCACGGACGGAAATCAGCGTGGCCCAACTACGGCTATGCTAGAAGAGTGTTTGCAGTTTGTCTTTGATCGTTGTCAGCAGAATAATCAGTTTTAACGCACAGGAAAGGAATGAGGAAAATGACGAAGTTCCTGCAGTATCTCGCGCTCGCTCTGTTTTTTCTCGTCACGATCAACGTCTGCGAGGGCAACGCCCGGGCGGACGAAAACACCCCGGTGGCGAAAGACCACTGGGACAACTGGGAGGAGTGCATTGCGGCGCACGATGCGCCGCTTTACTACCCCTCACTAAAATCGAACCGCAAGCTGGGGCCCAGCTATGTGGAACGTGGCCACCCCACAGGTGGCTGCGTCCACATGGAGTTACCTGATCGCGTGACAGAAAACGGGTGGGGGTGGGTCCGCATCGGTACAGACAGGCCGATGGCTTACAACTGGCGCACCAACACTTTTGATTATTTGTGGTGGTGTGTCAACAAGCTCGACGGCTTCGTCCCGTTCCCGCCTATCGTGGGCGAGAAAGGCGACCCCGGAGAACAGGGAGAGCCTGGACCTCCGGGGTTGAGCTGCTGGGACCTCAACGCGAACGGCCGAACCGATCCCGAAGAGGACATCAACGGTGACGATGTCTGGGATTCCCTTGACTGCAAGGGAGCACCAGGCCCCCCGGCAGAACCGTGTACAATCATCAAGACGTACGGCCCTCTTCGAAAGTTCGTGTGGCAGGAATGCCCTGGAAAGGAGCGCGTGCTCCTTCGCGCAGGACTTCGCCCGCGAACGGTTGTAGGTCTCGTCATCCTCGGTGTAGCTACCGGCGGTGTCACCGCCGCGGCTACTCCCGCTCTCTGCACCACCGTCGTTGGCGGTGCAGCGGTAGGTGGTGCAACAAGCGCAGCGGTTGCCGGCGTGGCTAACGTCGTCGCCGACACTGACAACAAGAAAACAACCAACAACGAAAGCGCTTCGGCGCCGAACAAGGAGAAGCCATGAACAAGTCGTTTTCTCTCTGGGCGCTGGTAGCGCTCATCGTCCTCTCTCTCGCCCTCGTCGCGTGTGGCGGCGGGGAATGCAAGGGGTGCAAGGACACCCCTCCCCCCTGTGTCACATGCCCGTCCCCCGCTCCGACGGTCGACCTGACCGCCGACGCGACCAACATCGCGGCTGGCGAAAGCACCGTTTTGCGTTGGACCTCGTCCAACGCGACCTCCTGCTCGGCCAGCGATGGCTGGAGCGGCGTCAAAGCAACCGCAGGCAGTGAGAGCACTGGCGCTCTCGCTTCCACCCGCACGTATACGCTCACCTGTACCGGTAGCGGCGGTTCTACCGCCGACTCTGTTACGGTCGTCGTCACTCCGGTGACGCCGGTGTGTAACTACAACGTGCCGGATTCAACCCCGGCGTTCGAGTGCGCCGGTGGCAACGGTAGCATCGTTGTCGGCTCGAACTCTGGCTGCTCATGGACGGCAACGTCCCACGAGAGCTGGATCACCATCGTCTCGGGTCACACCGGTTCGGCGAACGGCACCGTGACGTTCACGGTCGCCAACAACGCCACCGGTGCGACCCGCACCGGTTCGATCACCATCGAGAATAAGATGGTACTCGTGACGCAGACGGCGTGCCCGGCGCCGACCTGCAACTATTCCGTGCCCCCGGAAACCCCGGAGTTCTCGTGGAAGGGGGCCACGAGCAACGGTAGCCTCGTCATTGGGGCCACCGCAGGATGTTCTTGGACCGCCGCTTCGCTCACCCCGGGGATGATCGCCATCGTCGGGAATGCTTCAGGTGTGGGTACGGGTTCGCCGCAGCTCACCGTCGCTGGAAATGACGGGGCAGCCCGCGTCGGAAAGGTGCGGGTCACGGGGGAAGGAGGCTTCTCCGCCGAAGTTAAGGTGCCGCAGGAAGCGCACCCGTAAGACTTGTTCTTTCACATCTCTGTAGTTTCGGAAGTATCGCTGGGGGTTGTCGAGTTCGCTCGATGACCCCCCTTTATCTTTTTATATTGATTTTTTAATTTTTTATAGTAAAGTCCAGCTCAACGTAATGGTTTTGAGATTTGGACGGCATTTGTCGGTAGATGGGTTAGGGTATTGACATTAAATTATAATATGATACAATATGCATATAAAATTTTTATTAATTATTTGGGAAAATTATAAGTAGCAATAAATATTATGAACGGCCAAAAAACACCATATCTAAAGAGTTTCACAAAACTAGCTATTTTCGCCTTGTTTGCAGTTGTTTTAGGATTAGTCGGAATTAGCTCACAGCAAGCTCGAGCCGAAACTTTAGTGTCGGGTTCAATAATCGCAACCCCAGACACAATAGACCAAGGTGAATCCACCCAGATCAAGTGGAATTCTTTTAACGCAACCAGCATTTCCATAAGCCCGGGCATAGGTTCTGTTGCGCCTTCAGGAAGCAAAACTGTTTCCCCTTCCAAGACAACTACTTACACCATCACGATGAGCAACAATGATGGCGGGTACGGCACAGGAACAGCAACAGTGTACGTAAATGCTGTTACTCAAACTTGTCAGGACCCAGACGCAGACAACTATCACACTGGGTATCCCTGTCATTATCCTACGCCGACTCAGACTTGTCAGGACCCTGATGCAAATAATTACCACACCGGTTATCCTTGCCGATACACTCAAACATATTCCCCTACTGTAAACCTTACCGCAGATGATACTAGCCTCGACTACGGACAGAGCACAACTCTACGATGGACTTCAACCAACGCAACTTCGTGTACCGCATCTGGTGCGTGGTCAGGAAGCAAAGCAACTGGCAGCAACAGAAGCGAGAGCACAGGAAGCTTAACCAGCACAAAAAGCTATACCATTACCTGTACCGGTAGCGGTGGCTCTGCAAGCGATTCTGTAACTGTAAATGTTACTGGGCAACCACAAGACGATGCCCCTACCGTTGATCTCCGCGCCAGCGATGCAAGTATTGATTACGGGGACGTAACTACTTTGATATGGACCGTTGCACACGCAACTTCCTGTACTGCTTCGGGCGACTGGTCAGGTAGCGTCAGCGCTTCCGGCGGTAGCCAAGTTGTCGGACCTTTATATGTCAACAAGTATTACACTATCAGGTGCTACAACAACAGCGGTCAGTCAGCTACTGACTCCGTAGCTGTAACCGTTGGTGGCAACGACGATGGCGACAATCAAAAGCCTGACGTCACCACTCGAAGCGCAACAGATATTGACGATGAAGAAGCTACTCTCCGCGGAGAAGTAGACGGCAATGGTTCTTCTACTCGAGTTTGGTTTGAATACGGACGAGACAGGAACGACGTCGAAGATGGTGACGGTGAAGAAACAGATGAAATATCAACTGGCTCCGGCACAGATGACTTCGATGACCAAATTGACGGACTCCGAGAAGACACTGTTTACTATTTCCGCGCCGTAGCTAGAAATGCATATGGCACGGACTATGGTAGCGTTCTATCTTTCCGAACAGACGACAACAATAACACCACCAACAGAGAGTGTCGCGACACTAGCGCGCTAAACTACGGCGGTTCCCTGCCTTGCCGATATTTCACACCTGTTCCTACAGGTAGCGCTCCGACTGTTATCCTTTACGCAGACAGTACGAGCCTTGCTTATAACGGCGCAACATTCGTTCGCTGGAGCGCAGTAGGCGCCACATCTTGCCAGGCTTCTGGCGGATCAGCAGGATGGGCGGGAGTAAAGAGCATCGGCCCGGGTTCGTTCTACACCGGCTCCCTTTCTTCTTCTCGCACCTTCACACTCACTTGTTTCAACAATTTCGGTTCCGATACTGACTCGGTAACCATAGCCGTACGTCGCCCAACAACCGGCGGTCCTACGCCTCCACCTGCAACTTCACTGGTTGTAATCAACTCTTCAATCGACCGCAACCAGCCGATAGTGCCTACTCTCGACAACACTCGCCCACGACCAGGAGACGAGATAACTTACACCGTAAATTATCAAAACATAGGAACCGGCTCGATAAAGAATTTGGTACTAAGGCTTGACCTTCCGTACGAAGTCGTTTATCGATACTCCACTCCGAACAACCCTGTAATTTCCGGCAATACTTTAATCTTTAACTTGGGGACACTCGCAGCTAATGGCTCCGGCACTGTAACAGTAAGGGTTCTCGTTCGTAACGATGCCCCTCCAGGAGCTCTACTCAACTTCCCGGCAACCCTTTCTTATATCGACCCTGCCGGTTATCCGCAGACAGTGAGCGCCAATGTATCTGCCCAGGTTTGGAATACGGATCAGGAAGTTGTAAACACGAGGACATCTTTGGGAGCAGCGGCCTTCCTCTCCGGTGCATTCTGGCCGGGCAGTCTCTTCGGATGGTTACTCCTCATCATTCTAATCTTGCTTCTTGTCCTCTTGGCGAAACATTTAGTCAGCGGAGGCGACCCATTTACAAAGAAAACCGTAACCACGGTAGAGCATCATTAAAAAAAACACACAGAACTGTGGTATACCCCCACACCTATTCCCATTAGGGAAAAAATAGGTGTGGGGGTATATTTAATTTATGGACGAAAATACATATCCGATGCGAATCAACAAATACCTCGCCTTGAAAAAGATTTCAACTAGGAGAGGGGCTGATGAGCTTATAAAAAACAAGAAGGTGTTCATCAACAAGAAGCTCGCCGTACTGGGGAGCAAAGTAGAAGAAGCAGACGTAGTGGAAATTAAAGGCCAGAAGCCCAACGCCTATTCTTATTTCGCTTACTATAAACCGATAGGCCTGGAGACCAACTCTCCGCGGAGTGACCTCTTCCCCCTAGGCAGACTCGACAAGAATTCCCACGGTTTGTTAATCCTCACGAACGACGGACGCATCACTGACCAACTCTTAAATCCAAAATATTTTCACGAAAAAGAATATGTAGTTCGAACCAAAGAAAAGCTGCGTGGAAGCTTCAAAGCGAAAATGGAGAAAGGGGTGAACATTGAGGGTTATGTTACGAAAAAGTGCAAAGTGAACGTCATCGCTCCTTCTACTTTCAAAATTATTCTTACCGAAGGCAAGAAGCATCAAATTCGCAGAATGTGCGCCGCGCTCTTCCAAGAAATTGCCGACTTGAAACGTGAAAGAATAATGAATATCAAACTTGGAACCTTAAAGCCCGGAGGCTTACGAGAAATTAAGGGCGAAGAATTATCTACTTTTCTAGATCAAGTACTTCGTCAATCCTAATTTGTTTTACGAACTCGGGTACGTGCGATACCAAAATCATTGCCCCTTTGTACTCATCGAGGGCTTTGGCAATTATCGGTAAATGACGGAAATTGATATGGTTGGTCGGTTCGTCCAGGATTAGCAATCCTGGCTTTTGAAGGACCAGTCGCGCGAAAGCTACAAGGCCCTTCTGCCCTTCTGACAGACTGCCGATTTTAGTACGAATAAATTCTCCCGTAATTAAGAATCCTGCTGCTATGGCTCGCATCCGCTCTTCGTCCAGTCTCTCCCCTCCTTCAAGCATTGCCTCCGCGAGAGAGTCGTACACCGTGTGGTTAAAGTTAAGCGTCGAGAAATCCTGCCGGTAGTACCCTATGCGGGTGCCACTTTTGACCGTCTCGCCTTCAGCGTGGCCGCTCGCCAGCCTCTCAAGCAAAGTAGTTTTACCGATGCCGTTAGGGCCCTGTAAAAGTAAGTGTTTATTTTTATTTAAAGATACGCTCGCTTTGCGTTTTACTATTTTGCCTTTTTGCATTGTAGTAAAAGAGGAAATATTTAAAATCTCTCCGATTAAATCAGGCTGGGCAGGGATCACGAAAGGCCGAATCGATTTATCTTCTTTGCGCACTTCCACAATCTCCCCTTCGAGCTCTTCCGCTTTCTCGCGCATTCGCCTGGCCACGAGGCGTAGCCGTCCTCCCTTGTGAGCGAAGACGTTCGCCTGGTCTTTCTTGGCCTGAATTTCTTTCTCGAGCTGGGCATTCTTCATATTTTCTTTCTCAACTCTGGCAGTAATGTCCTTCACCACGTTGAAATAGTTGCCAACATATTGTTCTATCTTTTTGGTATAAACATCCAAGTAAAGCACTCCTTCAGTAAAGGCGTTCAAGAATTCAGCATCGTGAGAAATCACTAGAACTGTTTTTTTATAATTTTTGAGATATTGCGTAAGGTGTGCAATCCCAGCTTTGTCTAGATTGTTGGTCGGCTCGTCTAGGAGTAATAAATCGGGGTCTTGGATGAGGGCGGAGGCCAAGAGCAATCGCGCCTGCTGTCCGCCAGAAAAACTTTTAATTTTCCTGTCGTGCACTTTCTCGTGGCCCCTCAAATTTACAACTTCTAAAATTTCATCAATCCGCGGATCAATATCATAAACTTTTTCTGATGTTTTATTTAGGAAACATTTTTCGAAAAATTCGCGGACGCTAAGGTCGAGCTCGTCGCGCGGAATGACTTGCCTAGCGGAAGCGATGCTTACTCCCTTAACCACGTTTATAACCCCAGACTCTGGGGTGCTCGTTCCAGAAATCAATCCAAAAATGGTGCTTTTCCCAGCCCCATTCTGGCCCATCAAGGTAAACTTGGTGCCTCTTTTAATACTGAAGCTTACCTCGTCTAAAATAGGCTTATTTACGCCCCATTCGAATGAGACTTTATCAAATCTAACTATTGTATCCATTAGGTTTTACATTAGCTTATTTAAGGCAAAATAGCCAATTCGCTTGACAAATGAGGATCATATATGCTATACTTAGTAGACAAAGTAGGTAGAAGAAGAGTAATTTAGAGTCGATTTCTTGCGTGTATCTATTTGTATTTAAAAATCTAAACAAAACAATCAATGACTGGTACTATAAAAAGGCTCACTGATAAAGGTTTCGGCTTCATAACCGGAGAAGGCCTTGCGAAAGATTTATTCTTTCACTCGAACTCTCTAGTTGGCGTAACTTTTGACGAGCTCAAGGAAGGTGATACTGTTTCTTTCGAAACAGAGGAATCTCCAAAAGGATTGAATGCTACGAACGTACAACGAGCGTAACCTCAACCAAACAAAAAGCCCCGCGAGGGGCTTTTTGTTTTTATTTAACTAGTTTAGACAATCTGGATTTCTTGCGAGCGGCGTTGTTCTTCTTGATAACTCCTTTCTTGGCGCTCTTGTCTATGGACTGGAAAGCGCTAGAGAGAAGCTTGGCTGCTGCCGCCTTGTCTGTTTTGGCTAATTTCTCTATCTTTTTAACGAGCTCCTTCATTACCTTCTTTCGGAGGTCGTTTTGAGCCTTCTTGCGGCCGGATACTCGGATTGCTTTTTTGGCTGATTTTGTTATTGGCATAGGTGTAATCTACCAGAAAAGACGCGAAAAGGCAAATATGATATGATTATCTTATGATTGGAAGCTTAAGGGGGAAAATAGTCTTAAAGACTGATAAATTCTTAATTGTAGAGGCCGGCGGGGTGGGTTATAAGGTGAGCGTCTCCCCTGACGTGCTTTCCAAAGCGCCAAAGGCTGACGGCGAAATTTTTCTCTTTATTCACACTCACGTCCGCGAAGATGCACTAGATTTATATGGATTTTTAAATTTGGAAGATTTGAACTTCTTTGAAATGCTTTTGAATGTTTCTGGTATTGGCCCCCGCTCTGCCTTGGCAATACTTGGAATTGCTTCCATCGACACATTGCGTCGCGCCATAGGCACTGGAGACACGAGCTACCTTACGAAAATTTCCGGCATCGGCAGAAAAACAGCAGAGAAAATTGTCATCGAGTTGAGGGATAAAATCGGGGAAGAAAAAGACGGCGGCTCATTAAAAGACGAACTCGATGCGCTGGAAGCTTTGAAATCTCTCGGCTATTCTCAAAACGAAGCTCGTGAAGCTTTGAAACAAACTTCTCCTGAATCCAACACTAACGCTAAAATTCGCGAAGCTCTCAAAATTTTAGGAGGAAAATAATGCCGGAATTGCCAGAAGTAGAAAATTTAAAGCGGGGTTTAGAGAAAGCAATCGTCGGACAAAAAGTGTTACGGATAGAAGTCCATAAGCCCAAGCTCGTGTCTGGCAAGGGCACAATTCGGAAAGCTGATGCTCGCAAGACACGAGAATTCGCGCTAGGGCTCAAGGGAGCAAGAATTACTGCTGTAGAACGCCGGGCAAAAAATTTAATTTTTAGATTAAGTGAAAATAAAATAATTCTAACCCACCTTAAGATGTCCGGGCAGTTTGCTTACAGACCCACACTGTCAAGGGGCACCCTTGACAGTGTTATTGGAGGGCATCCGATAGAACTTTCTGAAAAGGAATTGCCGAACAAGCACACGCATATTATTTTTGAGCTTGAAAAAGGCACGCTTTATTACAACGACACCAGAATGTTCGGCTACGTGCTCTACTACCCTACGCTCGCAGCATTTGAAAAAGAAAATCATTTTGCGCTTTTGGGCTTGGAGCCTTTCGATAAGAAATTTACTGCAGAATATTTATACGAAGCTCTAAAAAACAAAAAAGGTAAGATTAAGGCCGTCTTGATGGATCAAAAAATTGTAACTGGTCTGGGGAATATTTATGCTGATGAAAGCTTGTTTGAAGCCGGCATTCGTCCAGAGCGCCAGACAAATTTAATTTCTAAGAAAGAAGCCGCGATTTTGCATACTGCTATAATCCGAATTATGAAACAGGCCATAAAAGTCGGCGGGTCCTCAGTAGCCACCTACCGTCTCCTCGATATGAGCCAAGGCAACTACGCTCGCGAGCATAAGGTTTATGGCAAAAGCGGAGAAAAATGTTTCCGCTGTAAAACACCACTTAGGAAAATAATAATTCAAAGCCGCACCACAATTTTCTGCCCAAAATGCCAACACTAAGCCTTGAGAACAAAAGTTTTAGCCGGTACGGATTTTTTGAAGCTTAAAAAATCCTGAAGTTCTCAGCTCGTCAGCTTCGAAACCCCTTAAAAACTTTGTTCTAAGGCTTTTTTGGGAAGAGTTTTGTAGTTTTTGAGGCTTGCGAGCGCGGCGGCGCGAGCACGAGGAATTTTTTAGTAAAAAAATATCCGTACTTAAAAACTACAAAACCCTGAACATGACTACGCCGAATGCTACAGAAACATTGAGGGATTCTTTCTTACCTCGCATAGGAATTTCGGCAATGACGTCGCACTTTTTTAGAACATTCTTGGGTATGCCTTCCACTTCCGCCCCCATAATGAATGCATTTTTATTTTTCATTTTAACTTTTCGGTAATCTACGGATTTTTCATCCTGCTCAATGGCAATAATTTGGAAACCCTGTTTTTTAAATTTAGAAATAAGGGAAGAAATAGTTTTTGCTTGCTCCCAAGCCACAAATTCTTCTGCTCCTAGGGCAGATTTATGCAAATCATTTCTTTTCCTGCCAAACCTATCAAGGGGGGCCGGAGTATAGCCAACGAGATAAATCTTATCTACCCCCGCCGCATCAGCCGTGCGAAACATCGCTCCGACATTCTCCACGCTTCGAATGTTATGCAGGATTACTACTGTTTCTTTTTTCATCCTCTTATCATATTTGACGGCCGTCCAAAAGTGCTAAGCGAGTGTTTTCTTCTTTTTAGTTTTTGCATCCGTGATAGAAATCCCGCGGGCTACCCTTTTAACCACGACTCTCTGCCTCTCGCGCCAGCCGAGCGAGCGCATTACCTCCACGGGTATTACCACCGCAAAAGACTTCGCCCTCCCCACCCGTGATATTTTTCTAATTGAATTTGTAGGTCTTGCCATAACTCATGAGCTACCTCAGCAATTAATGCTCTGTCTTACTTGGGGAAATTCTTAACCCAAATATTTTTGGTAATTTGGGTTATTTTTTATAATGTCCTCCGCCTCTTCTGTGGAAATTTTTCCCCTACTTTCCAAATCAAGAATTTTTCTTACTGAAAGACGAAAGGTTGGCATGTTCATGTCTTCCGAAGACATCCCGTCTTTTAACCAACGCATTAAATCTTCTCGTTCTACTAACTTTCTTTCACTAGCATCAAAAAGAGCCGGCAACCCTTCTGTTGTTCTGATCATTGCTTCAGGATCTTTGTTTGATGACTCCACAAATTTATCTCTAATTTTAAGAATGTTGTCTTTTAGACCAAGTTTGCTTGTGGCCGCCCCCCACCCTGGCATACGAACTATGTTGGCAACATAACTTATCGCCAAAAGTGAGTCGTTTAAACCACTTTTATTTTTCTCGATCATAGACTCTAGGGTTTGGGTAAAATCCAAAGAATTCTCTTCTTTGAGTCTTTTAAGGATAACCATGGGGATATCTTCTAAGACCGTAATTTGGAGTTTAGCTATACCCTTAAGAACTTCTTTAGAAGAAACAACTCCCGACTCTAAAAGACTCCCTGCTGTTTTAAGTGAGGCAGGGCGAGTCCAATCTATTTGTTTCACTAAATCTGGATTAGCAGTAATTTCTGCTATGTCCACGAGCTTATTGTCAATTACAACTTTATTTTGCCTTAGATCTTTGTCAGCATCCAACTTCTCCCTAATTTGCTTCAAAGCAATGTCTGCGGGACTTTCTTTTTGTTGAGTAACTTCTACGGGACTTTGTTCTCCTTGAGCTTTTTCTATTCTTTCTCTCGCCTCGGCTTTTACTTCCCCAATTTTTTGATCCACCCCTTCAGTTCTTTTTTCAATTTCGTCCATAGAACCGCCCATACTTTCAACCTGCGCGACTTGTCCAGGCGTCGTGGTTTCTGCTACTTCTGCTTTAGTTGAAATAGCAGCGAGTCTTTCATTAACTAACTTCTCAATATCTATTCCCATATCCTCAGCGCTTTGTTTAATCTCCTGAATCGCTTCTGGAGTTTCTGCTTTACTTAAATCTCTCTTAAGGATATCTTCTTCCATGCTCATAAAAATATCTCAGTTATCTTATAATCCCAACGATGCTCGAATCGCATTAACTTTTTGAACTTCGAGTTCTTTGATATAGCTACGAATAATTTCTTTGCGCTCACCACCAAGCTTTTCCAGCTTTTGCATGGCGTCATTATATATTTCCTCGATTTTTTTGGCTTGTTCCTCTGGTGTCATAATCGCTTAAATAATACAACTGTTAAGCTAAAATGTAAAACTCATGAGTTTCATAAACTTTTGACTTTCTCGAGTGCTCGAGGTAATTTTTTAAACGTTTCCACGAACATTGCCATATTCGTGTTGCCCCGCAACGCCGCGGCGGGGTGAAGCATCGGCAAGATGAAATACTTCCCTGTCTTGAAAAGTTTGCCCTGGTCGCGAGTGATTTTCGCCAGGGGCAAGAAGTAGTTCATAGAAAATCGCCCGAGGGGAATAATTATTTTAGGCTGGAGTATTTCTATTTGCTTCGCCAAGTAGGGCTTATAACTTTCAATTTCTTCAGGTAAAGGATCGCGATTTTCCGGGGGGCGGCGTTTAACTATGTTAGTGATATATACATCCTCTTCCTTCCAACCAAGGTCGCGAATATTTTTGCGTAATAATTGCCCAGCACGGCCCACGAATGGGCGCCTATCGCGGTCCTCATTCATACCAGGAGCCTCTCCGATAAAAAGTATTTCGCAGTCCGGATTGCCTTCCCCGAAAACGAGATTAGTATCGAGCGGCAGAGCTTTATTTTGCTCAATTTCGATCTTTAAGTGTTCCAGCTCCTCTTGCTTGGTCATATGCTTATTATACCCTGTAGTAGATTTTGGCGATAACTTCGTTGCGCTTTGCGCGTCGCCAAAATTCACTACGGGGATACTTTATTTACCTAAAAACTTTTTCCCGCGTAAATTTTTATGGTAAGTAATGGCGAAGCGGTGTGCTTCGCTGTTGGCAAGAAGTATTTCCCGCTCATATTTGTGTGCGAGTTCTTTGTCGCCACCGAATCCTCTCGGGCGGTGACGTTCGTCTTTAATAACTGAGACGACGGGTATGTTCATTCCTGCTTCTCCTAGCGCTTTTTTAGCAGAATTTATTTGGGCGGTGAAACCATCCATTACAATAAGATTCGGGTAAGGCCATTCTTCGTGAGCAAGGCGCCTTGTGAGTACCTCCTTAAGCGCGCCGGTGTCGTTTGCACCTTCTTGGGTGCGGATTCTAAATTTCCTATATTGGCTTTTGTCCGGTTCGTGTCCGTCCACCACCGTCATCACACCCACCATACTTTTCCCCGACATATGCGCTATGTCGTACGCCTCAATTCTAAAAATCGAGGGGTTTAGGTTTTCTTCTTTTATAAGTGCAACATCATTAATGTGCTGTATGGCAAAAAGCTGTCTTTTCAATTCGGTAGCTTGTTCGAATTCGCGATTTTTAGCCCTCTGCATCATCTCTTTTTTAATTTCTCGCATTACTGATTTCTTTTTTCCGGCGAAAAACAGTTTAAGGTATTTTATGTTGCTTAAATAAAGTTCGCTGGGTGCCTTGGTGTCAGGGGTAAGTCCGATTTGCTTGTAAAATTGATAATTCTGTTTCTTGCTCGAGCTGTCATCGATAAATGGGAATATTCGACGCACAATTTTTAGCGCCTCACCTAGCTGCCTGCCGTTAGTGTATGGGCCGAAGATACTTCCTTTGTAATTTTCCAAAACTCTTCCTCTTACTACTAAAACCCTTGGTAATTTCTCTCGGGTTATACAAACATAATTAAAACTCTTATTATCCTTCTCCTTAGTGTTGGCTTGGGGTTGGTGCTTTTTAATTAAATTGGCTTCGAGTATAAGCGCTTCGAGAACGGTGTCAGTAGCCTGCCACTCCACCTTGTCTGCTTGAAAAACCATATCTGCCACAATGGGCCCGCGCGTCTCGATTAAATCCTTGCTCCAGTAACTCCTCACTCTATCCCGTAAGGATGTCGCCTTGCCGATATATAAAATCTTCCGACCTCTCATGAAAAAGTAAACGCCAGGACTATTGGGAAGTCCTGCCCCGTAGGAAGCTATATTTTTATTCTGCTTTCCTTCGGGGTTTAATTTTTTTAGATTTTTGAGTTCCATTTTTATGGTGAGCTTATCGAACCATTATTTTCGTAGAACCTTTTTTAAATATTTACCGGTATAACTTTTAGTATTATTGGCCACTTCTTCCGGAGTACCTTTAGCAACTATGTTCCCGCCGTTTACTCCCCCCTCAGGACCTATGTCTATAATGTAGTCCGAGCTTTTTATAATATCAAGGTTGTGCTCAATTAGGACCACGGTGTTACCTTTGGACACGAGCTTGCTTAATACCTCGAGCAGCTTGTGGACGTCATCGTAATGCAGCCCCACGGTAGGCTCATCCAAAAGATAAATTGTTTTCTCTAAGTGTGGACGGTACAGTTCGCTCGAAATTTTTACTCGTTGCGCTTCCCCTCCCGAAAGAGTTGTAGCTGATTGTCCCAATTCCAAATATCCAAGCCCTACATCCATAAGAGTTTGCAACCTGTCGGAAATCGCGGGAATATCTTTGAAAAATTTCAATCCCTCTTCCACGGTCATTCGCAGTACTTCGTGAATATTTTTCTTTTTGTATTTTACGGTGAGGGTTTCTTTGTCGAAACGTTTACCATTACACACATCACAGGTAACATACACTGTCGGCAAGAAATGCATTTCCACGGCTATTTCACCGTTGCCTTCACAAGCTTCGCAGCGTCCGCCCTTCACGTTGAAAGAAAATCTGTTAGCCTTCCAGCCCCGCAAGCGCGCCTCTTCTGTTAGTGCGAAAAGGTCACGGATGTGGGTAAAGGAGCCCGTATAAGTGGCAATGTTTGAACGCGGAGTTCTGCCTATGGGCGACTGATCAATTAATATCGCGCGGGAGAGGTATTCTGTACCCGAAAAAGATGTGGCATTAAATATTTTCGCTGTGCGATATTTCCTTTCGTACCTCGCCTGCAAGTTCTTATAGAGAATCTCGTACATAAGAGAACTTTTACCAGACCCAGACACGCCGGTAATCGAGGTCATAACACCGAGCGGCACCTCCACGTTCATATTTTTTATATTAAATATTTTCCCTCCGGCAATTCGCAGTACCCCTTTAGCCTCGCGGCGCTTTTTAGGAATTTCAATCCGAGTTTCCTCGCGGAGGTAGGCGAGGGTACGAGAATTATTAGGATTCTTCTTTGCGGTAAGTAAGTCTTCTAAATATCCGGACACAATTACTTCGCCCCCGTGAACTCCGGCCTTTGGCCCTATGTCGACAATGTAGTCCGAGGCGTAAATAGTGTCCTCGTCGTGTTCCACTATAAGTATGGTATTCCCTAGATCGCGCAAATTTTGCAAAGTTTTTATCAGTCGGTCATTGTCGCGCTGGTGGAGACCAATCGTGGGTTCATCTAGCACATACAACGCTCCGACAAGACGTGAGCCCAGCTGGGAAGCAAGCCTTATTCGTTGTGCTTCTCCGCCCGAGAGAGTATTGGCTTTTCTTGAAAGCTGGAGGTAGTCGAGGCCCACATCGAGCATAAACTGTAACCGCGCTTCTATCTCGCGCACTACTGGTACAGAAATTTCTTTCTCTTGCTCCGAGAGTTTCAAATTCTTGAAGAAGTCGTGGGCGTCCTTAATAGAAAGTGATGAAATATCAAGTATGTTTAGTCCGCTCTTCGAGGTCGGGCCTCGGGAATTCTTGAGGTCCGACCTCAAGAAAACATTCAGCGCTTCGGGCCGCAATCGCGCGCCATGACAAGCGTCACAAGGTTCGTCACCCATAAAATATTTGGACCCTAAGCCGTTACATACCGGGCAGGCTCCGTATGGAGAATTGAAGGAGAAAAGCCTGGGCTCAACTTCGGGGAAAGAAAATCCATCGTTCTTACAGGCAAACTTCGCTGACATAATAAATTCCTCCTCGCCAATTTTAATAGTTACCAAACTATCTGACTCTATCAAGGCGCGCTCAATGGCTTCTGCCAAGCGCATTCGGCTCGCGTCTTTGTCGTCGGTAAATTCGTGAACAGCGAAACGGTCTATCAGGATGTCGATGTTGTGGGCCTTGTTTTTAGAAAGCGTAATCTGTTCACGGAGCTTCTTCGCAGCTCCGTCGAGGCGTATTTCGGCGAAACCTTTTCCAAGTAAATCGTACAGGAGCTGGTAGTACTCCCCCTTTCTGCCCCTCACCACCGGAGAGAAAATACTTATCTCGGTCTCGTCCCACTCCACGCCCATCACCTTCCGCCTAGAGGTCGGACCTCGGGAATTCTTGAGGTCCGACCTCGAAAAAACTTTCCCAATAACAAAATTTAAAATTTCTTCGTTGGAAAGTTTTTTAATCTCTTCTCCACATTGCGGACAATGTGGGTGCCCGATGCGGGCGTACATGACGCGGAGGTAGTCATAAATCTCCGTGATGGTTGCCACCGTAGAACGCGGATTGTTGGAGCGTGATTTTTGGTCGATGGAGATCGCGGGCGACAGGCCGGAAATTTCGTCCACATCCGGCTTGGGCATTTGGTTCAAAAATTGCCGCGCATAAGAAGAGAGGGATTCCACATACCTCCTCTGCCCTTCGGCGAAGATAGTGTCGAAGGCAAGAGATGACTTTCCAGACCCCGAAACACCGGTAATTACCACCATTTTATTGCGAGGCATTTCTACGCTTATATTCTTTAAGTTGTGCGTCCTAGCACCCTTAACTATTATTTTGCTTTGCCCGTCCGTAGCTTTACGCGAAGGAGGGTCTATATTTTTATCGGTTTTCATAAAATTGTGCCGTATAACACAAATCCACCCCGCCTCATCCATAGGGGGTGTATAGGGCTATTCTATCACATTTGAGTCCTCTTTCAATGTACGTAATATATTACGTACATTTGTAATTTTTTCCGAAAGCATTCCTGGGCAATGCGGCTTTAAACTCCGGAAAATTGCGCAGAACCCAAGCTGCGTAAGTATTGCTGTTGGGTCCAACAAAATGATAAACATCGCGGTGGGCATACGTATTCGGAGAATTTTCTATAAAATCCGCCATTAACCTGGCTATGCTTTTTTCGTCGCCTTCGATTTGACTTAAAAGTTTCGCCTTGAAACAAATTTTTTTATAGTAAGGAATTACACTCATTCCAGAAAAAAAAGGGTAGGAAATTTAAAGCTATGTGCCCCCAATGTTTTACGCCTTTCGGATTTTTATGATTAGTAACTTCATATCTATATAGCGCTCCTTTTTTATTTATGACAAACCACAGGTGGGAAGCGAAGGGGATGGGCAGTGGACATCTGCTAGTAAAAAGAAAAACTTGATATTTGTCGTTGTTTATTTTTATTGGTAAGTCTTCCATTATATTATTTTCCCACTTCAACACTTACAGCCAAATGGTCCGAACCGAAAGCGATCGTTTTGGAATTTATAGTTTTAAAATTCTGCGGGACAAAGATATGGTCTAGGGGCTCGAGCTTTGGTAAAAACGTAGGACAAGTAAGCATATCCCCTTCGCTATTTATAAGATTCAGTTTTGAAAATGCGGGGTATTTTTTAAGAAAAAGTGTTGACGCATTCCAATCCCCTGCAATTATAACTTCCCGCCCAAGTAATTTTTCGGTCTCTAAAAATTTTACTATATCTGCAATTTGCGCGTCATATAACCATGGAAATTTAGGCGTACACATATGTACTCCTACCACGGTTATGTTTGACTGCACAAGCCTTAGCCCGACAATACCTCCCCCGCCACCCGCATGAGCCCCTTCGGTAAATTCTATCGCCAATTTTTCTCCTTTTATTTTAGATGCAACGAGAGAAGAAACCGTGGCGTCATCATGGTGTGCCGAATAACCGAAATAAATTGAAGAATACCCTAAAGCAGACAGCTCTTTTTCGATTTCACTACATTGGATTTGCTTTATTAACTCATTTAACATCAAAATGTCCGGTTTTTCTTTTTTTATTACTTCCAGTATCGACGCAAGGCTACTGTGCTTTTTTATGTACGAGATTCTTCGGGGGTTCAGCGTTTTTTTGCGATTTTTAAAAGAGGTAGGATTTAAAAATAAAGCTATCATGGACCAGCCGTGAAATACCAAATGCCCAATAGTATTTACTAAAAGATTGTCCATTCCCTTGAGCCCAAATGCTATGTTCGCTGTAAAAATTTTTAACTTCATCGGTCAATAAAATAAGTGGGCGGGTAGGTAGGGAATTTTATATTTCTCTACGCATTCTCGATAACTTTCCTCGCTCGTGAAAATAATTGCAGGAAAACCTGTCCATTCCAGGCCGCTATCTTTTATTTTTTGTAAAATCTTTTTGGTTGCCAGGAAAGGAAAAAGGATTTCGAAATACTTAAAGTTATCGCCTTTCAGTTTTTCCAGATTGCAAAAAGCGGGAAACACATTCACGTTCAACATTTTTACAAACTCTTTGGACATATTATCAAAACGCTCCAGATAAGCAGTAGATTTATTAATTATGACTACTTCCTTGAATTTTTTGCCCGCAAAAGCATTCAAAATATCTGCCTTAGTTATTTTGGTATCTTTGATATCGAGCGCGATAATTTTGTCTGAAGAAATAACGCTTAAAATATCTTTGAGAGTTGCGACATGGTATTTTTTCTGGAGCGTAGTGAAGGTTTGTGGAATTTTTAGTAAGAAAATATACTGCCAAAAATTACCATGGTAGCAATATAAAATGCCGTCGCTGGATTTTCGCACGTCAACTTCTATGGCTTTTATATAATCTTTCGTACTGGCAATTTTACAAACCTCTACTGAATTTTCGCGGTAATGTTTTACCGACTCCCTGTCAAAATAGCCCTTGTGGGCATAAATCATTTTGTCTTTAAGATCCAAGCTTTGCTTAGTCACTACGTTATTGTATCATATAGAAAGTATGAATTTTGTTTTCCTGCTATTCCCTATTGGAGCCGCAACTGTTTCGATTTTTTTGAGTGCTAATTACCTCATATCAACCCTTTTATTTTTTGTTCCTTTGGCATTCATACTATCATTCCGTCGCCCTGAAAACATATCCTCCTCTCTTTTGTTTTCTGCATTTGCGATGGTGCCAATTCTTTTGCCTGTAGATTATTATGCCTTTATATACAAAGTTTGGTATATACCAAACACGATATTCCCTTTCCGACTACTGAGCGGATCTCTGCCTGTAGACGATATAATATGGGTTCTTCTTTATTGTTATGTAACAGTGATGCTTTATCACACGCTAGCTTTACCCAAATCGCCCGTGCGTTTAAGGTTAAGATTTTTTATCTTACCAATTTTATCTCTGGCCATACTTTTATTGTTAATGGTTATTAGCCTAAATTTAGCATACCCTTATTTCTACATGTGTCTGTTTGCTATAATGTTTCTAGGTGTTGCTTTGTGGAAATACAAATACCTGTCTAAAAGTATGCTTATTCCTGCATCCTTCATGGCATTTTTGCTTTTATTGTTTGAAATGACAGGCAACTTCTTGCACCACTGGGACTTTCCAGGAAAATATTTAGGGTTTATGGGTTACGTTCCTTATCCATTTCCTTTGGAAGAATTTTTATTCATAGTGATCTTGAGTGCCCCCTGTGTAGTTGTTTTATACGAATTTAGTATCGAGCACAAATTGCCATAATAGATATTGTCATGGAAAAAATTCTGCAAAAAATTATCCGATTCCTTTTTCTGCCCGGCATTAAAAGGGTCGAGAGAAAAATAATAGAGTAAAATGCAATTTGATTATATTATCATAGGTTCTGGCATAGCCGGTCTCCACACAGCTTACAGGCTTAAACAGCGAGGTAAAAAGGTGCTGGTTTTAGAACAGGAATCCTATTTTGGCGGTAGGATGTCTACTAATTTTGTAAACGGCCAGCCGGTAGATTTCGGGGCTAAATTCATAGCAAATTTATATAAGTATATGTTACCCCTTGCAAAGGAATTAGGGGTGGAACTCGTGCCTATAAATCTAAAGCAAGCAGCTATAGTTAAAAACGGCAAACTTTACCCTTTTGATGGTCAAAAAAGATTTGCGGGCGCATTTCTCTACAACGGTATATCCTTTAAAGCCAAGCTGCAACTTTGTTTTGCCACGCTGGTACGTTTGATTCAGTATAGAAAAATAGATTTTTACAAACTTGAAGACGCTTTACAGTTGGACGACAAAAGCATCCGCGATGATTTTCGAGATTTTGCTGGGCATGAAGGGTATGACCATGTCGTAGAGCTTTTTAATCAAAATGTTCTTTTTTATCCAACAAAAGATTTCTCTCGACTCGCCTTTTACTCTGTGTTGTTAAAATTGGTAAAGATTAAGACTTTCACTTTTAGAGAAGGGGTAGGCCAATTGTGTCAAAAAATGGCAGCGGAAGTTCCAGTCGAATTAAACACAAAAGTAACGTCGGTAAAACAAACACGCGATGGTGTTTTTATCACTGCAATAAACAACAAGCAAATAAAAATGCATGAGGCAAAAAATGCAATAATTGCGATACCTGGAGTTTATGTTCTCGACATCCTAAAAACCCCATCGCCGGAGGAAAAAACATTTTTCTCAAGTATAAGATATGCCAGCACGGTTCAAATATTGTGTGAGGGTAAAACCGATTTATTTCCTAGATTTAAGGTCATAGAATTCCTGCCCGCCGAGAAATCAAACTTTACGGCATTGGGTAAGGTGGGATCAAAAAAGGACGCCTCGGGTAGAGTAACGTTCATTGCTTCTTTGCGTGCAAATACTTACAAATCTTTGATCAAAACAGGTAATTTTAATTCTGATAATATTTTGTATTTACTAAAAGAAGAATTCCCAGATATAGAGGATTTAGATATTCTGGAAATGAGAACGTGGGAATCTGCGACTCCTATTATTTATCCAGGGTTTACAAAATCAGTAACAAAATTTCTTAACCGGCCCGATGATTCCAAAAACCATGTGTATTTCTGCGGCGACTACCTTGAAAATCCCTCAACCGAAGGTGCATTAACTTCAAGCATAAAATTATTGGAAAAGTTACGTAATATATTACGTAATTAGGTGCGTGCTTTTTGAAACGTGTAAAATATAAGCCCTACAATTAGTAGCAAAACTCCCAAAACCAATAGACCTTTATCTAAAATAACATAACAATTATAAAATCCCTGAGTAACGATCATTCCAGTGCCCCCAGTCGGACACATGCCCCTAGGTTCAACAAGTAAGTGCAACACTTTTAGTAAAATAGAGGTATGCAATACAAGCATTTAAGTATTCTGGAACGCGAAAAGATTCAGGAATTGTTGTGGGAGAATTGGTCGGTCAGGCACATCGCCATCGTCGGAAGTTAGAATTACGCGCTTTGGGGATATGCGCCTGACCCCAGCCGGACGGAAACGCCCGGCTTTTTTTATCTCAAATATTTTTCTTGCAAAACTTTAATTTCGTCGCGCAATATAGCGGCGGTTTCGAAGTCGAGCTGTTTCACCGCTTTGTTCATTTCTTTTTCTTTCATTTTAATTATCTTGTCATAGACCACCTTGTTTCGTTCTTCGTCAGAAAGGCCGATGTTTTTAATGGTATCGGACTCGGTTCTGCCTTTATTGCTTTTCTCTTTGGCAAAAACTTTTTTAAACAATTCCACATCCAGGGCAAGCTCTGCATTTACAATTTTGCCATGCTCACTTTCTAGCTCTTCGGTGATATCGTGAATTTTCTTAAGAATAGTTTGCGGCGTTATGCCGTGCTCCTTGTTATATGCGAGTTGAATGTTTCTGCGGCGCTCGGTCTCCCCTATCGCCCTCTCCATAGAGCCGGTAATGCTGTCCGCATATAAAATTACCCTGCCCTCGGAGTTACGCGCCGCACGGCCAATGATTTGAATGAGCGATGTTTCTGAACGGAGAAAGCCCTCCTTGTCAGCGTCGAGAATTCCAATAAGCGCCACCTCAGGAAGGTCCAAACCTTCTCGCAACAAGTTTACCCCCACCAAAACATCAAACCCCGAACGAGAGTCTTCGACTCCAGACGGGGCAGGAGTTCCCCTTCCTCCTCGTCTGAATTGAGTTAATATTTTGATTCTGTCCATGGTTTTTATATCAGAATGTAAATACTCAGCCTTAAAACCTTTTTCTTTTAAATATGCAGTCAGGTCTTCTGCCATCTTCTTCGTAAGCGTGGTCGCCATCGCCCGGAAACCTTTGGCAATAGTCTTTTCCGCTTCGGTTATGAAATCTTGAATTTGCCCAAGATACTTCTCCTTTTCGGACACTGGCCTAACAAGCACTTCCGGGTCTACTAGACCCGTCGGGCGAATTATTTGCTCCACGATCTGTTCGCTGGTTTTCCTCTCGACTTCGCTTGGAGTGGCGCTGGTGTATATTACGGGTCCGATGCGTTCTTCGAATTCCGCGTACTTAAGGGGGCGATTATCTTTTGCCGATGGTAAACGAAATCCGTATTCAACAAGTGTATTTTTCCTAGAAGCATCACCTGCATACATTCCGCCGAGTTGTGGGAGGGTGACGTGGGACTCGTCGATAATAGTAAGGAAGTCCGGAACATGGACCCCTCCCCCCAACCCCTCTCCTTGCCAAGGAGAGGGGTGCCCCGAGTTTTTCGAGGGGCGAGGTGAGGTGGTTTTTGGAAAGTAACTCAAAAGTGTTTCCGGCGGCTCGCCTTCTTTTTTTCCTGACAGATGTCGGGAATAGTTTTCTATCCCGTTGCAGTAGCCAACTTCTTTAATCATTGCTAGGTCGTAATTGGTTCTTCGTTTTATTCTTTCTGCCTCGAGAAGCTTACCTTCCTTTTCGAACTTCTTGAGTTGCGCGGCTAACTCTTTTTTAATGTTAACCAGAGCTGTCTTAAGTCGCGCTTCATCTGTGATGAAATGTTTTGCGGGGAAAATAAAAACATTTGTTTCTTCTTTGATAACCCTTGAGGAAACGGGGTCTACTTTGGTGATTTTTGAAATTTCGCCTCCCGCAAGTTCCAGTTGATACATAATCGTCTCGGAAACAGGCATAAATTCCACTCGCGAACCCATAACTCGGAATGTGCCAGGGGTAAGGTCAGCATTGGTGCGCTCGAAATGTATTTCGATCAAGCGTTTCATCAGGGTCGTGCGGTCCATTGCCTGCCCAATTTCCAATTTTAAATTTACTTTCTCGTACTCTTCCGGACTACCAAGACCATAGATACAAGACACGGAAGCGACAATAACGACATCCCTCCTCGTTAAGAGTGCCTGGGTAGTAGCGTGGCGCAAGCGGTCAATCTCTTTGTTTATTTGCGCGTCTTTTTCGATATAGGTATCTGAGACCGGCATATATGCCTCCGGCTGATAGTAATCATAATAGGAAACGAAGTAATGAACGGCCGCTTCAGGGAAAAACATTTTAAATTCTTGCGCCAGCTGAGCAGCCAGAGTTTTATTGTGGGCAATGACCAGCGCCGGCTTCCCCCACTCTGCAATGACGTTCGCCATCGTGAAAGTTTTCCCGGTGCCGGTGGCGCCCAGGAGAGTCTGCTTTTGAAACCCTTTTTTAAGCCCGGACATAAGCTCAGAAATAGCCTTGGGTTGGTCCCCGGCAGGCTGCCATTTGCTTTTTAGTTTGAAAATTCCTTGTTTCATACTGGTGTTATCTTTTTTTATACTAGCACTATTTTACAAAGAAGCATCATTATACTACAATATATACATTGTGGAGAATTTTAAATTCGGATTGATATCAATTATCGTTATTGCCGCCTTAGGCCTCTTGGGCTACTGGGCATTTACAACCCTCGAACCCGGTGACTTGCACGCGGCGCGTCAACACGAACGCGAACTTGCCGAGAAAAATAGCGAGCTTGAAAAAGAATTAGCTGCTTTAAAAAGCCAGCTCGGAACACTTGAAGCAGAAAAGGAAGAAGTGAAGGAAGAGCCTGCGCCTGCACCAGAAGAAGAAAAGCCTGCCCCAACTACAATAACTTACAAAAACCAAACTCTTATAAACGAACTGCAGAAGCTCGTTACTGATAATGTATTTATGAAAGTTGGTTCGAAGGGCACTCGGGTGGGTACAATACAGAAATTTTTAAATCTTTATAACAAAACTTCAAATAAAGTCGACAACGACTACGGTGCCGGGCTTAAAACCGCCGTTACTGATTTCCAGAAAGATGTCGGCACCACTGCTGACGGAGAAACAGGCCCAGCTACATACAAGAAAATGATTGAGTGGCTGAAGAAGCAATAGCTAATCTCCTTGATTTTTAAGCTTTTCTCTTATAGTATCAGCGTATGCGCCCGTAGCTCAGCTGGTAGAGCAGATCCCTTTTAAGGATAAGGTCCTCGGTTCGATCCCGAGCGGGCGCACTAGAAAGCCTCAAGTAAAAATTGCTCGAAGGCGGACTCGGCCTCAGGGCCTTTTTGTCTGGCTTCTGGGAGAAGATATGAGAGCTTCCCGACGAAATTTTTTAACTCCTCTTCTTTAAATTTGCTGAAGTTCTTTTTTACCAACATATCTTTCACCTTCCAGAAAAGAATTCCAGCGAGCTCATCTAGAGCCACACCCAAGTCCACGGCTTGTCGGAAATACAACCAAGTATGAAATTTGTCTCTGCTGGCGAAAGCATTAGCGACTAGAAAATTGTCATATTTCTCTTTTTTCTCTTTCGATAGATCAAAAATGTTAATTTCGGCGCGAGCTTTCTTGAAGGCATCGATAACAGGTTTATTTAGTTTTCCTTCAATGAAAACAAAATCGTTGCCAGAACTTGCCATCAACCCGAGCTTCAGAAGAGCAAAGTCCCGTGCTTCTTCTCGTTCGAGAATGCCCTGGAAAACCACGACGGACTTTTTAGTAAAAAGGCTTTCCCCTGAATAGTAACTCTCTATCTGCGCTGGGTCGAAATTGTTTCGACTAACAGAGAAAATATCCACCGATTTAGGAAAAGTTTTTGCGAATTTCTCGTAATTGAGAATTTTAGTCTTAGCGTCGTCGCCGGCAAAAAGGTAAATCATAAATCAACAAGTCTAAGTGTGCACCGATTTCTTGTATTCCAAGTAAGCGTCACCGTATTTTTCCGCCAGTATTTTTTCTTCCTGTTTCAAGAAAAAGAATTTGGTTATAAAGAAAGAAACAATTGTTGAAGCAAGCACGAAAATTGCATTAATAACCAAGCCGAAGCCGAACAATACAAGGTATAGCCCCCAATATGTCGGGTTTCTGGTAAAGCTATATGGCCCTCGGCGGAAACTTTCCGAAGTAATGTTATCATTTTGAAAGTTGCGCGAGGTGTGCTGAGCCCAAATTATTAGCCATGTTCCAGCAATTAAAAATATAAACCCTGCCGGGGCAATCATCACTCCTTTTAAGATATTCAATCGGAAAATCATATCCAGACACACGCCGATAAGGAAGAAAAGGAGCGAGGTGTAGTAGGACCGCACCAGCACTCGGTGCACACTTACTCTTTTAGGATCTTTTGTGCCGCCGCCGTACATAATTTAATATTCTACCACAAATTTCACTATTTGACTTCCCCTAAGTTCGCCCCTGCCCCTTCGTGGACCAAGAGCGGAATGTCAGTTTTGTAGCCCAAGTAAGCTCGCACGAGAGCGCTCTCCATTGCCTTTTTTATTATTTCGGCAGCTTTTTCTACCACATCCTTTTCTATTTCATAAACCAGCTCATCGTGCACTTGAAGCACAAGGTGTACCTTTTTTAAAAGCTCTGCCGCTTTGAGGTCTTCTTCTGTAAACCTGATGGCAAGCTTAATAATGTCCGCAGCTGTCCCCTGAATTGACGCATTGGTAGCGGTACGCTCTGCCATACTTCGGAGAAATGGCAGGCGTGAATTTATGTTTGGGAAATATCTTCGGCGGCCGAACAATGTTTCGGTATAAGAATTTTTCTTGGCAAAACTTTTTACTTCCTCCAAGTAATCCCTCACCCCAGAAAACTGATTAAAATAGTTGTCGTAGAATTTCTGCGCTTCGTCGCGGGTGCCTCCCAAGTTTTTCCGCAAGGCACTTACTCCCATCCCGTAAATAATGCCGAAGTTTATAACTTTCGCTTTGCGTCTCATTTCCGCATCAACCTTTTCAATAGGCACCCCGAATACAAAAGACGCCACTCCGGCGTGAATGTCCTTACGTTCGCGGAACAACGCTGTCATTTTCTTGTCGCCCGAGAGCATAGCGGCAACCCGAAGTTCAATCTGGCTGTAGTCAAATGCTGCCAAGACGCTCCCAGACGGGGCTACGAAGCCGCCGCGAATCCTCCTACCTAGCTCTGACTTTATGGGTAAATTTTGTAAATTTGGATCTTGGGAAGAAAAGCGTCCCGTCGTCGTCCCGTTCTGAATGAACCTGGCGTGCAGCCGCCCATCCTCCCCCGCCATATCAGGTATAACGTCGATGTACGTAGAAAGGAGCTTCTGAAGTTCGCGATAAGCTAGGATGTCGGAAATTATCGGGTTTTCTTCTTCGAGCTCTTCTAGGACAGAAACTCGAGTAGAGAGCGCCCCGCCCGCACTTTTTTTCCCAGACTTAATGCCCATCTTGCCGAAAAGTACTTCGCCTAACTGTTTCGGGGAATTAATATTGAATTCTGTCCCGGCTGTTTTCCATATTCTTTTCGTAAGTAAATCGAGCTCCTTATGGTATTCGACAGATAAACTTTTAAAATATTTCTTATCGATTAATATCCCATAGTCTTCCATCTGCTTTACCACTGGCATAATCGGTTTTTCAATTTCTTCGAAAACATTTTCCAGTTTGTCTGCTTTGAGCTTCTTTAAAATTATACTTCGCGCCTCTTCGAAGCTTTCGGTTTTAGCATATTGTAAAATGTTTTCTATTTTCGGGTCGGAAATTTCGGAATTTATGAGCCACAGCGCAATGCTCGTTTCCTGGAGCTTTTCGGAATCTATCTCTGGGCTCCCGGCCAGAGAATTTTCGAGCTGGTCTGGTTGAGCCCGCTCGTTTTTAGAAACTTGCGCGGGCGACCCAAGGACCCGAGAAAATTCTGCTGGCCGGGGGCCCTCATTCCCGTTCTTAAAAAAATTCTGTAATCGAGCCCCTAGACTTTTGAATTCTAGCCGTGTGAAGGTTTCTTCTATTTTCTTCTGGTCGGCACTTTCCCAAAAAGTTTTCTCCGGTAAGGAAAATTTGATTGGTGCATCAGTACGAATGGTTGCAAGCGTCTTCGAAAACAGCGCCTCTTCCTCGTTTTCTTTGAGTATCTCAATCATCCGGGCGCTTATACCTGCCTTGGCCAAAGCTTCTGGGTCCTTTTTTATTTTTTTATAAATTTCTTCAACAGTTCCGAAATTCAAGATGAGGGTTTGCGCCGTTTTCTCTCCTATGCCTTTCACTCCAATTATATTGTCCGACGGGTCCCCTCGGAGTCCTTTGTAATCCGGCAAGAGCACCGGCTTGAAACCGAAGCGTTCTACAACTTTTTCTTCATCATAAAGAATCGTGTCGTTAATCCCTTTCTTTAGGGTGTAAACTTGTACTTTCTTGTCATCCACTAACTGCATTGTATCCATATCTCCGGAAGCAATGATGATGTCTAATTTTTTATCTTTTTTATATTGCTCAACTATCGTACCCAAAACGTCGTCAGCCTCAAAGCCCGGCGCATCATAAATAGGAATGTTAAAAGCATCGAAAATTTGTCGCGATACTTTGAGTTGAGAAATGAGCGCTTCGTCGGTCTTTGCCCGGCCAGCTTTATAGGCATCATAAACCTCGTGGCGAAATGTTTTCTGCGGTAGGTCATAACAAGCGGCAATATAGTCAGGCTTAAGGTCGGCAATAATACGAATAAGCATACTGGAAAGGCCGTAGAGGGCTCCAGTGGGCTCACCACTACTTGAAGTGAATTCGGGCAGGGCGTGGTAGGCGCGGTGGATTATTGCGTGCGCATCAAGCAGTACCAGCCTTTTATTGTTGTTTGTTTTCGCCATTAAGCTAATTATAGCATTTTAGCCTAACTTAATTTGAGGCTTCGGCGAGTACCCTTTTCGTGAGCAATATGCACATTGCTCGACTGGCGAGGCATTACCTTTTCTACGTTTTCCGGCCATTCAATGAAAACCAAGTTTGCGTCATCTTTAATTATTTCTTCCCAGCCGAGAGTAAGGAGCTCATGCTCATTCTTTAGGCGATACGCGTCTAAATGAAAAAGAGTTTTCAGCTCACTTTTTTTTATAGGACCTGCCCCGTACCGAACTCGTTCTGGTATGGGGTATCTCTTGATGATGACGAAAGTCGGGCTGTTAACCACCTCCTTAACCGCTAGGTGCTTGGCAATAGCCTTGACGAAGGCTGTTTTCCCCGCACCCAAATTACCATAAAGCCCTACCACCCGCGCACCTTTAGGCACTTTCTTGTTTAGAATTTTGTCCAGAAATATCTTTGCTATTTCTCCTGTTTCTTTTTTATTTCGGGATAATTTCCGCATAGAAAAATATTAGCATAAAAAGAGGGGCGGAGGTATAATTTATTTCAATGCCTCCCTTTGATGAAGAAAAGCAAAACAAGCGTCTTGACGACCTGCGCAAGCAGGAAGAGGAAGAGCTTGTGGCGACCCTGGCGGAAGAAAAATACGGCCTGCCTTATATTGATCTATCTCGGCTGGGCATAGACAACGAAGCTCTCCGCGCCATTACGGAAAAAGAGTCCCGAGAACTCTCCGTAGGCCCATTTAAACTTTTCGGCAAAAATATTTATATCGCCGTGCATTCGCCGTCAGATGCACTCTTTGGAAAATTAAAAGAGGATATGGGGCGAAAAAATCTAACGCCGGTTTTCTATATGGCATCCACCGCGAGCCTAACTAAAATCTGGGAACGCTATAAGGAAATCTCTATGGCCGAAAGTTCTATCGTCGGCGGCATTGACATCTCGGGTGAAGTTCTGCGCGAAACAGCCAACCAGATAGAGAAAATGCAGGATATTCAAAAAATGGTGACAGAAGCATTAGAGGGTAACAAAACCCACAAAATCTCACACCTCCTTGAAATCATCTTGGCTGGCGCTATCGCCATCAAGGCTTCGGATATTCACATCGAAGCTGAAAGAGACCGTGGCAGGCTTCGACTTCGTCTGGATGGGGTTCTGCAAGATTTAAACTTTTTTGGTTTGGAAGTTTATCGCCTGCTCAATTCACGCATCAAACTTCTCTCCGGTATGAAATTGACTTCCACGGTGGCTCAAGATGGTCGCTTTAGTATCCTGGAAGAAAAAGAGGAAATCAGTATCCGTGCCTCCCTCATTCCCGGTGCTTACGGCGAGTCCATCGTTATGCGAATACTCGACCCGAAATCCATACAGGTAAAATTGGAAGAAATGGGAATAGAACCATTTTTGTTTTCCGTTATTCAAGAAGAAATCGCCAAGCCTAACGGCCTCATCCTGGTCACCGGTCCAACTGGTTCCGGAAAAACCACTACACTTTACGCCTTCCTGCGAAAAATATATTCTCCGGAAATAAAAATTATCACCATTGAAGACCCGGTGGAGTATCACCTCCCCGGCGTAACTCAAACACAGACAAACGAAGAGCGCGGTTACACTTTCGTGGAGGGTCTGCGCTCCGCTTTGCGTCAGGACCCAGATGTGGTGATGGTAGGAGAAATCCGCGACCGCGAAACCGCAGAAACAGCGGTACAATCCGCTCTCACCGGACATATGGTCTTCTCGACTCTCCACACAAACAATGCCGCAGGTGTCATCCCCCGTCTGATAGATCTCGGGGTCAACCCAAAAATCCTGGTATCGGCCTTGTCACTTTCTATAGCCCAGCGTCTGGTGCGCAAGCTCTGCGAATTTTGTAAAAAAGAAAAAACACTGACAGCAGAAGAGGACGCGCTCATAAAAAAAATAATGGTTAACATCAAAGCGGAAGGCAAAAGCCTTACTAATTACAAGATAGACCCCGATGCTTCTTTTAAAATTTTTACTTCTGTGGGGTGTGATAAATGCAACATGACTGGATTTAAAGGAAGAATGGGTATTTTTGAAGCTATTCGCACCGATGAAACTATTGAAAAAATAATGCCGGAGAATCCAAGCGAACGTGAAATTAAAAAAGTTGCCGCGCTGCAAGGCATACTCTCTATGCGCCAGGACGGCTTGGTAAAAATTCTAAACGGCGTCACTTCGCTCGAAGAAGTTCAGAGCGTCGTAGATTTAAATGAGGAGTAAATAAAAAAAGCATTAATCTCTAAACAATCCTTCCAGAACTTGGTTCCAGAAGTAACAAAATATTATAGGATGGACCCAGTGGACTATAAATAGTACCAGAACGTCCTACGCAATTTTGTATAACCTGTGGCTGATCGCTTAGAGATTAATGCCTTCTTTTCAAACTAACTCACTAAAAGAATTATACTATGTGCGTAATCGCACAAATGCTATAATGTTGATAGCTATGTTAATACCCTGTTGATAAAGGTACATAAATAGAGTATAGCATATTCTTAATATAATGTCAAGTACTAAAACCCACAAAACAGCTGCTCCTGAAGCACCAAAAACGAACGGGAATACGGACTCTTTTCTCGATCAAACTCTCCGCCCTACCCGCTGGGACGACTACATCGGTCAAAAACATATAAAAGACAATGTTAAAATCCTCCTCCGCGCCGCCGAAGAGCGCGGGCATATTCCGGAGCACATACTTTTCTACGGGCCTCCGGGCTTAGGGAAAACTACTCTCGCCCACCTCATAGCCAAGGAAACTGGCAAGCAGATGAAAATAACTTCCGGGCCCGCTATTGAAAAAGTGGGTGATTTAGCCTCAATCCTCACCAACCTTGCCCCCGGCGACATCCTTTTCATAGACGAAATCCACCGCTTGAATAAAATGGTGGAGGAAATTCTCTACCCAGCTATGGAGTCCGGAGTCCTCGACATTATTATAGGCAAGGGTCCATCTGCGCGCACCATCCAGCTCGACCTGCCGCCGTTTACTCTCATCGCAGCAACTACGCGCGTTGCTCTAGTTTCCTCCCCTCTTCGTTCCCGTTTCTCTGGAGGAGTTTTCCGTTTGGAATTTTATTCCAATGAAGAAATTGCAAAAATTATCGAACGCTCGAGCAAACTCCTCGAAGCAGAATTAGAAAAGGAAGCGCTAGAAGAAATCGCAAAGAGAAGTAGATTCACTCCACGTACGGCGAACTACTTCCTAAAACGCGTTCGCGACTACGCGCAAGTACACCCCTCGACTTCGCTCGGGGCAGGTAAAAAAATGGTAATTAGTAAAAAAATTGCTGTGGGGGCGTTAAATATGCTCGCGGTAGATGAGATAGGCCTTAATCAAAATGATAGAAAATTCTTGGAAGTTTTAATTGAAAAGTTTAACGGCGGGCCCGTCGGCCTCAAAACTATCGCGGCGGCAATGTCTGAAGAGGAAGCCACCGTGGAAGAAGTCATTGAACCTTACCTCCTCCAGCTCGGCCTCCTCGAACGCTCCCCTCGCGGACGGGTAGCTACAAATAAAGCATACGAACATCTCGGGTTCGATTTGAAAAAAGGGCAAGAAAAACTAATATAGCTTCTTATCACTTTTATCTGGTCGTCAAGAATGATAAGAACGAAAAAAGCTTAGCAATTTCTCTTTAGAAAAGAAAAATTACTAAGCCGTTTTGATGTAATGCCAAAATCCGAAGATTTTGGGTGGGTGGGGACCCGAAGGTCCCCACCGCCAGCTGGAGAGCAAGCTCCAGCGCTTTTCCGCACCGGTGGATCAGAACGTCTTCTTCGAAGTGGCTGCCGGCGCCGCGACGAGCATCATCGCCAGCATGAAGAACGGGGTCTTGAACCGATGGGCAATGCGATTCATAGAGCCTCCTAGCTCAGGGATCGCCAGTGCCAGTGTTGCCACCGCCTGGCTTTTCGTGCGGAAAGAACTTAAGTGTGAATCGTATGTGCGACTACGCGTCGCACGCCTCTTTGAAAGAACTCGGTCGTCTCCTAAAACTGACGACCTTAATGTGCCACGGTCCTTTATCCGTAGCGGTACCAAATGTGGAGCAAGCGCCCCTATCGAGCTCGTTGTGCTGCTGAGTCTCGATAAGGACAATAGTGCAATATATGTAAATGAAAAACAAGTAGGGTTATGCACAGAGTAACCTGTTAAGTTTTATGGTATACTTAGTTTGTGCCCAGCTTTATAAACATCCAAAAAAGTGTGTTACTCGATTTGTATCTAAAGAAGAAACTCAGCTCCTACCAAATAAGCAAGCAGTTGAATTGCAGCCAGGCTTTGGTAATGAAAAAACTAAAACTTTTTCGTATTCCTACCAGAACAATCCAACAAGGCAAGGCATTAACTCCCCCTAAATACCCGCGAAAAGATTTCTGCGGATCACCTGAAGAAAAAGCTTATCTTTTGGGATTTAGATATGGTGATTTATATATCAGTAAAACCCACCCCGATAGCCCAACCATTCGTGCCAGCACCAACAGTGGCAAATTAGAACAATTAAGTCTTGTTAGGGATTTATTTTGTAAATACGGCCACGTAAAAGAAATCGGCCCAGATAAACAAGGTGCTGTGAATATAAGGTGTTATTTAAACAATTCTTTTTCTTTTTTAATAAATAAAGCCGGTGGAGTACCTAAGGAAATTTTAGGTAAAAGAAATACCGCTTTGGCTTTTTTTGCAGGGTATGTAGATGCTGAGGGAACATTTTCAATTAATTATCGAAATCAACCTGTGTTTTCTATAAAAACCCAAGATAAGCATACAATGGCGCAAATACAGTCGAAAATACTGCCACGTATTGGAGTAAAAACACGTTTGCAATTTGTCAGGGCGGCTGGTTCCGTAAAAAATGGTGTAAAATCAAATAAGGATGTTTATGGTGTATTCGTGTATAATAAAAGAGATTTAGGTAAAATAATTTCTAACCTGCTTCCTTATTTAAAGCATGAAAAAAGAAAGGGTGATGCATTAAAAGTACTAACCTTAATAAACCATGTCGGGACATAATCGCTGGACACAAATCAAAAGACAAAAGGGAATTACGGATGCGAAGAAAAGCAAAATTTTCTCCAAGCTGGTACGTTTCATTTCTGTAGAAGCAAAACTTTCGGGTGGAAAAGATAGCCCGGGGCTCCGCGCAGCGATTGAAAAAGCGAAAAAAGTAAATATGCCGGCAGACAACATCGAGCGCGCGGTGAAGAAAGCGAGCGAACCGGGTGCGCATATGGATGCGATACACTACGAAGCTCACGGCCCAGGCGGAGTTGGAATAATTATTGAAACTCTAACCGACAGTAAGAACAGAACCGTGCAAGACATTAAGCACACACTCACGAAAAACGGTTTCAACTTGGGCGCAATAGGTTCGGTGACTTGGGCGTTTCAAAAAGAGATAACTCCTGAAGGTTTAGTCTGGAAACCTACGAATACTATTCCTCTCTCCGACGAAGATTTGGCAATGTTGGATAAATTAGTGGAAGAACTGGAAGAAAATGATGACGTACAAGATGTTTATACTAACGCGGAATAATTTATGATTTCCGTTAGAAGCCGCGGTCGCTATTATTATAAAATATTAAGTAGTCACGGTTTGACCGCGACCTGCTTCTAACGGAATGATAATTTTAGGAATTGATCCCGGGTTTGAAAGGCTAGGCGTTGCTGTACTCGAGAAATCGGCACGCGGTAAGGAGGTTGTTTTATTTTCCGAATGTTTTAAAACATCCGCGAAGTTAGAATTCAGTGAAAGGTTAAATTTGATAGGTGAAGAAGTCCGCGCGGTAATTAAAAAATACAAGCCTGGGGTTCTAGCGATAGAGACTTTATTTCTCACCACCAACCAGAAGACAGTAATGCGCGTCGCTGAAGCTCGCGGGGTGGTAATGTACGAGGCGGCTCGGGCTGGGCTTAGAATTTTCGAAGCCTCTCCTCCGCAAATCAAAATAGCCACTACGGGTTATGGCAAATCCGACAAGGCTCAGATAATCAAAATGGTAAAAATGCTGGTAGACATTACTCCTAAAACCCGCCCGAACGGCCGAAACCTTTCGGTCGGGCGGGAGTCCGATGACGAACTCGACGCCATCGCCATAGCCATAACCGGCCTGGCCCACCTGCGCTAAACCTGCTCTCTGTTTATCGAAGGGTTATCCACATATTCTATTGCAGAGTATTTCTTTATTTGATACAAAGTAGGCATTATAAGCTTGCTAATATAAACATCGCTTTTATATGCACGATGAGGACGAAAATGTCACGGACGATGACACCTTCGAAATGACTGACGACGCCGATATAGATTTAGAGGCAGGAATCGCGTTAGAGGACGAAGATAGTTACGATCCGGACGATAGGTTTCATTAATAAAATAGCCCCGCTCGGGGCTATTTTATTTTTATGAACTTGTGTTTGCCCACTCGATACACGTGCCCGGGGATTAATTCACTCTTGAGCGAGATTTTCTTGTTGTCGGTCATATCTGTAATTGCCCCTTCTTCGAGAAGTCGGCGCGCGGCAGAGGTAGACAGAGCCACCTTGCTTGATACTAGGGTGTCGAGTAAATTTTTACCTAATTTTATCTCCTCGACTTCTTCGGGAATTTCTTTTTTCTGAAAAGTATTGCTGAAGCTATCTTCGGCTTCCTGCGCTTCCTTTTCTGAGTGTAGGGTTGCTACTAGAATCTTTGCTACCTTCTTTTTGAGCATCATCGCATCCTTTTTTAGATTAAAAGTTTTTATTTCTTCTGTCGGCACATCAGTAAGTAAGGTAAACATCGGAATAATTGCGTCGTCACCCAAAGACATAATTTTCCCAAACAAATCATTAGGTTCGTCGGTGAGGCCTATGACGTTACCTTCTGTTTTTCCAATTTTTACTCCTTTTGAATCAGAAAGTAGTGGCGTAGTCATCACAAACTTTTCCTTGCCTTTCATTTTTTTCATTAATGTCCGCCCCGCGAGCATATTGAATGTCTGATCAGAGCCGCCAAGCTCCAAGTCGACTTCCATCGCCACAGAATCGTAGGCCTGAAGTACTGGGTACATAAATTCCCGCATATTAATTTCTTCTTGTTTTTTTAAACGTTCTTGAAACATATCCCGTTCTACTAGCTGTTGCTCCGAAAAATTTCCCAGGATATTTAAAATTTCCGGCAGAGTAAGCTTGTTAAGCCAGTCGCCGTTATAAAGAATCTTGATCGGGTTCTCGCCACCAAAGCGCACTATTTTAGAAGCTTGTTCTAAATAACCTTTAGCATTCGCGCGTAATTCTTCTTGAGTGAAAAATTTCTCTCGGGTTTTCTTCTTGCCGGTGGGGTCTCCTGCTTGCCCGGTGCCGTCACCAATGAGGAATATTACTTCGTGGCCTAAATCTTGCCACTGTCTGTGTTTACGGAGGCCAACCATATGCCCGAGGTGAAGCTTGTCGCCTGTCGGGTCGAAGCCTTGGTAGAGCTTGAGTTTTTTGCCGGAGCGAAGGGCTTCTTCGAGCGCTTCGCGTGAAGGATATATTTTGTCTACTCCACGGGTAAGTAACTCTGTTATTTTGTCCCCCTGTGCTACGGCTTTCATATTGTCTTCGATTATAACACATTTTCTGCTATGATTAAGTATGCTTAAATTCCTGAAAAAAGTGCACAAAAATAAAAAACTACTTAAAAATACCGCCCTTCTTCTGGGGAGCGGGGCAATATTAATATCTGGACTCGTAGTTCTGTTTTTGTTTTCGATGAAAATTCCCGACTTTAATTCCTTCGACGCTCGCAAAATTGCTAACTCAACAAAAATATACGACCGCACAGGCCAAGTGCTCCTCTATGACATCCACCAAGACATCAAACGCACCAATGTGACTTTCGACAAAATGAGCCCGAATATCAAGAACGCCACTGTCGCCATTGAGGACTCGGAATTTTACAACCACCACGGCATCCGCATAACTTCTACAATGCGTGCGGTGCTATCCAACCTAACGCACATAGGGATAGGTGGAGGTGGCTCGACGATAACGCAACAGTTGGTAAAAAATACTTTGCTTAGCTCGGAACAAGGTCTCGACAGGTATATACGCAAGATTAAGGAGTGGGTTCTCGCAGTGAAAATTGAACGGGTAATGTCGAAAGAAGAAATTTTGGAATATTATTTGAACGAGGTTCCTTATGGCGGCACCATCTACGGCATCGAGGCCGCCGCGAATACTTACTTCAACAAGGGTGCTCTCGACCTTACGCTCGCCGAGGCAGCCTACCTTGCTTCTATTCCCCAGTCTCCGACAGTGCTCTCCCCTTACGGGAAACATAAAGACCGCCTAGAATCTAGGAAAAATTTGGTATTGCGCAGGATGCTTGAGTTGAAATTTATAACCGAGGAAGAATACAATTCCGCTAAAAGTGAGGTGGTAACGTTTGTACCACAGGCAACTGCGGGAATTAAAGCCCCTCATTTTGTATTTTTTATTAGGGAATATCTGGAAGAGAAGTACGGAGCCGACATGGTGGAAAACGGTGGACTTAAAGTAATAACCACAATTGATGCTGAACTTCAGGCGAAAGCTGAAGAGTTTGTGCGTGAAGGCGCACTTGAAAACGAGAAGAGCTGGAATGGTAAAAATGCTGCGCTTGTGGCCATAGACCCCAAGACCGGACAAATACTTACAATGGTAGGCTCGAGAGATTATTTCGATAAAGCAATTGATGGCAATTTCAACGTGGCCACCGCCGCCCGCCAGCCAGGATCCTCCTTTAAGCCCTTCATTTACGCTACGGCCTTCAATAAGGGCTTTACAGAGGACACAGTACTCTTCGATGTACCTACAGAATTTCAATCAACCTGCGACCCGTATGGGCGACCGAAGGGTGGACGAAGTGCATCAGATTGTTATATGCCTCAAAACTATGACGGCGCTTTTCGAGGCCCAATGAAACTCCGAGACGCCTTAGCTCAGTCAATCAACATTCCCGCAGTAAAATTGTTTTATTTAGCTGGTACTATAGACGCCCTGCGCACTGCCGAGAATATGGGGATCAGCACCCTCGGTGACCCTGGTAGATACGGTCTGACATTGGTTATCGGAGGCGGTGAAGTGTCCCTCCTCGACATGACTACGGCTTATGGAGTATTTGCCAATAGCGGAATGAAGAATTCTTACACTGGAATTATAAAAGTTGAGAATTCGACAGGGCAAGTTTTAGAAGAATTTACTCCAGCTCCTCGGGAAGTCCTGCCGAAAAATACCGCTTTAATTATTTCCGACATATTGTCTGATAACTCTGCACGTATCCCTACGTTTGGGGCTAACTCGGTTTTAAATATACCAGGTAGGGATGTTGCTGTAAAAACCGGAACCACCAACAACAACAAGGACGCCTGGACAATAGGCTATACTCCTTCCGTTGTAGTGGGGGTTTGGGCTGGAAACAACGACAACACTCCTATGCGAAAAGGTGGTGCAGCCCTTGCAGGTCCTATTTGGAATAAATTTATGAATGAGGCTCTGAAGGTTGTGCCGAACGAAACCTTTGAAGAACCAAACCTTGAAGTAGACCCTCTCACCACCAAGCCCGTCCTCCGTGGATATTGGCAGGGGGGTGAGAGCTTCTTCATTGATAAAATTTCGGGCAAGCTTGCTACCGCCGACACACCACTTGAGACCCGTGAAGAGAGAGTTGTCACCAATGTCCATTCAATACTGTACTGGGTAGATAGAAAAGACATAACCGGCCCGGCTCCAGTGAATCCCGGGAATGACTATCAATTTAACAACTGGGAAACTGCCGTTCAGAACTGGTGGGCACAGAACAAATTGAAGTACCCCGTAACCGCCTGGGCTGATAAACCAGTTGGGGCTGATGACATTCATACCGGAGTTAGCAGGTCTCAAATGTCCATAATTTCTCCAAAGAATGACGCTGTGTATCCACAGGATCAGAAAATATCTCTTTTATTAAAAAACTTAGGCTCTTACCCAATTGAGAAGGTGGATGTGTTTATTAATGATATATATATGGATAACCTTACTCCACCATTTAACTACTCTTTCACCCCACAAAACCTAGAAAATCTCCAAGTGGTGAATGAACTTAAAATAGTTTACTACGACAAAATATACAATAGAGGAGAAACCACAACTACCTTCAAAATTAGCGAGTAATTACCTTATTTCAAGTGGTGGATTTTTCCCTAAAAATAGCTCTTGCAGCCTTTTAAAAATTTGCTCCCGCTTCATTAAAACTTCGTTTTTGTAGATGGGTTTTATGTTTAAATAAATAACACTGTTTTTTATTTTTACATCCTCACTTTTTATCTCCATGTGGAGTGTTTCCGAAACTGCCCTACGAACCGACTCTCTCTTGTTCTCTTCGGAGAGAATTATGCTCGAGAATCTTTCGAGTAGGTTTTTTATCTCTATCATAATTTAAATTTCTTCGAACCCTACCTATTCATTGGCATTATGAGGTATGTGAAGGATGTGTCAGAAACCGGGGTTATAACCATTGGCTTGCTGCCGCCGGACATTTTTATTGAAACACTATCGGTTGTAATAGATTGGAAGCAATCTAAGAAGTATTTATAATTGAAGCCTAGTTCCACCCCTTCCCCTTTCAACACTGCGTCTAATCGGGTTTTGTTCTCACCCACATCATTATTAGTAGAGGATAGTTCAAGAATTTTCTGTTTCGGGTCGGCGGAAAAGTTTACTTGATTAAATTTATCAGAAAATACATTTGATAATTTTAGGGCGTTAAGCAAGTCTTGCTTCAAAACCACTATCTCCGTAGAAGTATCTTTAGGTAATATTTGTCGATAATCGGGGAAAATTCCATCAATAATCCGAGAGGTTAGGTATATATTATCGGAAGAAAATGATATTTGGTTTTTATTAAAACACACCTTAATAACACCACTTGCATCCCCGAATACTCGTAAAATTTCAACTACATTTTTAAATGGGATTATAATTCCAGGTATTTCTTCAATCCCCTTCGCTTTTATTTTTTTCTCTGCTAAGCGGAACGAATCAGTGGAAACAAACACCAAGCCATCATCATTGGTATACATAAACACACTGGATATTTCTGGCTTTATATCTGAAACCGAGGAGCTATAATACACAGATTTTATTCCTTCTGTAAATTTTTTGGAATCTATTTCAAAATTTGATCCAGATACAGATGGTATAGTTGGGAAATCTTCATGGGATTGCCCTTTGAGTATTATTTGGCTCTTTTTTGTTTTAACCGACAAATTACCATTCTTTTCCTCCAGGAAAACATTATCATTAGTAGGTAAGTTAGAGAAGACCGCATTTAAAACCGACCCAGAAACTGCTAAAATTCCTTCTTTTTCAATTTTTGCTGGGATTTCTATTTCAATACCAATACTTAAATTTGTGGCTCGTAATTTTAAAGATTTCCCCGAAGCGATTAAAAGGATAGAACTTAAAACTGGCAGGGTTAGATTTTTACCTGTAACCCTTTCGGTTTGGTAAATTGCATTTTTAATTTTTTCAACAGAGCATTCAATTTTCATATGTTTATATTTTATATATTTAAATTATTAGTAATACTAGTTGTGTTTATAAGTGGATAAAATTTTTCAATATTACTTTATATGGTTATTTTGTAAAATTTTAATCTTATTTTTAACTAACAACCTTCTTTAATTTTTAGTAATATTTATCTTTTAATATTATCTTAATTTAATTATCATTTTTTATTAACAATTGAAATGAAAGTTGTTAGTATGTTTTTCTTAACTTACCCACAGCTATTTAAACATAATTCTTATTTGTTCCAACTCTTGAAGTAGTTGTGGGTCGCTCTTTAAATCTGTTTTTATTTTTAAACAAGAATGAATAACTGTTGTATGGTCCTTACCCCCCAACTTTTGTCCTATTAATGGGTAGGAAACATTAAAATCTTCTCTCAGTAAATACATAACCACCTGGCGCGCCTTCACAATCTCCTTTTTTCGAGTTTTTTCATAAACAGAAGCCTCCTCAAGTTTATAATAATCACTCACAATCTTCACAACATCCTTAATGGCGATGTTTTTCTTTGGACGCATGTTGTTTTTAAGTAGGTTTTTAACCTCAATAACAGTTAAAGGCTTGTTTTTAAGGCGATACTGCATTACTACCAGGTTTAAGCTCCCCTCTAATTCTCTGATATTACCTTGAACAACCCCAGCTATATACTCCACAACTTCCTGCTCTAGGTCAATATTTAGGTCGCGCAGTTTAACTTTTAGGATTGCCAGGCGGGACTCATACTCTGGTTCAGAAATATCAACTATCATCCCCGCCGCAAACCGAGACTTTAGCCTGTCGGCAAGCTCTGGGATGTAATTAGGATGTTTGTCTGAAGAAAATATTATTTGCTTGTTGCTTTCATGGAAAGTATTGAAGGTGTGAAAGAGTTCTTCCTGAATTTTTTCCATTTTACCAATAAATTGAATGTCGTCGATAATCAAAAGGTCGTATTTTCGATATTTTTCTTTGAAAGAGTTCGCTTTGTTGTTCTGGAGGGCGTTTATGAAGTCGGTGGCGAATTTCTCCAGGGTCATATAGTGAACTTTCTTGTTCGGATATTTATCTTTGATGGAGTTTCCAACGGCTTGGATCATATGAGTCTTCCCGAGTCCTGTGCCTCCGTAAATGAAAAACGGATTATACTTCGTTCCAGGAGAATCAATGATCGCTTGAGATGCCGCATACGCCAACTCATTGAAAGCACCCACGATAAAAGAGTTAAAATGGTACCTCGGGTTCAAATTATCGTCCGGATTGATGTATAAATCCTTTAAAGGCAGCTCCCTCTCAGTGGTCTCACTCACTGGGGCCGTAGAAGACTCTTTTTCTACCTCTATTTTGGTTATAGTGTACTCAACCGCACGCATATTTTCATAAGCGTCGGCGATGGTCTTAGTAATGAGCTTATGGTATTTGTTCATTAACCAATCGCGGACAAATTCGTTAGGTACGCCAATGTAAATTATCCCCGTTTCCTCTTTTACAATAGATGTGTTTTTAAACCAGGTGCTGAAATTTGCTTTTGACATGCTCGCCTCTATCTGGAGCAGGCAATTCTTCCACAACTGCTTTGTATTCATAGGTCAGTATTATACTATTTATAAATCAAACGGCACTCTTCCCGACTTATTAACTGTGTTAATAAACTGTGGATAAAAGACACACCAGTTGCCTTACGGCTTTTTTTATTATACACTCTTATATATGTCGCAAACATATCAACCCAAAAAGAGGAAAAGGGCAAGATCGCACGGTTTTCTGGTGCGTTCCCGAACTAAGACCGGCAAGAAGGTATTGGTAAAGCGGAGGAGAAAGGGCCGAGCGCGACTTTCTGTCTAGCTCTCATAGCTAATGCTTCCTAAGAAGAATAGGGCCGACAAAAAGGCCATAGATCGAATATTTAAAGAGGGAAGATTCTTAAATTCCCCTTCTTTGAGTTTCAAGTATACAAAAGTAGCGGGGGGCGAGCCGCGAATTTCTTTTATTGTGCCGAAAAGTACGGCTAAGCTTGCTGTTAAAAGAAATGCCTTGCGCCGGTTGGGGTATTTGGCCTTAAGCAAGCAGGAGAAAAAGCTCCCAAAGGGTCTTACTGGGGCATTCGTGTTTAAGAAATATCAAGACAACAACGAAACGTTAAAAAATGAAATTGAGACGATACTCAGTAAAATTAATTAGTTTATACCAGAAGTACATCTCCCCTCTTTTTCGACCAGCTTGCGTTTTCTACCCCACCTGCTCGGAGTACACCAAACAAGCCGTAGAAAAATATGGGACACTCAAAGGAACCCGTCTGGGATTTTTCCGTATCTTACGCTGTCACCCCTGGCAGAAAAACCATATGGACCCGCTCAGGTAGAATTAGAAGAGCACTAAAAAAGGATAAAAATATACCACTGGGTGGACTTTTTGAGATTTTGAGATAAGATGAGACTATGATTTCAAACATCTGGAACACAGTTTTGTATGAGCCATTATTAAATGCCCTAGCGTTCTTGGTTTCAGTTATCCCCGGCGGAGACGTCGGTCTTGCGGTTATAATCTTAACCATTATCGTAAAGCTCATTCTCCTTCCGCTTTCGCACCGCTCTATTGAAAGCCAGGCTGAAATGAATATGCTTCAGCCCGAGCTCAGTAAAATAAAGACTAGCGGAGCTTCTAAGGAAGAGCAGGCCAAGCTTACCTTTGAACTATATAAGAAACATAAAGTTAACCCATTTTCCGGTTGTCTCCTGGTTCTGGTGCAAATCCCTATAATTTTCGCTTTGTATTACGTATTTTCTCGAGGAATAAGTTTCCAGAACGGTTACTTGTATTCATTCATCCCAGTACCCGAGCATGCTAATATGATGTTTTTAGGGGTGCTTGATATTGCTGGCAAAAGTGTGGTTCTTGCCATTTTAGCGGGAGTTTCACAATACCTACAAGCTCACTTTATGCCTAAACCCACCCCTACCAGTTCTTCGAACTCGGGTTCGTTCTCTGACAGCTTTGCCAAGAGTATGCACCTGCAGATGAAATATATCTTCCCTTTCATTGTAGCTTTCATCGCCTACAGTATTTCCGGAGCCGTGGCGCTTTACTGGATTACGAGCAACGTCTTTATGGCGGGGCAACAGATTTATGTCAAAAGAAAAGAGTTTAGTAAGCCGGATCAACATATTTAGAAATGGACACAAGCGAAATACGCAATTTAATAAAGGACTTGATAGAAAAAACCGCAGGAGAACCACGGGAAATTTCTGTTATCGAAGAAAAGCCGGGCAACGTGTGGATTTCAGTTGAAGTAAATGAACCACATCTCTTCATCGGTCGCGATGCGGAAGGGCTCCACGCCTTAAATCACCTCGTGCACCGAATTGTTGAGGCTCGCAATTATGCCAAGAGGGAAGCGAATCCCGAGAGAATGGGAATTTTAGTAGATATCAACGGTTTCCAAAAGAAACACATCGACAGTATTCGTGCCGTAGCGCATATGATGTCCGAGCGAGCAAGATACTTTAAATCAAATATAGAAGTTGACCCGATGACGGCCTTTGAGCGCAGAATTGTTCACGAATTTTTGTCCGAAGCGCGAGACCTCGAAACAGAATCTATCGGTACCGGCAACTCACGCCGGGTTGTAATCAAGTATATAGGAGAACTGAAATAAGTTTACTATTCCAAATCGAATTTCCACAAGAAAGAGTCTTTTTTGTTTACGAAAAATAAATATTTTTCTCCTTGGTCAAGAGAGAGCTTAATGCCGTCTACGTTTTCTCCTGCCGTAGTACTGGCTGGGTCAAGGAGGATAGAGGCACTTCCAGTCTCTACTTCTATTTTCCAAATTTGATCATCAAAGGATGTTTCTCCCTGATACCATATGTCTGGATAGTTTGCTCCTGTTACCATTTTCGGCGCAGCACAATAAATAACAAGACTATCTTTACCCCAGACACATTTCTCAGGCAGGGTTCTGACGCCGAGAGATTCGGAAACTTTGGTGTCCGTGTGGTAAATATTTAAGGCTAGAGTATTGTTCGCATACAAAACCTTTTTTCCATCAGGGCTAGTAAGTGTCGTAAGTCCAGTTATGTCTGCCAAAATCTGGCTAAAGCCCTTGGTGCCCGTATCTAACTTATACATATATCCTGGGGCTAGGTATGAAGGCTTGGTTGTAAGTGTTATGAGTTTGCTATTAGGCCAAAGAGGGAGCCATTCATTGAAAGCGGAGTCAAAAATCTGAGCTTTTTTCTCCGTAGTGAGGTCAAGGGTTGTGCCTATGGTTGTTTCTCCGGAATCAAAAAGATAAAACAAATTTTTACCATCGGCGGTGAGGCTGAGGTCGGTAATATTAGCGGGGAGGAAAGTTCCTCGCACTTCGTTCTCTCCCGTGCTGTCCCCACCAAGAATTTCCTTTGGCAGTTTGCCGAAGAAAGTTTCTATACTTTTTCCATCGCCTTTAACATATCTCATTACTACAGCCTCTCCCCCGTTTCCGAACACTGCCTCATACACTTTAGGAATTACTGTGACTGAGAATTTACGCTCCTCAATTTTATCTGCGAAAGTTTGATAAATATTCCCGGTAGCGCGGTCCACATATCTAAGCGCGGGCACAAATTCTGTCTGTGGCGGGGTTGGTTTTGTTGGAACAGGGGCAGGGAGAGCTCCTTCCCCTTCCATTGCGCTAGGAGCTACTACAGGCACCTCCTTAAATCTTTCTTTCTGGAAGACTGTGTACCCTGCCACAGGCATACTGGAGACCTTAAGAAGTGATAAGTTGGTTTCTTCTTCTGGAGGCACGTAATCTGAAATGTCGGTAGGCGGAGGAGTGACGTCAGGCGTAGTGCTGTCGTTATTACTGAAAGGATTAAATTGTGAGAAAAAGTTTGTGCCCCCCGGTTCTTCCCCGGGAGCGACTGGCGCGTTTTTATAAAATAAAAATCCGAAAAGTACCGCAACAACGATTACCAGGACGATTATTAGAAGTGTAAAATTTCTTTTTGACATAAAATAATTAAAAATGACATGAGGCATTGGCGCCCCACTGCCCCCACCCTCGCGCCGCTTGCAAATTTTTTGCATAAGCTATGTTGTTGGCAGGGTTGTTTATGTAATTTATGCACGATTGGTATTTGGTGGGGTTTTTTACACTACAGTCTCGTTCAAAACATATACCATTCTTGCTTTTTCCCGGCATACAGGCACCTTGAGTCCCTCCGCCGCTTACTTCAAATATACCACTACACACCCCACCAGGAATTTCATTTGCATGGGCGATGACATTTACTTGAAATAAACCAAAAGAAAAAGAGTTTCCGTCTTTACATTTATCTACCTCGCTTTGCAAACTAGCGTTCCCATTACTTTCCCCTTTACATATAGACGAAGCCTGTGTGCCATTCGCAAAACCAGCTCCAGCTAAATTTTCCGGGCTACATAGACCCGTTGTGATAGGTTCACAGGTTCCTCCACCAGAATATATTTTAATCTTTTCGTCTAAAGTGACCGTCACCGTGGCAGTCCCCACGTTTTTCAAATCCGCATCGAGGAGAGCTGGGTTGATGGTGTAGAGTATTAGCCAGGCGACAAGTGCGAGAATAAGGCCGAACACAGCTTGAGTGATTCTATTTTTACCACCTTCTTTGTTGCTGGGGAGCTCGCTAGTCATATATTCCAAGCCACCTATTACTATCATCACCACAGCCAACACGGCGCAAATGCCGATGAAGATCTTTATCATCGTGTTTAAATATGGCGCCAAACCCGCGTTTTTATCTAAGGCAGTATCAAAACTTTCAAGTTTAGTTCCCGAACAACCCGCAGCGCCATCTGGGCAAGGTAGTGGAGATAAAAGCTGATATGTTGTGGGAGAGACAGGGGTGGGCGCTGGGACACAGGAGTTGCCGTCTGGGGAAGGGACCGTTCCTTCTTGGCACACAGTAGCTGCGAAAATGTTTGACGAGACAGAAAAGGTTAAAGTGGTAAGTATTAAAATGTAAAATAAAATTTTTTTCATAATTAAAATTGCACGTCGAGCTCCTTTTCGGCCGAAGTGAATAATTTGTATTTATTATTTATTTCCACTTTTATGCGCGAGGTGCCAGATGCGCCAGGGTTAGCTTTAACCGGAAGCGCATTTTTCTTTAAGCTTGAAACGCCAACATAAGTACCATTTATGGACCAGTCCCAGGTAAGGGAAGGAAGGCGGATATCTTCAGGCGAGATATAGTAAGGAGCTGCCTCGAGAATTTCTTCGCCGTTTATGCGGTGACCGTCAGCGAGGGCGTGTTCCCAGAGGGTCCCGAGCGAAGCATCATTTTTGTAAAATAAAATTTTAGGTTCGAAGATACCGACAGTTATCTCCCCTGCGGAAGAGTACTTCTGGTCTGTGGTGGAAGCAACGACGCTCACTACATTGGAGTCCTCGAGGTAGTCATTGGTGAAAATATAGAAATTTTTACCATAACCTGAGGCTCCTTGGTCATTGTTGTAATCTTTCTTCCAAGCATAAACCATATTTTTGATATTTACGGGCTGCGAACCGCTCTTTAGCTCAGGCATAGCCACAATCTTTATATCGCTCCCTGTTGTAGGGAGCGCCTTGCCTTTATAGAAAGGGGGGACGTAGGCATCATTGGCTTGCCAGATAAGGGCCATAACCGCCGGACGCAAAACTATATTTTTATCCACTTTGCCATCAGCGAAGGCGATGCTAGTAGAAATGCGCATTTCTTGCCCAGCGCCAGGCGCCGTTACCGTGAGGGACTTTTTACCAATGCCCGAAGACACAGTTTTTCCATTTACGAGCCAAGATATGGCCACACTGTCAAGGTTGGCAGCATAGCTGTTTAAAGAAATATAAACACTTTCATCCGGCGCAGGATTTTCTGGAGAGACGTTTACTAAAATACTTGACGGGGAGATCGCTCCAGCCGTCATAGGGAGCAAAAATATTAGAAGCAGAAAAAAGATCCTTAATCTCATTATAAAGTATTATACCAAAGCTAATGCCTAGTTGCCTAGGGCCTAATAGCCTACTTACTTCTTAGCCAATTCCGCTTTCTCCTCGTCCTGTTTCGCTTTTTTGTTAGAAAGGATTTGCGAAGGGTCAGAAGTGATGATTTGGTCTTCGGTATAAGAGGCCACTATTTTTATAGCCACATGCTTTAACCCGGCGAAGAATATTCCCTCCCCTACATTGGACTCAAGTAGGAGGTATTTTTCCTCGTCGGTTAGGTTAAAGGTTTGCTGGAGAATGTCGATGGTTGTTGGGGATTGTTTAAGTAAGAGCTGGATGGAGGAGTTTGTGATTATGGGCACCCCATAAGGAGATTTCATAAAGTCGGCGGCGTCTTGAGTTATTGTCGAAAGGCCCAAGTAATATTTTCTCCCTCGTTTAGCGATAGAGTAAAGGAAAGAGGCGGTATCTTCGGACTTCATCATCCACCAAGCCTCGTCGACTACCAAGATGCGCTTCTTCAAATTTTTCCTGATAGTGTTCCAAATATAATGCATAATGATATACATTGCGATAGGCTTAAGCTCGTCTTCCATATCTCGCACGGAGAAAACGACGAACTTTTTATTTATGTCTACGTTTGAGGGTCGATTTAGAAACGTGGCCCAGGAGCCGCGGGTGTACTTCACCAATCTCTGCACCACAGAGTCGCTGCCGTCCATACCCGAGAGTACCATTTCAAAGTCCGAAAGAAGCGGGGGGTCGATATTCGAGAAGTCTGACTCCGGCGTTATGTCTTTCATTGCGTAAGTTTCCGAAATTGCACGGTCTACCATTGAGTCTTCTTCCGGCGAAAGCCCGCCTAACATCAAGCGGAACAATCCCACCAGGTTTATGATGTTGGAACGCAAAACATCTTCTGCGGTTTCGTCTTCACGCGGGATAGGCAGGTCGAAAGGATTTATGTGGTGATCGGAAGAAAGAGAGATATTGAAATATCTTCCACCCACTGTTTCTGAAAGGAATTCATACTCTCTTTCGGGATCGATAACAATAACATCCGTATCGAACATAAGCGACCGAAGGATTTCTAGCTTGGTGGCGTAAGATTTACCCGAACCGGATTTGGCGAAAGTGACTGAGTTATAGTTTTCCAGAGAAAAACGATCGAAAATAACCATACTGGAGTTATGTCGGTTAATTCCGTAGAGAATTCCTTTATCTGAAGTTAGGTCAAAAGATATAAAGGGAAAGATACTCGACAAGGGTTCAGAATTGAGTTTCTGGGTAATCCCCAAAAGGTCGGTATTTATCGGGATTACACTTTTGAAACCCTCCACTTGTTGGAATAACGCAGGCTTGATGTAAATAAGCTTGGATTCTAGAATAGACTTTACTTCACTTTCTACCTTGAACAGCTCAAGCTCGTTGTCGGCATAAATGGTTATGTACACACCGATATCAAACATCTTTTCTTGGGCCTGGATTAAGCTGTCACGTAAACTTTCGAGATCTTGATACGCTGTGTCGAGCATAGGATCACGCACCATGCCTTTCCCTTCGCGGACGCTTATCTGGCTTTGCACTTCGGCAACCTTTTTCTGAAATTGACGCAGGGCAAGGGAGGTATCTATCGGGTGTATAAAAATTGAAATGTCAAAAACCTTATCGAGGTTTATAATGGGCGAAAACCAGTTGTCAGACAAGAATCGCGGATAAGAAATTATAAAAAATGTGCGGGCAATTTTCTCCCCAAGGTTTAAGGCCTTTGGCTCTATCTTTAGCGCGGAAGGAGCAATTATGTCCTGGAGTTCCAAATTTCCCGATTCATAAATTTGCTCTGGCAAGACTGCCAATGTCGAAGCAGCTGTTTCTTCTTCGCCCTTAGATTCCTTTTTTCCTAATAATTTATCAAAAAATGACATAATGTTATGCTACTTTAATTTTACCTTCCAACTCTCCGGGGTTAAAAACTTTATAAAGAACTTCTACCACTTCCTCAGTTCCTAGCTGTACAGAGTTAATACCACAACGCCCTAGCCCTTGTGATATGACGGCCACCCTTTCTTCAAGCTGGGACTTCTTTTCCTCAAACGCTATCTGTTGGGCAGCTTGTTGCTGAGCAGCGTTCTTCCTGGAAAGTAATTTATCTAAAAAGCTCGCATCTGACTGTAGGGTTGTGGGGGTGTATGGCACGACTACGAAGAAGCTTTTCGTCATTATACTTACCGACTCGGTGAAATTGCGAATGAACTCTATGTATTCTTTAGTCTGCAATTTAAGCAAAGGTTCATTTTGTACTTTCATCCTGTTTTCTAAAAGCAGCAGATATGGGCGGATGTCGAGTCGGCGAGATTGAACGGATATCTGTACCGAGAAGTCTAAGGTATTCAGAAAGTTTTGAAATTGCGCGATAGTTGCCTTTTGTTCATCCTCTGATTTGAGAGACAGGTTAACGGAATTGGCAAGAACTATCGCTCGTAGCCCGCCGTCCTTCAAAATGATAACGCCATCGCGTATTTCTCTTATCGGAACGAAATCTTGGGTTGCTTTTGCGCTAAGTGCCATATTAGTTTTTCTTTTCCCTACTTAAATCCAATACATCCAAGCTCCAAGCAAGGTCTCGAAGCTTTTCCCCTGTTAGGCGAGCTCCAACCTGAGTGGCGCTAGATGTCTGAGCCGCAGTGAGTGCTTCTTGTTTTGAATCTCGGGCCTGGCCGGCTTGCCCCATCCGTCTTTCCCAAATATACAGCTTGCTTTGAAATAAATATTTTATTCCCGCTTCAAGCATATTGATAAACGGTTTATTGTTCGGACGGTAGAAAGTTAGAGCTCCAGCAAACCCGCCGACGAACAATATTGGCAGCGAGCTCCAGAGTAATCCCAGGAGTCTGTATAACACAAAGCACAACCCCGCCCCTCCGGCAAGATAAACGAACTGCCGAAAAGTGAAAGGGCCGAAAATTTTATCTTCTATGTCTAAAAATTGAGGGACCTTGAATTGCATTGGGTAGCTCAAAGCTAGCGAGCTAATTCAATTATACCTGAAAATTTTATTTTTAGTAACAAACAGAACCTATTCTGGGAGTTCCCGATAAGGGTCCACGTCGTATTTTTGAGGAGCGGGAGCTTTCGTCGAAGTGGCGGCGGGTGTTGCCGCTGGTTTAGTAAGGTTGTCCAGTGAGTGTACTGTCGCAGAAGATGGAATTTGCATAGGACCGGAAAGCTTTTCAGCTAGAATTGGATGGGACCCGCCAGCAGGGGCTGCAATTTCAGGTTGTTCCAACCTTTTTAAAATTTCTTCGCGGGTTTCTGGCTTTACTTCATTGCTTGGCACAGGTGAAGCGCTTGGCATAACCTCTATTCCCGCCTTCTTAAGCTCCTGATTGCTTATTTCTGAGGCGGGTACTGCAGGGGCTTTTTCTCGGGAATCGGGTTTCTGTTTGGTGTTTTCAATGAGTTTGTTACGAATTTTTTTGAAAACTTTTTCATTCATTAATTTTACTAAGTCGCCTGCTTCGTTTTCGCTTATTCCAAGCCTTTCTTGTATGTCCTTAGGATAATCATCAGGCTCAATAAGACCACATAGAAGTAGTGTTGTTTCTAGTTCCAGGTCCCCGAGTTGTGTAAGGTCGTACTTATTTTCCTTATGAATTTCCCAAATTACTTCTTTAACGTCTACTGCGTCTATAGCCTGCCGAGTAATTTCTGGCAATTTCTTTCTAGCTTCATCTATTTTAACTTGTAACCGATCTCGTTCTTCTTGCATATTTTAATTATATCATTTTATACCTCATCAAAAGCATTAAAATCCCCACCTGATAAAATAAAAACAATATTTTCATACCAAGAAGAATTCTCAGGTAGTTGATCAGAAACAATCATAGAATTTTCGTTTTCCCCGCTTACATTAACGCTGCGGAAAATGTGTTCGAGCTCGATTTCCAATCCACTTAATATATTTCTTACTATTTCTGCCGACACAACATTAGCGGATTCTCCCGGTAAACCCAAGCGACGCTGCAGTTCCTGTTTAAAATTTCTAGGATTAGATAGTCCCAACAAAACCAAAAAAGTTTCAGTTTCTAGTGTTGGTAATTGTTCGTCTGTCAGCCCGATATTTTTTCCAAGAGTTCTAATTTTAAGGCTAAGCTCAGGGTTTGCTAGAATAGACCTTACCCCTTCCGGTAATTGATTCCACTGATTTTTAATTATTTGTTCTATTTCGGAAGTCATATTTTTATGCATGAGGATGAGGCGTTGGCGCAGAGCCACCTCCATCTTGAGGTGGTGTTGGATGTGCTGGTTCCGTAGTCTCTTCCTCCGCATCATGCTTTTTTCCATGTCCCTTGCCGTGGCCTTTTTCCGCTTCTTCCACCACTTTATGTATTACATGAGCCAACTCCTCTTCTTCTTTTTGCTGATGTGAGTCCTTGCGTATTTTGTTTGCAGCAATATTTTTAGAAGCAAACCATGTGCCGGCTTTGCTCTGCCAATTTTTTGCACGTTTTTCGAGTCTGTCTGCGTAGGTGTTTCGGCGAGAAGTGTTCAAGTATCTAGAAACCTCCCCTAGGTTCTCCTTTCGTACACCGTTGCCCATAAGAGCGGTTCGATATTTATTTACATCTCCTAGGTCAGTCATCCCTCCATCAATCATTGTTTTAATTAATTTATCTGCCTTAGCTTGCGACATACCCCCTCGCGACATTTCTGCTTTTGCATAATCTCCAGTGTCTAATACTTTATTTGCGAATTCTTCCTCTTTCTTAACCGCCTCCGCTCTAGCTTTTACAAACCCACCTTCTTGCCCTTTGCCTATGCCCTTAAGTCCCGAAACCGATGATAAACCCTTACCTCCTAGTTTAACCCCCCGGAGATCAAAACTGCTAGAGGCTAAACCACTCGTGAGATTCATGGCGCGCTTACCCAACTTGCTGTCTGCGGCCCAAGTTTTAAATTTATTACTTTCTGCCAAGGCAGCTGCCGTTCTTCCAGCAGTGTTTCTTCCCAGCGCTGCTGCACCTCCTAATGCTAACCCGGCGCCACCTGTCGCTGCTCCGAGCGCTAGTCCGCCAGCCATCCCTCCTAATTTTTCTCCCCACTTAGCAACCGTTTCACCCATTTGACCGGCACTAGCCTTCGCAAGACTCACAGATTTCAAGAGAAGAATCATAATTAAAAGTGCGGGCAAGACGAAACTCAGCAAAAGTAAAATCAGCGACTCGCCGCTATCTTTTGTTGGTTGTAACATATCTTTTACCCCAGCTTCACTCAACTTGAAAATAAAATACAAGAAAAACATAAATGCCGGGGCCATAAATGAGGCTGTGAGCAGGCGATGTAGCCAGCTATGCCATCCCCAATCCTTAATCCCCTCTAGCTCGTGTATGGTTGAAGACATAAAAGCGAACGGAGAGGCAATAATCAGAACCCAAAGTTCTACCAAACGACCCACGAAAGAAAAGCCAGCAACAAGGAAAGCGTACGACGCAAGCCCCATTACTGCGATGGCGACCAGAAGAATTACCAACATCAAACTGCTAGAAGGATCAGACGATTTGAGTCCCCCAGGGAGAGGAACAGAAGTTGCCTTGATAATCTTGGGGGTAACCATTTTCGTTAGATTAAATGAGTCTGCAAGACTCCCGGAAACATCTCTAGCTGCACCCACAGGAGTGTCGCCGGAGCGTTCCACTGGCTCCCCGTTCTTATCTTTGTATGTTGTTTGCAGTTTATTATAAAAAACTAAGGCTAAAATATTTGAAGAATCTATGGCAATGCCAGTGAAAAACATAGAGAAATTAATAAGCAACGCCGCAACGATAACTCTGACAATTGCCTTTTTTGCGTCGTGAGCCAGACCTAAAATTATCTCAATAGCCACATATAAGAGAATCAAGATAAAGAAAAGGTTGGAAAGGTCTCTAACAATTGCCCATGCTTCCCTAACAAACCCTTCCCTAAACAATGTGCTTGACAACGTAACAAATATTAAATAGTCGAAGAATTTTGCCGATAGCCAGAGAACGCCGGCCATGGGCATATAAAGTACGAAGTAGGTGAATTTCAGAGCACACCCCATCATATCAAAGCCTTCAGATAAATCTATACATGCCTTTCCCTTAACTATGTTCTCAAATATATCTTCCGCTACGGCTACTCCGCCTCCCGTCTTTATTAAATCTGGAGATAGAGTGGAGGCAGGCGTATACCTGAAAGTTGGCTCCGGCTTAAGATCAGGATATAAGCCTTTCAGGCGTTCATAATTACAGTTTCTTTCTTCTACGTCTTTTAGTTGTTTTACAACCTGTCCGTCTTGGACACTTCTCGTGGTATCGCGTACAATGCACCACATTTTTTTGTCGGCAACTGAGAGTGGCTGCCACTCTACATTGGTGATGCTCTGATCGCCGTCTAAGCCTAATACTTTTCTTAAATCAGGATTTGCTAGCTTACATACAGTATCGGCAAGTGTTCTTTGTATTTGTGAGGTTGTCTCAGTTACCTCTTCTGTCCCCCCGACCATTCTTACTCTGATCGTCGTTATGTCAACACTACACAGCCCATCAGCCGCACTTGCCTTTTCTGCACCACTGAAAAATCCTATCCCAGAGATAATGATAGTTATCAGAAAATACGGAATTATTTTTTTAACTAGCATATTCATTCTCGGTCTCTAGAAACTTGGCAAATTTCCTTTATAATCCAAAATACTAGCGCTGAAAATATTTCCACAATTCATAGTTACGTCAACCGAAGACCCACCATTTGCTACATTTGAGGCATTAACTAACGGAATTTGCGGATAAGCAATGGTCCCAGTATTTATAAATGTCTTGTGGGAGAACCCTCCGACAATGGGCGCCTCGCAGAAGTAAACTTGCTCAGTTACAGCACCCGCCGACTGCTTGCTTCCTGGGCCCCCTTGTGCGTCCCAACCTTTAGCTACACGCTCCTCCTTGCATCGTATCAAGAGCTGGTCAAGGTTTTGGCTCTTAGATAAAACAATGTCTCGCTCGCTACTAGTTTCACCCAGACTTATGTCGTTACTTATCTGTCCTAAGATTGCCTTACGTTGGGACCAGAGAGACAAAAGTGTGCGCTCTTCTTCAGAGCCAGCTGCGGGTTCACCGGTCATAGTTTCGAGTTTTGTCTTCATCAGTTTTAATTGAGTCAGTACATCTGATTTCTCGTCTAATTTGTTCTGGACTTGAGTTGCTTGTTGGTCCAAGTCAGGCAAATCATCGATTGCTCCTAAGTAACTAGCTGAAGAGGGTAGGGCATACTTAGTCTGTGTGCTTACCCAATCCTTGAATATGCTGGCGGCATATTCAAGCTCCTTTGAATTTGAAGCCGCTTCAGGGCTGTCACCAGAAAATTTTGTTTGGTTGATAGTCATTTCCGAATCAAATCTATTTCCCCAATTAATGTCCGGGCCAGGCTGGCAGATGTCGAGGGTTTGAGCCTTCGGCCAGAGTTGTGCTAGGACTTGCATTGTTCCAGGGCCGAAGCTGTCCGGCACATTATTCGACATATATTTTATCTCTGTTTCAGTCTTTTTTATTTCCGCCTCTACTTTTGTTTTAAAGTCAGCGACAGTAACAATTTCGTCCGGGGTAGACCAAATATCATCCCCATTATTATAGCCACTTACGGTTGCTGAACCTCCCAATTTTATGCCGTTATAACTCCACTCCTCTCCTTGGGGTGGAGGAGGGTTTGTCTTACTTGCCAAAGCATTCAAACCCGCATCAACTAACTTTCCTATTAACTGATCGAAAACAGCAGACAAAATTTGAGTACCAGAATTAACTGCCATTTGTTTCAGTGTAGTAGGGGTTTGCACAGACTGGAAAATTTGGTTGGCCACAACTGCGCCCGGGGTGGTATTGACCAGGCCACTTGAGCCGTCTCCGTTCGGAGGACATTCATTGGTTTTTCCCCACTCCCCCCTATCTTCTGCCATAGCCAGATCTCTATTTAGCTCCCAAGTTTTCACAGCATTTTCGTCTTCGGGAGTTGGAACTCCTCCTGTTTCAGGGTAAGGGTGAGTTTCTAGGTATGTCTTATCAAATTTTGATTCGTTGTACTTTGGCGCGTTAAACTGATTATAAAAATCATTATTATAGCTAGGATTTGTTTGACACATCTGTGGAGACAGAAAGCCCATTCCCTGGCTTACTGTGTTTTGCACTTCGGCCAATTTATTATTAACCGGAGTTTGTATCTTTCTGGCGAGGTCTTCAGTTGCCGTCATTTGGAAACCGATATAGTTATTTTGTGGATATTGAGTATTAATTAAGAATCCTGTCCAGCCACCAACATTGAAGTCGGTTTGGTAGTTTTTTAAGAGGATAGGGTCATTTATTACCGAACTTAAAGTGTAAGCATTGTTCTCGGCAATTTGGCTTTTGTAGGCGTTGATGGTATTTAAAGCGAAGTCACGACCGAAAGGATACATAAGTTCATTATATCCGTACGCATCTACTGCTGTTTTCACCTCATATTTAACAATATCTTGAAAGAACGACTGTGGATTTTCTAAGAAAAGCGGAGTTCCGTGGTAACCCTGGTTAATCCAAGTTATGGTGCTTTTAGTCATTTCCTGCAGGGCTTTCATTGCCGCAGCCTTTGCTAGTTCCTCGGTGATTTTCCAGGCCCACTCCTTTCCTTTAATGAGCGCTGTAATTGTTTCTTGGGAAATTCCCATACTCATCAAAGCTTTACTTATCCACGCCCAGGGGCCCACTTCTGCAACGGCCGCTTGCGCCTCTGCCCTCTTTGGTGTCGAAAGTATTGCCACCGAAGGCATAAAAACCGCGATGATTAAAATAACGGAGATAAGTTTAATGAATTTTTTATTTCCAGCCATTGTAATTTCTTTATATTATACCTCTCGCGCTTTAATTGTTCAATTTCTGTAGCAAAACCGTCATTAACTCTGTGACTGCTGTTTCAAGTTTCGTCGTGTTCTCGGCATACTGAGTGATACCGCTTAGCGCCACGATACTATCCTTCTCATACATCTTTATGTTTTCCAAGTTTCCAGCCACCCCAGAGAGTTCATTTATCATATTAAGGTGATACACAGAAATGAATTTAGGTACTTCCATTTTTACCATACTACTTATTTTACTGTTAAATTCCTTTATGATGGGATCAAGTTCGTTTAGCACACTTACATCCATATCAGTGCCGTCTCCTAGAAATTTTTCGAAAACTTCAGCGGCGGAATACCCCACAGTGTAATCTTTGAAAGCTAGGTTAAGCGAATCATTGTATTTTTTTATCGCGACCAGACTGTTGTCATTCGTTATCCTTAAATCTGTGAGTGTGTAAACTTTCCCTTGTGGAGAATTTGTGATATGTTCTGCCAAGGAGGCTGCCATTTTATCTGCTGTGGCCTGGTCGAGGGAGCCGCTCTGTTCGAGGGCAGTGGCTGTGGCGAAAAGTTCTCGAGCGAACTTGTCAGTTTCGGTTAAATTCTCTTCTGCGCCGAGTTCACCCCCTTCCGTGGACGCACCAGCATAACTTTCGGCGCGCAGTTTGTTGGCAGTGGTCAAGTCAGGGGTGCCGGGAGTCGTTTCACTTTTTGTCGGATCAAGCCCGAGCAGACTTTCTTCCCAATCCAAGACTCCGTCTCCATCTCCATCTCGCTTGATTAAATCTTCCACAAGTGCGTTCTCGTACGAAAGGCCATCTGAGCCCTGGTAGATTGCTTTATTGTTCCACGGCATTCCGGTTTTCATCCAGAAAAGCGCCATCAGAAAAATTACTGCGACTAGAATCAGAAGCACTCTTTTGTATTTTGCCAAAAATAATTTAGTTATGTTTTAATTGTATCACTAATTTGAAAACTAGGCACTACTTGTCCGTCCCCCTGGAGGAGTTTTCAAGCTTTTGCGAGTAGAATCCACTCGGCGAGGGTTAAATCTTCTGCCCTCTTGTTGCCTAAATTTGCCAGAACAGAATTATCTGCATTTTTTAACATGCTTTTTATGTTGGAAGATAGCTTTTTACGCTTATGAGCGAAGCCTTTTTTAACAATTTGCCAAAAAAGTTCTTCTTGTATACCGCTTTTCCTAAATACGCCACGAGAAATGTTTTTTATAGAAATAACCGCCGAATCCACCTTCGGGGCTGGGGAAAAGTATCGTGCTGGCACCTTCATTTCCATTTTCGGTGTACCATAAGCCTTCACTGAGATAGACAAAATGCTTTCTTTGTTATCGCGAGCGACTATTCTCTGCGCCACTTCCTGCTGAAGCATCAATATCATCCGCTCAGGTTGCTTTTCTTCGGTTAAAAATTTTTTCAAAATAGCCCCGGTAATGTTGTAAGGGATATTGGCGATAATTTTGTAACTTCGCAATTTTAAACTTTTGCTCAGGTCCTCGGAAACAATCCCCAGACCATCCCCAAAAGTTAAAATTGCTCCATTTATATTAAATTCTAAAACATCTGCATTAATTAAAATTAATTTTTTATTTTTTATTTCTGTCTCAAATTTCTCATTCAAAAATTCTATAAGCTCGTCATCTTTTTCAACCGCAACAACCACACCCGCTTTCTCAAGTAGTCTCGCAGTCAGCGCTCCCCTGCCCGGGCCTATTTCTAAAACCACGTCGCTACTACCTACTTCCCCAACTTCGACTATTTTTCGTAGCGCCGCTTCCGACTTTAGAAAATTTTGCCCCAGATGTTTTTTTGAATGGGTCATATATAAATTGTTTTTATCTTACCATTTTCGCCCTCTCTCTCTAATAGGTCGACAGGGATGTCAGCGAGGAATTCTGACGGTGTATTTATGGAGCGCGAACCGAAAATTGTTCGGAAATTAGCAAAAGAGAGAAACAGTTTTTCTTTCGCGCGAGTAAGCGCCACGTAGAAGAGCCTCCTCTCTTCCTCGGAGTCTTCGCTTCCCTGCCTTGCGTCGCGCCTCTCGTGCGGGAAAAGTCCGTCTTCAAGCCCAGTGATGAAAACATATTTGAATTCCAAGCCCTTTGAAGCGTGCACAGTCATAAGTTTCACAGCATTTGTTTCAACCTTCTTCTCGGAAGTTATCATCAAACTGTCTTGGTCGCTCGCGAGTGAAGCATCTTCAAGAAGCTTTTCTATGCCTCGTCCTGCTTGCCCTTCCGTAGCCTCGTGCGAAGGAGGGTCGTACTTTAGCGCAAGGGTTGCAAGCTCTTTTATGTTCTCTAAGCGCTCAATGTCTTCGTCTCCGCCTGATAAGAGTTCGTTCTCGATGCCAGACTTTTTCACCACATACTTTATTATTTCGCTTGCCTTTGCTGATTTTATTTTCTCACTTATTTCCTCCAAGAGTTCATAGAAATTATTAACTTTTATTAAGGTTTTGATTGGCAAAGTATCTTTTTGCCCCGCAAAAATTTTTGCCAGCGTCGCCTTCCCTATTCCTCGAGCGGGGAAGTTTATTATTCTTTTGATATCTGACAAGCTGTCAGGGTTTAAGGCTGCGCGGAGATACGCCAGCGTGTCTTTAATTTCTTTTCTCTCGAAAAATTTCACCCCGAGGACCTGATAAGGAATGTTGTAGCGGAGCATCGCTTCTTCAAGGGCTCGTGATTGAAAGTTGGCTCTGTACAGAACAGCGATTTCTCCAGCTGCCGAACTATCCATTATCTCTAGGATTTTTGTGGACACGAAATCAGCCTCATCCATTTCGTCGATTGCTTCATAGAGGCCTATTTTCCCTCCTGCTTCGTTCTTCGTAAAGAGATTTCTATCCGGACGCATTTTATTTTTCTTTATTATCTCATTGGCGGCCTCGAGGATGTTCTGGGTCGAGCGATAATTTTCTTCTAGCATAATGATGGTCGCATCCGGATAGTCCTTCTCAAAGCTCAAGATGTTCTTCAAATTTGCTCCACGCCAAGAATAGATGTTCTGGTCGGCATCCCCCACAGCGCAAATATTTTTCTTATCTCCACACAGAAGCTTCGACATCAAGTATTGCACTTCGTTAGTGTCTTGGTATTCGTCGATATGTATGTATTCCCATCGCTCTTGGTAACTTTTCCTAACTTGCTCGTTTTCCTTGAGGAGTTTCACCGCCTTCAGTAGCAAGTCATCAAAGTCGAGAGAATTTTCTTTCATTTTTCGCTGTTCATACAAGCGCCAGACGTGAGCGACAATTTGTCCGAACGAGCCTTCAACGACGAATTCTTCTGGGTGGACGAATTTTCCCTTTTCGCGCGAGATAACCCCTTTTATCTTCTTCGGGTCGTACTGTTTCGGATCAAGGCCGAGCTCCTTCATCGCATCTTTGATGATGCTTGTGGCGTCGCCTTCATCGAGAATGGTGAAGTACTTCGTGTGGCCGAGAAGCCGGGCGTTTTCTTTAATGATGTGTACTCCAAGAGAGTGAAACGTGGAAATAAAGGGTGTGCCTTGTGGCAGGAGTTTCTGTACTCGTTCGCGCATTTCTTTCGCCGCCTTGTTGGTGAAGGTCACTGCCAAGATTTTCTCCGGCGCAATTCCTTCTTTCACCAAATTTAGTATTCTGTGCGTTATAGTTTTCGTCTTCCCCGCGCCCGCACCCGCCACGATTAAAAGCGGCCCTTTAATGTGTAGCGCCGCTTCTCTCTGTGGAGAATTTAGTCCCTTCAAGTGGTCGTCTGTGTTCACTAACTCAATATAACACAAACTGATATTAATTTATGCGGCGTAAAATTTCTGCGGATTCTCGACGGAAATTTTCGGTTTCTTCTGCCACGATTTCCAAGAAAAGTGGAACCTTTTCAAAAAAGAAATCCAGCACAGCATCAGGGGCGGCACCATCAGTCATAAGTTTGTTGTATTCAGCCAAGTCCTTTTCTTCAAGCAAGGGCAGAACCCTCACGAGCACTGTCTGGAAAATTATTTTCCCTATTCTCGCTATCGTTTCTTCCCGTTTTTCTTCTGGGAGCTTGTCTATTTCGAAAAGGTTTATTATATTCTTGCGAACCTCCTCCTGCGCTTTTTGTTTATTTGTACTCATTTTTGCTGATTATTAATGATAAAGTTATTTCCTAATGGATTCTTGGAAAACTTCCAGGTTTCCATTATGTTTTAGTTGGATCATTGCCCGGGCCATGAAATCTTTAACGTGTTCAGCCCCGATGCCTAAGATTCCGCGCCTTGGTTCAAGCTTAGGCTCAGTGAAATTCTGGAGTACATGTAAATATCTCACTAAGTGATCCTGCGCTGAATCCGTGCCAGAGTCTACCTGGGTTAATAATGCACTTGCATTCATGTCATCGAGTTCGTGCCAAGCAATGGAATTTTCACTACTGAACAGAAAACGTAAATCTGACCTACTAGCTTCATAGGTTTCCCACAATTCGGAATCAGATAAAAGATAAGTGTTATTGTTCTGTATGAATTCGGAATGAAGACGTAACGCTTCCACCTGGCGTGGAGCAAGGTCTCCAGAATAATCTCCCTTAGGTTGTAGATGCCCGCCCACTTGTGCTTCAGGTCCAGGGGATGGTTCCGTGTGTCCATTCATAGATGTTTCTGTGTGCGGCTGTTCTGTTTTCGTTCCCATTTTTTCAAGGAGTTCTCTTCGCGTGCGTTCAAGCTCTTCTTCGCTTGCTTGTCTATTTCGCCACGCGTCATCCTTATAAATTTCGCTCTTTTGATACGTTACTTCTTCTGCTGGGGTGGTGTCAGCGGATTCTGGCAAGGCTCCAGGAGCATCCTTCGCCATGTCTCCGTAGGTGTTTGTAGGTTTGAGGATGTTATTAGCGGTTTCTTCTGGTTTAGTCCACAACTTTTCATATTTATCAGTTTCTTTTTCAAACGCGTTGCCTTTCTCGTGGGTATCTAGAATATCTCCTTTGATACTTTTCTCTATCACTTCAATTTTATCCCCCTCCGTTCTTATTTCATATGCTATCTTTCCCGCAGACTCAACCCGGACTTCTTCTCCCGTAGTTTTGTCTATGTATCCGTAGTCGCGTGCCATGCGATGTGCCTCGCCTTGCGCGAATTTATGCAAATCACTTTCACCGTCCCAGCCGAGTTTCGTGGCCAGAGCGTCATTGTGTTCAATTTGTCTTATAAATGCGCTTTCTATGCCATCACCTGGCTTGATAATCGCATCCGGGTTTAATGTAACTTCTGGTGTAATCGGATGGGTTGGTTGCCCTGGAGGATAAACTTTTTTCCAATCCGTGACTTTGGACGTATCTACCTCTTCCTTTGGTTGCACTACGGGTTCGGCCGTAGGCCTGGTGGTGACTTCCGGCTGGTGTGGGTGCGTGACAGTTGCCGCCGGCTTATCCGGAACCTCTTTAGGTGCATGTGTAGTATCTGCGCCATGATGTGCTACGGCCATAGTGCCCAGGCCGACCCCGACGGTTATTGCTCCATTTACTAAATTTTTAGCCCACTTATTGCGAGTGAGAGAGGCCGATAATTTTCCATATTCTTCCTCAAAAACTTCTAGGTGTGCTGCTAGAGCATTGATGTCGAAATTGTCTTGCAAACTTTCCGCACGAATAGAAAGATTTTTCCTCTTTTCTTCCAGTGCTTTAGTTCGCTTTTCGATTATCTGGTTGACTCCGAATCGAAGGGCCATACCGGTTGCACCTACTACAGCTACTTGGGCACCGCCCATCATAAATATAAGACCAGCACCGCCGATCATTGCCGCGTATTTTAAATTTTGCACAGTCAACACTTTTTCCTTAAGAGTTTTGGGACTGCCAGTGTCCTCTTTGGGAGTGAGCCATTTGCGCACACGCTCGGAAGTGAGGGCCATGTTTAACCCCGTTGCAGCAGCTACACGACTCGTGAGCCTAAAACCCACACCCAAAAGGGATACAGGCGCTACGCCGAGCCCCACGGTCGTTGCGGTTATTAGCGCTCCGCCTATTAGCGCTTTTAGAGCCACGCCGCCTTTTGTTTTTTCTAATCCATCCCACCATTTATCAAATTTGCGCAGACCTTCTTTTGCGCCTCCCTGTTCCTCGTTCCAGGCTTCCTTTTCAGCCAGCAACAACTCAATAGCGCGTTGCTGCCTTTCTTCTTCTGGCAGGCCAGTGATTTCACTTTGTATTCTCTGGGCTAGGGCCTCTAAGTCCATACCCTGACGCGTAGGCGTATCTTTGTACCACTCATTTTCTTCTCGGGGGCTAAAATTATTATCCACAGGATATCCTGAAGGGTTCCCGGTACCCATTAACGCAGCTCGCTCTTGCTCAGCTTTATGAAGCTCTCTGCTGTCATCTCGATCTGCGTCATCGCGTTGTCTCTGCCGGTCTCTGGCTTCCGCAAGTTGTTTTTGCAGCTCTCTTTTTCGCTCCTCCTTGTTTATATCTTTAGGTGGTTCTTGATCCATAAATTTATTGTTTGTTTTCAGCCTCAAATTCGGCGAGCAGTTTTTCTTGGTATTCTTGAGCAGATCGCATCATTAATTCTTGTGCCTCTTTATAACTAAGATTATCTTTTATAAATTTCCACCCCGGGGTGATGACTTTATATTTTGCCTTTGGACTTTCTGTGTATAAAACACTTTTTCCTTCTTCTTCTCCCGTGACTTCGTTTGGGTTTTGCAACTGGGTCAAGAAACCATTTGAGCTGAATTTTACAAAATATCCCTGCATAGGAGAGAAAGAATTAAACTGCCAAAACTGTAATTCTTTTCCCGTCTCACCAAATTTATTCAAAATTTCTAGGCTTGCGGCTTCTTTTTGCTCTCCAAAAATTATATCGAACACCTCAGGGGACATTTTGTCTAGCGCGAAATATTTAAACGGATTTATTTCTTTATCCTCCTCAATTTTCTGTATACGTTCTTGCCCATTTTCCTCTTCTTTTTTTTGCCTTTCTTTTTCGGCTTCTTCCTGTTCCATTTGTTCTACCCCTCTCCGTTCATGAAATTCATTCCACGCTTGATGCTGTGCCCACCTTTTTTCTCTTTGCTGCTCCCGAATTCTATCTATTTCGTCACGCAGTCTTAATTTTGCAAAAATCTGAAAAGCTCCCAGAGCGTTATACTCTGCAATTTTTTTGTTCAATGTCTCCCACAAGGTTTCTACTTCACCATCAATTTCATTTGCCCTTTTTTCAACTTCCGCCGAAGGCAGGAGCCCCGTACTTCCACCCTCGAGCTCTGCGAGTTCTTTTTCTAGTCGCACAATCAGCTCATCGTCTGCCTGCCGGTCTTCATTTCTCCGCATTACCCTTTCATTTATTGTAGCGATAGTTTCATTGAGTTGCGCCAGAGATTTTTCCCGCTCTTCAGCTTTTGCCTTATTCTCTTTTTCTGCGAATACGGACTCCTGTATTTCTAGCAGAAACGTTTTTGCTTTATCGCGTATCTCAAATCTTCGGGTCACATTTGAATGAGAGAGATAATAATCTATTCCTTCTGCCGGAAGCGGGGATTTTGCAGAGGGGTCAGTTATAACCTCCAAGCATTTTTCTATTCCGCGAGCCATATCTTCGGTGCTGGATTTTTCGCCTGATCGGTTGTATACAAAATCCACAGACCTTAGCGCACTTAAAAGTTCTTGCAAATCCTTCACTTCCTCCACAGCTTTTTCTAAAATCTCTTCTTGTTTTTCGATTTCTTCCTTTTCTGTATCTTGTTGTGTCTCTGGGGTCGCAGCCTCGGTGGTCGCAGCAAGGGCATCAAGTGCTCGTTGATAGTCCTTTTTTGCCTGAGCCGTATCTTTTTCGATTACCGCTAACTCTTCCCGCAATTGTTTTTCTTCACCACTTTCACCTTTTGTTTCCAATCCTTCCACCGTCAAGGGTTGCGCCTCAAAATTTACGTTGAGCTGACCGTTTTCTATCTTTATCCCCGCAACCTTTTTACCCGTCTGCTTTTCTACCTCTTCCCTAAGCAAACTTTCTATTTTTTCAAGCTTCGGTTTAATCTTTAGTTTTAAATAATTTCTCGTGAGTATCCCTGCTTCAATTTTTAAATTTTCAGCTATGAGTGTGCCACGAGCATTTTCAACATCTGCCTTTATTCCAATATCTTCTCCTTTCGCAGTAACAATTATATCCAAAGAGACCCTATTCCCTTCACCTCTCACTTCAACTTTTTTAACTTTCTCAACTTTCTCAAAAGACGCGAATAACTTTAGAATTCTATCTTGAATAAAATCAGTGGAAAAATTTTCTGTTTCTGCTGTAACTAATGGAGCTCTCGCCCTTCCCGTTTCTATTTCTCTAAGGCGCGCCAATATTTCTTGTTCCCTATTCTTATTTCCTATAATTATCTGATTCGCATCGTCAATAGTTTTTCTAAGTTGTGCCAAAGCTTCTTCTCTTTCTTTTCTAGCTTCATCTATTTGCGTGGCGGTTTCGGGAGCAGGTGTCGAAGGTAGTTCCGGGTTTTCGGTTTGTGTTTCTTGTGTTGGAGCAACAGCCTCAGCACGAGCGCCTGCTCCTGTTTCCACATCCAGTTTTGCAATGGCTGCTTCGATTCTTTTTATCTCCTCTTGTTTCTTCGGGTCTTCCTCTTTTTTCTTATTTCTTTTATTTTTTCTTCCCAGTCTTTTTAGGTATGTTAATCGCTCTTCCAAGGAAGCGCGAGATTCCTGAGGCTTTTCCTTCAAGGAAGTACCCAACAGCTTTTGAGGCTTAGGTTTTTTCTCTGCGGGCGGAGTTTTTTTGGGGATAGGCTTACTAAACGGCCAGCCGCAATTCGGACATTTAGGGGCTGCAACGATATGGGCCGAATAACCACAGTTTTTGCAGTTGATTTCTACCATATCCACAACATTTCTGGGAACTCTGTTGTCCATTTTCTTAGTTTGTATTTTAACACTAACCCCGAGCTAAAGAAATTAAATCTCCCTATAGTAATTATTATTATACCACAAAAATATAAGTATAGTCAAGTTATAGTTCTCAGCGTCCGATATCCCAATATTAAAAGGACATTAAATTTGCTTTCCACAGATTGATTGACGGGGGTGTCCTTTTAAGTTACCCTAAATACATACCTCTATATTAAGGGGTCCCCGGAACTAGAAGTACGACGTCGACGGCCGAATGACAGAAATGTGGGTAACCATCGTGAGAACCTTTGTTTTACAGTACTATTTGGGTCGTCCTGTATATTCCAACCCTGTTTTCTTTATATAATTTGGGCTGGAAAAGGCACTCTCGCGGCAATAAGTTTGTTTTATAAAAACTAGCTTTAAAATATTCAGACTGATTTTGGCCTTTTCGTTCCTACCCGGGGCGCTTTTTATGCCCGTTGTCGCTGGAGCGAGCCTACTCTCTTCCCTTTTAGGAAGCGATGCTTACGCCAATACTAGGTCTGGCCAATCAGTAGATAATTCTCAAACCATCTCTCTCCTCGGAGCAGAGGTGTCTTCAAATTCCCCTCGCAATTCCAAAGACAAGGCGGTCCAAGAAGTGAGCGGTAGCCTAAGCGGCAGTATTGTTGCCGACAGCGCCCTGCTTCCGTCCGTCAGTCCATCGTCTATTAGTTCAATCGGTGGGGTGGATGTCGATAGTTCAGGGCTGAACCCAGACGACATAAGTGTGTATGTGGTTCACAAGGGTGACACCATTGCCCAGATAGCCGAAATGTTCGATGTTTCTTCCAATACAATTCTATGGGCCAACGATTTAAAAAAGGGTGAAAAGCTAAAAGAGGGCGACACCCTTTTTATTCTGCCTGTTTCCGGTGTTCAGCACACCGTTGCCAAAGGTGAGACACTTGCCAATATTGCCAAGAAATACAAGGTTGATATGGAAACTATCACAAGCTTCAACGGCCTAGAGAAGGGTGCAGTGCTAGCTATCGGCGATGAACTTGTTATCCCTGACGCGGAAATGCCGAATGATAGTTCGCCAAGCGCAGCCCCTAAAAAGAAATCTTCCGGCGGTGGTAGCTACTTAACCAATGCTCCGCTAAAGGATGCTACCGGCTACTTTATTCATCCAGTTCCAGAAATGAAACGTCGCAGTCAAGGTCTACACGGCCCGGGCAATCGTGGTGTGGATATGGCAGCACCAACAGGCACTCGCATTCTTGCGGCGGCAGAAGGAACAGTTTTGCTTGCTCGTACTGGATATAACGGAGGCTATGGAAATATGGTTATCATCCAGCATCCCAACGGCACAAAAACTCTCTACGGACATATGTCGAGGATAGACACTACGACCGGCGCACACGTGAAGCAAGGAGGACAAATAGGCGCCGTGGGTTCTACCGGACGCTCTACCGGACCACACCTCCACTTCGAAGTTCAGGGTGCGAAAAATCCTTTCTAAAATATTTTAAATTTTTTATTCAAGCGCCACTAAGGCAACCATAGACAAGACGCCCACTACAACGGCGATAATTTGAAGCAAAGAATGTTTTGCTTCTTTTGTTTTATGGAGCTCCGGGATGAGGTCAGCGACGGCGACGTATATGAACCCCCCCGCGGCAATTGGCAGAATCCAGAGCGTAAAAATTTCTCCAGCCTCACCTAAAAGAAAGGCTATAACAACGCCGAACACTGCCGCAAGAGCGGACAAGAAGTTAAGCCAGAGGGCTCTCGATTTGGTATAGCCGGAATGAAGCAAAACGGCGAAATCCCCTATTTCTTGGGGTATTTCGTGCAATATGACCGCAATAGTCGTGGCAATCCCTACGTGGGGTCCTACAAGGAAGCTCACGCCTATGATGATGCCGTCGATGAAGTTGTGGACGCCATCGGAGAGGAGAATTAGCTTCCCTGCTGGATGAATAGAGTCCTCGCTTTCGTCTTCACCGTGGTGGTGCCAGTGCAAGAATTTTTCCAGAATAAAAAAGATTAGAATTCCGACGATAATTAAAATGCTTACCAACACATTACCAACACCACTCTCGAATGCTTCCGGAATCAGGTGAATAAATGAATCACCCAGGAGCGCGCCGACGGCGAGAGAAATAAAAATAAAAATATATTTTTTAAGAGCGGCTTCTTTTATAGACAAAGTGAAAACTCCGATCATTGAGACCAGGCTCACCACTATAACGCTACCGAAGGCATATATGTACGTCATAATTATGGATTAATAGTATATTAAATAAAATTATTTGCAAAAAGTGGCAAAATTAAAAGAGAAATTTTTTGTGCGGGATAGGAGAATCGAACTCCTAACCACAGTTTGGAAAACTGTTATTTTACCATTAAACTAATCCCGCCTGCGCCAAGGCTTCGGCGGGCAAGCCCGCAAAAACCTCAACTTGTCGGGCCGCTGGGAATCGAACCCAGTCTAAACGCTCCCAAAGCGCTTGTACTACCGGTATACTACGGCCCGCCGATGCTAAAGCTTTGTCGGGCAAGCCCGTTTACACTTATAGCTATTTGAATATATCATAAAATTATATCGCTGACTACTTTTACGCGGGCTTTCTTGTCCGTAAGGTTTAGAAATACTACTAGTAAGTCCACCTGCCATTCTGTATCGTCTGGCACTTTTTGCGACACTAGGTATGTCTGAATTGTCCGAGACAACCGCTTAAGTTTCCACGGATGCATATTGTCTTCAGGGTGGTACTGATCAAGTGTTTCCCGTGTAACACCCTCGAGGTTAGGCTTTGACACTGACTTAACTTCCACAAAATGCAGTTTACCAGTACGTTCTGCTATGATATCTATCTCACCCCACTTTTTAGTGTAATTACGCTCAATTATGGAAAATCCTTGTTTCATGAGAAACTTTACGGCTATATTTTCACCGATTTCTCCAGTTTTTTGGCTTTTTGAGGTAAAAACCTTAGGCATTAGTGTTGTTTCATAAGAAACACGTTTCACGTGAAACAAAATAGCAATTTTCGATGTCTTTTACTATAATATCCTTATTTAACAAGCTAAATTCTCTAAAATCCCTCTTCAAAGACAGCACTTTTCACTGTCCTTTATACCCATTACTCACATAGTTATCCCCAGTTTTCCACAAAATCCTTATATTATGGGAAGAAAGTAAAGGACACCTGAGGTGCTTGTGCTGAGTCTGTCGAAGTGCGGCCAGGGAGAATCGAACTCCCGTCTCATCCTTGGCAAGGACGTGTTCTACCACTAAACCATGACCGCAGTTAAAAAAATACTGTTGTATTATATAATTAATATAGGGTTAATGCAATTATCAATTCACCTTGTAAAATAAGCATGATTTGCCAATATTTTTTAAATAGTGTAAAATAATGAAGTATTATTAAATAATCCTGCACCCGTAGTGAAATGGATATCACAACAGTCTTCGGAACTGTCGTTGGGGGTTCGAATCCCTCCGGGTGCACAAAGGTAAATGGACTCCTATAAAAATTTAATATCGAAAGTACCTGCCGATGTTTCATATGTAACAACTGCTCTGGAAAAAGCGGATTTTGAAGCGTACCTGGTAGGAGGGTGTGTTCGAGACCTTTTGATTGGCAGAACGCCCAAAGACTGGGATGTAACTACGAACGCGACGCCAGAGCAAATAATGGCTCTGTTTGAGAAAACAGTGTATGAAAATAGTTTTGGCACAGTCGGGGTGTGCGTTTCACGAGAAACAGGGAAGTCCGATGTTTCACCTGAAACACTCACCTATAATATAATTGAGGTAACTCCTTACAGAATTGAGGCAAAATACAGCGATTTTAGGCGCCCAGATGAGGTAAAATTTAGCGACAAGCTAGAAGACGACCTTAAGAGACGTGACTTTACCATTAATGCGATAGCTTTAAACTCTAACGGACAGCTCGTAGACTTGTTCGACGGCATAAAGGACATAAAGGACAAAACTATTCGTGCAGTAGGAAACCCCGACGATAGATTTTCTGAAGATGCACTCAGAATGCTCCGAGCAATTCGCTTCTCTTGCCAACTCGATTTTTCTGTGTCCGAAGAAGCAACGCAAAGTATTGTGAAAAATGCGGAGTTAATAAAAAAAATTTCCGCTGAAAGAATTCGCGACGAGTTTGTGAAAATAATTATGTCGGAAAATCCTGCAAGCGGAATTGTGATGCTACAGAAATTAGGAATTCTCAAATACATAATTCCGGAGTTAGAAGAGGGAATAGGTTGCGATCAATCCGGGGAACATATTTATGATGTTTGGAATCATTTGCTACTTGCAGCTCAGCATGCGGCAGACAAGAATTGGCCTTTAGGCATAAGGCTTTCGGCACTGTTCCACGACGTGGGCAAACCGCGAACGAGGCGTTTGTCTGTTGCCTCGCCAGATGCTTCTGCGAAGGATTTCCTGCAGAGCAACGTCAACCATTCGCAGAAGCCTCGTGGCTCGGCCAAGAAAATGTACACATTTTACGGCCACGAAGTTGTGGGCGCGCGAATGGCGAAAAAGATTATGGAGCGTTTGAAATTTTCGCGAGATGAAATTGAACTTGTGGAAAAGATGGTGCGGAACCATATGTTTTTTTCTGATACTGAAAAAATTACTCTCTCCGCCGTGCGTCGAATAATTGCGAAAGTTGGGAAAGATGATATTTGGCTTTTGATGGATGTCCGTGAGTGCGACAGGGTGGGAATGAAGAAGAAGGAAGCGCCTTATCGCCTCAGGAAGTATTTCGCAATGGTGGAAGAAGCTCTCCGCGACCCCATTTCTGTTTCACAGCTTAAAATTGACGGGGGATTCTTGCAAAAAGAGCTAGGCATTAAGCCTGGACCTCGAATGGGGTGGATTCTCCACGCACTTCTCGAGGAGGTGCTTGATGCGCCGGAGAAAAACACCGTGGAGCACCTATCCGAACTAGTAAAATCTCTAAATATGCTTGGCGATGATGAACTTCGCACGCTCGGCGAGCGCGGCAAAGAGAAAAAAGAAGAACTTGAAGAAGCTGAAGTGGGAAAATTGCACCAAAAACACGGGGTTAGGAAGTAACCCAGATAGAGGTTTAACCTCTATCTGGATTGTTTTCGGCGGGCGAGAATTAAGATTACGAGAGCACCATCAAGCAGTATTACAAACGCAGGATAAAGCCAAGTGGTGAGAGAAAGTGACTCGAGCGCTAAAATTGCCAGAGGGTAATATAATATTCCAACCGCAAACGCCGGCACGTTTTCTTCGAAGGGCGCGCGGTAGGCTTTCCTAAATATAGGCACAGATCCGATACCGTCGGACAGGCATACTAGTATCACCGCGTATAGGGGATTAGAAGTTAGCCACCACAAGAATACTCCAACCAAGGCGCCTAAAAGTGCTAGCCAATCATGTGTATCGTACACTACGTGTTTTTGGTAGAAACCGATGCCGGAAATAATAAGGCAAGCAAGTGCATTTACTCCAAGAACCCAAGACCCAGCTTCACCGCCGGATATTAAGACAGCAGCAAAAGCCACAACATTCAAAATTCCCCACACCAGCCAAGTGAAAGCATGTGGTTTGGTTTTGCCTTTCCAGATGCCGAAAAAATAAATGGCATAGCTCGCCAATTCTATTACTACCGCCGTTGTGCCGAGAAGGAGTTTATATTCCATAAGCCTCGTTGTATCTTTTTTCTAATTCTAAATAGCGAGGTTTGTATTCCTTCCAGTATTTTTCAAAAGTTTCCCTAGGAATGATTTTATATAGATAATCCATATGTGGCTTGAGCCTGGGGCGGGTGTCATAATACGACAATTCACGGCTATTTTTGTAAGTTACCTCATCAATAGAAGTTCTGTTCCCGTTACTTCTAAAAGAGCCGTTATATGGTGGCGGTACGTGGCCCTTGTCTTCAATTACAATTTTTGGATTTTTAAAACAGTGTACTTCACGCTCAAATACTACTTCACCGACATCCTTTAAAATCTCATAGCCAACTTCGCGGACTATATTGAAAATAAGCTCTTGGTGCTCCCCAATGGAACAATAACCCTTTTCATTATGAACGAAATCGTAATCCAAATTAACATCTCCCAATGCAAACAAGTGAAGTACTGCGTAACGAAATGACTCGCGAAGTTTATTTTCATTAGAATAATTTGTGTTACCGCTCGAGCTGAATAGTTTCAGGCTTTCCGACAGGGGCGCAATTCTTTCTGGGAACCGCTTTATGAAAACTTGCCACAGTTTATCCAGTTTATCTTCAGAAATTTTCATAAAATCGTATGCCAGACGAGTTTCAATAATAGAAAAAGCATTAGGAAAGAATTTATTTAATGTTTCTTCGATAAACTTAAGTTTCAGCATATTATTACGGTACATTATTTTCCTTTGCTCTTCGTTTTGTGCATTATATTTTAGAGCAGCATTAATACCAGTTACTACAATCAGACGAGGTTTTTTCTTTTGCATAAGAGCGATTTGTATTGCTGGCAAAAAATACGTGATAAGCCTGGCATTCAGAGGGGAATCGAGATCTCCGAGCGTCAAATCATCTTTTGATTTTTTGAAAGCAGGTTCGTTGAAGCCCACAATTAAATCTCGGCCTTCTATGTCAAATCGAGTTTTGAAAAGATCTTCATGCTTGATGACTACTGTTTTCCCATCACGTATAAAAGTAGTGCCTCTCAAATCATCAGATATTTCTTTAGCCAGTGTTTTTGCCTCAGGTACTTCTGAGATTTCCATTGAGCTATTTTCGGTTTTTATTCCAAAACGAGCGAGCTCACTTCGGGGGATGAGGTAATTCTTGCCGATTTTTTCGGCATTAATTTTGCCACCCTTAATTCTTTTGAAAATGGTGACGGAAGAAACTTTTAGAATTTCGGCCACTTCTCGAGTGGTATAGAATAATTTACTTTTGTATATCACCCTTTATTTATAACAAGAAAGGAGGTTAATGTAAAGTTATCGATTATTAACTGAAAATAAGGTTAATGTTCATTAACTTCAATGCGATATTATTCGGACGTTGGACGTCCGAACTAAGAAACTTCTTGTTGGTAGCAAGGTTCGCAATAGACTGTCTCGGGGCGGTTGGGGGAGTAGCTTGTTTCAAAAATATTTTCGCAGTTTTTGTCTTTATGTTGATGGTTTTTGAGCGTACACATACAGCTACGTGGCCAGAGTTGGCGAGGATTTCTCTTTTTCATTCGGTCTTGATGTCGACATTCGAAATCTTTGTGCGGTAGGGGGAGATTCATGCGCTTGTAGAAATCCAATTCACCGCGAGTGATACGGAAATTCTTTTTGCAATCCTTGCAGACAAGTATTTGGTTTAAAATATCTTCTGTGGCTTCGCCTAAAGTGGCGGGGATTTCGTTTTCTTTTAAGGTTTCTTTGCCATAAGTGCCGGAAGTTTGCTTTTGCCAGTTAAATCCTCTTTCTCCGGCTTCTTTTTCCGACAATGGATAATATTCTTGAGCCAAGCTTTCATTGTATCCGAAAGGGGAGAGTTCCGGAGGAAAGAAGTCACCGTACAGGCCGTCTTTTTTTAATTGTTCCACGATTTCGGATTTAATTTTCTGGTATTCTTCCTTGGAATATTCTTTGTTCAGGATGTGATAATTCTTTTTATTCAAACCAACGCACCCAAAACAGCTAACACAGTTGTAGCAACTGTCGGAGTAATGCACTTCATTGCCATACATAATGTATACCCCCGCGATGCAGTTGGTACTCTGAAGTGTGCCCATTATGTTGTAGAGGCGTTCTGGTTTGAAATATAAGTTGTTGCAATCTTGGCAGTCGAGCGCGTCTTCTGCGTCCGCAACATAGGAAGAGTTTTTGGTATTGGATGCGTCGAAGATGTTTACGCCTTCGTGGCAATTGTACATATAGTCACCGGTGGCGTCGTTGCACTTCGTAGCGACCGCGTATTTTACTAAAGCTTTTGACCGCAAATCGTTATATTTTCTCTTAGCCTCCTCGATGGACTCGTAAGAGGATAAAATTTCAGCTTTCTTCTTTTCATATTCTTCCTTACTATACTGTACGTTCTCAATACAATAATTTAAGTTACGTCCGTTTACGCAGAAGATGCAGTTTTGCGAATTGCGCATATCGAAAGAGAACATTACATCCACGCACTCCAGCAAACGCTCACTATACATACATTTGAATGATTTTCTGGTGTCTACGCACTCGTAGCAAAGCTCGGAATCATACAGGAAGGCGCAATCCATAGAATTTTTACAGCGCTGTATCAATCTACCGTACATACAGTCCTCATTCGTTTCCGCCGCAAAAATCAGGTAGCAATTTTTACACTCACCTGTATTGTTAGTGTAATCGCAGTTGACGCAGTCGATAACCAAAAGGCCGATGCGCGGGATTTTATTTTTTAGTTCTCGGAATTGGTCGTAAAAAGGACGCGACTTGTCCCAGTCCATAGCGTAAGCTGTTGGATCCCAGCCGTCTCCCCACCAGCATTTCTGACAATAGACAGGGAAGGGCGTGCCGGCAGGGTAGAGTGAGACGCCGTCTTGCTTGCACAAGTCGCAAGGGCGTTTATATAGAGTTCGCTCGTTTCGGAATGCGAGCCGCCGCATCATCCGGCAATCGGGGCAGAAATTGGGCGGCGGAACCTTTATCTGCTCGTAGAAAACGAGGTCCTCTTTGCGAACCCCAAATTCTTTCTTGCAGCTTTGACAGGGCTTTTCCATGTTAGTAGACCTCTTTATTATAGCAACTTTCACAATAAACTAATTCTTTGCGGTCCGGAGCGTAGCTGGTTTCGAATTCATTCGGGCATTTGCCACTATGTTCGTGATTCGTATTCTCACACATGCATACACGATGGAAAAAATTAGGCTTGTTGCGAAGCTGCAACATTTCAAAATTTCTAGTATTGGGGCATTTTCTAGGCAAAGGCAACCCCCACTTTTTATACATAATAAGTTCATCTTGGATGATTCTGAAAGCTTTGGTGCACTTGTGATTTTGGGCAGCTACCTTGTCTTCATCCCACGCCTGACACAAAATAATTTCTTGTGTTATAGAATCGCTTGTTTCCGCCAAGGTTCCAGGAAGATCTTTCCAACTTTTTGTAGGGACGTAATTTTTGTCTTGGGAATCATCCCAGCCATAGCCGAGTGTTACAGCTTTGTCCCCAGAAAGAGGTATCCATTCTTGGGCGATGCTTTCGTTGTAAGCGTGAGGACAAAGATCTGCGGGGAAAAATTCACCATATCCGTAAGTTTTATTATTTTTATCAACATACGGCATATTTTTCATATGTTCCACGACTTGGGGTAAAATTTTTTCATACTCTTCCTTACTGTATTGTTTATTTAGCAGACAATACTCATTTTTTCGGAGTGAAACACAACCAAAAGAATTATTTAGGCTGTCGCAATCTATGATGTATCTAGAATCCAGATTGTTTTCCCCATTTAGGCCGAAGAAGCAACGTGAAGAGAAGTCGATATTGTTGCATTCATAAGCGAGCTCTCCCGCGTGTACTCCGAATACGTCCATTGAATCTTTTTGTCCTACTCCACCGCGCACAGCGTACTTTTCATTTTCGCCTTTATCTATAAAGAAAGAAGAGTGAACGTTTTTGCAGTTCGAAATAAATTCACCCGAGACATTGTGATTATGCTCGCCTGTCATATATTTATGAATGGCTTCTTCCTGCACAGCTTTTTTGAAATTTGCCCAGTTTTTTTCTAAGGCTTCTGCCGAATTGAGCATCTCTTCCTTGAGGCGGGCAAATTCTTCTTTAGAAACAGGTTGATTGAAGACATGATAATTTTTATTTCGCAAGTTCCAGCTGAAAAGACAGTTTTGGCAATTTCTGCAGTCATATAAAAATGCGGAGTCGATACAGCCCTGGCAATTTCGGCTAAAAAGCAGATTACTACACTGCTGACAATCCATTGAGGAAAAACAAAGTTCGCCCTTCCTCATAAAAAGACAATCCCAGCATTCCTTGCTCTCCATAACTGTTTGTCCGTATCCACAATTTTCATTAAACCAGCTACCGAACAACAAGTAACTATTTTTGGTGTGGGTGGTGTAGTTTACATACTCGTTTTGCAAATTTTTGGTGACATACGAAGCTGCGCGTGGGACTTTCTCGAGTAAGCTCTTAAATTGTTCAAAAAAAGGAAGATTGAAATCGTAGTCTTGCCCGTATTCTAGCGGGCTCCACTCATCGCTCCACCAGCAGTCGTGGCAGTAGACGGGGAAGGGGGCATCCGCTTTGTACATCGAGATGACGTCATTCTTACACAAGTCACACTTTCTTTTATAGAGCGAGCGCTCGTTGCGCCAGATAAGCTTGCGAGCCAACCGGCACTGTGGGCAGAAAGTCGGAGGCGGGACACTAATTCGCGCGTAAAATTTCAGATCTTCAGAATCTATTTCAAAACCTGCTTCACAGTTTTGGCAGATCTTTTTCATATACTAAGCTTAACAATAAAAAGCAAAATTGTCAATAATTTTCGTCACAAATAATGCAGTATATATAATATATATTCTAAAAATAACGTATTTTTGTCTAAAAATATTGACACAATTTATTTTCAATATATAATATAAATATGAGTGAGAAATCAACTGAGCTCAAGCAGGTACTTCGAGCAATGGGTTTTTCCGACAAAGAGGCCAGTGTGTATCTAGCAACGCTTGCTTTGGGGCGGGGTACCGCCTCGAAAATAGCTCGGGCGGCGCATATCCACAGGACAACTGTGTATGAAATCTTAGGCGTACTCTTCGACAAGGGGCTGGTGACCCTCTCCGGCAAGGAACCGAAACAAGAATACGTGGCGGAGTCGCCCGATAATTTAAAAGTTCTCCTGGTTGGGCAAATAAAAAAGAAAAACCAGGAACTAAGAGAAGCAGAAACAATTTTAATTCCCCAGCTCAAAGCAATTCACAATTTTGGCAATCGACCGAAGGTGATGTTTTATGAAGGCGAAGAGGGGATGGAGAAAGTTTATGAAGATACCCTCACTTCGAACGAGCCCATTCGGGCGTATGCCAGCGTGGGAGATATGCATCGAGGACTCCCCGGCTACTTCCCGAAATACTATGAGCGACGGGCAAGCGCGGGCATAAGCATTCGAGCGATTGTACCGAATACAGAAGAGGGTTGTGAGCGGAAAAAATTTGATAAAGAGGAAATGCGAGAAACGGCTTTAGTACCGAAAGAGAATTTTATTTTTTCACCAGAAATAAATATCTATGATGATAAAGTTATGATTGCTTCTTGGAGAGAAAAGCTCGGGATTATTATCGAGAGTTCTGAGATTGCTGATGCGATGAAAAAGATTTATGAGCTCGCTTGGGCGGAGGCGAAGAAGCTCGATCAAGCATCTGGCAAATAATTTCCACAAGTCCGACTTGTGGGTTTTGTGGGTGTGCTATATTGTAATTATGAATCCCGTTAGAAATCATACTAACTGAGATTCAGAATAAAATATTATATGCTAAGAAAAAATAATAAAATTTCTAACGGGAAGAAAATAGGAATTTTTGATTCAGGGTTGGGCGGGCTTATTGTGGCGAAGGCAATACGGAGAGCAATGCCTCAATATGACTATGTGTATTTAGGGGATACCAAGAGGGTGCCCTATGGTAATCGCTCGCACCAAGCGGTGTTCGAATTCACCAAGGAAGCGGTGAACCATCTTTTCCAGAAAGAAAATTGCGCGATAGTTATAATTGCCTGCAATACTTCCTCTGCTCGGGCACTGAAGCCCCTCCAGAAATATTTTAAAAATCAATCCCGACGCCGTAAGGGGTCGGGACCCCGACCGAAAGCGTCGGGGAAAGTTCTTGGAGTTTTAATTCCGGCGGCAGAAGAAGCCGCGAAGTTTAAAAATGTTGGTGTGCTTGGGACGGCGGGCACGGTAGCGTCGAGGGCTTTCCCAGAAGAAATTCAAAAGTTAAATAAAAAAACAAAAGTATTCCAGAATTCGGCACCGATGCTCGTGCCACTAGCGGAAGCGGGGGAGAAAGCGAGCGCGCTGCCGTTTATAAAAAAATATTTACAGCCCTTTGTGGGCAAAAAGATTGATGCGCTAGTCTTGGGTTGTACCCATTATCCTATATACAAGAAGGAGATAAAGAAAATAGTTGGAACTAAAGTGAAAATAATTTCTCAAGATGAAATTGTTCCGATAAAACTAAAAAATTATCTCACAAGGCACGAAGAGATATCAAAAAAGCTTTCTCGTGGCAAAACCGCAAAAATTTTAATCACCGACGAAACTCAGACCATAGATGCGCTAACCCGGAAATGGTTCGGGAATGTAAAACCAAAGCTTATAGCTCTATAGAGACGGGGCAATGATCTGAGCCTAGGACTTCAGGTAAAATTTCAGCCTTTTTAACCTTCTTTGCTAATTTTTGTGAGACGAAAATATAGTCGATGCGCCAGCCGACGTTCCGTGCGCGAGCGTTGGCAAAGTGGCTCCACCAGGAGTAGTGCCCGTTGCCTTTAGTGAATATTCGGAAAGTGTCTACGAAGCCTGCATCAATTATATTTTGAATTCCTTCACGCTCTTCGTCAGTGAAGCCTTTGTTGCCGACATTTTCTTTCGGACGAGCGAGGTCGTCCGGCGTGTGGGCCACATTTAAATCTCCGCAAAAAATTACTGGTTTTCCGGTACGTCCTGAGCTTGCCGAAGGATTTTCTAAACTTTTCATATATTCCAGAAATGCTGGATCCCAATGCTTGTGGCGGAGGGGGAGGCGAGAGAGGTCATCCTTAGCGTTTGGGGTGTAAACAGTCACTACAAAGAAATCTTTAAATTCTGCGCAAATTATTCTGCCCTCGGTGTTCGGGTCACCATATTTATCTTTCAAATTATATTTTTTTTCGATACTTTTCGGCAAACCAAAAACCACAGATAGAGGTTTAACCTCTATCCGGGTGAAAATTGCTGTACCGCTGTAGCCCTTCCGTTCCGCAGAATGCCAATATTCTTCATATTCGTCGAGGTCAACTTGGCTCTGGTGTTGTTCAGCCTTGGTTTCCTGCAGGCATAAAATATCAGGTTGGTATTTTTTCACAAAAGGTACAAAAAGTCCTTTCTTGTGCACTGCCCGTATTCCGTTGACGTTCCAGCTTATTATTTTCATTATCTTTTATTGTGAAATTTCTTATGAACCTCAAGCAAGTGCTTGTCGGTGACGTGAGTATAAATTTGGGTGGTGGAAATACTCGAATGCCCGAGCATCATCTGCACAGACCTTATGTCGGCGCCGTTCCCCAAGAGGTCGGTGGCGAACATATGGCGAATTACGTGCGGAGTAACTTTTTTCGAGATGCCGGCCTTGATGGCGTGTTGTTTCACTATTCTCTCAACTGACCTTTTGGTAAGTGGCTTGGCGTCGAAGGCTTCCTTCTTTGCATTTTTCCCAGCACCGGACGCAGGGTTTACTTGCACAAAAAGTGCAGGCGACATATCTTTCCTGGCGGCTAGATATTTCTCGACGCTTTGTTTAGCCAGAGGAGAAATGAAAATAACGCGAACTTTGCCACCCTTACCGCGGACAGAAAGCTGGTCGGATTCTAAATTGATATCTGAAGTTAGCGAACAGAGTTCGGAAACACGGAGACCGGTAGAGAAGAGGAGTTCAAGAATTGCTTTGTCGCGCAAATCTTTAAGGTCGTTACCACTAGGGGAGCCCAATAGGCGCGCAAGCTCGCTGTGAGTAATGAGGTCGAGTGAGCGCTCGGTAACCTTGGCGAGTTCTATCCTCTCAGGGGAGAGGGTCTTGATGTCTTGCCTCGCCAAATATTTCAGGAAAGCGCGGATGGCTATGAGGTAGTAATTTTGTGTTTTCTTGTTAAGAGTCTGCCCAGCCTTTTTATTACCTGCTGGCTGGCGATTGAGCCATAGTCTGAATTCGCGAACGTTGTCTGCGGTGATATTGCTCGGATTGTCAGTTTTAATAAAGTCCAAAAAACGCACTAGGTAATGATCGTAATTTTCTACGGTTTTAAGCGACCGCCCGCGTTCTATTTCTATGTATTCCAGGAATCTGGTTTTCAGAAGTTTGAGAGAGGCCATAAAGACATTTTAGCATAAATACTTGCCCCGTACTGAGCTTGCTCTAGTGCGGGGTTTCGCGACACTAGTAAAAGTTTATTTTTTTTGTTTTTTAATATAGTATGGGCACAGACACAAAAACAGGGCAATAAACAAGAGAGCGGGCGCTCTTTTATTTATTGCCCCTAACGTTCTTACGGGGAGGGGAAATGTTTAAAATCACAACAGACGAGAGGTATCTCGAAACCCACAACGTGATTATTTTCCACATGGAGGGGAAAATCATTCTGAGCAATGACGCGATAAGTACCCTCGGGCAGATGGTGTTTGGTCAGCGGAACCACCACATAATTCTTGATTTTGGGGGAATTCTTGTGGTCGATCCTGCTGGTGTGGGAATGCTGGTTAATTGCTACACCACGCTTACCCACAAAGGACGTGATTTGCGATTCCTTCGCGTACCCCACAACTTAGTGGACCTGTTTCAAAAGACCGGGCTTAATTCAGTTTTCCATACGTTCGATAATGAACACGAAGCTGTGTTGAGCTGTCGAGCGTTGTGATCTCTGCCGGGCGGCGTACGCCGCCCGGCAACGGAGACCACTGTTCTTTAAAACAAAAATCAATCAGAATCAATGAACCGCGAGGTTCAAGGCCTCGCCCAGAACGACTTCTTGCGAGGCCTCTTCTTTTTATTTGTGAGGAGGACTATAATCAAATAATGATAGAAAATCCTTTTGGCAATAACAACAAAGCACCTAAGGTCCCACCTGCGACCCCACCCGAAGAGCCAAACCTTGAAGAAAATATTGAAATTTCTCGTCGAGAATTTTTACATAAAATGGGGGCAGGTTTAGCGGGGGCCTCGGTAGCATCAATAGAGAGTTTAATTTTACCTGAAGACGCGGAAGCGAAAACACGAGAACCAAGCTTGAAAGGATCTAGAGCTTCCATCAGAAGAATGGTAAAAGAGGCAGTGCGCAATAAATTCGACAAAATGCGCGACTCATACATGGTCAGTCGGTATGTGAAAGCGGGTTATCTTGTGCACCTTTCAAATGCAGAAAGTTTTATTTTAGACGGGGAGGTAAGTTTCCCATATGCACGGCCAGCCACGAAGCTTTGGTTGCAGAGATTTTCCAGGCAATTTCTAAATGCTTGTGGCGAGAAGTTAGTGGTGACAAGTTTACTGCGTACACTCGACAAGCAACCCAAAAATGCTTCTCCGAATTCGGTGCATCCCACAGGTATGGCGCTCGATCTTAAGGTTCCAGAAAGTGCTAAGAGTAGGCAGTACTTAGAGCGGAATCTTTTACTAATGGAGAAAGCGGGATTTCTCGAAGCCACCCGCGAACATCATCCTCCGCATTACCACGTGGCAGTTTTTTCCGACAAGTATCTAAAGTATGTAAAAGCTCAGAAGAAGGGTAAAAAGTAAGCCAGGCTTGCAAAACCCCTTACTTTATGCTACTATAGCGTTTATGTTAGCAACCAAGAAAAAGCAAGCAGTTATAAAGAAAAATCAGATTCACGACAAGGACACAGGCTCCCCGGAAGTGCAGGTGGCTGTTTTGTCTACGCAGATTGACGCGCTCGCTAAACATTTAAAGAAACACAAGAAGGATAATCACTCTCGCCGAGGCCTCATCAAGATGGTGGCGGACCGACGAACTCATTTGAAGTATCTCGAACGCAAGGACAAAACTCGCTATGCAGCGCTAGTGAAGAAAATGGACCTCGCATAACATAAAAAGAGCGAAAGCCCTTTTATAATTTAGTGCTATAATTTTAATAAGCTAGTATTTTTAATAATTTTCATAAATGACAGTTATAAAACACAAGGAACAAAGAGTTGGAGTTTTTATAGATACGCAGAACGTCTATCATTCAGCGCGTAATCTTTATCAAGCGCGAGTTAACTTCGCGGCGGTTTTAAAAGAAGCCGTATCTGGGAGGAAACTCGTGCGCGCGGTGGCTTATGTCATTACGACGGAAGCCGGAGATGAGAAGAATTTTTTTGAAGCACTAGAAAAAATTGGAATTGAAACGAAAACAAAAGACCTGCAAATATTTGCTGGCGGTGCCAAGAAGGCCGACTGGGACGTCGGTCTTGCTGTCGACGCTATTAAAATGGCTCCTCGCTTAGACTCGGTGGTCATTGTTTCTGGTGACGGAGATTTTATTCCACTAGTGGAGTATTTACAGACTATAGGTGTGCAGGTGGAGGTGGTTTCTTTCGGCAAATCAACGTCAGGCAAACTTCGCGAAGCGGTAGATGATTTCGTAGATTTGTCCGAAGATCCGAAAAAATATTTGATTGGGATAAGATAGTTCGGAGAAAGCGCGAGAGACCCCTCTCGCGCTTTTGCTTTTTGAACTCAAAGTGCTAGTATAACCATTATCTGAGCCGTTATGGCTTTGTTTATCAGTTAACTTATTTGTTCGCCTTCAGATAGAGATAGTGTCTCACCGAGGAGAAAGATACGGTGAAACAGTACTTTATTCTGGAGGGGAACTCGCCCTTATGGGCAAGACTATGCAAAAAAAAGAATATAGCGTGGAGATAGGCGGTAAGACAATGACCGCAATGTTTACCGACTTGGCGGAACAAGCCGGAGGTTCCGTGATTTTAAAATACGGAGAAACAATAGTTCTCGCGACGGCGTGTATGTCTCGCGACAAGCAGCAGGGGCTCGGATTTTTTAATTTGACCGTAGACTATGCGGAGAAATTTTATGCTGCGGGGAAAATTCTAGGTTCGCGTTTTGTACGAAGGGAAGGCAAGCCTTCCGAAACAGCTGTACTTGCGAGCCGAGTTATCGACCGCACGCTTCGCCCACTCTTCGACCAGTCAATGCGCCACGCGGTGCAGGTTATTGTGACCGTGCTTTCAGTGGACGAGAATGACCCGACAATTCTAGCAGTCAACGCGGCATCGCTCGCGCTCGCTGTTTCTGAAATTCCCTGGGCAGGCCCAGTTGGTTGTGTTCGCATAGGTAAATATAATGACGATGTTTTGAAAATAAATCCAGCCCAAGAATTAAGGTTGCCCGATGCCGCTATTTATAAGTTTGACCTGACGGTCTGCGGCAAGGGTGGCAATGTGAATATGATTGAAGCTTCTGCTCGCGAAACGGGCGAGGCGGAGCTCGAAGAAGCCCTCAAGCGGGCTAGTGAAGAAATAACCAAACTCGAAGATTTCCAAAAGAAAATAGTAGCTGAGCTTGGCAAAGAGAAGCGAATCATTGAGAAAGAAAAAATCAGCGAAGCTTCTTTGGCGCTCTTTAAGTCGGAAATTCTTCCGAAAATGGAAGAAGCTATTTTCGCGGGCGCAGGAAAACAAAAGATAGATGCCCTACACACCACCTGGAACAATCTTGTCCGAGAAAAATTCCCCGACCAAGAAGACTTCGCCACGGAGGATGATATTTTCGACGATACCGAAAACGAAATTCTCCACAAGAAAGCTGTCGAAGACAACAAACGTGCAGACGGCAGAGCAATGGACCAAGTGCGCGAACTGTATGCGCAAGCGGGGGGACTGTCGAGCAAGCTTCATGGTTCCGGAATTTTCTATCGCGGAGGCACTCACGTGCTCTCGGTTCTAACTTTAGGCGGACCCGATGCGCGCAATACTGTGGACGGACTACAACTAAACGAAGAAAAAAGATTTATGCACCACTACAACTTTCCGCCATACTCTGCGGGCGAAGTTGGCAGGTCCGGATTTACTAATCGTCGAGAAGTGGGACACGGTGCTCTCGCTGAGAAAGCGCTTGCGATGGTACTGCCTTCAGCAGAAAAATTCCCATACACGATTCGGGTGGTGTCGGAGTCTATGGCTTCCAACGGTTCAACTTCTCAAGCATCTATCTGTGCGATGACTCTCGCGCTTATGGACGGCGGTGTGCCTATTAAAGCACCGGTGGCCGGGATTGCGATGGGGCTAATGTATGAGAATGATTCTAAGTATAAAATTCTTACCGATATCCAAGGGCCAGAAGATCACCACGGTGATATGGATTTCAAAATTGCGGGTACTCGCGAAGGTGTGACCGCTATCCAGCTAGACGTAAAGGTGGAAGGAGTGCCGATAAAAATATTAGGTGAAGCGATGGTTCAAGCGAAAGCTGCACGAGTTACTATTCTCGACACAATCGAGAAAGAAATTTCTGCGCCACGTGCGACGATCTCTCCAAATGCACCGGAAATACTCATAATTAAAATAAACCCCGATAAGATAGGGATGGTAATCGGTGGCGGCGGAAAGACTATCAAGGAAATAATGGAAAAAAGCGGTGCTGAAATTACTATTGAAGACGATGGAACTATTTTCTTGACCGGTAAAGCCGGTGCAGCCGACAAGGCGAAGGCCGTTATCGAAGAGATGACTCATGAATTTAAGGTGGGAGAGATGCTTAAAGGGGAAGTGGTAAAGATTGCCGATTTCGGAGCTTTCGTGCGCCTTAATCATTTCACTGACGGGATGGTCCACATATCCGAAATAGCACCGTTCCGCGTTGAGCGCGTAGGTAGTATAATAAAGGAAGGGATGATTGTGCCGGTTAAGGTTATTAACATTGATTCTGAGCGAGGTAAAATCGGACTTTCAATCCGAGCAGCAGACCCAAACTTTTTCAAGCAGAATGGAGTCGGACAATAAAAATAAAAAAGTAATCGTAGAAACTTATTCTAGCGACATTGCTGAGGTTATTGAGAATGACCGAGAAGGTCTAGTCAAGAAAATAATCACAGCTGAAGAGCAGCGTGAGAACGAAAAGAAGAATCTATCTCCGGAATCTAGGAAAAACAAGATGTTAATTATCGTGAGTGTACTGCTTCTAGTTTTAGGCGTAGGTATTCTCGCGTTCTTCATAGCGAGAAGGGGCCCGCAGGCCATCGAGCTCGGGCCTGAATTCGTGCCGTTAGTATTTACCGACAAAAGCTCTTTTATTGAAACGGCAGGACTCAAGAGCATTGACGTGGTTCATAGTATTGTGAATCAAGTTAAAAATTCTACGGTTAAGCCCGGCGGGATTGAAGGGATGTATTTGACACAAGACAAGCAGGTAGTAGGGCTAAGAAAATTCGTGGCGTTAGTCGGGAGCAATTTCATACCAGGAGATAATGAAGTTTTCGTTAGCGACAATTTTCTTTTGGGCGTGGTTAAGAATTCGGTAGCTTCAGAGGCGGATCAGAGTAATGGCTTTTTCATTCTCCTTAAAGCGAGGAGTGCTGAAGATATATTCACCCCTCTCAAAAACTGGGAGGAGAAAATGTTTGCGGACATCTATCAGTTATATGGAAGAAGTATAAGCGAAGAAAATAAATATCTTTTAACTAAAAATTTCGAAGACGGTATAGTCGAAAATAAAAATGCTCGCATCCTTACTGACAGCGAGGGCAATCTAGTTATGATGTATGTCTATGCTGATAACAACTCTGTGGTAATCACCGACTCGCGCCAAGCAGCGCGAGAAATTATTCTCCGCTTAGCCTCCAAGCAGACCAAGGAGTAAGGGAAACAAAGAGTTTAATATTTTTAGGTACGGATTTTTTGAAGTCTAAAAAATCCTGAAGTTTTCGGCTCGTCAGCCTCAAAACCCCTTAAAATGTTAAACTCTTTGTTTTTTAGACAACAGGAAGCTCGACGTAGAATTGAGAGCCTTTATTTATTCCTTCAGAGTGTTCCCAGACTCGGCCTTTGTGTGCGTCTATAATTAACTTAACAGAGTAAAGTCCGTATCCCGTAGAATCGACATTGATTTTGATGGATTCCTTACCGCGGCCGCCTTCAGTGAACAGGTTTTTCTCATCTTCGGCGCTGATACCCACCCCGGTGTCTTTAACAGTGAGAAGCAGCTTCTCCCCTTTGTTTTCCAAGTTTACGGAGATGGCGCCTTGGCGGGTGTACTTAGTAGAGTTTTCTAAAAGATTATGGATTACTTCCTTGAGCCAGATAGCGTCCCCGGTGACATCATATTTGCCGTCTGCGATATTGGCTTCGAGTTTCAAGCCCTTTGCTTCAATAGCACCGCGCTTTTCTGATAAAGTTTTTTCCAAAAGTTCACGGAAGTTTACGACTTTCATATCGTACTTAATGATACCTTTTTCTAGGTTGGCAACATTAAGCACCAGGTCCACAGTCTCAAGACCTCCTTGGTCGAACTCCATACCTTGTTCAGCAATTTTTTTAATTTCGGGAGTAATCTTTCCGAAGGTACCATCAAGTATTCCCGCGAAAATAAATTTCGTGCGGGTGAAGGAGCCCTTAACCTTATGTGTTACCAAGTGCACGAGGCTCTCGCGCTGCTTGATAGATTCCTGCAAGTCTTGATTGAGTTTCGTTAGTTGTTCCCTTTGCGCAATTTCTTTTTTTACTGATTTAATAAGAGAATATCCTAGGACAACAACAAACAACGCGGTAAAAATAACCACAATTCTTACATTTTCAATTTTACGTACGAATAGAGTTGCTACGGTAAAACAGAGAAGTGCCAACACTAAAAACTGAGCTAAGAGAACTTTAGCTGAGGAAAAATCATATTTTTGTATCAAATAACTCAAGACGAGGACAAAAATAGGCATCCCAATAAGTCCATACTGAGAAGGAATCCAATTTTCCGAAAGACTGCCATATAAATTGCCCGCAAAAAACAATACCAGGAACAATACAATACTTAATAAGAATAAAGTGTTTCCACTCCCTTCTTTGGGTGGAGCATTCTTCCTACTCTTGAAAGCCAGGTGAATTATAAAGAGAAGGCACAAAAATTCATAGATATATACGAGATATTTTGACATTACGCCTTCTATCACCTCACAGGTTTCCATATCTACGCCAATTAGGCCGAAGGTTGAAGGGATAAATAACATCACGGCGCCAGCTAAAAATGACACAGAACGTATCATCCAAGAAGGTATCTCCGAAGCCTCGCTAGATTGTTTGGCTATGAACAAAGCTATGCCAAAAAACAATACTTCAAGCACGACAGCGACTCCCCAGAGATAAAGCATTAAAACTGGATCGGCTGTTGCCCACTGGATTAAGTCCAGCACTAACCAAAGGCAAAACAGAATCATCATTGCCAAAAATAGCCTGGACCTATTGGAGCCTTTTTGAGCTCTTAGTAACAAAAACCCTACCACTAACGATAAAATAAAGGCTAAACCGTGAGAATAATAGTACAAACTTGGCACATCGGGGGAAAAAATTAGCAACGTAGAATCGGCAACATCACAATAAGGTGTTTCAGTCTCGGTGTAAGGGTTATTTTCTAGGGAAAAATCTTTGGCGATATGAATTCTGTAAAAAAATACCGAGATGGAAAGTATTGCTACTAAAAATAAATAATTTATTATTCTTGCTCGCGACACAATTTTTTTATTCATGAATATTTTCGATTTTTAAAAAGGGAACTCAGGGGCATTTTTCCTTTTTGAAGCTTTGTCTTTAAGGTAATGGCTTACTAAGGGCAGCGCGATGGTGGCATCGCAGTAGCAAATCGCATTGTCTCCATCCACTGTTTCCTTGCCCCAGCTGCTTGCCTCTTCAAATGTGCAACCCGAAAGACCACCCCATTGCGGAGAGTCAGTAGTTATTTGAATTGCATAATTATGGGGATAAAAATATTCTCCACTTTGTTCTCGGTATTGAGCGCCACCCCTCTTTCCTTGTTTATTCTCCTCGTAAAGTAAGGCAGAAGATACTGCAGAGATTTGTATAAAATCTTTAGGGACTCCGCCACCAATGTAAATAACTCCACTTTTTTTGAAATCTTCACCCATCTTTATCCATTCTGTAAAGTCTAGCACTTGGTCTATGACAATTTTTTTGCCTTCTCTCTGCGCCAAGAGTGCCGCGTCACCATAAGGGCTGTCCACAATGGCTGGACAAAATATCGGGACACCATTTTTAGCAGCCGTCGACACAATGCACTTTATATCCTTTTTATTCAGCCAATCGCCGAAATCTTTCAAGAGAGATCTAGATGAAAAGTTTTTAGACGAGTCACATTCCTTGTAAAATTCCGCAATGAGCTTTATCATTTCGGAATATTCGGCATCCTCACCGTAAACATCGTAATATCTGTTTATGTTGTTTTTGAGCAGGTCCATGTCGTTTGCAGTAGCGGAACCCTGCCAATAACTGTAGCCCATTCCCAGAATTATATCTTCGGCGATGTTGGCCCCAGTAGACACTAAAATATCAATGTATCTATTTTCAATCAGCCAGTTAATAATATTTGACTGACCAGTTGTGCTCATTGATCCTGCGAAGCCCATAATGATTGTTACTTCCGGGTCTTCGATCATTTTCAGCCAAATTTTTGCAACTTCACCAAGTTTTTTCCCCTGAAATCCTGTTTCTGCCATCAAATCAACCAACTCCGCGAGCTTCCTTTCTTTAACTTCAATATTTTCAACCTTCTTACGAAAAAATTTATTTATCATATTATCGTTGGCACAACTTTCTAAGTATACAATAAAATACTGCCTATGACAACGATACTGATTGCTAAGGATTTATGTAGAATATGTTTCCTGGAAACTTTTTCGGTAATAAATCTCGGAATTGTTAGAGTAAAAATCAGCCCCATCACGAACACTATCAAGGGCATATAACTACTAACGAGGGTAACCAGCACCACTGGCGCTAAAAGTAGCGCAAAGTTATTCATCATATTTGCAGCAACCTGTAAAATTTCTCCCCCTACATTTGCACCGACCACAGACAGGGGAGAAGATTTGATTACTCTATGAAACTCTTGACGGTAATTTTTAACACACAAATACAGTATTATGCCAAAGATAAAAAGGCCTACATAATGCCAAAACTGGGTTAGCCAAAAGTCCTGGTCTACGGATACGAACTTATAAAGTACATCCATAAGAGAAAAAGCCAAACTGGAAAAACCCATCAGAAGCAAAGGTTTCATTTTTACTTTGATTTTCTTGTCTTCTTCTATGTCCAAAGTAAGTATTATTGCTCCGATGACCACAATAAGGCCTGCGACTATTTGCTTACCCGACAAGGTTTCCCGGAGAAAAATGTAGGCTAAAACGTAAGAAAAGACGGGTATTAACTGAAATAAAGGAATTACCAAAGAAGTATCTTCGTATTCCAGAGCATGCAGATAGAAAATTATTGCCAGAGACCCTAAAATTCCGCTTAAGCCTAACAAACAAATATCCATAGAGGATATAAGTAAAACCCGCGGATTTATCACAGCTATTATTGGGATGACAACTCCTGCAAATAAGGCAGAAAATAAAATCAGAGATCCCACCCCTCTGTTTTTTATAAAACGCTCGATAATAAACTTATCGAGATAAGTTACGATGCTCCAAAGAAATACCGAACCTAGGGCAATAAAAAACCAGGTCATAAAGCTAGTATATCATTACGTAATGAATTACGTAATCTATTACGTACATACGTGCTTACACAATTTTTTCTATTTTTTCCCAAGGCAAATCAACTTTACCGAAGTGGCCGTAGGCGGCAGTCTGGCTGAAAATTGGAGCGCGTAAACCTAGGCGCTCTATTATGGCCTGCGGGCGGAAATCGAAATTCCTTTTTACAATTTCTGAAAGGTCCTCGCCCTTTTCATTAATGGCTTCAACCATCAAAGGCTCTGCCATACCAATTGCGTACGCTACGGAGACGAGAACGTCCTTGCCGTAGCCATTAGCAACCAAGTTCTTGGCTACGAATCGCGCCATATACGCGCCAGAGCGGTCAACCTTCGTGGCGTCCTTTCCTGAGAAACATCCGCCGCCGTGGGGAATTATTCCGCCGTAAGTGTCTACCATTATTTTTCTACCCGTTAATCCTGTGTCGGCTTCGAATCCGCCTTGGATAAATTGACCTGTGGGGTTTACAAGTATTTTCACAGTTTGTTTTTCTGTTTCAGAAAGTAACGGATAAATAACTTTCTCGGTGATTTCTTTTTTAATCCCGACGCTTGTGGTCGGGACCCCGACCCCTTCTGGCGTCGGGGTTTCTAAGGCATGCTGAGTGCTTACTAATACTGTATGCAATTTCCCGTCTGCATATGTTGCTTGAGTCTTGCCGTCTGGGCGTAGCCATTTAATTTCTCCAGATTTTCGCGCTTCTTCTAAACGTTTTGCAAGTTTGTGCACGAGGACAACGCCCTTTGGCAAAAATTCCGGAGTTTCATCAGTGGCAAAGCCGTACATTATGCCTTGGTCACCGGCGCCGCCACTGTCGACACCCATCGCAATGTCAGGGGATTGTGTTACCAGGTGGGCAGAGATTTCTAGGTTATCTTCGTATCCTATTTTCTTGTAAACGTCCCGTGCAATCTGCACGTAGTCAACCTTGCCAGTGGACGTGATTTCGCCGCCGATGGTGAGCTTGCCGTGGCCGCCGAAGGTCTCAACAGCGACGCGAGCCTTAGAATCTACGGTTAAATAGGCATCTAAAATAGCGTCCGAGACCTGGTCACAGATTTTGTCCGGGTGCCCAGAAGTAACGCTCTCTACGGTATAAGTATCGTTGTGCTTGTAAAACATAGGACCAGTATATCATACGATACTTGCCCCCACACCTACTTAAAAAAGTAGGTGTGGGGGCTTGCTATGGATAATTAAAATGGTATCATTTGGGCATAATGGATAAGAAAAAAATAAAAGAAAATCTTGAAAAAGAAAAAGAGAAGCTCTTGGAGCAGATGAAAGATATGGGGAAGCTAAACCCAGAGACGGGGGATTGGGAAACTACGCCCGAGGCGCTCGATTTTCCCGAAACAGACCAGAATGATATGGCGGACCGCTTCGAAGATTTCGAAGCCAGGAGTTCTATGATGCGCACCCTTGAGCCACGACTCCGCGATATTCTCAAAGCTCTCAAAGCTGTAAATAAGGACACATTCGGAAAATGCAAAATTTGCAAAAAAGATATCGAGGCAGCGCGCCTGGAAGCCAATCCGGCCGCTAGGACCTGCAAGAAACATTTAGAAGAGTAATGCCCCAAAAGGTTGTACTCTAACGTCGTTAGGGGATGGTTGAGGTTATCATTTTCCTGCGATACAATTAGATATTGTGAATAATTTTCCCATTGAGCGGGTAGATAGCAAGAAAAAAGAAAAATTTCCCGATGTGTCTTTTAATATTTATTTTGCATCTCACTATTTTGTTGCCGATTCCAGAAAACTAAGATTACTATTAGATGATTGTGATGTTTATGTCCCGGAGTGGGCTGAGTATAAACCGGGCATGCAAGAATTTCTGCAGAGGGTTTCTAATGGAGAAATTACCCCAGATGATGAAGCATACATGAATCGGGTACCGCCCAGCTTTAGGGAAAAACTTAGGGTTTTACAAAATAGCCACAAGATAGTGATTCTGGCAGATGTGCAAAAAGGGGAAGTAGAAGAAAGGGGGGGTTTCCTCGGTATGTATCTTGCAACTAATGCATTTTTGAGAGGGGACTTTAAAAGTGCTTTAAATATTGCCAGAAAAGCAGTAGAGAAAATTGGCCAAATACAAAACAAGCGGGAGGGTTTTATAAGAAGCAATCTAGAAAAGAAATTAACAGAACTTCTACGGGGAAATCCCAAACTTAAAGAAAAGAAACTGAAAGTATTGATGACTATGGGTGCGGGGCACTCGACTCTTTTCCAAAATATGCAGAAAGATGGTCTTGAAGTTTCTCGGGAATACAACGCAAACCTCGAGATATTTAGTAACGCAGACGAAGTCATAAGAACAGCTCAACTTGGCAAAGAAATAGAAGATGAATTGTTAGCCAAAGCTATTTTAGAAAATGAGCTTTCAGAATTATTGCCCACCTGGATGTTGGACGATGGGCAAGAGCTAGCCCGACTTATGCGTCGAATTTTAGATAAATTCAACCTAAAAGATATCGAAGATTTAAGTAAAGCTTTTGGGGCTAGCGGAGGAACGGTAGACGCCCTGTACGCTGTTTTGGAAGAAAAAGGGATAAATTTTCCTAGGAACAGAGAAGAACTAGAAAAAATTACTTAGATTTAAAAACTTAAATTATTTATGTCTTTTGCTAAAGTATATTCAGCGCAAGTAAATCTTCTCTCAGGAGCTATTGTTACCATTGAAGTCGACCTTTCTCGGGGGTTGCATACTTTTTCTGTTGTTGGTTTGCCTGACAAGGCGGTGGATGAATCTAAGGATCGCGTGAGTGGCGCAATTAAAAATTCCGGATTTAAATCACCGAAAGCCAGTAATCAAAAAATAATAGTTTCTTTGTCGCCGGCCGACCTTAAAAAGGAGGGGCCGTTTTTTGATCTCTCCATAGCGCTTGCTTATATGAAGGCGGCCGGAGATATTAAATTTGATTCTGAGAAAAAGATTTTCTTAGGTGAGCTTGGCCTCGACGGCACCTTGCGGCGCATTCGCGGGGCGTTACCCCTAGCGCAAGAGGCGAAGAGAATGGGCTTCGAAGAAATATATTTGCCGGAAGAAAATGCTGAGGAAGCGGCGCTCGTAGAAGGGATAAAAATTTTTCCCGCCAGGAGTTTGACTGAAGTGGTGGAGCATTTAGACCAAATTAAAAAGCCAGAAAAAGACAAGCAGGCGAAAAAAATTCTAGCTCACCCACAAACGAAGATACATTATAAAAAAGAAATCAAAGGCGCCGACTTCTCGGACATTCGCGGGCAGGAGGGAGCCAAGCGCGGGCTTGAAATTGCCGCTGCGGGCGGCCACAACATAGCTATGTACGGACCGCCGGGCACAGGCAAGACAATGCTTGCTCGGGCCTTTTCACAAATTCTACCTGACCTCGCGCTGGATGAAATTTTAGAAATTACAGGAATTCACTCTGTCGCGGGTGTCGCGCAAGGCGCACTCGTTTCCGCACCGCCCTTCCGGGCGCCACACCATACATCTTCATATGTGTCGATAATAGGTGGCGGAACTTATCCCAAGCCGGGAGAAGTGACGCTAGCGCACCGCGGGGTGCTTTTCCTGGACGAATTTCCTGAATTTGAGAAAAGAGTTATTGAATCCCTCCGTCAGCCACTCGAGGACAACATTGTTTCCATTTCGCGGGCGAAAGGTACCGCAATTTTCCCTTCAAATTTTATTTTAATCGCGGCGATGAACCCGTGCCCGTGCGGAAATTCTGGAAACAAACAAAAAGCCTGTATTTGTAAACCGTCCGACTTAGACAGATACAAAAGAAAACTATCGGGTCCCATTATCGACCGTATTGATTTATGGGTTTCTGTCGGGAACGTGGATTATAAAAAGCTGGGAGGCGAGGGGACAGGCGAACGGAGCGAGCGCATCAAAGAAAGAGTGGCAAGAGCCAGAAAAATTCAAGAAGATAGGTTTAGGGAAGGCGCGGTGTCTCTCCAGTCTGGGAAAAAGCTCTCCACCAACAGCGAAATGAGTGTGAAGGACTTGGGAAATTTGGTTAAACTTACCAAAGAAGTGCGAGAGCTCCTAGACGACAGTGCTGAGCGCTTAGGGCTCTCTGCCAGGGCGTATCACCGCGTGCTTAAAATTGCTCGCACTATCGCTGACCTCGAAAATTCCCCAAACGTAGAAGCGAACCACATCCTAGAAGCAATACAATATAGGCCAAAGGTGAATAGCTAGTTATCCACAGGGGACTGATTGACAGTGAACGCTCGTTCACTTATACTAATAATGTTATAAGTAGCCAGGCGCTAGGCAACTAGGCGAAAGCCTAATACCCTAGAGTCTAAATAGTATGAGTCAGGCGCAATATTTAAAAATGTTAGAGAGGGAAATTCAAAGAATCAATAAAAGAATTGACCTCAAAATAATGGAGGGCAGAAACTATGCCAAGGAAGCTCGTGAGCATAAGCTCTTGCTCAAGAAGGTTCGCTACCATAGCCGAAGCAACTTTTTACGGAAATTTTTTCCAACGTTGGCTCAATTTTCTTTCTAAATGAAGAACACCTACCAGGTAAAACTAGAAACTTTTTACGGCGAAAATAAACGGATGCCTACGTACTCCGAGATGCTCCGACTTTTCGGTTTCAAATCCAAGAACGCCGTTTTCAAAGTTGTCGAGAAGCTCATAGAGACAGGTATAGTTGCCAAGGACCACCTGGGCAGGCTCGTGCCTTCTCAAACATTTGGCGAAGTCCCGATGCTTGGATTTGTAACCGCCGGTTTTCCTGCAACCGTGGAAGAAGAACTTGCCGATACTGTGAACTTGGACGACCTTTTAATAAAAAACAAACCGCTTACCTATATGCTTGAAGTAGACGGCGACTCGATGATAGACGCCCACATCGAGAAAGGGGATATGGTGCTCGTCGAGAAGTGTAGTTCTGCTAAAGATGGCGACATCGTCATTGCGGAAGTCGATGGCGAGTTCACAATGAAATATTTGAGAAAAAAAGGAGAGAAAGCCTGGCTCGAACCAGCGAACAAAAACTACAAGCCGATATATCCCGAGCACTCTTTAAATATTACCGCTGTCGTCAAAGCGGTCATTAGGAAATACTAATCAACAAAAAATCCCCAAGCGGGGATTTTTTAGTTTTATCTCGAGATAAAAATTTAGCTGATAGCGTCCTTGAGGCCTTTTGCTGGTCGGAATTTAGGAACTTTCTTCGCAGCAACCTTAACTTGCTCGCCAGTCTTAGGATTGCGAGCCATTCTTGCGGCTCGTTGCTTAACGGAAAAGATTCCGAAGCCTGCAATAGATACTTCACCACCCTTTTTCAAGGTCTGGATGATAGCGTCAAACATTCCATCTACAACTTCCTCTGCCTGCACTTTCGTGCCGCCCAGCTTTCCATGTACCCATTCTGCTAATGCTTGTTTATTCATATATTGTTTAGTTATTTAATAATTTCCTCGACCTTCGCCCCGCTTAGCGGCGGCCTTTAAACCTTATAATTACTACCTATACATTATATATCAAGGGTTTTTTAAGGCAAGCAACTCAAAGTTAAGGATTTTTATCTCGCGTATTCTACAATTCTGGTTTCGCGGATGAGGGTGACTTTGATTTCACCTGGATATTTCAATTCTTGTTCAATTTTTATTGCGATATCTCGCGCCATAAGCTTGGCTTCAGCGTCGGTAATTTTCTCTGGAGTAACGAATATTCGGATTTCACGCCCAGCCTGTAGGGCGTACGACTTCTCGACAGAAGGGAAGGTGTTTACCAGAGCTTCAAGCTCCTGCAATCTCTTAAGATAGTTCTCTACAGAGTCACGGCGGGCTCCAGGACGGCCTCCCGAGATGGCATCGGCTGTCTGGACTATGATGGACTCGATAGTTTCGTAAGGATAATCTTCGTGGTGCGACTTCATCGCGGTTACAATGCGAGGGTCAGCTCCGAATTTCTGAAGTATGCGCATACCAATCTCTACGTGAGTTCCTTGTACTTCGTGGTCTAGCGCTTTACCTATGTCGTGGACCAAGGCGCCGGCTTTCGCAATCTGTACATCAGCACCTAACTCCTCTGCAATCATCCCGGCGATGTGAGCCATTTCAGTAGAGTGCTGGAGCACGTTCTGTCCGTAGCTGGTTCGGAAGTATAGACGGCCGATGATGGCAACTATGCGAGGGTCGAAGTTAAATATTCCGCACTCGTAGACTGCCTGTTCACCTTTTTCTTTTATGATTTTGTTTATTTCTTCTTTTGCCTTGTCTACTAGCTCTTCAATCTTGGCAGGCTGGATGCGTCCGTCGAGGATTAAGTTCTCAAGGGCAAAGCGGGCCACCTGTCTCCTGATAGGGTCGAAAGAAGATATGACGATAGAGCCTGGAGTATCATCCACAATGAGCTCAACGCCGGAGGCGCGTTCGAAGGCACGGATGTTCCTGCCTTCTTTACCGATAATCTTACCCTTGATTTCATTGTTAGGGATAGAAACCACGGTAGTCATAAGCTCCGCTGCGGTGGAAGCTGCCAGGCGCTGGATAGAAGTAGCCAGGATTTCCTTAGCTCGGCGATCCAGCTTCTCGTCGCTCTGGTTCTCGAGTTTCTGCAGACGCACAACCAAATCCTCTTCGTATTTCTTCTCAACGTCCTTAATGAGTTCTTCCTTGGCTTCTGCTTCCGTTAACTTTGCCACTCTCTCGAGCTCGGCTATCTTTTCTCCTTCGATTTTATTTATCTTCTCCTGAACTTTTTTGATTTCTTCAACCTTGAACTTTATGTCTTCTGCTTCTTTATTGATTTCTACTTGTCGCGCATCCAAAAATTCGTCTTTTTTTACGAGACGTTTCTCAGTGTCACGCCATTCGTCGGTTTTCTTTTTCTCTTCTTCTTTTAAATTAGAAAGCAGCTCATCGGACTTTTTCTTGGCCTCATCCGTGATTCTCTGCGCTTCTTCCTTGGCGCCAACCATCATCTGCTTGATATCAAGCTCGATGGATCGTCGCTTACCGAGTGCTACTAAAAGGCGCAGGTAGTAACCTATCACAACGCCCAAAAGGAGTACCCCGACTCCTATCAAAATTATTATTATGCTCATAAGCCTTGTGCCGGCTTACAAGAACGAGCCACTATATTTGCGATTTTTCCCTCCCTAGATTAAAGATTTCAAACTGACTTCCCATAATTTGTCTTGAAAACTTCATAATATATTGGATATTCCTGTAAAACGACTTAAATTAAATGAAATAAAATTTAAATTCGAACACATTCAATATAACAGAAAGGTGCCTTCCTGTCTAGGGGAGAGAATGGATGAGCTTATTCGGCCTGCTTTTTCGCCGGATTCTTGGACTTGGTGACTATTTCGTCGATGATGCCGTATTTTTTCGCTTCTTCGGCATCCATAAAGAAGTCGCGCTCTACGTCTTTCTCAATCTGAGCAAGCGACTTGCCGGTATTTTTCGCTAAGAGTTTGTTTAAATTGTCGCGCGTTTTCAAAATGTGCTTCGCGGTAATGGCAATATCGGAGGCTTGGCCTTCTACACCGCCGAGGGGCTGGTGAATCATAACTTCAGCGTTGGGTAGAATAAATCGCTTACCCTTTTTCCCCGCGGACAGAATGATAGCTCCGCCGGAAGCAGCGAGACCTACGCAGAAAGTGGCTACGTCAGGGCGGACGTGGTTCATCGTGTCTACTATAGCCATTGTGGAGGTTACAGAACCGCCCGGAGAGTTAACATACAGGTAAATGTCCTTCTTAGCGTCTTCGGATTCGAGGAAGAGAAGCTGGGCTATTACGATGTTGGCAGTGTGGTCGTCTATGGGCCCGCCAAGGAATATAATGCGTTCGCGCAAGAGTCGGGAGTAAATATCATAAGCCCTTTCGCCAAACTGACTTTTCTCTATTACTGTAGGTATTAACATAAATGGAATTATACTCTTTTCTAAGCCGTTTTCAAGTGTGAAAATTTTCAGTGTCGGAGTATGTTAATAAGCTTGCATTTAAATTTTGACGTGATACTATACTCTGCAATGTGCGTAATGAAGATATGCTTACACTAGAAGGAAATATTATAAAAAACAACAAAGTTTTCCGCGGACGGATAGAAATTGACCAAAGCGGAATGATAAATAAAATCGGCTCTCCGACTGGGGAAGCCGATTTTATTTTTGGCGAGGAATTAATTTTCCCGGGTTTCATAGATTTGCACGTTCATGCGCGAGAAGACGCAAGTCATACCGAAGATTACAAAGAAGATTTCAAAACCGCAGGCGAGGCGGCAATAAACGGTGGGGTAGTGGCTTTTGCTGAAATGCCAAATAATCCCATTCCACCAAAAGACGACATAAGCTATGGAGCCAAAACGAAACTTACAGAAAAAAGCGCGGTGGAAGTGCTGTTGTACGGAGGGATCGGCCGAGGCACGGAGCCACTTTCCCGGAAAGTACCGTATAAAGTTTTTATGGGTAAGTCGGTGGGGGATTTGTTTTTCGAAACCAAGACTGAGCTCGAAGAAACCCTAAAAAATTATTCAGGCCAATATGTGAGCTTTCATGCCGAAGACCCGGAAGTCCTAGCGGCAAAAACGGGAGAGAAAACTCACGAGTTGCGCAGACCACCGGAAGCCGAATGGGCAGGTATCGAGTTCGCGCTTAAACTTATTGAAAAATACAAAATTTTTGGAAAAATTTGCCACGTATCTACCCGGGAAGGATTGCAAAAAATACTTGAGGCAAAAGCGCGCGGTGTAAATGTAACCGTAGAAGTTGCCCCGCACCATTTATACTTTTCTAATGCAGATAAAATTTTACAAGTAAACCCACCAATACGGGACGAAGAAAACAGAAAAGCATTAATTGCTGCCTTGAAAAGCGGGCAGATCGACTACCTCGCCACAGATCACGCACCCCATACTCGAGAAGAGAAGACGAAAGGAGTTTCAGGATTGCCGCACCTAGATACTTATGGCCTCTTCGCAACTTGGCTAATAAAAGAGCATAATTTTAATGGAGAAGAAGTAGCGCGAGTGTGTGCAGAAAACCCGGGCAAGTTTTGGGATGTGTTTACTGGAGAAAAAATTGGCAAAATCGAAGAAGGATATGCGGGGTCGCTTACCATTTTAGATATGAGTAAAAGTATTACCGTGGACAAGAAGATGCTTAAGACCAAATGTGGCTGGTCGCCATTCGAAGGAGTGACCTTTCCAGGGAGCGTGGTGATGACTATAATTAAAGGTACCCCATACCAGAACAAGTTCGGTAAGGGGCAAGAAGTTTATAAAAAATAAATGAACAAAAAAGCAAAACTTATTCTCAAAGACGGTACAACTTTCGAAGGTAAGAGTTTCGGGGCAGATAAATCGATTGCCGGGGAGGTGGTCTTTGCCACGGGGATGGTAGGTTACCCTGAAGCGCTGACGGACCCCTCTTTTCGGGGGCAGATTTTAGTTATGACTTACCCGATCGTTGGTAACTACGGCGTGCCGAGGAAGGAATTGTGGGAGTCCGACAAGATTCAGGTCTCTGGGCTCATTGTGTCGAGCTATGTCGACACTCCGTCACACTACGCAATGAAGTCAACCCTAGCGGAGTGGTTTAAGAAAGAAGGAGTGCCTCTTATTGAAATTAAAGATACGCGGGCGATAACGCAGAAAATTAGAGACGAGGGTGCTATTTTAGGAAAAATTTTAACGAACACAAAAAATATCTCTTTCGAAGATCCCAATTTAAGAAATCTGGCGCAAGAAGTTAGCGTTAAGAAAGTAAGCTTCGAGGGCAAAGGCAAAAACACAATCGTTCTCATAGACTGTGGGGCGAAAAGGAACATCGTGCGCAGGCTGACCGCTAGAGGTTTCCGGGTGGCAGTGGTACCTCTCGACACAGACGTAACCAGACTCGAATTTCCATTCAAGGCGGTAGTAATTTCGAACGGCCCAGGGGACCCAAAGATGGCCCAGACCACCATTCAGAATGTGAAAAAAATAATCGCCAAGAAAATCCCTACACTTGGTATTTGCTTAGGCAATCAAATCCTAGCCCTAGCGCTAGGAGGTACTACCTACAAAATGAAATTCGGACACAGAAGCCAAAATCAGCCAGTGGTGCTCGCGGGCAGCAACAAATGTTATCTCTCAACCCAGAATCACGGCTTTGCAGTAAAGAAAATCCCAAAAGGTTTCAAGGAGTGGTTCGTAAATGGAAACGATGGCACGAACGAAGGGATAATTCACACGAGCCTGCCTTTTATGGCAGTACAGTTTCACCCAGAATCTTCTCCAGGACCCCTCGACACTGACTGGATATTCGATTATTTTCTAAAAAAAGCCAAAATATATGCAAAAAGAAAATAAAAAACCTAATAAACCCCGACGCTCCCAAAGGTCGGGGAGCCGACCGAAAGCGTCGGCTTTTAAAAAAGTTCTCATACTAGGGTCGGGGGCGCTCAAAATCGGCGAGGCAGGGGAATTTGATTATTCCGGTAGTCAGGCCATTAAAGCCCTGAAAGAAGAAAAGATTAAAGTGGTTTTGATAAACCCGAATATCGCCACTTATCAAACCTCGAAAGATTTTGCCGACGAAGTTTATTTCTTGCCGGTGGAGCCTTTTTTCGTGGAGCAAGTCATTAAAAAGGAACGCCCCGACGGCATAATGCTTTCTTTTGGCGGACAGACAGCGCTTAACTGCGGGGTAGCGCTTTCGCACAAGGGAGTTTTCAAAAAATACAATGCAGAAATTTTAGGTAGCCCTATTTCCTCGATTGAACTTACCGAAGACCGCGAAAAATTTGCTCACCATTTGAAAGGTATCAATATTCCAGTACCGGCCTCCGGGGCGGCTGTTAACTTTACTCAAGCGAAAGAGATTGCAGATAGAATCGGCTTCCCGTTAATGGTGCGTGCAGCTTTCGCCCTCGGGGGACAGAAATCCGGCGTCGCTTATAACAACACTGAGCTTGAAGAAATAGTTAAGGGCGCGCTGGCGGTGTCTCCGCAAGTATTGATTGAAAAATATCTCCACCACTTTAAAGAAGTTGAGTATGAAGTTGTGCGCGATAGCTTCGGCAACATTGTCACCGTTTGCAATATGGAGAACCTCGATCCGCTTGGTATTCACACCGGGGACTCCATCGTTGTGGCGCCGAGTCAGACCCTCAACAACGAAGAATATCATCGTCTTCGCGAAGCCAGCATTAAAATAGTAGAGAGTTTAAAAATTGTAGGGGAATGCAATGTGCAATATGCCTTAAACCCGAACCCCAAGTCCGACGACCCGGATTACTACGTGATTGAAGTTAACGCCCGCCTCTCACGCTCAAGCGCCCTGGCATCGAAGGCCACAGGGTATCCTCTAGCCTACGTAGCGGCGAAATTGGCGTTGGGACATAGTTTACTAGGAGTGGAAAATAAAATTACGAAAGTTACCCAGAGCTTTTTCGAGCCGGCCCTCGACTACATCGTAGTGAAAATGCCGCGATGGGATTTGTCGAAATTCGTAGGCGCAGCGGAGCGAATAGGTAGCGCGATGAAATCTGTCGGAGAAGTAATGGCCATCGGGCGAACCTTCGAAGAAGCTTTCGAGAAAGCTGTCAGGATGGCGCGCGGAGCAGAAGAAAGTGTGACCGATAATGGTTTTCAAAATAAGGCCGAGGCAGATAAATTCCTTGAAACGCCGACTCCACGTCGAGTCTTTGCCGTTGCGGAGGCACTCAAAACCGGAAAAACTGTGGAACAAATTTATAAAATTACTGGTATTGATCCTTGGTTTTTGTATCGTATCCAAAATATCATCAACGTTGAAAAAAAGTTTCTTAAAACAAAAATATTAAACCGAGAAAACTTGTTAGCCTTAAAGCAAAATGGATTTTCTGACAAGAAAATAGCGAAACTTTGCGGTAAAAAAGAACTCGAAATTCGCAAGATTCGTATAAAGTTAGGAGTGACTCCGTTTGTTTTCGCTATCGATACTTTAGCCGGAGAAGTTCCCGCGAAAACGAATTACCTATACCTGACTTATCACGGTGCGCATCACGACGTAGCGCCTTTGGGCAAGAACGCGATTATCGTTCTAGGTTCCGGTCCGTATCACATCGGGTCTTCAGTGGAGTTCGACTGGTCCTCGGTTTACACGGCGCTGGCGCTTGGCAAATATGGCAAGAAATCCATCATCATCAACTGCAACCCAGAAACAGTTTCAACGGATTACGATATGTCTAACCGTCTGTATTTCGAAAACTTGTCTTTCGAAACAGTTGCCGACATATGTATGTTTGAAAAACCCGAAGGCACAATCATTTCTGTCGGCGGACAGCGCCCGAACAACCTGGCAAAAAAGCTTTCCGGTACCGGCTTTCACATTTTAGGAACGAAAGCTGAAGACATTGACCGAGCCGAAGACAGGAACGCCTTCTCGGCGCTTCTAGATAAACTCGGGATACTCCAACCGAAATGGCAGAGTTTCGTATCCAAGCTAGATGCCGAAAAATTCGCAGAGATCGAGGGCTTTCCAGTCTTAGTGCGTCCGTCCTATGTACTTTCTGGTGCGGCGATGCGAGTGTGTTATTCCAAAAGACAGATGCATGATTTTATCAACAACGCGGCAGTTCTTTCCCCGGAGCACCCGGTGACAATCTCCAAATATGTCGAGAACGCCAAGGAGCTCGAATTTGACGCTGTGGCGCAGAAAGGAGAGGTGATGGTATACGCTATTTCGGAACACGTCGAGAACGCAGGAGTGCACTCTGGAGATGCTACGATTGTGTACCCAACCCAGCGAGTTTATGCTTCTACTGAATTTCAAATTCGCGAAATTTCTAAGAAAATAGCTAAAGGGTTAAATATTACAGGGCCCTTCAATATACAATTTTTAGTTAAAGACAATAGACCATATGTGATAGAAGTGAATGCGCGCGCGAGCCGAACGTTTCCACTACTCTCTAAAGCAATGGATATTAATTTGCCGGAAGTTTCGGTTGAAAGTTTCTTAGGAATTGCCAAGCCTCAAAGAGTGGAGTATCCAAAAAGCGTGGTAGTCAAATCTCCGCAATTTTCCTTCGCTAGGCTCTTGGGGGCGGACCCAGTACTTCGGGTTGAGATGGCTTCTACTGGAGAAGCGGCGTGTTTCGGCAAGGACTATGACGAAGCGCTCATAAAATCCATTATGAGTACCAATAAGTTTGACTTCAAAAATAAAAATGTGCTTCTGTCGCTCGGCGGAGAAGTCAATAAGGCTAAATTCTTAGAAGCGGCAGGGCTCCTCCGCGACCTAGGCTACAATATTTTTGCAACCGACACTACTGCTGAATTCCTCGACAAGCAGAAGATTCAATGTCAGATGGTACGTAAAGCGTCTGAAGGAATGCCGAACGCTCTAAGTATCATTGAAGGCAAGAAAGTTTCTTTTGTGGTAAATTTAAGCAAGAGGGAAGTTGCCGATCCGGATGCCAAAGGAGAATCCGGCCGAATGCTCACTGACGGTTTCCATATTCGTCGCGCAACGGTGGACAACCAAGTGCCTCTCTTTACCGACCTGCACCTCGCTAGAGCTTTTATTAAAGCGCTAGCCCGTTATAAAGTCGAAGACTTGGAAATAAAATCTTATAAGGAATATTTATAAATAAAAAATATGAACCACGTTCTAACAGGGGCGCAGTTTGCGGACAGAGGTTTGCTTGAGAAAATATTTGCGAGGGCGAGGGAACTGCAAGACCTGGATGCGCAAGGGAAAGTACCCAAACTGCTAAGCGGAAAAATAATCGCTACGGTTTTTTTCGAAACGAGTACCCGAACTCGTCTTTCCTTTGAATCCGGAGCGCAGAAACTCGGTGCAGGAGTCATAAGTATGGCGGACCCGAAGACATCTTCCGCGTCCAAAGGGGAATCTCTGGAAGATACAATAAAAATTATCGCCGGTTATTCGGATGCCTTGGTTTTGCGTCACCCGGAGAACGGCGCGGCGGAACGCGCGGCTGCTGTCGCGGGCATTCCGGTCATAAACGCTGGCGACGGCTACAATGAACATCCGACGCAGGCGCTATATGACCTGTACTCCATGGAAAAGGAATTAGGCAAAATTGACGGACTCAAGATTGCCTTCATGTCCGACTTACGCTATCAGCGCAACGTGCATTCGCTTGTGCCGATATTCTGCCTTTTTAAAAATATTACGCTTTATTTTATTGGCCCCAAAGAACTGGCTTTGCCGCAAATTTACAAAGACCAGCTCATAGCTGCCGGCATAAAATTCGAAGAATTGGAAAAAGTGGATAGTGTATTGCCCCAGATAGACGTGCTATACATGGCCCGAGTTTTCAAGGAAAGATTTACCGATGAAGCGGAATATGAACGCCTTAAGAAATCTTTTTACATAGACAAAAGTACGCTTGCAAAGATGAAAGAAAAATCGGTCATTCTCCACGTCATGCCCAGAATTTTTGAAGTAGCTACCGAAGTGGACCAAGATCCCCGCGCTGGCTATTTCCGACAGGCCAAAAATGGCATGTACGTCCGCATGGCGCTCCTAGCCTACGCGCTAGGGGTTTAATTCTTAGCCCCCGAGGGTTCCCCTCGGGGAGAAAGCGGTTCTTCGCTAAAGTCGTCTACCATACTTCGATAATCACGGATATATTTTCTACTTACCGGAAAAGGTTTGGGATTTATGATTTTATAATCGCCAGATATATATTCTTGTAAACTTGAGTAGGGGTACTCAGAAATGAATTTCTTTAACTCTTTTAAAAATTTTTTAGGTTGTTTTTTCCATTCTGAATTTTTCAACTTAGCCTGATTTAAATGTAAATAAGCGTAAATATATCTTAAAAATCTGTCGTTATCTATGTGTTGGGATTTAAAAACTCCTTGAAAGAGAGCGCCCACACGATCATTCTTTTTATTAAAATACATTGAGTAGCCTGTTTGAAGCTTGAGCATGAACTTAGATATGCCATTTTCTACCAGGGGAGTAAGTAGCAGATGAAAATGGTTGGGCATTAGACAATATGCTCCTATCGCCACCAAAGGTTTACCGCGATCTTTTTGGAAAATATCCTTGATTGAACGGAGTGGCCCATAGTCGTTTATGTGCAAGGCCTCGTTGCTATTCGCAATGTACAGTAAAACCAGAAATCTATCATAGTCGCGATTGCCCTTAAATATAACCCTTTTCTCTACACCGCGATTATAAACGTGGTAAAATTCTCCCAGTTCAAATTTTGCTTTTCTTTCCATAACTCCATTATAGCACAAACCCCCGAGGGGAACCCTCGGGGCGCAATAAATCACTAGGGAAGCCCCTAGGGATTATTGAGTCTCCAAAAACTGGAAGATTTTCTCGTTAGTTAGAACGTTTTCGGCGTGGACACGGGCCCGTTCCGGGTCGGCTTCCTTGTAGTGTTCCAAAATATTTTTCACTTCGTTTGCTACTTGTTCCGGATCGGCAACTATTTTTTCTGCTTTAGCTATTTCGTTTAGGATAAGGGCAAGCTTGGCCTTGTTTTCACCGTCTTTACGGAAGTCTTTCCTTAAGTCTGCTGCGGTTTTGTTTAAGTGCTTCAGATAATCCTCGAACCTTAAGCCCATAGTGGTAATGTCGGATTCCATTCGATAGAGAATTTTATCAAGTTCTATTTCTACAAGGATCTCGGGCAAGTCTATTTCACTTTCGTCCACTATTTTTTCAACAATACTAAGTCTCGTTTTTTCACGAGCCATATTTTCCTTCTCGAGCTTTATGTTTTCCTTTAACTTTTCCTTGAAATCTGCAACATCCTTAAAGGGTCCGAGGTTTTTCACGAATTCATCATTGAATTCCGGCAATTCCTCCGGCTTTGGCTCCGGGTGAGCGTGCTCCCCGCCTGAATGATCTTCAGATCGGGCAGGTTCTCCCTCTTTATGTTCGTGGGGTTCCGCTTCCGCCATATGAACCTTCGGCGCACGGGACTTACGGATATCCATTATTGTATTTTCCAGGTCTTCTTCCGATACGGTGATATTTTTATCCGCTTCGGGCACCGCTTCCTTCACTTTTTTGGCAATTTTTTTATAGTCAGGCAGTTTAACCTCCGGCAATACCGAAGTTATAATCTTAAACCCGAGAGGATTTTTACGAGCGAGTTTGGTTATGGCGACTTCCGGCCGGCTTATCGCGTCAATTTTATTATCTTCGATAATTTTAGGATAATGTTCACCCAAGGCTAACTCGGCCATTTCTTCGAGAATCTTGCTTTCGGGAACCTGCGATTTTAAAATATTCTCAGGCACTTTGCCTTTACGGAAGCCGGGAATTTCCAAATTTTCACTTAACTTTTTAAGTGCTTTATCGAAATAGGACTCAAATATCTCGGCCTCAAGTTCTCCCTCTATCTCTACGACACTTTTCGGTAATTTCCTTACGTTTATATTTGGCATAAACCTATACTATATTTATAGCTACTTTTTGTCAAAATTAAAAAACCTCGCCCCGGCTTCAGCCGGAGCAGGGTTTTTTAAAAAGTTTTATTCTACACTGTCTACGACGTTGGCCTCAATGTCTAATTCTGTAGTATTGAGTTCTTGGTCGAGAGACTCTAAATCCTCTTGGTCGGAAGGCGATACGTTTTCATTCTGCAGCTCTTTATTCTCTAGAGCTGATTTTGCGTTTGACTGCCAGAGATATATTCCGCCGGCAAGCAGAATAACAATAATTACTATTGCTCCTATTAGCGCGCCGTTTGATTTTTTTTCTGGGTCCATAATATGTTAATTTAGATTAATAATTTATTGCCAACTAGTTTTCTGTGTCGTTGCTATCATCGTCAGCTTCCGCTGGCTTTTCGGCTTCAATTTTAGCTTTTACTTCATCCTTTAAAGATTTTACCGCGTCGCGGAGGGCTAGGCGAGCGTCAGTTAGGAGGGTTTGAGTTTCTTGAGCCAATGTGCGAAGTTGTGTTTTGTTTTCGGCAGTTAATTGGTCTAGAGAAGTCGTAAGTAGTGTGGTGGTTTCTAGGACCTTTTCTTTAGCGGCTTTAATTTTTGTTTCAGCAGTTGTAGAAAATTCTTTTGCCTTGACTGTGTTTACTTCTTTCGCCTCAAGTCTGGCAATTACGGCGTCCACCTTTTCTTTCAAACCGAGCATTCTTTCTACCGCACCATCAAACCTTTCTAATGCTTGTTCGCGACCCAGAACCCTCTCTCCTCCAATTTTCGCTTTAGCAGCATCTTTCTCTTTTTTTAACTGCTCCCTCAGCCCTTCCATTTTTTGTTTCGCTTCTTCTCTTCGAACCTCAAATTCCTTGCGAAGAGTTTCGCGTTTTAATTCCATCTCCTTCTTCAAGGTTTCTGTTCTTAGTTTAAATTCTTCCCGAGCTTTTTCTCGTTCAGTTTTCAATGCAGAATCATCATCAGAGTCGTCGTTTAGGTCGTCATTAGCATCTTCTTCTAAATCACTATCGCCGTTGTCAGACGAATCTTCGTCCTCTACCTTTTCTTCATCTTCCACCTCTTCACCATCTTCACTTTCTATCTCCGTACGGTCACCTGACCCATCGCCGCCCTTGCCACTTTCAGCAAAGATCACTTTAGTATTGAAGACCAGCGCCATAAACAAAACCAAAAACAATGCTATGTATTTTTTCATAGAATTTATTAAGTTATTAATAATAAGATATTACTATCTTATTATATCAAGAAAGCCACCAAAAGTAATGCAACGATATTGAGAATCTTTATCATTGGATTGATAGCTGGGCCGGCTGCGTCTTTGTACGGGTCGCCGACAGTATCTCCTGTAACGGCTGCTTTGTGGGCCTCGCTACCCTTTCCTCCGAAGTTACCTAATTCTATGTATTTCTTGGCATTGTCCCAAGCTCCACCACCGGAAGTCATGGATATTGCTACGAAGAGTCCTGTGACAATAGACCCCATCAAAAGTCCGCCCAAAACTATCAATCCATTTTCTACTCCGAAAATAATAATTACTAAAATAGGGGCAAGCACGGGAATAAGAGCGGGGAGAACCATTTGCTTGATGGCGGCGCCAGTGATGATGGATACTGCTTTTGCATAATCTGGTTTGCCTGTGCCTTCCATTATGCCTTTAATTTCTCTGAATTGTCGGCGGATTTCTTCTACGACTTCACCCGCAGTCTTTCCTACTGCTTCCATGCAGAGCGCGCCGAAGTAATAAGGCAAAAGTCCTCCGATAAATAATCCAACGATGACATAAGGGTTGCTCAAATCAAAGGATAAAGTTTTTCCAGCTTTAATAATTTCTTCAGTATAAGAAGCGAATAGTACGAGAGCGGCGAGTCCGGCGGAGCCGATGGCATAACCTTTGGTAACCGCTTTGGTCGTATTTCCGACTGCATCGAGGGGGTCAGTGACATCACGAACTTCTTTTGGAAGTTCTGCCATTTCTGCTATTCCTCCTGCGTTATCAGTGATTGGTCCGTAGGCGTCAATAGCCACGATGATACCAGTCATAGAAAGCATAGACATTGCTGCGATAGCGATACCGTATAGACCTCCGTAGTTGTAGCTCACTAGAATTCCAACAACAATGGTAATGAGTGGCCAAGCTGTAGACTTCATAGAGATTGCCAAACCTTGAATTACGTTTGTGCCGTGGCCGGATACAGAAGCTTGGGCGATAGATTTAACAGGAGCGTATTTCGTAGAAGTGAAATATTCGGTAATTATTACAAGTGCTCCAGTCACGAAAAGTCCCACGAGAGAACAAATAAATAAATCCATCACAGAGTATGTGCCGTTGTCGGCCATTAACATTTTTGTAACAGGGTAGAAAGTCGCTGCGGCGATAACTCCCGACGCAATGAGGCCTTTATACAAAGCACCCATTATATTTTTTGTCTTTCCCAGTCGTACGAACCAAGTGCCGATGATAGAAGCGAATATTGCCATACCACCTATTACGAGCGGATAAATAATTGCGTTTTCAAAATCGATGAAGAGAAGAGAGCCGAGGAGCATAGTAGCCACAGATGTGACGGCGTAAGTTTCGAAAAGGTCTGCTGCCATTCCGGCGCAATCTCCGACGTTGTCTCCGACGTTGTCAGCGATAACTCCGGGATTTCTTGGGTCATCTTCAGGAATGCCGGCTTCAATTTTTCCGACTAAGTCGGCGCCGACGTCTGCGGCTTTAGTGAAAATTCCGCCGCCCAATCTTGCGAAAACAGAAATAAGCGATGCTCCGAATCCGAGTCCGACGAGCGCGGTTACATCTTTGGTGATTGCATAAAATAAAGTCACGCCAAGGAGTGCAAGGCCTACTACCAGAAGCCCGGTTACTGTCCCGCCCTTGAAAGCGAGCGATAGCGCAGAGCCCAAGCCGCTCCTGGCGGCTTCAGTTGTTCGCACGTTCGCACGCACCGAGACGTTCATACCTATGTATCCGGCAAGTGCTGAGAATACTGCACCTACCAAGAATCCGAAGGCCATAGTCCATCCGAGTTTTTGTATGAAGCCGATAACGAAGAATAGAACTACGGCTATCATACCGATAGTTTTGTATTGTTTGTTTAAGTAAGCACCTGCTCCGTCCTGGATTGCTTTTGCAATTTCTTGCATTCGCGCATTGCCAGGGCTTTTCTTTAATATTGACGCTGCTAGAAATAATCCATAAACGATAGCCACTACCGAACTTACTAATGCAAACAATAAAAATGGATTCATATTTTTATTTTATTATTTATAATTTTTTATTCTTCTTCTTTTACCTCAACTTTCTCACCATCGGTGGAAGCTACTTCTCCGCCGGCGCCCTTGATGTCTATTCTCCAGCCGGTGAGCTTGGCTGCTAGGCGCACATTTTGCCCGCCCTTGCCTATCGCGAGTGAGAGCTGGTCGTCTGCCACTTCTACCGAAGCCTTGTGTTCTTCGTCATTGGTTTCTATGGAAATAACTTTTGCCGGAGAGAGAGCGTTCGAAACTAACTGTTTCGGATCTTCCGACCACGTGATTATATCAATTTTTTCTCCAGACAGTTCAGCGGTAATGGTGTTGACTCGAGTACCTTTCTGCCCCACACAAGAACCGACGGCGTCGATGTGTTCGTCGTTCGAGAAGACGGCGATTTTAGAACGGGCGCCGGCTTCGCGGGCCACGGACTTAATTTCTACTATACCGTTCTCTATTTCAGGAGCTTCCATTGCGAACAAACGCTCCAAAAATTTCGGATGTGTACGAGAGAGACGGAGATTTATGCCTCTTGGAGTATCTTCGACGCTGTAGAGATAGGCGCGCACTCTGCGTCCGCGTTCCCAGTATTCTCCCGGGATTTGTTCTTCGGCAGGCAAAATACCTGTGGCTCTGTTGAAGTCCACATATACGTTGCCTCGTTCCACCTTCTGCACTACACCGGAAACAACCTCACCTTCTTTACCGCCATATTCGTCAATAATGGAGGAGCGTTCAGCTTCGCGGATTTTCTGGACAATAACCTGCTTGGCAGTCTGGGCGGCAATACGGCCGTAGTCATCCTTGGCTTCCAACGGGAAAATTATTTCATCGTGAACTTCGGCGCCTTTTTTAATTTTCTTGGCGTCATCTATTAGGATGTGGTGTTCGGAATTAAAATGCACTCTTTCGTCGTCCTCGGGAATTTCTTCGTCGTGGTCCATTATGGCGATGCTGTCGTCCACAACTATTTTTACCTGGTAAAAGTCTGTTTTACCAGTTTCAAGGTCGAACTTAGCGCGAATTATTTGGCCCTTCTTGCCGTAGTCCTTTTTATAAGCGGCGGCCATAGCTTGCTCTATGGCTTCGAGTATCTTGGCTTGAGGGATTTTTCTCTCTTCTTCTAGCTGTTCCAATGCGGATTTGAATGTTTTTAGGTCTAACATAATTTTGCTTTTTTATCCCGACGCTTTGAGGTCGGGACTCCGACTTTTTACGTCGGGGTTTAATTTTTATTAAAAAAAGCCCTGTTTCGGACAGGACTCATACAATAGAAGCTTATCACAGCATCGTAAACTTGGCAAGATATCCACAGGGGAGATACTTATAGTGGCAGGGGGTTATATAGTATAATTAAACCTATGAAAAAATTACTAGTTTTCCTTCCCTTATTATTAGTAGTTATTATTCCTTTTTATAAAGCGAGTGCAATTGGCGGAGCCAAGTCGCTTGTGTTTACCTTAAGCGCCAGCGTAAGCGGAGATAGTATTACTGTAAGTATTCCTAGTGGGCAACTGTCGGTTGAAGCTGGGACAACTTGCTCACAGAGCGGTGAAGGAGGAGGTACCTATTCTGATCCAACAATAGCAGCTATGTCAGCAACGGCCACAATAACTGCAGGACCAGCGTCAATGGTTGGGCAAACAATTCCATTAACATACCAGACTAATACTAGACCTGTGGGAGATTGTTGGTCGGCAGCTTTGGGCACTGATTTTACAGGGAGCAGTAGGACTTTTTCGAATATTCCAGCTGAAGACTACATAGTAAAGGTTGAAGTGACAGACAATCTGGATAAAACAGCAATCAGGTCTTCTAGTACACTTACAATAGCTGCTGCGCCTATTACTTACAACGTTACCGCGAGTGCGAATGCGGGGGGATCAGTCAGCACTCCTTCGCCAAGTAAAGTTGAAAGCGGAAGCACTTCTCAGATAACAGTTACTCCGACCTCAGGCTACTCCACCTCCTCGCTTGTTTCTTGGGATCCTTCAGATTGTGCTACGGCTGGTGTATTTTCTCCTACTAGTGCTACTTTTCCGAATAGTACGGTCTATAATACAGGAGCTGTTTCGAAAGATTGCGCCTTTACCTTTAAATTTAATGCTATTCCAGTTCCTCCTAGTTGTTCTACCACCCACTACGACTGTTCTCCGGCGAGCGCGGTTAGCTCGAACAATGTGAGCGGACTTGCGGCGTATACTTGGACTTGCAGTAATGCGGGGACAAGTGTTTCTTGTTCAGAGCAAAAGGCTCCTGCAGTAACTCCCCCTGGTCAGTGTTCTGACCCGCTTGTCCTCAACACTTGTAACGTGGGAAACTTTAAGGATACCGCAGACAGTACTACCCAGTATAAGTGGGATTGCGAAAGCACTAATGGAGGCACTACTGCTAACTGTGCCATCGACAAGACATCATCGCCACCTCCACCACCTCCGCCATCTCCTATGTCGGGCAACCTTACTGCCACAGACTGTACCATTGCCCTCAATGCTGATACTTGCACTAGTTCTCTAAACTGGACCACGACCAATCCTGTTGGCACCTCTGCTGTTACGACTCCGACGAATGTTACTGTGGGTACGGGCAACAACAGTTCCGCAATATATGGTGTAGAGGGTGGCTCACCCAACGGCGAGAGAACATTTTATCTTTACAATGACGGAACCCTTCTTGATCAAGATACAGCCAAAGCTTACTGTGATACGAATACCGAGTGGGATGGTACTAAATGTGCCGCGGTTATGTCAGGGACAATCAGTGTGCCAAACTGCACCATCGCCTCTGGTGGCAGCAGCTGTACATCTAACCTTTCCTGGAGCATTACTAACCCCGAAGCTACCCCTACCAAAATCACTGCCACTGGTATGACTGACATTACTGTCAGCAACAGCCTCACCCCAAGCTCGCAATCAGGTACTAAGTCCGTGACCGTGCCTTACAGCTCTCGAATATTTTATTTATATAACAACAATAAAGTCCTAGGCAGTAACTCTGCTACCGCATCTTGTGTTTCAGGCACGACCTGGGACAATACTAAATGTGCTCCTGTGGCTGGGATGTATGGAACACTTTCTGGGGCAGGGTGTGAGATTGCCGTTAATGCAAATAGTTGCACCACGAACCTTTCTTGGACTATCAACAGCCCCGAAGCTACCCCAACCAAGATTACGGCATCAGGTATGACGCCGGATATTACCGTCAGCAACAGCCTCACCCCAAGCTCGCAATCAGGTACTCAGTCTGTGACCGTACCTTACAGCTCTCGAACATTTTACCTATACAACAATGCTAAGTCTCTTGTACCTACTTCACCTAGTGGCTCGGGCGTCAACATTCCAGCGACTTGCGTTAGTGGTACCGTTTGGGACGGCGCAAAGTGCACGCCAACGGTAAATCCTATGTCGGGAACCTTAACCCCTTCACCAACTTCTTGCACGATTGCAAAAGATGGCAATAGTTGTAACGTAAATCTTGCTTGGAGTATCACCAACCCTCAAGCTATACCTACTAAAATCACTGCCACTGGTATGACTGACATTACTGTCAGCAACAGCCTCACCCCAAGCTCCCAATCAGGTACTAAGTCCGTGACCGTGCCTTACAACTATCGAACATTTTATCTCTACAACAATGGGGAGCCGCCGGTTACCCAAAATACTGTATATTCCAATTGTGTCGGAGGAACACAGTGGGACGGTAGTAAATGCGCTGAGGGAACTGTAAATCCGCAACTTGGGGACTGGGAATGGGGACCTTGCACCAACACAGTTTGTGGGGTTGGAGTACAGGAACGAGTCTGCAACAATCCTCCTTGTGCCGAGCTTGACGCCGAAGGACTCCAGCGTGAATGCACGGTCACAAATAATTGTGGCGGTGGTAATGGTGGCGATCCTGCGCCAAAAGTTAACGGACAGTGTTACAAAAAACATTATCTCTGTACCTGGGCAGGAGATAGCGCTACGATCAGGGCAGACGAGACAGACAAATGGACCTGGACTTGTCCGGGCTCGAATGGTGGGACGTCAGTTCCTTGCCAAGAAATAAAGAAAAAGCCGACATACCAGGAAAATTAGCTTAGAAAATTTGACACAACAATAAAAAAGCAGGTGGATAACCCCCACACCTTTCGGGTTATTAATTTAGACTTTCGGAAATCCTTCTCTTCAGTTGCGCCAGAGCCTTACCATCTTTCTTTAGCGAATATTCTCGCTTTCTGGCGTCTTGCTCACTAGAATAAGCTTCATAATAACGTAGTTCGAAAGGCCTGCGTGCTTTTGTCGAGCGATTTACGCCATTATTGTGTTCCGAAAGTCTCCGCTTCAGATTGTCTGTCGAACCTGTGTATAACTTTTTGTCCTTCAAACTTTTTAAAATATATAGATAATACATAGTTTAATTATACAAATTTGACAATCTGAAGCAATATGTTGAAAGGTGTGGGGGATAACTTTTCCACTTGCTTTTTTATTTTTGTGCTAACATTAAATAAAGGTTAAAAGCAGCCGCTTTTAACCAGTTCCGCTGTTCCCTGACACCAAAATAGACTTCTGTTGTGTCCTGGTTTCCAGGGCAACCACTAACGCACTGCAGGCTCTCTCGTAGTTCAACGCTTAAAATCCCTGAAGGAGGATAGTACGATGTTCCGAAAAACCATAGTTTTCTTTTTCTGCTCCATCTTCGCTTTCTCCGCTTGGGGAGAGGCGAAGCGACGCGCAGTGCGCGTAACTACGCCGTCCACGTACAAGACCCTCGTCCCCGTAGTGCCCGAAGCCAACGGGAACTACAAGATCGACTTCATCGCCTGGTTCCCGGTTCCGGTCGGGGTTACCATGATCGGGTATGGGGTCACGGAAACGGGAAGGACCGCGATTCCGGGACTTTCAGCAACCGTGCTCCCAGATGAAGCCGGTCGCGGATGGTCTTCACAGATTCTCCGCGGGCCCGTGCCTCCGGGGGTTACCGCGTACGAGGTAGAGTTCTCCGGGACACTGAATTTCACTGTGTCCGGGCCTCTCCCCTCGATCGATGGTCGCACGCCGCCGCCATTCGAGGTTACCTTCAAGGACGGCGGACAACTCTGCGTCGAGGGCAACTTCGACACGGAGCCCGTGATTGCGCTGAACGGGCACGGATTTCCGGCTGTTGATGGTTGTGTCATTCCGACGCCCGATTACACCGGACTCGGAGTTGCGGTAACCGCCGGCTCAGGTTATCCCGACATCGTGTCGTATACACGCATCATCGACATTCCGACGCCGGCTCCGTCCTTTGTCAGCGAAGAAGTCAAATAAGTTGCTGAGCCTATAAACCGCCTTAGGCAAGCGAGGCATGAGAGGAGCCTTAATCCTCTCAGGAGAAGAGCACGTCAGTCCATTTGGATTCGACGTGCTGTTTTTATTTATATAGTCCCCGCAAGATTTTTTTGTTATAATATAAGTAATGCAAATCAACGAAGAGCAGCTCAAGAAATATATTTTAGAGTCTGGTCTGGTTTCTAAGTCCGACCTTGAAGACGCTTTTACAAAAGCCGACGAGAAAAAGCAAAAAGTAAGTAACATCCTGCTCTCGGAAGGGAAAATTACAGAGGTAGATATGAAGCGAGTGGAAGCCTTCGTTTTAGGTATCCCTTTTATCGACCTCGCAAATGTGAAAATAGACTTCTCGGTGCTCTCACTCATCCCTGAGCCTATTGCCCGGAACTCGAACATTGTTGCTTATAAGAAAGAAAAAGATTCTCTCGAAGTTGCGATGCTTGATGTGGATGATTTGCCCGTGATTGATTTCATCAAGAAACGCTCGGGGCTTAAAATTCTGCCACGGCTTACGGATGCGAATTCTATTAAGTCAGTATTAGTCCAGTATCGACAGAGTTTGAAGGCGGAATTTCAAGACATTATTCAAAAGGAAGCCAGCACGCTGAAAGTAGCAGAAGATGACAAGGGTGAAGCGGGAACCCAGCCGGGCGAGAAAGTTCCCGAGAAGACAGAAGCAGAGTTGAAAAAAATGGCGGAAGACTTGCCGGTGGTGAAAATTGTCGACTCGCTTATTTTCCACGCTATTCTCCAGAATGCTTCCGACATCCACATTGAGCCGGGGGAGAAGGAGCTTACAGTGCGTTACCGCATCGACGGACTTCTCCACGATGCGATGGTGCTCGAGAAGGGTGCCGGGTCGGGGATAACCGCTCGCATTAAAGTTCTTTCGAATTTGAAACTCGACGAGAAGCGTTTGCCTCAGGACGGCAGATTTAAAATAGAACAAAACGGGGAGAAAATTTCCTTTCGTGTTTCCACCTTGCCGACTTTCTTCGGCGAGAAGACGGTGATGCGAATACTTAAAGAAAATGCGAAAGGCTTCTCGCTCGAGGGCTTGGGCTTTCACGGCGAGGGATTGGAGCGAATTTATAATTCTTTGAAACAAAAAACGGGGATGGTCCTCGCGACGGGTCCGACCGGTAGCGGTAAGACCACGACACTTTACACAATGCTCGAAATTTTAAACAAACCCGAAGTAAATATTTCTACCGTGGAAGACCCTATCGAATATCAAATGCCGCGAGTAAACCAAACCCAAGTGAAGCCGGAAATAGGACTCACTTTTGCCAATGGACTCCGATCTCTGTTGAGGCAGGACCCGGACATCATAATGGTTGGAGAAATTCGCGACGGTGAAACCGCCGGACTTGCAGTTAACGCTTCGCTCACTGGTCACTTGGTGCTCTCTACCATCCATACGAACTCCGCTGCGGGGGCCATTCCTCGTATGATAGATATGGGCGTGGAGCCCTTCCTGATCACTGCGACAGTTAAGACTATAATTGCCCAGAGACTTGTACGTAAGCTTACTCCAAGCAAAGAAAAGTACTTCTTGTCTCCGACCGAACTTAAAAATTTAAGTAAAGTTGTGGACCTTGACCGTGTTTTGGGATTTCTAAAAGAAGAAAAAATCATCGGGCCGGAAGATACTTGGGAGAAGGTGCCATTTTATAAACCGGTGTCGACGAGTGAGTTCGAAGACGGGTATTCCAGCCGTACCGGAATGCACGAAGTGTTGAAAGTTTCGACGGCAATTAAAGAATTGATTGTTGGCGGAGGTTCCCAGGACCAGATAGAAGTGCAGGCAAAGAAAGAAGGAATGATGACTATGGTGGAGGACGGAGTTTTCCAGGCGGTACTTGGGGTGACTACACTTGAGGAAGTATTCCGAGTCGTGTCGGAATAAAAAATCCACTTATTCGCAGGATTATATAGATGTTATTTTCTTACACCGCAAAAGTCAAAGATACAGGTGAGTTAACAGAAGGGCAAGCAGAAGCCTTGGATCGTTTCGCCTTGGCTCACGAATTACGCTCTCGTGGATTTGTTCCCGTGTCCATTAGCGAGAAGGGGGTAGGATTTCTGGAAAAATTCGGAACCATGAATAGTATTTTTGCACGAGTGAAATTGAGTGAGCAGATAATTTTTACGAAAAACTTAAGTGGGATGCTTAAGGCCGGGCTGGCGCTTTCTCGCGGGCTCTCTGTCTTGGAGAAGCAGACCAAAAACCCCGAATTAAATAAAATTATCGGGAATCTTCTACACGATATAGATGGGGGAGAAACTTTTTCAGCGGCACTCGCCAAGCACCCCAAGGTATTTTCTAAACTTTTCACCTCAATGATTCGTGCTGGAGAAGAATCGGGCAACCTGGCCGGAGCTCTGCTTGATATCGGAGAGAACCTGGAAAAGTCTAATTCGTTGACCAAGAAAATTCGTGGTGCGTTAATTTACCCAGGGGTCATTCTTTCGGCGATGGTTGTGATCGGAGTCCTGATGTTCGCTTTCGTAGTGCCGACCCTAGCCGGAACTTTCAAAGAGCTTGGCGTTACGCTGCCTTTGTCGACACAGTTGCTCGTGGCAGTGGGAACCTTTTTCTCCGAGCACTTGATCTTGAGCTTCGTGATAATTATCGGCACCGCTTTTGCCATATTTTCAATTTTTCGGGCGAAAATGATGGCTCGACCTATAGATTTCCTGGTGTTGCGATTGCCGGTAGTGGGGAACTTGGCACGCGAACTCAATACTGCCCGCACGGCGCGCACTATGTCGTCGCTCTTATCTTCGGGCGTTTCTATTACCAGGGCAGTTGAGATTACCGAAGACGTGGTACAGAATGTGTACTATAAAGAAATTTTAAGCCAAGTGAAAGTAGAAGTGGAAAAAGGTGCTCCGTTTTCAAAAATTTTCGTGGAAAATTCCAAACTTTATCCAATAATGATGTCGGAAATGGTGGAGGTTGGAGAAGAGACTGGCAAGCTCTCCGATATGCTTCATGAGGTGGCGCTGTTTTACGAAGCAGAAATTGAAAACAAAACCAAAAACCTTTCCACTATCATCGAGCCGGTCCTGATGATATTTATTGGAGCTGCCGTCGGATTCTTTGCTATATCTATGATTTCACCACTTTACTCTGTGTTGGGTCAAATTTAATTACGAATATATGAAAAATAATTTCCACACAAGAGGGCTCACGATAGTAGAAATTTTAGTAGTGCTCGCGGTACTTGGGATTATCCTCGCCGTTATAACTCCGCCTTTTTCGAAAAGCCGTGAGAAGCAGTTAGTTAATACTGCTGTAGGGGACACCCTCTCAAGCTTAAGCAAGGCGAGGGCAGAAACGCTTGCGTCTAAGGACTCTTCTTCCTACGGAGTGCATTTTGAATCAGGCGCGGTTATAATTTTCAAAGGCACAAGCTATTCGGCTGGGGCAGGAGACAACGAAGAGATTTCAATTTTAGCACCAGCGAACATTTCGAATGTAACGCTTGGCGGGACAAGTGGGGGTTCTGGAGATTTGTACTTTAAACGCATTTCTGGAGAGCCAAACAAGGCGGGGACGGTAACGATATCATCACCGGAGTTTTCTAAAATAATTACTATTACGGCAACGGGGTCGGCAAGTGCTCAGTAAAACAAATGAAAAGAAATTTTCGAAAATTTAAATCTGGATTTATGATGGTCGAGGTTTTGGTGGCGACGTCCATTATCGCCGTGGCTGTTCTCTCCGCAATGACCGTAACCCAGAAGTCAGTGCAAGTGTCGAGACAAGCCTTTCATACCTCACAGGCCACTTTTCTCTTAGAAGAAGGGGCAGAAGCGGTGAGAATTGTTCGAGACAATGGCTGGGCGAGCATCTCCGGATTGACTGCAGGCACGGAATATTATCCGACATTCTCTGGCGGGACTTGGTCACTGTCTTCGGCACTCAATATTGTTGGAATTTTCACCCGTACAGTTTCTGTCGAGGCAGTTGATCGTGACGATGCGACCAGCGACATAACGAGTTCTGGCGGGACGGATGATCCTGAAACCAAGCTCGTGACTGTATCAGTTTCCTGGCAAGAAGGCGGAATGACGGTGGAAAAAAGTTTGCAATTTTATCTAATGAATATTTTTTAATGATAAAGAAAAGCATAAAAATTTTAAGAAATCAGTCTGGAGGATATGCTCTACTTGAACTTTTGTTTTACGTTTCATTTTTCGCAGCTTTGTCGCTCGCGGTCGTGAGCTCAATGCTCACTATGACTGGGTCTTTTAAGGAGACAGCACTTTATACCGAGCTTGCCCAAAGCAGTACCATAATGGAGCGTATCGTTAGAGAAATCAGGTTAGCAAGCGACGTCAGTGCGGTCGCGGTGGGTGATCTGAAGTTAAACACCACTAATGACGCTGGGCAGCTGATGACAATAGAATTTCTGTTATCGGGCACCGATGTTAGACTTCTCGAAAACGATATTTTCATTGCTAACTTAAATTCTCCGCGAGTTCAAGTGAATGCTCTTTCGTTCACTCAGATTACTACGGCTCAAGGTAAAGCAATTCAGGTTTCTATGACCGTACAATCTCAAAATGACAACCAGAATAGAACTTATGATTTTTCTAATACGGTGGTGCTCCGTGGTAGCTATTAAAATATGAAAAAAGATTTCAGACAAAAGAAAAATGGAGGCGCTGCGATGTTGATTGTCGTTGTATTTTTCCTATTCATCATCCTGGCAATAATTACTGGTTTAGTTTCTCCGACTATCCGCGAATTTAAAAATGCTCGGGTGAATCTTGATTCCAAGCAATCGTATTTCTTGGCGGAATCAGGAATTGAAGATGCAATGTTTAGGATTATTAAAGGAAAAACTATCGGAAGTAGTGAAGTATTAACTCTCGGAGCCAACACCGCAACCACTGAGATAGCCACAACCGGGGGGAATATAAAAAGTATAAGTACCGTGGGCGATGTTTTAAACTACCAGCGCAAAATTAACCTTTCTTTAACCACAGGAGCCGGAGTAGCCTTCAACTACGGACTGCAGTCTGGAACCGGGGGCGTAATTATGGATGGCGGATCTCAGGTAAATGGCAACATATATTCTAACGGCAATATTAATGCTACAGGAGGAGTGGATATTACCGGTACCGCCGTGGCTGCAAGTAACGCTACTTTAGTCCTCGATCAGGGGAATGAAACGCCCATACCACCTTCAAGTTCGATAAATTTCCGTAACCTTAGCGCCTCGCAGGATTTTGCGCAAAGTTTTCAAGTCTCCTCAAGTTCACCTATCTATAAAATACAATTTTACATAAAGAAAGTAGGTTCTCCGTCAGACGCGACGGTTCGTTTGGTGACTAACAATAGCGGCTCACCTAGCACCACTCCAGTCAACATTGGAACGGTGTCATTAAGCGGCGGGCAAGTCACCTCGAACTACGGCTGGCTAGATGTTATATTGCCGACCCAACCCTCTCTGACACCCGGCACCACCTATTGGATTATAATTGATAATAATACTCAAAACGCCAGCAACTATTACATAATTGGTGCGAACAACACCTACTCCGCTGGAGCTGCAAAAGTAGGTAAATATTCCGGAGCTTGGACCGCAACAAACCTAGATGGATATTTCAGACTGTATACAATGCAAGGAGTAACTTCTCTTATCGGAGGAGCGACTTACGTGGGTGGGGTGCAGATAGGAGACTCAGGTGTTGGTGATGCTTGGGCGACCGTAGTAAAAGGTGCCAGCGTAGCTGGACAACTGTATTGCCAGGTTGGATATTTCAACAATAAAACCTGCGATACTTCTAGGGGTGCGCCTCCACCAGTGCCTCTACCATATTCGGATGCGAATATTCAGTCTTGGAAAGACGAAGGTGCTGCCGGGGGGATAATTACCGGCGCTACGAAATGCCATGGTGGTTATGCAAACGGCGATTGTCACGTGGACTGGGCAGACGGAACTTTTGGTCCCGGTCAAATTACCGGGAATCTTTTAGTAGATGGGGGTGGAACACTTACTCTTACTGGGACTGTTTGGGTGCAAGGAACAATTACAGTGACTGGTGGGGGAGAGATAAGACTACCAGCTAACTTTTCTCAAAATAGCGCAACGCTCATTTCCGACAAACAGGTCCTCTTGGGCGGGGGTAGTTACTCGGGTTCAGGAGCACCGGGTAGCTATCTCTTTGTTGTTTCAACAAGTGAATGCCCAGATTATGCTAGCTGTCCGATAATAGACAGCAACGACAATAGAGCTGCCATAATTGTGTCTGGTGGTTCTGGAACTATTGCAGTTAATGCCCAGTCCGGAATGGTTTCTCTGCTGGGGGGCATCCACATTAACGCTGCGGTGGGCGAGACCATTAGGATTACCGGCGGCTCCGAGGTTACATATGATCAAGGGCTAGCAAGTCCCAGTTTTCAAAATGGCCCCTCGGGGGCCTGGGTTGTAGACAGCTGGGGAGAAGGCCAATAAGACCGCCAATCTAAATATGATACAACCCTGGAGTAGAATTTTGAAAAAATTTCACTACGGGGTACAATTCTTTTATGTCTAAAAAAATAATAATTGCCAATTGGAAAATGAATCCGCTCACTCTGAAGGATGCAGAAAAACTTTGGAGTGGAGTGATGAAGAATATTACCGGCACCAAAAAAACAGACGTTATTATTTGTCCGCCATTTATATATCTTGAAAGGCTTAAAAAATTATCTAGAAAAATATCCTTAGGGGCGCAGAATGCGTTCCCGGGTGACATTGGAGCGTTTACCGGAGAAGTTTCGAGCGAAATGCTTTACGGCTTAGGCGTACGCTACGTGATTCTCGGCCATTCTGAGAGACGCGCCCGGGGTGAAACCAACGAAAATGTTAACAAAAAAGTAAAAAGCGCACTGTCGGCAGGCCTCCGGCCTATTCTGTGTGTCGGAGAAAATATCCGCGATGAGGAGCACGGGTATTTCAATATTGTTAAAGAAGCACTAGAGGGGAGCCTACAAGGTGTTTCTAAAAATTCAATCGGAAAATTAATTGTAGCGTACGAACCGGTGTGGGCGATATCGAGCACTCCGGGTCGCAAGGACGCAACTCCGGCAGATTCTAATGAAATGTCTATTTTCATCAAGAAAGTGTTAACTGACAAATTCGGAAAAGATGCGGCGCAAGTTAAAATACTGTATGGAGGCTCTGTAAATGATCGCGATGCGGAAGAATTCCTCCTCCACGGAGGAGTGGATGGATTTTTAATCGGTAGGGCAAGTCTAACGGCGGAGAAATTCGTTAACATTATAAAAATCGCAGAAAGAATCCGATGAAACTTCGAACACTAAAAGATGTCGATATAAAAGGGAAAACAATTCTTTATAGAGCACCCTATGATATAGGCGTCGAGGAAAAGGATGGCGTTTTAGTGGTGAAAGACGATTTGAGAATACGAGGCACATTGCCGACACTCCGATATTTAGTAGAACAAAAATGTAAAATTGTAATTTTAACTTATGTGAAGCGCCCGGATGGACAAGTCGTAGAGAAATTGCGTACCACTCCCCATGCAAACAAGCTCGCCGAGCTATTGGGGCAGCCCGTACTCAAGGTAGATGATTGTATTGGCGAAGAAGTTGAGAAGAAAATTTCCGCAATGAAAGAAGGAGAGATTTTAATGCTTGAAAATGTAAGATTTTATAAAGAAGAAAACGAAGATGATGACGAATTTGCTAAGAAATTATGCAAGGGTAAGGACGTCATAGTTTTCGATGGTTTTCCGCAGGCGATGCGCATACACTCTTCTACAACTGGCATAGAGAGGCATCTTCCCGCAGTGGCAGGGTTATACCTCGAAGAGGAGGTGAGTATGCTCTCGAATTTATTGGAAAATCCCGTACGTCCGTTCACGGTAATAATAGGTGGGGCGAAAATATCGGACAAAGTAGATGCAGTAAATAATTTATTAAAAATGGCGGATAAGGTTTTAGTTGGGGGAGCAGTGGCGAATGTTTTCTTAAAAGCCCAAGGTAGGAGCTTAGGACAATCCTTCATCGAGGATGTGTTCGTGGACTCGAAGCGCCGCGAGAAAAGGGACTGGGTAGAATATGCGAAAGAAATTTTGGAAAAATATAAAGAGAAAATTGTTTGCCCTAAAGACGCTGTTATTTCGAATGGCGCCGAAGTCCGAAACTTAAACTTTTCTTCCGAGAAAATGCCGGATGATTTTTCGGCGCTAGATATTGGACCCGAGACGGTGAAATATTTCGAAGAAATAATCAAAAGTTCCGGAACTGTTTTTCTGGCAGGTCCGATGGGTAAATTTGAAGATGAAAAATTTGCCAAAGGTTCGGAAGAAATAATCTTAGCTATGAAGCAAGTTAAAGGGCAGACAATTGTTGCGGGCGGCGATTCGATAGATATGGTGCAACGGTACGGCAGCTTAAAAGACTTTTCACATATTTCTCTTGCCGGAGGAGCAACTCTCGATTTCTTAGCGGGTAAAGAGCTTCCTGCACTTTTGCCACTTATTGAGAAAGGGAAGTAATTATTTTCTCTGCGTTTCCCTTTATATCTTTTTCATCGCCTATGGCTTCTGGCCAAACCCAGACATGAGCGTGAGCAATTTCTTCTCCATAAACTTGTGAGCGTACAATATCAGCATTGAATGCTTTCTTTTGTGCTAACGCTATTTTTCTAACAACTTCGAAGTACTCGCCAACGTTAGGTACTTCCCAAACCCACCGGTAATGACTTTTCGGTATTACTTGTGTGTGTCCTGGACCCATAGGGCGGATATCGAGAAAAGCGATAAAATTCGTATCTTCATAGACCTTGGTTGCCGGGATTTCTCCTTTTACAATCTTACAAAAAATGCATTCTTGTTCCATGCTATAATTTTACCACAATGGAACATTATGGCGAGCTCTTGCGGGAGCTTTTGATTAAAAGGGGGATAGGGGACGAAAAGCAGGCGGAAATTTTTCTAAACCCCGACTATGAGCGGGACTTTCACGACCCGTTTCTTATGCGAGATATGGAGCGAGCGTGCGTCAGGCTTTTTGAAGCAATTGAAAATAAGGAAAAGATAATTATTTATGCGGACTACGACTGCGATGGCATCCCTGGAGCGGTTATTTTGAGTGATTTATTTAAACTTTTAGACTATAAAAATTATGAAATCTATATTCCGATGCGCAATTCGGAAGGGTACGGTCTTAACTTGGAAGCTATTGAAAGTTTTGCCAAATCCCAAGTTAAACTTTTGATAACTATCGATTTAGGTATTACAGCAGTAGAAGAAGTAGCCCAAGCAGAAATAGATGGCATTGATGTGATTATCACAGATCACCACCTGCCTCGCGTTGACGCGAGTCAGGGCGGATTCGCCTCTTTTGTTCTACCGAAAGCTTATGCAATTTTAAATCCCAAAGTGGATGATTATCCGGAGAAGATGCTCTGTGGCGCCGGGGTAATGTTTAAGTTTGTGCAAGGCTTTATAAAAAAGTATGGCGAGTACTACAAGATAAAAAATGGGGCCGAAAAATGGATGCTTGACATGGCAGGCCTTGCTACGCTTTCTGATATGGTTCCGCTCACGGGGGAAAATAGGGCGATAGCCTACTTCGGAATGAAAGTTTTAAAAAAGTCTCCGCGGGCCGGGCTCCAAAAACTTCTTTCAAAAATGAAAATTGACCAACGACATTTAACCGAAGACGATGTTGGATTTATGCTCACTCCGCGTCTTAATGCAGCGTCGCGAATGGACAACCCTATGCGTGCCTACGAGCTCCTGTCTACGGAAGACGCCGTGCAAGCTGGAGTACTGGCGGACCACCTGTCCAAAATAAATGACGAAAGGAAAAGTATTGTCACGGGTATAATGCGCGAGGTGCATAAAAAATTTGAAAAAAAGGAAGAGATGGGTGAGGTTATCGTAATTGGAAATCCAGAATGGCGAGTGGGGGTCCTAGGTCTTGTAGCGGGGAAAATATGTGATGAACATATGCGTCCGGTTTTCGTCTGGGGTAAGGATGAGAACGACTGCATTAAAGGTTCTTGTCGTAGTGACGGTTCGGTGTCGGTGGTGGAGCTTATGACCGTGGCGCGCGAATCATTTGTGGAATTCGGTGGACACGAACTTGCTGGCGGCTTTACTGTCGAAAGCGGCAAGATTCATTTTCTAGAGAAGACACTCTCGGAATCATATTTGAAAGTTAAGCGGAATAAAGAAAGTGGGAATAAAGATCATGATTTAAATACCGATTTAAGTGTGGTGAATATGAAAAATTGGCGCGAGATTGAAAAGATGTCACCATTCGGACTCGGTAACCACAAACCTGCGTTTCTATTTCAGGGTGCGAAAATTGAAGCTATCAAAAAATTTGGCAAGAACGGTTCAGGCGAGCATTTAGAAATTACTTTTTCCGACTCGAGCTCTAAGAAAGTTCCCGCAATCGCCTTTTTCTCTGGGCACGATTCTTTTTCTGTGCCGCTCGAGGAAGGCAAGGCGGTAAAGTTACTGGCTACTTTCGACCTGTCGCGTTTTCGTGGGCGGGAAGAGTTACGATTAAGAATTACTGATATACTATAGCTATGACAGAGACGATTAAAATTTATACCGACGGTGCCGCAAGAGGGAACCCCGGGCCTGCAGGGTGGGGAGTGGTTTTCCTCCGAGAAAACAAAGTATTTTTTGAGCTTGGGGGGCGCAGCGATCACGCCACCAATAATCAAATGGAGCTTACTGCGGCGATAGAGGCGCTAAGGCATTTGCAAAAAATCACTAAGGATATCACTAGGGAAGCCACTAGTGATTCGCTCGTAGAAATTTACGCGGATTCTAAATATGTAATCTTAGGCATTACCGAATGGGTTTTCAATTGGCAGAAAAATAATTGGCGCAATGCGACCAAAAAACCGGTGATGAACCGAGAACTTTGGGAAGAATTATTTGAGCTCACGCAAGAATTTAAACTTAAGTGGCATTATGTAGCTGGTCACAGCGGGCACAAATGGAACGATCGGGTAGATGAAATTGCGACCACTTTTGCGGACAACGAGCCGGTAGAGTTAAAAAAATAATGCATTTTGAATGCAGGATAAATTTTTTTATTCAATTTGTTTGGGATTTTTGATGGGAGTGTTTTTGCGCTCTTTTATTTTTGTTAATTTTTATTTCGCGGCTGTGGGCGCCCTGGTTTCGTTTGCGATTTTTCTATTATTTATCCTCACCTCAGGCAAAGTCTCTGGCATACTTTTTGCAATCTTAATTTTTTCATTTTCACTGGGAATTTTGAGATTTGATGTTGCCGACCAGCCTCCTCCGTCCGTCTTTGAATCGGAGGTAGGCAGTAGGGTAGCAATAACTGGGGATATTGTTGATGAACCCACTCTTTCGAGTAACAATCAGAAACTTGTGGTTGAAGTACGAAGCGCACAAGCGGAAACTAAAATACTACTTTCTGTGGGCTTCGACGAGACCTATAAGTATGGTGACAGGATTAAGTTTATTGGGATTTTGAAGAAACCGGAGAACTTTATCACCGACCAGGGTAAAATGTTCGATTATGTTAATTATCTCAGGAAGGAGGGCATATTGTACGTTATGATTTACCCGGAAGTAGAAATTTTATCTCGCGGTAATGGCAACTCCGTGAAGCACGCATTATTTTTGGTGAAAGAAAAATTTCTAGAAAAAATAAATTTTGCAATCTCCTCGCCTGAGAGCCTGCTTATGGGCGGGCTTATTTTAGGGGAGCGAGCTGCATTTAGCGAAGAATTGCGTCAGGACTTTGTTGATACGGGGACCATTCACATCGTCGCGCTTTCCGGCTACAACGTCACAATAGTCTCAGAATGGTTTATGAAATTTTTGGTATTTTTACCGAGAAGTTTTGCCTTCGGCGCGGGGATTTTTGTTATTTTCCTTTTTGTTTTAATGACCGGAGCGAATTCTACCGCGGTACGGGCGGGATTGATGGCGTCTCTGGCGCTTGTCGCTCGAGCGACCGGCCGGGACTACGATGTAGCCCGAGCTCTCGCCCTTGCAGGACTTGCTATGATTCTAATAAACCCGTTCCTCTTGGTCTACGACGTTTCTTTCCAACTTTCCTTTTTAGCCACGATTGCTGTTATTTTCTTCGCCCCGAGAGTTGAAAAGTACTTCATGTGGGTACCGCAAAAGTTTGGCTTGCGGGATATAATTTCCGTAACCACTGCCGCTTATGTTTTTGTTTTCCCGTTTATTTTATACAAAATGGGTAACTTTTCTCTTGTGGCCCTGCCAGCGAATGTTTTAGTTCTTCCGTTTATTCCTTTTACAATGGGCGTCGGATTTGTGAGCGGAGCAGCGGGCCTCATTTGGTACGGGCTCTCCGTGCCACCTGGATTCATCGCTTATATGTTGCTCCACTACGAGCTTGCTGTTATTCGTTTTCTCGCAAGCTTACCGTTCGCCTCAATGGCTATTCCATATTTCCCCTTAGCCCTAACGATAGTTATATACGCAGCCTTCATTTATCATCTTTTTGGTCGCAGCTTAAAAAACCTTTTCGCTATGCAGGCAAGACCATATGAAAAAAAATTCTAAACTTTATGCGCTACTGTGTGTTTTAATTCTCCTGCTTAGTGTAGATATTTTCCTGGTTCGTCTGGACATCAAACATTCAGAGAATTTGCTTACCTTCGCTGTGCTCGATGTAGGTCAAGGCGACGCGTTGTTTATCGAAGCTCCATCCGGTGCTCAGATAATGTTCGATATGGGACCAGCGCGGAAGGTCCTCGCTCCGCTTTCAAGGGTGATGTCACCATTTGACCGTACTATCGACGCCCTGGTCATCACGAACCCTGACGCGGACCACATAGGTGGCGGGATGGATATTTTGAAAAATTACGATGTGAATTTTGTTTTCGAGTCGGGGACACAAAATAGTTCTAAAACTTTTAGGAATCTGAAAAGCGAAATTCAAAATAAAAAAATCCCAGACATTCTTGTCCGAAAGGGGATGCGGATCAACTTGGGCGGCGGAGCAGTTATCGATATATTATTTCCTGATCAAGATGTATCTTCTTGGTCGACGAACGATGGGTCTGTCGTGGCGCGGCTCTCTTATGGGGAGACATCCATAATGCTTACCGGGGATGCGACTTCGAAAACTGAAAAAATAATTCTCGCCGACACGCAAGCTTCCGAGATCCGCAGTACTATTTTAAAAGTGGGCCACCACGGGTCGCGGTCTTCCACTTCATATCCTTTTGTGAAGGCGGTAGGCCCTGTCTATGCCCTCATTTCTAGTGGAAAAGGCAATACATACGGGCATCCACATCAGGAGGTCCTTAAAACCCTCGAGTCCGCAAGAGTAAAAATACTACGAACCGACCAGCGGGGAACTATCATTGTTAAATCCGATGGGTCTATGTTAAGATGGCAGTATGAAAGATAAACTAATAGAAAAATTAATAAAAGCGGAGGAAAAGAGGCAAAGGGAGGGCCTCGAACTTATACCTTCCGAAAACTATGTTTCCGAAGATGTTTTAAAAGCTAACGGTTCGGTTTTTACCAATAAATACTCGGAAGGATATCCTGGCAGGCGATATTACGGAGGGCAGGATTTTACCGATGCCGTGGAGAGGCTGGCGATAGAAAGAATCTGTAAACTATTTAAATGCAAATATGCAAACGTGCAGTCGCATTCCGGTGCTCCGGCCAACCTCGCTGTTTACGCAGCACTCCTAGAACCCGGTGACACAGTGCTTGGAATGGACCTTTCTCACGGCGGGCACTTGACCCACGGACACCCGCTAACACTCCCGGCTAAGATTTACAAATTCGTGAATTACAAAATGAAAGATCCCGATACTGGCGAAATTGATTATGGCGAACTTCGACGTTTGGCCATAGAGCATAAACCGAAAATAATTCTAGCTGGATTTTCTGCTTACTCCCGCACTCTTGATTACAAAAAATTTGTAGAAGTTGCTAAGGAAGTAGGTGCTATCACCATGGCTGACATGGCGCACATTGCCGGGTTAATCGCTGCTGGGGTTCTAAGAAATCCGTTTGATGATGGTTTCGATATCATTACGTCCACAACGCACAAAACCCTCCGCGGTCCTCGTGGTGGCATAATTTTAACCCGTGAGAGCGAAGAGATTGCCAAGAAGATTGATAAAGCTATTTTCCCTGGTATTCAGGGGGGCCCCCATATGCATACCATTGCCGCGAAAGCTGTAGCCTTCGGTGAAGCTATGACTCCGCAATACAAGAGGTACGCCAAGCAGATTTTAAAAAATGCGAAAGCAATGGAAGCAGTTTTTCACAAAAATAAAATTCGAATGATTGGCGGGGGTACGGATAACCACCTAATTCTTGCTGATGTCTATAGCTCGCTCGGAGTTACTGGCAAGGAAGCGCAAACGGTACTTGACGAAGTGGGAATAACGCTCAATATGAATTCTATTGCCGGGGACACCAGGAAACCACTGGACCCTTCTGGTATTCGTTTCGGTACGCCGGCCATAACTACGCGCGGCTTTAAAGAAAAAGACTGTAAACTTGTGGCCGAGCTTATGTTAAAGGTCTTAAAGAATAAGGATGATAAGAAAGTTAAAGAAGCTGTTCACAAAGAAATTAAAAAACTGGCAAAGAAGTTTCCGATACCAAAGAAGCACATATAAATTTATGCTAAAAGGGAAAACCATTTTCATAACCGGCTCGTCACGGGGGATAGGTGCGGCTACCGCAAAACTCGCCAAGGAATACGGTGCCAAGGTTATAGTCCACTCCGAAATAGACTCCCCAGAACTTGAAAATTTAGCAGTGGAGCTACAAGCTGAAAAAGTTATTTGCGATGTGGGAGACAGAGAGGCGGTGATGACAGAGATTAAGAAGCTTACCCAAAAAGGAATACATATAGATTGCTTGGCAAATGTTGCCGGTATGCGTGAGACGAAAGATTTTCTCGAGACCAACGACGAAGATTGGCTAGCTTCATTTCGAACCAATGTTTTAGGCGTAGTGCATATGTGTCAGGCGGTTATTCCTCAAATGCAGTCTCGCAAGTATGGTCGCATTGTGAACGTAAGCTCTATCAGGGGGTATGCCCAAGGCACACTTGCCACACGATTGCCCTACGGCGTAGCCAAAGCCTCGGTAATAAATTTAACTGCGGCTTTGGCGAAAGAATATGCTAAGGATGGTATCAATATAAATTCAATTTCTCCCGGCGGAGTTAATACCAATATGGCAAAAGATTGGGGAGAGGAAGTTCGCAAACGAAACTCAGACGTTCTTCTGGGTCGAATTGCGGAACCGAAGGAAATAGCCGAAGCAATCTGCTTCTTCTTAAGTGATAAGGCAAGCTACGCCACGGGGCAAGACTTTCTCTTCGACGGTGGATATGTTATTGGCAAATAATCTGGAAGTTTTCTCGTAAAAATTTATATGATAGAAGTGGAAAAAAAGTTTCAGCCGACGGAAACACAACTTCAAGCGCTCTTGGTGGAAGCAGAATTCGTGGGAGAGAAATTTTATAGCGATTTTTTATATGATTATCCGGACCGCCGGCTTTTCAAGCAAGGTTTTCGCTTAAGAAATAGGAATGGAAATTTTGAATTAAAAATTTTACGACCTGATTTCGAGGGTGGCACTTCCAGTGCGGAAGAAATAGAGGACGAGACGGGAATCTTAGAGAAATTAGGTTTTGGTAAAGACAGCAACTTAGCAGAAATAGTGTCGAGAGAAATGAACATTTTGGCAAGCTGGGAGACAAAACGAAAGAAATATAAAAAAGGACAATTCAATATTGACGTAGACGAAACAAGTTTCGGCTACAATGTTTGCGAAATTGAGGTTATGGTGGAGAACTCTTCCGAAGCAGAAGAAGCGAGCACTAATATTATGACCCTAGCCCAAGAATTCGGTTTCTCGCTTACGAAACTCCCATCCAAGCTGAAAGAATACTTTCGAGTGATGAAACCGGATTTTTATAAAGAGTTCTATCAATAACTCGGCAGGTTCTCTTTTGGGCCTTTTTCTGCTATATTTTCTAGATGGCACGAGGCAAGCTCATAGTTATAGACGGTACCGATGGTTCCGGTAAAGCAACCCAAGTTGCACTTCTCATTAAGCAGTTGAAGAAAGACGGCCACACCGTCAAGGTTGTGGATTTTCCCGAATATTACTCCAACTTTTTCGGCGCTTTTGTCGGACACTGCTTGTCCGAACAGTATTATAATTTCGTAAAAGTGCACCCGAAAATTGCTTCAGTTCTATATGCCGCAGATCGCTTCGAGTCAAAAAATAAAATCGAGAAGTGGCTGGCAGCGGGGAGCATCGTCTTGGCGAACAGGTACGCGAGCGCCAACCAGATTCACCAAGGGGGCAAAATTGCTAACACTAAAAAGCGTGAAAATTTTCTAAAATGGTTAGCGGAGATGGAGTATGACGTGTTTAAAATTCCTCAGCCGGATAAAGTTTTCTACTTAAGTGTGCCCATTCCCGTAGTGCTAAAATTAATTAAAGAAAGGAACAAAAGCGCCGGCCGAAAATATCTAAAAGGTAAAAAAGACGTTCACGAGAAAGATGTGAAATTCCTAGAGCATTCCCGTAAGAGCGCGCTCTGGCTTGCCAAGACCCAAAAAGGTTGGACCAAGATAGAATGTATGGAAGCCGGCAAACTTAAAAGTCGTGAAGCGATACACGATGAGATTTACAAGCAAGTTAGAAAAATTTTAAAGAATTAATTATAATAAAAGTATGGAACTTAACGAGTACCAGAAAAAAGCCCTCGAGACAGCTACTCACGGAGAAAAATACAAAATTATTTATCCGGCTCTTGGGCTTGGCAATGAGGCGGGCGAAGTTTTAGGTAAAATTAAGAAATGGATACGAGGAGACGACGGCGAAGGTGAAATGAGCCCGGAACGCAAAAGTGCCATCAAGGACGAATTGGGGGATGTTCTCTGGTATATCGCTGTTCTTGCCGACGACTTAGGCCTTGACCTAGACGCTATTGCTCGAGGCAATGTAGAGAAATTGAAATCACGCAAAGAGCGTGGGGCGATAAAAGGGGACGGAGACACGAGGTAATTTTATGCAAGAAAAAATAGAGAGAATAATAAAAGATGTTTTGAAAAATTTGGGCATTGCCGAATGCGATTTTGCGGTGGAGCACCCTGAAGATTTGAAAAACGGCGACTATTTCACGAACGTGGCGCTAGTGGCCGGCAAAGAAGCAAAAATGAAGCCGCAAGAGTTGGCGCAAAAAATAATATTAGAAATTGAGAAAAATCTGCCGCAAAAAATTGCAAGAATGGAGCTTGCAGGGCCGGGATTTATAAATTTCTATCTCTCCCGAGAATTTTTCTCAGAGAACGTTGAAGAAATTTTAAACGACGGTGAAGACACAGGGAAAAATGCGACACTTACCGGGAAGAAAATAATGGTGGAATATACCGATCCCAATCCTTTCAAACCTTTCCATATCGGGCATTTAATGACCAATGCCATTGGAGAATCTATAGCTCGTGTGCTCGAGCATTCCGGAGCTCAAGTAGCTCGTGCCAACTATCAGGGAGATATCGGGCTTCACGTAGCCAAAGCAATTTACGGACTTACAAAAGACCCTACTCTAGCCGAAAAGCTTGGTTCTCATAAAGCCGAAGCAGCTAATATCGGCAGTGCTTACGTGCTGGGTGCTACGGCTTACGAGAAGGACAGTGAAGCTAAAAAAGAAATTGATGAAATCAATAAAAAGATTTACAAACGGAGCGACGAAAAACTCAACACTCTGTATGACTGGGGTTTCGATGCTACGATGAAGGCCTTTGAAGATTTGTATGAAATTTTAGGTACAGAATTCGATTATTATTTCCTAGAAAGCGTGATGGCCGGAATTGGGGAAGAGATAGTGCTTGAAAATAAAGGCAAAGTATTTACTGAGAGCGACAATGCCGTAGTTTTCAGGGCTGAGGATTATGACCCGAAACTCCATACCAGAGTTTTCATTACATCGCAGGGCTTACCTACTTATGAAACCAAGGAGCTCGGGTTGGCACTCGAGAAATTTAAAACTGAGCCCAATATGGACCTCTCTATCACCATTACTGCCAACGAGCAAGCTGACTATATGCGTGTGGTGACGAAAGCTCTCTCGCTCATTCATCCTGAGTATGAAAATAAAATGCGGCATATTACCCACGGAATGATGCGCTTCGCTTCAGGGAAAATGGGCTCACGTACCGGCAACGTCATTACCGGTGAGTCACTTCTCCGTGATGTAAAGGAATTGGTCTGGCAGAAAATGCAGGCTCGGGACTTTACCGACAAAGAGAAAGAAAAAATTGCTACTGACGTGGCTGTGTCCGCCTTAAAATATTCAATCTTAAAGCAATCCATCGGGGGCGACATCGTTTATGATTTTGAAAAGTCCATTTCCTTCGACGGCGACTCTGGGCCCTATCTCTGTTACTCCTACGCCCGCGCAAACTCAGTCCTTGAGAAAGCTAAAAAGGAAAACGTATTGCCAGACCCTCACGTGGCACCGGAGAGCGCCTGGGAAGTGGAGAAATTAATTTACCGTTTCCCGGAAATTGTGCTCCGCTCCGCGGGTGCATACGAGCCGCACCACATCACGAGCTACCTCATAGAGCTTGCTCGTGCCTTCAATAGTTTCTATGGCAACAATGTTATCGTAAACCCAGAGGACAAGTCTTCTTCGTACAAAGTGGCCCTTACCTTCGCCTTCACTTTCGTAATGAAATCTGGGCTTAACCTGCTCGGTATCCGCGCCCCGGCGAAGATGTAGGGAATATATTACGTAAAGTATTACGTACATTGAAAAAATATATAAACGTGTTATACTTTATGTATAGGCATTGAAGGGGCCCCGCCAGAGGCGGGCAAGGATCACCCTGGAGCCTGGGGAAGAAAACCGCAAGGTTAGTAGAACCCGGTGTTATGAGAAGCAAACAAGGTGGTACCACGAGAAAACTCGTCCTTGTGCAATTATTATTAGTTGCACGGGGACGGGTTTTTTGTTTTATAAAATATTATGCAAGAAGAAAAAGATTTAAATAAAAAAAGTGAGACGGCACTGCGTGAAGAGCGTATTTTGGAATTCTGGAAAGAGAATAAAATTTTCGCGAAAAGCCTGAATCAGTCGAAGGGGCGAAAAGAATTTGTTTTTTACGAAGGTCCGCCGACGGCGAACGGCAAGCCAGGCATTCACCACCTGGAAGCACGTGCGTTCAAGGACGCGATACCTCGCTATAAAACAATGCGGGGGTATCATGTCCGCCGGAAAGGAGGATGGGATACGCACGGCCTACCCGTGGAGCTTCAAGTGGAGAAAAAGCTCGGACTTAATTCCAAGAAAGCTATTGAAGAATACGGTATCGCTAAATTCAACCAAGAATGCAAAGAAAGTGTCTGGGAATATTTGGATATTTGGAACAAGTTTACTCGCCGTATCGGTTTCTGGGTGGATCAAGAAAATCCGTACGTTACCTATCACAATAATTTCATAGAATCAGTTTGGAATATCGTCCAGAAAGTAAACGCGGAGAAACTTCTTTATAAAGATTATAAAGTTGTGCCTTGGTGTCCAAGGTGCGGTACGGTGCTGTCTTCACATGAGCTTGCTCAGGGTTACGAGGATGTGAAAGATTTATCGGTCACTGCTAAATTTAAGATTAAAGGCGCTGACAACACATACATCCTTGCTTGGACCACGACACCATGGACCTTGCCAGGGAACGTGGCGCTGGCAGTGGGGCAGGATATCGATTATGTAAAAATTAAAGTTGCTAAAGACGCTACAAATGAATTTTATTTCCTAGCGAAAGCACAACTCTCCATCATTGCCGACCCATACGAGATTGTAGAGGAGATAAAAGGGGAGGGTTTAGTGGGCCTAGAGTACGAACCCCTGTTCCCATATTTCTTAAACACAATTCCCGAGAGTGAAAAACCAAAATTGGAAAAAGCTTACAAGGTACACAAGGCGAACTTCGTCACCACCGACGATGGTACGGGCGTGGTGCACACCGCTGTGATGTACGGGCAAGACGACTTTCTCCTCGGGGTTGAAGTAGGCTTGCCGAAGCACCACTTGGTGGGGCTTGATGGGAAATTTTTACCAGGCACCGGAATCTTTGAGGGCAGATTTGTTAAAGACGAAGAAGTTGCCGTGGATATAATCAAGGATTTAGCGCACCGCGGGCTTCTATATAAGAAAGAAAAATATGAGCACTCGTATCCGCATTGCTGGCGTTGTCACACCGCGCTTATTTATTATGCGCGAGATTCTTGGTATATAAAAATGTCGGATCCGAAAATAAAATCCGCGCTGATTACTGAGAACAAGGACATAAATTGGGAACCGTCGCACATCCGCGAAGGGCGTTTCGGCGAGTGGCTGCGGGAAATTAAAGATTGGGCTATCTCACGCGAGCGCTACTGGGGTACGCCGCTTCCTGTCTGGCACTGCGAGAAATGTAAAAAAATTGAAGTCTTAGGCAGTGTCGCAGACCTTGAGGCTCGAACCAAGAAATCCGGCAACAAATATTTCGTAATGCGCCACGGACAAGCTGGGAATAATCTTCGAGAAAACATACATACAAAGAAGCTGCAAGAGATCGCACATTTGACTGACGTGGGCCAATCTCAGGTGCTAGGAAGTGCTAAAAATTTCAAGGAAAAAATTGATATTGTTATCTCTTCTCCTTACAATAGGGCGCGAGAAACTACGAAAATTCTTTGTGAAGAGTTAAACTTTCCTTTGGAGCAAGTTATCTACGACAAACGCATCCAGGAGTGGGAAACTAGTACCGTTTTCGATGGTAAGGACCCGGCTGAATTTTTGGATTATTATCGCCAGGGATTCTTTTACAACCCCAGAGAAGCTTTACCTGGAGGGGAGAGCTTTGTCGAACTAGTAAAGCGTGTGGGGCAATTTATTTATGAGCTGGAACAGAAATATTCGAATAAAAATATTTTTATTAGTAGCCATGACGGGGTAATCCGCTCGTTAAATTTTATTGTTAAGAATTTGTCATACAGCGAATTGACGGTGGGGCTTAATCATCTTCCAAGTGTGGATAATGCTCAAATTTCTGAGCTTGCTTTTGTACCACTTCCTCACAACGAAACTTATGAACTTGATTTACACCGTCCATACATTGATGAAATTAATCTTGTCTGCGATTGTGGCGGGAAACTTGTCCGCACGAAAGAAGTTATGGATGTTTGGTTTGACTCTGGAGCGATGCCTTTTGCCCAGGATCACTACCCTTTTGAAAATCAAAAGTGGGTGGAAGGCAAGGGTTACCCTGCGGACTTCATCGCCGAAGCTATAGATCAAACCCGGGGATGGTTTTACACTCTGCACGCTATTGGTGTACTAATGGGTAAAGGTAAAGCATTTAAAAACGTGATTTGCTTAGGACACTTAATGGATTCCAGGGGCAAAAAAATGTCTAAATCTCTCGGGAACATTGTAGACCCTTGGGAAGCTATGGATAAATATGGTGTAGATACTCTTAGGCTTTGGATGTATTCTGTGAACCAGCCGGGCGAGTCTAAAAATTTCGACGAGAAAACTGTTGCCCTTCTCCAGGGCCAGGTATTCGGTCTGCTTTACAATGTACTTTTCTTCTATGAATTGTATCGCGACGAAGCCCTCGAGACTAATGTACGCCCCCAAACTCAAAACGTTTTGGATATCTGGATTTTAGGCCGAATGGATGAGCTCATAGATTTGATGACTAAAAGTATGGATAGTTACAAACTCCTTGAACCTGTTCGCGCGATTAGGGATTTCATTGGCGACCTGTCGACGTGGTATTTGCGACGTTCCCGCGAAAGAATAAAAGACGGAGATAATGATGCGAAACGAACGCTCTACTACGTACTGAAGACCCTTTCCAAGTTGCTTGCGCCTTTTGCACCTTTCGCCGCGGAGGATATCTGGCAGAGGCTTCGCATAGCGGGCGACAAGGAAAGCGTACACCTAGAAAGCTGGCCGACGAAAAATATAATCGGGCAAATCAAGGTGGTTTTTGAAAAAGGTAAAGTCAGGAAAATAATCCTAGATATGAAGACTGTAAGGAACATCGTTTCAGCCGGACTGAAAGCGAGACAGCTTGAGAACCTGCCAGTAAAGCAGCCGCTTACAAAAATAAAAATAAAAATTACGCTGCCGCAGAAATTCCAGCACATAATTGCCGAGGAACTCAATATCAAAAAAGTTGAAGAGGATAAAAATATGGCACCCGACCTAGAGCTCGATACAGAGCTGACTGCGGAGCTTAAAGAAGAAGGAAATTACCGCGAGTTAGTGCGTGCGCTTCAGGAGCTACGCAAGAAAACAGGCCTCACTCCGAGCGACACAGTGAAGCTCATAATCGATACAAACACTGCCGGGCAGGAGCTCGTGGGTAAATTCGAAACGGATTTGAAGAAAACCGTTTTGGCCTCGGAAATAAAATTTGCTCATAATGACGGCGAAGAAATAAAAATCAACAATTTAATTTTCCGCGCAAAAGTGGAAAAAGAAGTGATTATTGAATAGTGGGTATGGTTGATAACGTATTTTCTCAGCTGCGATAGAATGTTATAATAAACCTATGCAGGAAAATACTTGGAGCGATGACCTTATAGCCTTTTTATTATCCGCTAGATCTCAAAAAATCTATCGAAATATTTTGTGGGAGAAGGCCAAGGCTAGAAAAAGTAATTTGCGTAAAACCGCGTTCAATCAATACCTCTATCGTTTATATAAAAAAAGGGCGGTAATTAATCACGGTATTTATCTTCAGGCAAAAAAGACCAGACTGGTGGCAATTAACTCGCGTTTTGTCATAAAAAATGTTGAGCCACTCAGGCGATACAAGCTTTTGGTTTCCTTTGATATACCACAGATTAAAAGCAAAACTCGAGATTGGCTACGTAATCAAATAAAGTTTTGGGACTTTGAAATGATCCACCAGAGTTTATGGTTGGGCTACGGACCATTACCCAAGGAATTCTATAACAGACTGAAAAACCTCCGCATTGAAAAAAATGTTAGGATTTTTAGGATAGTAAAATCCCCATGACCATAACGAAAATTCTCAGCTGCGAAATAGTGTTATTGGTAAACTTATCAACCGCAACGAAAACTAAAAAAAATTGGTAGAATAATTTTATGCATCACATTTATCATACGGAAGGATTGATACTTTCAAGCTCTGACTTCGGCGAAGCGGGGAAGCGCTATGCCATATTTACCCGCAACCTGGGGATGATTTATGCTCGGGCAACCGGTGTGCGCAAGATGCCTTCCAAGCTGCGCTTTGTTCTGCAAGATTTTTCTTGTGTTAAGGTGGACCTGGTCCAGGGGAAAAATTTTTGGAGGATTACCAGCGCTTCGAAGACCAACAAGCTGGAGCTTCTGTCTAAAAATCGCGACAAGCTTCAGGTTTTCGGCAACATCGCCAAGCTTCTCATCCGCCTTTTAGCCGCCGCTGAGCCGAATGAGAAACTTTTTGCGGACTTGCTTCAGGGGCTTCTCATACTCGAAAATTCTAAAACCGCGGAAGACAGACGCAACGTCGAAGTTATAATAGTCTTGCGAGCTCTTGCCGACTTGGGTTATATCGGCGGAGGAGATATGCTTGAAAACTTCGTTAAATCGCCGCTCGAGGAAGAGTTGGTGTATAAAATTTCAAAGTCTCGCAGTGAAGTTTTGCGCCATATCAACCAAGCGCTGAAAGCCTCGAACTTATAAGTTTGCAATTTTCTAAATCGCCCTTGAAATGCTACAATTATTCCTATGGAGCCAGGAGATGAAAATAAGCTGCACAAACTTGAAGACCTAAAGAGCAAGCTTTTCAGTAAAAGCTATCACCCGAAGCCTGGACGACACGACGAGTTTTCTTCCGCGTCTCATCGGGAAATTGATACATCCTGGCAGGGGAGAAACGATGAAGCGAACTGGGAAGACAAACTCTTGGTTAAAACTTCTATGTTTAAGAAAATATTTATTGTCTCGGTGGCATTTTTCGCATTAAGTGTGGGTTATGCGGCTTACGTTATTTTAGCTGGCAGCAATACTGTCTCGAACGACAACATAGAAATCACTGTCACGGGTAATAATTTTATTGCAGGCGGGGAAGACCTCGACCTGGTAATTGGTATTGAGAACCGAAACAGCACTTCTTTAGACCTGGTAGACTTGGTTGTTGAATATCCAAAAGGTACCGGAGGAAACCTGGTAGGAGGGATAGAGCGCTTGCGTCAGTCCTTGGGCACAATTCCCGCAGGGGCTGTTAAGAACGAAAATTTAAAGCTAGTATTGTTCGGCGAGCAGGGGAGTGTTGTACCCATTAAAATTTCAATTGAGTATCGCGTTGTCGGCTCGAATGCCATTTTCGTTAAAGATAAAACTTATAACGTTAACATAAACTCCACACCGATAAATTTATCCGTCGATGGTCCTTTGAGCGTGAGCCCGAATCAAGACGTTAATCTCAATATAAAGACCAGTCTTAACGCCACCCGCGCGGCGGAGGATATTTTGGTCAAAGTGGATTATCCGCTTGGATTTCAGTTCGTCAAAGCTGTTCCGGCGCCTTCTTACGGCAACAACGTGTGGTATCTAGGCGACTTAGCTCCGGGGGCAGAGCACGGCATTGCGATTGCTGGCAAAATGATTGATGTTTTTGAGGGAGAAGAAAAAACTTTTAATATTTCAAGCGGTTCGCAATCTATATCCGATAAATCCTCCATTGACGTTGCATTTAACTCCATTCGGCACACCATAGCGGTGAAGAGGCCCTTTGTGGAGGCGAATATTGTAATCAACGCAGTTAGCAACAGAGAATTTGCGGTTGACTCTGATACGCCGCTTAACGTTGAGGTGCGCTATGCCAACAACCTTAGTACACGAGTAGACGATGTCAGAATTGAAGCCAAGATTTCCGGGAATGCCTGGAACCGTACAAGCATACGCGCCGCACAAGGGCACTATGAATCATCTCGAGACGTGGTTGTCTGGGATAAAAGTACTACCCGTAATCTGGCTGAAGTTAACCCGGGGGATTCCGGTTCGGTCAGTTTTTATGTAACGCCGCTATCTCTCTTTTCTTCCTCCGGCGCCCTGCTCGCTGATCCGACTATTAACATTTCGGTAAGCATTTTGGGTAGGCAATCCGCAGAGGATGCTTCAGTCAATGAATTAGAAAATTCAGCATCAACGACAGTGAGAATAATTTCCGATCTTGGTTTTTCGTCGAAGGCGCTTTATTATTCTGGGCCGTTTCCAAATACCGGACCTATTCCTCCTAAGGCTGAGGTGGCCACAACCTACACTATAGTTTGGACTCTTTCCAATACCTCGAACGCTATTTCCCGTGCGCAACTTTCATCATCTCTACCATCTTGGGTGAAGTTTGTCGGCACTATTTCGCCAGCGGGCGAAGACCTTTCCTATAACGCTTCCACGAGGGGTATTTTATGGAACATAGATCGTATTCCGAAAGGTTCAGGTATTACAGGCGCTTCACGTTCAGTTTCATTTCAGGTCTCCCTTGAGCCGTCATTGTCGCAAGTCGGGTCTACGCCACTTATATTAAATGATGCTATTTTGACCGGACACGACGATTTTGCTAATGTGGATGTGAAGGCAACCAAAGGCGGCCTCAATACCCGGCTAGATAGCGACCCAGCCTTTCCAGGGACCGGAAGTGTAGTAGTAGAATAAATAAAAAAATGGCAAACACAGAAAAAAATAATTTAATGGAAAAAGTTGTCTCGCTTTGTAAAAGGCGCGGTTTTATTTTCCCCGGCTCGGAAATTTACGGAGGTTTGGCGGGCACCTACGACTGGGGACATTTCGGTGTGGCGCTGAAAAATAATATCAAGCAAAATTGGTGGAAGAAATTCGTAGACAACAGGCGCGATATGTACGGAGTGGATGCCGCTATACTTATGAACGGGAAAGTGTGGGAGGCTACCGGACACGTGGCAAATTTTGCCGATCCGCTGGATGGCAAACAATTTAATACAATGCTTAAAACTCAGGTTGGTGCCGGGGAAGAAGCCGCGACGTCATACCTGCGCCCTGAGACAGCACAAGGAATGTTCGTGAATTTCAAGAATACGGTGGACGCTTTTCACCCGAAGCTTCCTTTCGGGATGGCGCAAATAGGTAAAGCATTTAGAAATGAAATTGCTCCACGCGATTTTCTTTTTCGCCAGCGCGAATTTGAGCAGATGGAGATTGAGTATTTTATTCGTCCTGCCGACTGGGAAAAATATTTTGAATACTGGCGCGGCGAAATGCTTGAATGGATGGAAGAAGTGGGCTTAGATATGGCTCGTGTCCACGAACTCGATGTACCCGATGCTGACCGAGCGCACTATTCCAAGAAGACGATAGATTTTGAATTCGATTTTCCTTTCGGAAAAAAAGAACTTTTCGGATTGGCCTATCGCACCGATTTTGATTTAAGCACACACGAATTGGAGTATATAGACGAAGAGAATGCGGAAAAGATGGTGCCGCACGTAATAGAGCCATCAATGGGCGTAGACCGAGCCGTCCTCGCGCTCTTGGTTTCGGTTTATGAAGAAGAAGAGAAGGATGGCGAAACACGCAGCTTTTTGAAATTTAAGCCAAGCATTGCGCCAGTTATTTGCGCCGTATCGCCACTACTCAAGAACAAGCCTGAGCTCGTAGAATATGCCAATACGAAAGTCTTTGCCCCACTGAAAGCCGAGTTCGGCAGGGTGGCGTGGGACGACAACGGCAACATTGGGAAAAGGTATCGCCGCCAAGACGAGATAGGTACGCCCTTCTGTATCGTGGTTGATTTCGACACCCTAGAGAACGATACCGTTACTGTCCGAGACCGCGATACCGGCGAGCAAGAAAGAGTCAAAGTATCTGAACTCACCTCGTACTTAAAAGAGAAGATATAAATGAAACAAGGAGTTGATTATCCAGGTGTAGCGGTTTGTTATTTCTGCCACGACGGAAAAGGAAACTTCGTGTTAAGCAAACGCGGCAAAAATTCTCGCGATGAACACGGTAGTTGGGACCCTGGAGGGGGAGGGGTGGAATTCGGAGACACTCTCCTCGAGACGCTAAACAGAGAAATTAAGGAAGAATATTCTGCCGAAATCTTGAAATATGAATTTCTCGGTTATCGCGAAGTTTTCCGAGAGCAGTCCGGACAGAAAACCCATTGGCTTGTGTTTGATTTTAAGGTTTTAGTGGACCGAACAGAAGTTAAAAATGGCGAGCCGCACAAGCTCGACGCGGTGGAGTGGTTTAACCTAGATACATTGCCTTCACCCCTTCATTCTCAATTTCCGAATTTTATAAAATTATACAAAGATAAAATATGAAGTTTTCAAAAAAGACCCTTCCTAATGGACTCCGAATTGTAACAGTGCCAATGCAAGACAACCCTACTGTTACGGTGCTAGTCTTAGTGGAGGCAGGCTCAAAATACGAGAACAAAAAGAATAACGGGATCTCGCATTTCTTGGAACATATGTGCTTCAAGGGAACGACGAAGCGCCCCAAGGCAATTGATATTTCTCGCGAATTAGATGCGCTTGGTAGCCAGTACAACGCTTTCACCGCCCAAGAATATACCGGATACTATGCGAAGTCGGGAGCGAAGCATTTCAGAAAAATTTTCGATGTCGTGTCGGATATTTATCTTAATTCAACTTTTCCTGAAACAGAAATGGAAAAAGAAAAGGGAGTTATAATTGAGGAGATAAATATGTACGAAGATATGCCGAACAGGCACGTCCAGGACTTGGCTATGAAGCTCTTGTATGGCAATCAGCCGGCCGGTTGGAACATTGCGGGGGAGAAGAAAAATATTTTAAAAATGAAGCGGAATGATTTTGTTGATTACAAGCATCTACACTATATGCCCAATTCGACAGTGTTGGTAGTGGCGGGGAACGTACCTGAAGCAGAGGTAGTAAAGGAAGCGAAAAGGGTTTTCGGTGCGGCTCCGCGACGCTTGAAACAAGGCAAAATTAAGACCGGAGACAAGCAAGGCCGCCCGGCGACACTCGTGAAATTCAAAAAGACTGATCAGACGCATTTCGTATTGGCAATGCGGAGTCACGATTTCTTCAGCAAGAAAAGCGCCGCACTCGAAGTCTTGGGTGCAATTCTTGGCGGCGGTATGAGTTCTCGTCTTTTCCAGAAGCTAAGAGAGGAGATGGGCGTGGGCTACTATGTGCGAGCGTACAACGATGCATACACTGACCACGGCTTTTTTCAAATTTCCGCTGGCGTCGACAACAAGCGGATAGAAGAAGTCATCCGCGCGGTTATTTCAGAATGTGCCAAATTAAAAACAGAAAAAGTATCTACCGAAGAATTAAATAAAGTTAAAGAATACTTGATAGGCAATATGAAGCTCTCTCTTGAGTCGAGTGATGATATTGCGAATTTCTACGGCGGGGAAGAGTTGTTGAAGCGGGCAATAAAAACCCCCGAACAGAAGGCTCAAGAGATTCGGGCAGTTACCTCTGAGCAAGTCTGTGCTTTAGCTAAAGAGATTTTCCAAGAAAGCAAATTAAACCTTGCCATTATTGGGCCTTTTAAGAACAATAGTAAGCTCTTGAAACTCTTAAAACTTCGCTAAGCTCGAGCTTGTGGTATAATTATAAGGTCGCAATTAATAGATAATTAATTATAAAAATTATTATGAATCCAGGAGAACGTGGTCCAGAAGGTAAAAAAATCCCCGAGCAGATAGAACTAAGAGAAAGGAAAATTAAATTAAACACACTAGAAAAGATTTCTCATTTAATGCCGCAAGAGGGTGGAGGTGAAGGACAGTCAATACAGACGGCTCTGGAGCACTTAGGGAATGATTATTCTGTCCAAGGTTACGGTCTGCCAGATAAGTCATTTGTAGATGATATATCTAAAAGGCCAGAGGATATTAAGAAAATCATGGAGGGGGAAGATCGAGAGGAAGTTTATTTAGTAATTCAAGACCCCGACAAACCAGGAGAATATACTAGAGTTTTCTTCAAGAAAGAGGAAGGTGTCTACAAAAGGCAGCCTGATGCAGCATTCCACGATCAAACGAGCTCTAAACTTCTTAAAAAAGACAAGATACTTTTTATGGAGCAGAAGAAGAGTTCCAATAGCTAATATCTTCCAACTAAAGTTCAGCCAGTTTTAGCCATTTTTATAAAATGTGGTATGATGTGCCTATGATGGAAAATGGCAAAACTACCACTCTCTCAATCTCAACAGGTACGATGATTCGCGCTCTCGTAGTGCTTATTATTGTTTTCCTGCTGTGGTATTTGCGCGATTTGCTGATGGTGGTGCTGACCTCGATAGTACTCGCATCTTTCGTCGAGTCGGCTATTCCACATTTTAAAAAAGTGGGTATCGGGAGAATTCTCGGTGTCGTTATTTTATATGCGACGTCCCTCCTCTTTCTTGCCGGACTGTTTTATCTTTTCGCCCCGCTCCTAATCACCGAAATTTACAATTTCTCAGCTTTCCTTTCTTCCTATATTCCAGGAGTATCTTTCTTGAATTACTTCCAGAATGAAGCCTTCTCGGGGGCAAAAGACATAGTCAGTGCCATTTCCGACAATCTCTCCGTCGGCTCGCTGCTCTCTGTTTCGAAAGCTTTCGTCTCCAATCTCTCCGGCGGGTTCTTCTCAACTCTTTCAGTTGCCTTCGGAGGCATATTCAATTTCGTTTTGATAATCATAATTTCGTTCTATCTTTCAATTCAGGAACGGGGGATTGAAAATTTCCTTCGCATTATAGTTCCGATAAAGTATGAAGCATATGCTGTCGACCTCTGGAACCGCTCCAGCCGCAAAATCGGTTTCTGGATTAAGGGGCAAGTAGTGCTCGGGGTGGTGGTTGGTGTTTTGATTTACCTTGTGTTGTCGCTCTTGGGCATCCAGTATGCGCTCCTCCTTTCTATTATCGCTGGAGTAATGGAGATAGTGCCTTATGGAATTCTAGTGGCGCTTATTCCGGCATTTTCGTTTTCTTATATTTCGGGTGGTCTTGCGAGTGCCTTTATGGTCTCTGGAGCTTACATCATTATCCATCAATTTGAAATTTTCCTATTTACTCCGCTTATCATCAAGCACGTCGTCGGCCTTTCCCCGGTAGTTATCATTTTGTCCGCCTTGATAGGCTACGAGCTGGGCGGATTCTGGGGCGTACTGCTGGCCATCCCGGTCGCGGTTGTGGTTATGGAATACCTTTCGGATCTTGAAAAAGATAAAATTTTGGCCCGATCCGTCAACACCTAAATGACCAAGAAAAATAGTTTTTACATTACTACAACCTTGCCTTATGTAAATGCAGACTTGCATATGGGGCATGCGCTCGAATTTGTGCGTGCGGACATTATTGCCCGCGCGAAAAAGTTGCAAGGCTTCGAAGTGTTTTTCAATACCGGCACAGACGAACACGGGATGAAGATTTACGAGAAGGCGCTATCCTTGGGGAAGACCCCGGAGCAATTTGTGGACGAGAGTTTTGTAAGCTTTAAGAATGCGGTGCAGATATTCGGTATGGACGAAGAAATTATGCATTTTGTACGTACCACTGACGCCCACCATATACAGGCAGCGCAGGAATTTTGGAAGAAAGTTTCCGACAACGGCTACATCTATAAAAAGAATTACGAATCCAAGTACTGTGTCGGCTGTGAAGAAAATAAAAGCGAAACCGAGCTTGTAAACGGCGAATGCCCAATCCATCCGGGGAAGCAATTAGAAACGATAAAAGAGGAAAACTACTTTTTCAAATATAGTGAATTTCAGGACAAGCTTCTAAAATTTTATGAAGAAAATCCGTCGTTTGTAATTCCGGACTTTCGATTTAACGAGATAAAAGCTTTTGTCGGGCGTGGGCTTCAGGACTTTTCCATCTCGCGACTGAAGTCTAAGATGCCGTGGGGGATTCCGGTGCCGGGAGACTCCGAGCATGTGATGTATGTTTGGTTTGACGCCCTGACGAATTACATTTCGACGCTTGGGTGGCCCGATGATTTAGAAAATTTTGAAAAGTACTGGGTCAATGGCAATCCGACGCAATACTGCGGCAAGGACAATCTCCGTTTTCAGTCCGCAATGTGGCAGGCGATGCTTATGGCCGCGGGGGTGAAAAATTCTTACCAGATTATCATCGATGGATTTATTACGGCGGGGGAAGGGATAAAAATGTCTAAATCTCTTGGGAACGTTGTGAATCCGAAAGAGATAGTTGCAGAATACGGTACAGACGCTCTGCGCTTTTTCTTGGCGAAAGAAATTTCAAATTTTGAAGATAGCCCCTTTACCGTCGAAAGATTTAAAGATGCTTATAACTCTGGTCTGGCGAACGGATTAGGCAATCTCGCTTCTCGTATTTTGACTTTGTCAGAAAAGTATTTGGAGAAGTGTCCCGAAATTCCCGAACAAGATGATTTCACAGAATATTTCGAACTTTTAGGCACATTTGATATTAAAGCGACCGCAGACAATGTGTGGAACGAGATTTCTGAACTCGATAAATCCATTCAAGAAACAGCGCCCTTCAAAGTTGTAAAAATAGATGAAGAAAAGGGGAAAGAATTAATTTCAGGGATGGTTGTAAAGTTATACCGCATAGCGCGAATGTTAAGCCCACTTATGCCCGAGACCAATTCTAAACTTAAAAAACTTATCAAAGAAAACAAAAAGCCCGAACAGCCACTATTTTTACGTAAAGATTAATTTATGACTCCTAAATACATAGACATTCACGGACACGTTAATTTTTCAGCTTTCGACGCTGATAGGGATGACGTTATCAAGCGTGCAATGCAAAACGACACTTTGGTCATAAGTGTCGGTACGCAAATAGATACCTCAAGGAAGGCGGTCGAGATGACCCATACGTACAAAAATACGTACGCCATCGTGGGCCTTCATCCTATTCACACCGGAGCTTCGTATCACGATACGAAAGAGTTGGGCGAGGGCGGTAAAGAATTTACTTCGCGCGGGGAAGTTTTCAACAAGGATTCTTATCGTGAACTTTTGAAAGATCCGAAGACCTTGGGTATAGGGGAGTGCGGGCTCGATTATTATCGTTGCGATGATGATTCCATTGCCAAGCAGAAAGAGGCTTTCATCGCTCAGATAGAACTCGCCAATGAATTCAACAAGCCGCTTATGCTTCACATAAGGAATGGTTCGACAAGCTCACCACAGGCAATCCCTGGCAGAAATGCATATTTCGACGTACTAGAAATTTTGAAACAACATTCGAAAGTGAAGGGAGACGTGCACTTTTTCGCGGGAGGTATGGCCGAAGCACAAGCCTTCCTTGATTTTGGATTTACCCTCTCCTTTACTGGTGTGCTCACCTTTACTAAGGATTACGACAAAGTAATCCGAGCCACTCCTCTAGATATGATAATGACTGAGACGGATTCACCGTACGTTACCCCTGTGCCTTACCGTGGCGAGCGCAATGAGCCCTGGCACGTATGCGAAGTAGTCAGAAAGATCGCCGAAATCAAAGGTTTGCCAGAGGAAGAGGTTGCCGCGGCTGTATTTCAAAATGCGAAAAGGGTATTCAGGATTTAATTAAGCCGAGGGGTTCACCCCCACACCTATTTCAGCTAAAAAATAGGTGTGGGGGTTTACATTTTAAGGCCTTTTTGCTAGTATGGGATTTATGCAGAATGAAGAATTTAACGAGAAAGATGAACTCGATACGACCGAGCGGATATATGAGCTTGGGTATCTTTTAGTTCCAACTCTGTCGGAAGAAGATATGCCGGTCGCCTTTGGCAACCTTAAGGAGCTCATAAGCACTATGGGTGGAGTTATGGTGTCGGAAGAAATGCCGAAGCAGATACCTCTTGCTTATACTATGACGAAGGTCATTCAGAATATCCGTCACAAATTCGACGTGGCTTATTTCGGTTGGTTCAAATTTACAATGGATACAGCAAAAGTCCTAGATATGAAGAAGAAGCTTGATCTCGACCCAACCCTCATCCGTTTCTTGCTCCTAAAGACAGTTAAAGAAAATACAATCGCTTCCAAGAGATTTATTCGCCCTGATATGGGGAGAAAGCCGAAAGCTCAGAAAGAAGAAGGTGTAGAAACAGCAACTCCGATAAATAAAGAAGAAATAGATAAAGAAATTGATGCGATGGTAGCAGTGTAGATTATTAGTAAGCTTTTAAATTTTTATGTACTTAAACAAAGCAATGCTAATAGGCAACCTTACCCGCGATCCGGAGATTCGTTCTCTGCCTTCCGGGATTAAGGTATGCAGTTTCTCACTTGCCACCAATCGTGTCTGGAAAGATAAGAACGGCGCCCGACAAGAATCCACCGACTATCACAACGTTGTGGTCTTCGGCCGACAAGCGGAGACGGTAGCTCAGTATATGAAGAAAGGTAGCTCAATACTCGTAGAAGGCCGGATGCAGACGAGGAGCTGGGATGACAAAACCAGCGGTGAGAAGAAATATCGCACCGAGATAGTTGCCGATCGCACTCAGTTCGGACCACGAGCGGGAGGTAGTACTGGGGGAGCCCCAGCAGCCCAAGCACCGAAGGGAACAGAGCAGGAAGCTGACACCATAGAGTACCCCGAAGAAGACATTAACCCCGAAGATATACCATTTTAACAACAAGGATAACTAGAGAATATGAAACAAGATTACTTTTCAGCCAACAATATAAAATACATCGACTACAAGGACGTAGAAATTTTGAAAAAGTTTCTAAATCCTTCCGGCAAGATAGTGAGCCACAAGCGTTCTGGAGTTACTTCCAAGAATCAGCGCGCCCTGGCCGCCGCAGTTAAGCATGCTCGCTTTATGTGCCTTCTACCTTTCGTAGTTAAATAGATAAATTTCGGACGTTGGACGTCCGTGAAAAACGAAGAGACGTCGGACAACTAGAATTCCTGTTGTCCGACGTCTTTTTTAAACGCGCTCGACGTATTCTCCAGTTTCGGTGTTGACTCGGATAGTATCGCCTTCACTTATGAACATCGGAGCGTTTAGGGTAGCTCCATTTTCGAGTGTGATAATCTTGTTGCCGCCCTTGGAAGTATCACCACGGACAGCGGGGGGCGCTTCTTTGACCTTGAGTTCCATCTTGATTGGCATGGAAAGTTTTATTATCTTCTCTTCGTCATCATCATTGGTCCAGACTAGTGCAGTGACATTTGAGTTTTCTTTCAGGAATTTTACTGCATTGCCGAGCAAAATTTCATCCAGCTTAAATCTCTTGCTTTTGTCGTCCGGCTCACAGAACCAGTACTCGTCTTTATTATGATAGAGGAACGTAACCTCGCGCTTCGAGATATCCGCCTCATCTGCGGAGTCAGACACGTGAAATGTGGCAGGGAAGACCTTGCCGGAAATCAAACTCTTGAGTTTCACCTGGTTCTGGGGCTTCCTTTGCTGGGTGCGGGCGACGTGAGACTCTACCACTTCGCATGGCTCGTCATCGTGGATTATTATTTTCTTCTCTCGAATTTCGCTGTATTCTAATTGTGACATAGGCAATATACTACCAGAATAAATGATAAAATCAACACAGTTAACAAAAAATATCTTTTTAAGGGGTTTTGAGCTCGACGGAGCGAAAACTTCAGGATTTTTTAAGCTTCAAAAAATCCGTACCGGCAAAAAGATATTTTTTTGTTTTATTACACCTCGTCTTTAAATTTCTTCTTAATTTCTTTCAGGATTTGCCCTGCGACCTTCTTGTCTTCCTTTAGAAATTTTCGAGTGGCATCATAGCCCACGCCCAACTTTATCTTCTCCGCTCCTTCAGGGGTATAGAAATATGAATTCCCACTTTTCTCAATAATTTTAAATTTCTCACCCAAGGCCATTACTTCTCCCTCCCTAGAAATACCTTCATTGTAGATGATGTCGAACTCCGTCTGCTTGAATGGTGCGGCGACTTTGTTTTTCACTATCTTTACTCGAGTGCGGGAGCCGACAACTTCTTCTCCTTTTTTAATCTGGGCAATTTTCCTAATATCTAGGCGAATAGAAGTATAGAATTTAAGCGCCTTACCTCCTGGGGTAGTTTCCGGATTGCCGAACATTACGCCGATTTGCATTCTGATTTGGTTAATGAAAATTACGCAAGTTTTTGACCGGGCAACGATGGCGGTAAGTTTACGTAGAGCCTGGGACATAAGTCTGGCCTGCTTGCCGACGTGGTAAGCACCCATATCACCCTCGATTTCATCGCGGGGAGTGAGGGCAGCGACAGAGTCCACCACCACCACATCGATTTTCCCAGTTCGAACGAGGCTTTCAACTATTTCCAGTGCCTGCTCTCCATTGTCAGGCTGCGATATCAAGAGGTCGTTTATGTTTACCCCGAGCTTCTTGGTGTATTCCGGATCCATCGCGTGTTCAGCATCGATGTAAGCGCAGACTCCGCCGAGCTTCTGAGCTTCAGCTACGATATGGAGAGACAGAGTAGTCTTACCTGAAGATTCCGGTCCAAATATCTCGATAATCCTCCCTCGGGGGATACCGCCGACGCCTAGGGCCATATCGAGACCTATTGAGCCGGTAGGAATGACGTTGATGTCCACCTTTGGTGAATCGCCGAATTTCATAATAGCCCCTTCGCCGAATTTGGTTTGGATTGCTTTTAGGGTGTCGTTAAGTTGGGATTCTCCGACAGTTTTATCTTCTTTTTTCTCCTTTTTCTTTTGCATTTTTTTTTGGCTAACGCCTGAAGCCTAGTTGCCTAGTGCCTGGGTTAATATTAATTGATAATTTTTCTCGTCCACGTACCCGAATTTATCGGTCGCCTGGATGTTTATTATATTATAACCGGGGAGGAGAGCGATAGTTTCTTCGAAGTTACCCTTAAGGTCAATAGAAATTTCGCGTCCATTTAAGCTGAGGTTGATGGCGTTCCTGGCGTTGCCGGAGATTTTCGTCACGCTTTCATTTCGGACCACAAGAGTTTCTGCGGGTTCTCCTGCGATCTTCACATTTTTTATTTTCACGCCGAAGATGAGGTCGGTCGAGCGGGCAAACCCATAAACCACGATAAAAAGGAAAAATGCTCCGACTATTATGATTTTGATTTTCTTGGCGTCGTCTCTCATCCTATTACGTTGTCGCCGTTTTCATCTCGAGTTATTTTCTCAAGTACTTCTCGAGGCTTGGCGCCCTCGCCGGGGCCTATTACTCCACGCTCTTCGAGTTTATCCATCAGTCTTGCGGCGCGAGCATAACCCAGTTTGAGTTTTCTTTGCAAGTAAGAGGTCGATGCTTTTCCTGCTTCTACCACGCAAGCGCGAGCTTCTTCGTACATTTCGTCATCGTCTTCCATATCACCATCATCTCCGAGAGAAGCTTCGAATACGCTCTTGTCTGCGGAGATAGATCCAGACGTAAGAGAAATCTCTTCGCTAATCTCATCTTTATATGCATCAGCCAGGTACTTCACAACCTTCTTAACTTCCAATTCCGAGATGAAGGCGCTCTGAAGACGTTCCGGCTGAGCTTCGCCCGAAGAATACAGCATATCGCCGGCTCCTAGGAGTTTCTCGGCGCCCCCGGCGTCAAGAATGGTGCGCGAGTCAATCTGCGAAGACACTTTGAGCGCCACGCGAGCCGGGATGTTAGCCTTGATGAGACCGGTGATGACGTTTACTTCAGGTCTTTGCGTAGAGAGAATCAAGTGGATACCCACGGCGCGGGACATCTGTGCTAGGCGGACTATGGCCGCTTCGAGCTCCCTCGGGTAGGTGCTCATTATATCCGCAAGTTCGTCTATTATAATGACAATGTATGGCAAGCGGTCGGCGTTTATTTCTTCTTGAGTGCCATCGCTGTTCTCTTTCATCTTTTTCGGATTTTTACTCCAGACATTGTTGTGGTAGGACTCTATGTCTCGCACCGACTCTGCTTCGAGGATATCGTACCGGCGGTCCATTTCCTTCGCTGCCCACTTGAGCGCGAGGATTGTCTTCTTTGCCTCTGTAATTACCGGTGTAAGGAGGTGGGGGATGTTGTTGTATAGAGTGAGTTCGACGCGCTTAGGGTCAATCAATATAAATTTCAAATCATCAGGGCCGTTTCTGTATAGGAGGGAAGTAATCATTGAGTGAATGGTTACGGATTTACCCGAACCAGTGGTTCCGGCCACTAGCACGTGAGGCATTTTCGCCAAGTTGCCGAATACTGCCTTGCCGGCGATAGAGCGACCGAGCGCGGTCATTAGCGGTTTGTGGGAATGGGTAAATTTCTCATCAGAGAGAAGAGTGGCGAGTCCGACGATCGACTTCGACTTGTTTGGAATCTCTATGCCGACGAGCGACTTGCCGGGGATGGGAGCTTCGATACGTATTGGGTGAGCAGCGAGGGAGAGCGCGAGGTCGTTCTGTAGCCCGACAATGCGCGAGAGTTTCACGCCCTCGGCGGGCTTGAGCGCGTAGCGAGTGACCGTGGGCCCGATAGTGATTTCATCCATCTCGACTTCGATGCCGAAGTTCGCGAGAGTTCTTTTTATTATGTTAGCGTTGGCCTTAATGTCGCCGGTGTTAGGTTTGCCTTTATCTTCTTCTAGGAGATCGAGCGGGGGAGGGGTGTAGGTGGACACTAGACCGGTCTTCACTTTCCTTATAGGCATCTCTTCTTCTTCGGGTGGCTGCTCCTTTTCTTTCTTTTTCATTCGGAGTGCCGAGCGGACTTTTTCCCCCGCGGTTTCTTCCTCTTCTTCAGGCATAGATTTTTCTATTTCATCTATCTCATCCTCGCTCAGGTCTCCTGCTTCGGAGGTCTCTTTCTTAGTGGAGAAAAATGCCCAGACTCTTTTCAGGAAATCAGGGAAGGCGAGCCGCGCATCAAACATTATCAAAAGTGAAATTATTAAAATCGCGAAGAGGAAAGCTACGGTGGCGTACACATCGAAGAGTTTAACGAAGGGCGCCGCTAGGAGCTCTCCGAAGAACCCGCCCGAGTGCTCGGGAGAGATGACGTCTATGATGCCGAGACCGGAGAAGAGGAACATAAGTCCGCTCAAGAAGCGAGCCACTCCAAACTCCGGCGTTTCGGATTTCAGAAATGAGGTGCCCAAGAGTACGAGGAGGAGAGGCAGGAGCACGTAGCCCACGCCGAGTAAATAATAAAGTTTCTCGTAAACGAATGCCCCCGCCACTCCCGCCGCGTCAAACGCGGACATCAGGAAGAATAATGCCACCACGAAAAGAATTACCGCGATGATGCCGTGCTTGGTGTGAGTTTGGAGACCTCGCGAATTTTTCCTTTCATACTTATCATCTCTCTTTGCCTTTCCGTTTTTTGCCATTTACATATTCTACCACAAACATGAGTTGCTATTAAATCCACGGATAATATTTTTTTATTGTTTTACAGCGAGCCCATACTTAAATACGGCACGAATATTTCTTTGCTAAGAAATTTCTCAAGACTCGCGCCAGTCGCGCTCCGTAGTCCGTATTTAAGTATAGCCACACTGACATTAAATTTCGCTGTCCTATACCCCCACACTTATTAACCATAAAGGACCTTGCCCCCACACCAAAATGTTTGGTGTGGGGGCTTGCCTTTTTCCACGTCCTATATATAATGGACAAATGTTAAGAGATGGAAAAAATCTCACGGACTCTCAAAAGGACCCTCTATCCAATACGGACATAGCCCTTAAGGACAGCCCTTTTCCTATCTCATACCAGAAGACCAATAAGCTCATTACTGCTTTGTATATGGTCACGGACATCATTGACCGTGACGAACCGCTACGCAATAAATTAAGGACACTGGGCGCTGGAGTTGTATCGGACATCAATTTAGAGCCAGCCAAGGCCTGCCGGAAGATTGCCGAAATAATGTCCTTTTTAGACATAGCTTCCGCCGTGAATATCGTGTCCGCGATGAATTGCAATATCCTCAGGAAAGAATTTTACGAGCTTGATCAAGCGATACGTGAGTCTCTGAACGAACCCCAAATTTTAAATAAACAAATAGACTTGTCCGAATTTTTCCGCAACGAACTTCCTTCGCCTCGCGGCGGTTACGAGGTTGACCGTCGGTCCACGAGTCTCGGTGTCCAGAAGGCGAGCACTCTCCTGAAGTCCATCCACCAGATATCGGACAAAATTCCGAGAGCTCGAGGAGCAGGGGCTCACACCCTCGTGTCCCATATGCACGGAGCCGCTTTTGAAGTTTCAAAAGGACAGCGACGAGCAGACATCCTGAATATAATTAAAAGCTCAGGCGGTAGCGCTACCATAAAGGACATAAAGGACAGAGCTTCTCATCTCACGGACAAAAATAATACACTCAGTACCCTAGGCGAGAAGACCCTCCAGCGTGAGCTCATTGCTATGGTGCACGACGGTGTCCTTAATAAGATAGGCGAAAAACGCTGGAGTAAGTATTCTATAAAAATAAGTCCCTAGAAACGGTGCCTGCCCGTCCGAAGCCTTGGCGTAGGCGGGGAGTCGCTATTTCCTCGCCTAACCCGACAGCATATCCACCCTATCCACTGTCCGGGTGGGTTGCATTTTAACCCTAAATATGCGAATATATATGAGTCGGATATGCTCTGCTAGATGGCTCGACACTGAAATTTTTCGGGCGTAGTTACGTCTTAACTTTCAGGAGACTGCTAAAAGAGCAAGTTATCCACATAGTATATTGCTTAGTTTTGAAGCGGTATATTATAATGTTGTTGTGTTTACAGGCCGCGCTTTATTGTGTGTCCTGTATGCGCAAGTTATTTATTTTCTTTCCGGATTTCGTCGAAAAAATCTTGTTAGAAAATAAAGCCCATTGAAAACAGAATAGTAAAGTGTTTTGTTCTCAATGTTAGTTTATCTCTGTTCATTATTTTTTAATCCGCTTCATTATTAACAATTATAAGTTATTAGCGGAAGAGGAAATGATGATAGTGAAATATACGCTTTTAGTTTTGTCGAAACTAATTAATGGCGTAGCAAATTAGAAAAAAATTATGAGTAATTTATTAAAATCAAAATTCCTTATGGGAGTTATGATTGTCGCAGCTCTCTTTGCAGTAGGGGTAGCAGTAGCTCCTTCTTCCGCATCCGCAGCAGCTTGCTCAATCACAATGACTCTAAGGGTCGGTTCTACAGGCGCAGAAGTTATGTGCTTGCAGTCCCTAGTAGGTGCTTCTGCTGACGGTAAATTCGGTCCTATGACTGCAGCTGCTGTTAAGGCTTTCCAAACTTCAAAAGGTTTGGCAGCTGACGGAGTTGTAGGTGCTATGACACGAGCAGCTTTGATGGGTTCCGCACCGGTTGGCCAATTGCCAGCAGGATGTCAAGTAGGTTGGATGTTTAACCCAGCTACTGGCGCATCTTGTGTTGCAGGAACACCTGACGCACCATCTAACGGAGCACTCGAAGGTGGAGCTGGTTCAATCACAGTTTCCGCTAAATCAACTTATACCAATGAAGATGTTGTCGCTGGAGACGAAGATGCTAAAGTGTTAGCATTTGAAGTTGAAGCTGATGATGATTCAGACGTAGAGGTTACTTCAGTAAAAGTTGAGCTTGCTCAAACTGCTGCTGGCAATTCTGACAGAGTTGAAGATTACATGGATTCAGTATCCATCTTCATGGGCTCTGACAAGATTGGAGAAGCTGATGCTGAAGACTTCACAGAGAATAACGATATCTACACAAAGACTATTTCTGTTGACAACGCGATCGTTCGCGCTGGAGAGACAGAAGTATTTTCTGTAGCTATTACAGCTGCAAGTAATCTTGATTCAGGAGATATCGATGACGATGCTTTCGGAGTTGACGTTCTAAACGTTCGCTTTGAAGATGCAGACGGCGTCGTAACTACTGAAGACACAGACGGCGACACCCTTGACAGGACATTTGACTTTGACGATCTTTCGACTTCAGGAGACCTCGAACTTAAACTTACAGAAGGTTCAGAAAATCCTGACGCACAAGTCGTAGAAGTTGATGATACCACTGACACCGATGTTACTATGCTTGAATTCAAGCTGAAGGCAGAAGGTTCAGAAATGCTTATCGATTCTTTGCTCTTGTCTGCAACAGCAACAGGCGTAGATGATACATGGGCTGATATGGTTTCTGATGTTTCGTTGGAAATGGATGGAGACGAACTTGATTCAGTCTCTGCCTACTACGATGGTACAGATGATGATGCTGGAGACTTGTTCTTCAATGATCTTGATTTGACTATCGGAGAAGGAGATACAGTAACTTTCACAGTCGTAGCAAAAATTAGAGATACTGCTGCTACTACGGGAGCAACTGTGTTTGACAACGGCGACAGCTTTGCTGTTTCCTTCCCATCATCATATCTTGATGATGTGACTGGCACTGATCAAACGGACGTAGAAGATGAAAATGGCGACGTTGTAGTTGCTGGAAACCGAACAGGTTCAGTGACTGGCGAAGCTCAGACATTCTACTCTACTGGAATCGCTGTTGACTTCGTCTCTGTAGATGCAGATCCATTTACAGTTGATGGTACCAATAACGACCGTGTCGAATTGGTAATGAATTTCAAAGTTACAGCTTTCGGAGGGGATGCTTATATTCCTAGCGTGATTACAGTTAAGAGTGCTGGCACTGGATCAGCAGGTACAGCCCCAACTGCCGCAGAAGGAGTTGGATTACACTTGCAAAGCTCTGATGCACAGTTAGCAGTAGGCAAAGGTATAGCTATCTTAACTTCATCAGCTGATGAAGAAGCTTATACACCTACAGGTACTGATGCTACAGACGATGCTTACACAAGCTTGTTCAAAGTTAACGATGGAAGTTCAGAAACCTTTACTGCTAAAGTAAATGTTGATAACTCTATCGCTACTGCCGGTGATCTAGATGGAGCACAAGTTCGTGCAATCTTGACTGGAGTAACCTTCAGTAGTGGTACCAACGTTATTACGACAGCTGGTACTCTTGTCTACACATCTAACCTGCAAGACGACTTCAAGACTCCTTACGCTACAATCGCTGACTAATATAATTTAGATCTAGTGATTAGCGAATTCTTCTTGAATTCATAACTCTTGGTTAATACGCCTTAAAAGGTATTACAAAACAACCCCCGACTCTTACGAGAGTCCGGGGTTTTTTGTTTTTTATCTATGTTCTAATGTTGAGTTATCCCCCACACCTTTCTTTGTATTGTTCTGTTTTTTAATACAATCTACACAATCACTACAACCTATCTAAAAACTACTTTTCGGTAAATAATTACTTTAGCAGAACAAAAAGCGATACCAAGAAAGGTGTGGGGGTTATGCACACTTACTGTTATTTAATTATTTTAAAGGAGTATAATAATAGCAATACACCCTGCGTGTCGAGCGCTCTCTGTATTTTTTGATTATCTATAGATGCATCATTAGGTAATTAAAAATTATAATCACATTATAAATAATTATTATTGTTTTATTATGAAGAAACTAAATAGAATATTAGGATTCCTTTTTGTGCTTGCGGGTGTAGTTTTTCTACTACCTGCAAACGTGGATGCTGCGAACACCCTTTCTAGCTCTACATATAGAGATGTGAACTTGGACGGTACCGTAGATACAGTTGTGTGGGTTATGGATGAAGACCCTCTTCTTTGTCCTTACGAAGCAGGGGACTGGGCAGTGACAGTAGCAGGCGACATAGGCATCACCGCCATAACGGGTGTCACCTGTGCTACTTTGAATGAAATCGCAATCACTGTCACAGCAAGTGCAGGAATTACCGGAGGTACGGTAGCTCCTACGATTACTTATACTCAGGCTGCAGGGACAGCCAACAGTGTCACTCTTACTAGCGGAAATATGACCGATAAATCTGGTTCTCCTACAGACCTTGCCAAGCCTCAAATCAGAAGCATTACCTATCAGGATGCAGATGATGATGGCAAGATGGACAGACTCGATGTTATTTATACTGAGCAAGTTACCGTGGGTTCTTTTTTGTCGGCAAATGACTTGCTCTTAAATGTTGTTGGTAGTTTTACAGGAGCGGTAATTGGGGCAGATGCCAGTGACCTTATCGGAGGGACCGTTTCTGCTACCTGGGTTCCGCTAGGTACGGAAGCTTCTGTTGTGGCTACTTACGACACTCTAGGAACGCTTGACATAACTGCCCAGAATGATTTTTCGTTGTTGGACGCAAGCGGCAATAATAGCCAAGATCAAGATGGTAATGCAGACCAGGACCAACTTATTTGGACCGACGGGATCAATCCAATATTGTTAAGCGCTTCTCGAACAGCATTGAACACCATCGTGCTTACCTTCAGTGAGCCTATGGATACGACTACAACAGCAGGAGAGGGCTGGACAGTTGCTGGTGCCACAGTCACAGCAAACACAGATCCCGCAGATACGGGAACGACGATGACCCTTACCACAACAGGATTAACTTCATATTCTTCTACTCCCGCTGTCACTTATGCTTCTGCCACAGGTACCACCATGGACATAGCAAGTAGAGAGCTTGCCAATGCTTCTACGGTGGATGCTGCAGACGCAGTTGCACCTACTGTAGCTGTAACGCTTTCAGATTATGCTATTGACATAGGAGAAACAGCTCTTATTACGTTTACTTTCTCTGAAGCGCCAACTGGCTTTACTTCAGCCGATGTGACAGTTCCAAATGGAACACTAGGGACAATAGATGCTTCAACTCCAACAGCTCAAACAGCTACCTTTACTCCCACTGCGGATGTAACTGATTTAGTGAATGTAATTACTGTGGGGACTGGCTGGACTGATGGGGCAATTTCACCAAACGCCCCAGTGGGAACCACAGACTCAAGTAATTACCAAATCACAACTGTTTCTGGCGGTGGCGGTGGCGGTGGCGGAAGCAGGACTAAGAAAGCAACTCCAGCTACTCCTGCAGTGCCGACAGTTGCACCGGGAACTCCAGCATCTCCAAACGCACAAGGCTATGCCTTCGGAACCCTGACAGTAAAAATGGGAACGAAAGGCGAAGCTTGCCGAGCTTGGCAGATGTTCTTGAATGCTAAGTCAAACGCTGGACTAGTTACTGACGGTTGGTGTGGCAAGCTCACTATTGCTGCTGCCAAGAAATGGCAGGGCTCTATGGGTCTTGTAGCCGACGGGTTCCTAGGTCCAATGTCTCGTTCGAAAGCTGCGATGCAGTAAATCAGCTAACTCCTCATTCCCACAAGTCGGACTTGTGGGCGAGGTAAAAAAAGCCACCCCTCACCGGGTGGCTTTTTGTTTTCTCCCCCCAGCCCTCAAAACCACCCCATTCGGACGTTGGACGTCCGAATGGGGTTTTTGACCCCCTTTTTTTCCATCTTCACCCGCCCGGGGGCGCTCTCTTCCCTGGTTGACAATAGATCCAAAATCAGTATTATGAGCAGATATCAGCTGTAAGGAATATGTATGCACAGCGTCTATTGATTAGGAGCTAAAGGTAGTATAATTACTTAAATGAAGCTTAAGCTCACCCGACATGTGCAGGATATGATTTCTTGCCGAGGAATAAACTTGGATCATATTAAGCAGACTCTCCGAAATCCTGATACGCAAGAAGAGACTTTCGCAGAAAGAGTCAAGGTTTCGAAAAATGTTGGTGAGAAGACGATAGAAGTTATATACTATAAAGAAGCGTTTAAAGACAAAGGAGATGAATATTTAATTATAACCGCTTATTATTTAGAATAAAAATTATGAAAATAGATTATGATACAGTAGCAGATGCAATTTATTTCACTATTAAAAATGGTGAAAAAATTGCCAAATCAGTAAAGGTAGACGACAGATTGGTCGTAGATCTTTCTTCTGCTGGAGACGTCGTGGGTATGGAGCTCTTAGATGCTTCTTCTAAGCAAGGTCTCGCTCTTCAGGAAAATTTGAAAAACGGGATTCCTATAAATATAAGTTCCAGTACTCCTCTAATGGCCTAGCTTCAAAAAACCACCCCTCACGGGTGGTTTTTTTGTTTTACCTCAACTCAAAAAATCACCCCCATTCGGACGTTGGACGTCCGAATGGGGCCCAGGTTGCTATTTATGGAAGGGGAGTTTGGGTGATTGTGTTTTGCTTTTTTAACTCTTTAGCCCTACAATGTGGATATGTGGGAGATAGTAATGAAAATATGGTTTGCCATCATAATTTTTCCCGGCCTCGTCATAAACGAAGGCTACAAGTTGCTCAAGAAGCATCTGGCCAAGCACGGGATTATGATCGACTGGTTCGATATGACCCTCCTTTTTCTCGTTATTCTCCTCGTCATCCTCCTCCTAAACGGCTACCGCCCGTAGTTCCCATTCGGACGTTGGACGTCCGAATGAGCATTTTCTAAACCGACTTTGTAATTTTTTCTAGACTTGCAAGGCAGATATACTATGAGGAAAATTTTTACACTAGTGCTTATTATGTTATTGCTTGTGGCAACTGGGGCGAGCTCTGCCGTGGCATACTATGAGGACAGTTACTATACTTATAGTAGAAATAATTATTACAGGAACGACGCTTACGTTACTGGGTATTCTTATGACTATTATGGTCGTAACAATTACGACCGTTATCCTGTAGCTCGCGTCACTGGCTACAATCCTTACGTCTGGGAAGACAGTAGCTTCGAATACTTCCGTTACGATAGTTATAACTATTACGATTATCAACCCCGAAGTTCTCATCGCAGCCGCGACTCTCGTCGCTCCCGCTAACATTCGGACGTCCAACGTCCGAATGGGGAGTTTTCCACACCCAAGTTGCTTAATTCGGACGTTGGACGTCCGAATTGCTTTATAATATAGATATGAGGAAAGACCCTCTCGTAACCAGGGAGTATTATCATATCTACAACAGGGGTGTGGATAAGCGGGATATTTTTTCCAGCAAGAAAGACTTAGACCGTTTTGCCCTAAGCGCAAAAGAGTTCAACTCAGTTGTGCCGATAGGGAGCATTAAAGATAAAAAACACAAAAAACCAGCGGATTCGGACGTTGGACGTCCGAATCCGCTGGTGTCTATTGTTGCATACTGCTTTAACCCCAACCACTTTCATTTTATTTTAAAGCAGGAGGTGGATGGCGGAATCTCCGAGTTTTTCAAACGTTTGCTCGGAGGTTATACAAAATACTTCAATCTGGTACACAGCAGGACCGGTGCTTTGTTCCAGGGGCGATTTAAATCACAGTTAATAGACGACGAGCCCTATTTTTTAAAAATTCGTCCTTACGTGCATGTTAATTATATGGTTCACAATATACCAAAGGAAAGAATGCACCTGGTCTTGTCTAGCGAAAAAGAATACGATACTAAAAATTTCATACTAGTTAGCGAGAAAGAAGCAGGAGAGGTCCTCGAGTTTTATGGAGGCAATGAAAATTATAAAAAAGAATGTTTAAACGTTGTTTCGTTTGTTCGCGCAGAGAGGGGCCTTGAAAATATCGAGGATGACCCATCGCCCACATTCGGACGTCCAACGTCCGAATGATGAGTTTTCCACAGGTTCGAGGATACAAGACTTTATTTACTAGCGCCTGGATGCAATAATTAATTATGCGTTGGCCAGGGTGGCTTAGATGCATAGCAATAATTTTTGTCGCAATTTTCGGAAGCGGCTTTATTGTTTTGTCTGCTCAGGCGGCGGAGCCATTTACGGAAATTACCGAAAACATTTCAGAGAACACTATTTGGACTAAAGCCGAAAGTCCGTATGTAGTTAGGTCAGCCATTTATATTCCACCAGAGGTGACTCTAACCATTGAGCCTGGGGTTGTCGTAAAGTTTGACTTGGGAGCAAAAATCTTTACAGAGGGGAGGATTGAAGCCGAAGGTAGCGAGAGCGAGCCTATTTATTTCACTTCTTTTTATGACGACGAAGTGATGGATACGGACAATGAAACTTTTTGCGATTTTGATGACGAGGGCAATGACTTGCCGGAAACATGCGAAAGTTTTGACTGGGGCGATCCGCTTGTGGGGGATTGGGATGGGATTTATTTTGAAGGATCAGAATCCTCTCTAGAAAATATTTTTATAAAATATGCGAACGGTTCTATCCAAGCGTCAGGAGAGAGTAGCATCAGTTTTCTAAATTTGAATATCAGTGATGGTGGCTACGGGGTAGCTGCCTATAGTGACAGCTATATCAAAATTACTGGCGGGACTTTTGAAAATTTGGAAGAAGGCGCCTCCGCATACTTTGGGGAGTTGGTTCTGGAGAATGTAATCTTGAGCAATATTTCTCGCGATGCCCTGGGTCTGTATGGCGGGTTGCTTCAGGCTACAGGCATTGATGTCGGCAATATTGGCTTCGGCTCAGCGCTAGGAATTTATGACGGGGATGCCATTATCACAGATGCGGTGTTTGAAAATGGTTCTGATGCTGGTGTGGAAGTTTATGGCGGGACGCTTAGTTTGGAGAATTCACTTCTGTCCGGATTCCCTTCGGGCGATTTTGCTGCTTATGGCGGGAGCGCGAATCTGAAGCAGGTGGAGATAGAAAATACGAATTACGGGGTCAGTGTTTATGGTGGAGAGGTTGCTGTTTCCGAAAGCAGTTTTACAGAAATTTTAGTCTTTGCGGTTGAAAATTATCCCTCGAGCCAAGTAGATGCTCGGGGGAACTGGTGGGGCGATGCCTCTGGGCCGTACCACGAAGAGCTTAACCCCGAGGGCGCAGGAGAAGCGATTTACGGAAATGTTTCTTTTACGCCGTGGCTTGAGAGTTATCCACCAGTTTCTTGTTGTTCCAGTGTGTTGTTTTTACCGGGGATTGAGGCGAGTCGATTGTACCTGTCAGACGGGGGTAATGAAAATCAGCTTTGGGAACCAAATCGTAATTTAGATGTAGAAAAATTATATCTAAACTCCGATGGAAGTAGTAAAAATTCAGGTGTTTATACCCGTGATGTAATACAAAAAGGTCTGGGGGTACAAAATATTTATAAAAGTTTTGTAGATATGCTGAGAAACCTGGTAGATGATATTACAATTACAAAATATTTGTTGTTTGCATATGATTGGCGGCAACCTGTGGATGAAATCGTAAATGAGGGGACTCAATATGAAGACGGAAATAAGTCTCTTGTGGACACTCTGCAATCACTGGCTGAGTCTTCTAGGAGTGGAAAGGTGACAATCGTCGCGCATAGCAACGGCGGACTTTTAGCCAAGGCACTTCTAAAAAAATTACAGGCGGACAAAGAAGCGGGCCTAAACAACCTCATTGACAGTGTCGATGTGTTAATCTTGGTTGCGTCTCCGCAGATAGGTACGGCGAGCGCCGTGCCCGCTGTGCTTCACGGCTACGATCAGCGCATACTGGGTGGATTGTCGATGAACGAAATGCATGCCCGAGAGCTCGGGCGAAATATGAGAAGTGCCTTCAGCCTTCTGCCGAGTCGAGAATATATAAACAGGCTCAACGCTTCACCAGCCACCTTTGTCGACACCGCTATCCCATCAAACGTTACCACGAAGATGGTTCAAAAATTTGGTAGCGCCATTAGCTCCTACGAAGAGTATAAAGATTTTCTTTTCGGCAAAGAGGGGAGAGTAAACCCGGCAGCTAACCAAATTAACCTACCAATAGTTTTATCGGAAAATTTGTTTGCTCAGTCCGAGAATTTGCATAATGATATAGATGCTTGGGTTCCACCGGAAACATTGCGCATCATCGAAGTCGCGGGCTGGGGGCTCGATACTATTGCGAGCTTTGAATATTATCCTCAATCTTCGTGTGCTGGGCTTGTTTGCGCATTTACTATGGACCAAAGGCCAAGATTTACCAAAGATGGCGATGGCACAGTAGTTGAACCCAGCGCGCTTTATATGAGTACTGATGAAAATGCGGAGAAATATTGGGTGAATCTTTTAAAGCTAAACAAGGATTTCGATACAAGAAACGAACATAAGAATATATTGGAAATTGATAAATTAAATAATCTGCTTAAATCTGTAATAAAAAATGAGGGCATAGTTACAGATGATATATTGAAAGACTCAAAACCAGTTGATACCTCTAACTTAATTCGTTTATCGATACATTCCCCCATAACCTTAGATGCTTATGATGCAGAGGGTAACCATACTGGTAAAGTGTGTTCCGCAGACAGCGACTTTTGTTATGTCGAGGAAAACATAGTTAACAGTTCGTATATGGAATTCGGCGAAGGTAAATATATAAGTTTGCCGGAAGAAGAATTTAATAAAGTAAAACTCTTGGGGACAGGAGTAGGAACTTTCACTTATGAATCAGAACAAGTTATGCCGAACGAGACTAGTACAACTTCTTATTTTCTAGACATACCAGTTACAACTCAAACTCAGGCCGAAATTACTCTAAATAATACTACGAAAGTACCTGAACTAAAGCTTGACGTTACCGGTGACGGCGTAACTGATTTTACTATTTTACCAAAACAACAGTTCGACCCTGTTTTATACCTGCAGATTGTAAAGGCGACTATCAATTCTTTAGAACTACCACCCGCTAAAATCAAAGCATTCAACAACAAAATTGATAGTATTCTCAAAAAGATAGCGCAAGGGAAAATCGACAAAGCTAAACTTAAGGCAGAAAAATTCAGGGTAAAGATGGAGAAGATAATTTCAAAACCAGATTCCAAAAAACCTAGACCTAAACAAATTTCTAAAACCGACGCCCAGCTCTTGCTTGATATGTTTAATAAATTATTAGATAATTTGAATTAAGATGAAAGAAAAAACCATTTTATTTATAGCACTACTTATCTGTGTTGTCTTTCTAAATTTTCTACCCAATTTTTTATGTAGCCAACTAGACGATAATTGTATTTTCCAGCTATCTACTAGATTTACGAATCCAGCGATTGGCTTACTAATTCCTATTACTGTTTTATCCTTATTTTTTCTGTTTTTAAAAAACGTTTATTTTAAATTTTACCTGACTTCGCTTTCTATTGCTTCGATAGTGATATTTTTAGTTTCTTTAGGTATTAGTTCAGAATGCTCCTTGGTAATGTGTCTAAGTAGTGGACAGTCTGCCCTGATACTGTCGTCAATATTTTCTATCATCTTCTTTTCTGTTCAATTTTTCAAGAGCCGAAAAAGTCACAAGTAAACATTTAATTCATAAGTTTAGCACTGAGTTTTTTCTTAATATATTATATATGATAGGTTAAGGAATTTGAGAATAAGCGGAAGAAAAGAGGAGAAGAGAAAAAGAAAACGCCTCGCGTTTTCTATGCGAGGCGTGACGAACCTCGCTAAGTGGAGATTCGTGGATGTTAAGTTGTGGCCAGGCGGGACTTGCGTCCCGCCCAGCTTGGCGTCAGCTCGCGTAGAGCTTTCGCCGTTCGCGCTCGAGGTGGTTTTCCCACTCGGCGGCGTCGCGGTTCTCGATCGCCCCTGCACGCCGCTCGTGGCGCGCATCGGTTTTCTCCCCCTTGCGAAGGAGAACTCTTTTCTCGTGAGAGCTCGAACTCGGGACTACTTTGCTTTTTGTCCGCATTATGCGGTACCTCCGACCTTAAGGTACAACTATTTCAGGGAACAGTCAACTGTTAGGATTTAGGATAAATTTGCTATACTAAAGGCACAATTATGAAACATTTCGTAAAAATTTTAGCGACGTTCACCGCGATGATTGCGCTCGGGATGGTGGGCATATATTTGGTTAATATGTATGGCAAGGATGAAGGTACCCGGGCAGGGACAGAAACTCCGACCGCAGAAGCGACTGTTGAGGTCGGGGAGTAGGGTTGCAAAAATCTAAATAAGTGATATATTGAAGACACTCCCACACTTAAATATAAGTGTTCGGGTAAACCGCAGAGAAGATAGGTAGGCCAGAGAAAAGGCTTGTAAATCCTATTTAGTGGGTCGATTTTCTGACGGCTAAAGCCGTTTTTTTATTATTAGGTTACTTTCCAACATAAACTTTTCTTCGGTACGGATTTTTTGAAGCTTAAAAAATCCTGAAATTCTCGACTCGACAGTCTCGAAACCCCTGCGAAAAGTTATTTGAAAAGTACTCGACGCAAAACATGTTACAAAAATCACGAAAAGCGGAAATGATAAAGGACTTGGAAGGAGCAATTAAAAACTCCGAATCTTTGGTCTTTGTTAATTTCCATGGTCTTAAAGTAGCCGACGAAACGAAACTTCGAACAGCGCTCCGAGAAAAAGGAGTGAACTACCGAGTTTCTCGAAAGACTCTCTTGAAGCGTGCCCTTGAAGGCAAGGCGGAAGGAGAACTGCCAGAACTTGGTGGCGAGGTAGCTATCGCGTATTCTAAGGACGCTACATCATCTCCACGAGAAGTTTACAATTTTCAGAAAACCAACAAAGGATTGCTCAATATCCTTGGAGGAATTTTCAATGGAAAATTTGTGGATGCAGTGTATATGACTGAGATTGCAACCATCCCTTCGAAGGAAGTATTGCTTTCGAAGTTGGCGTTCTTGATGAAGAGCCCAATGCAACGTTTTGCTTTGGCTTTGAGCGAAGTGTCGAAGAAGAAATAGTTCGACAGGCTCGCTTCAGGTAAATTTATTAATTATTAAAAGATAAAATTATGAACAAAGATACATTATTGGAATGGTTAGACAAAGCTACAACTCTTGAATTGAATGAAGTTGTGAAGGCTATTGAAGAAAAGTTCGGAGTTTCTGCAGCAGCCGTAGCTGCCGCTCCAGCAGGTGGCGCAGCAGGTGCCGAAGCAGCAGAAGAGAAGGATGCGTTCACCGTTGTCCTCGCTTCAGCCGGCGAACAGAAAATCGCGGTGATGAAAGTTGTGAAGGAAGCTCTCGGTTTGGGCTTGAAAGAAGCTAAAGATTTAGTTGACGCCGCTCCTAGCACCCTAAAAGAGGGAATGAAGAAGGCAGAAGCTGAAGAGATGAAAAAGAAAATCGAAGATGCTGGTGGTAAGATAGAGCTAAAATAACAAATTGCTTTTGTAAGCTAAAAAGCATAAAATTAAAACACCTCTTAAGAGGTGTTTTAATTTTTAATTATGAACCAAAAAACTGCATTAATTTCTGTATATAACAAAGACGGTATTGCCGATTTCGCCAAAGAGTTGGTGGGCCTGGGGTGGAAAATAATTTCCTCCGGAGGCACTGCGAAGCACTTGTCAGAGGCGGGCCTGCCGGTGACAGACGTCGCAGAAATTACCGGAATGCCGCCGATTCTCTCGCACCGAGTCCTCACTCTTAATCCGAAAATTCACGGCGGATTGCTCGCACTCGATACTCCCGAGCACCGCGTCGAACTTGAGAAATATGGAATTCCTTGGATTGACCTTGTGTGCGTGGATTTGTATCCGCTTGAGGAAGAAACGAAAAACCCGAACGCTACGCGCGAGTCTGTTATTGAGAAAACCGACATCGGCGGACCCACAATGCTCCGAGCCAGCGCCAAGGGCAGGCGCATAACTGTGTGCGATGTTTCGGACCGGGCGCTGGTGGTAAAGTGGCTCAAGGACGGTGAAGAAAATCGTGAAGAATTTCTAAATAATTTAGCAGCAAAAGCGGAAATGATAATTGCGCGATACGGCGCGATTTCCGGCGAGTATCATAGTGCGGAAGGGTACAAGGGAATTTTCGGGCAGAAGAATATCGAATGCGCGTACGGAGAGAACGCCTACCAGAAGCCAGCGAGTTTGTATAAAAATTTAGATACTAAAAATGTGGACGAACTTGCAATTGCGAACTGGCAACTCGTGGCTGGAAGCCCGATGAGCTACAACAACATTTGTGACGTAGATAGAATGATGCAGACAATGACACACATCGGCGCGGGGTTCGAGAAAAATCTGGGAGAAGTTCCGTTCGTTGCCATCGGCGCCAAGCACGGGAACGCCTGCGGTGTGGCTACGGGGTCAAGCGATATAGAAGCTATCGATGGAATGCTTCAGGGGGACCTGCGCGCAATTTTTGGCGGGTCAGTGATGCTTAATTTTCCTGTGGATGAAAAAATTGCCGACGAACTAATTCATAAATTTTCGCCTGAAGGTGTGCGACGTTTGCTCGACATCGTTGCTGCACCAGAATTCTCCCCTGAGGCAATAGAAATTCTTTCCCGCAAAAAAGGTAAATGCAGACTCTTACAAAACAGGGCGATAGCTAAAGCGGGGATGTCGGCACTCGACGGAGCGAAGCGATTCCGATATGTGCGTGGAGGATTTATGGTTCAACCCAACTATACATTTGTGCCTGAGGTAAAAGAAAAGGATGTTATTTTAGCCTGGGCTGTTGGTAGTACTTCTAATAGTAATACTATAACTATAGTGAAAGATGGCCGACTGTATGGCAATGGCGTTGGCCAGCAAGACAGGGTAGGTGCAGCTAAGCTTGCCTTGCTTCGCGCCGATGATGCGGCGAGATTTTCCCAGAATTCGGACGTTGGACGTCAAGAATTCGGACGTCCAACGTCCGAATTTCCGGCAGATTTAGAAAATGCCGTAGCTTATAGTGATAGCTTCTTCCCATTCCCGGATGCGCCAGAGGTACTCATAAATCGCGGAATTAAAACAATTTTCTCGACGAGTGGCTCCGTCAACGACGAAAAAGTTATTGAGCTTTGCAAATCTCGCGGCGTTAATTTAATCCTCCTACCAGACACCGAGGCCCGAGGCTTCTACCAGCACTAAGCTCTGCTGCCTGTACCGCCGAAGCCTTAGCGAAGGAGTGTGCATAACTTAAGTTAACAGGCTTGCGCTATGGGGGTATAATTGCAGTATGAAAAAAATCAGCTTGTTTTTGGTCGCGTTTATCTTTGTTTTTGGGCTTTTTATAACTAATGTTAATAATGTTCAGGCGTGGGACACGGAAGGCACAGCCGACTGCCAGCCGGGTTTTATTTTTAGTCCGACCACAGGCAATAAGTGTCCGGTTGTTGAGGATGCCAGTGCTTGTCAGGCGGGGTATAACTTTAACCCTATAACCGGCAAGCTCTGCCCTTCTAGGGTTATTGAAGAGCCGGTGCCGACTCCTGTACCTGAGCCGCCAATATGTATTCAGGTTTTGCCTGTAGGCACACAAGGAACCGCAGTAGTGCAACTTCAGCAGACACTTCAAGAGAAGGGTTATTATGCTGGAAAAATTGACGGCAAATATGGCCCTAAAACTTCGGCAGCTGTATCTAACTACCGCAGTTTCTTTCCTTGCCCCACTACATCTTCTTCAGTAGTTATCTCTGGCGTAAGCGGTCCTCAGAGTCTCAAGGTAAATGAAACAGGTACTTGGAAAGTATCCGCTTATTCCAAAAATAATAACAATCTTAACTATTATGTAACTTGGGGCGATGAAGAAGTCGGATTTCATGTCTCGGCCGCAAGTGCTCAAATTCTTCGACCTTCGCAAACAGCCACGTTTACTCATAAGTATTCCCAAACCGGAACTTATACACCAACTTTCACAGTCACAAGCCCAAGCACAATTCAATGTATCCAAGCCCCGTGTCCGGGTAATGGAGGAAGTGCAAAGACAAGTTTAAGTGTGAAAGTAGGCGACCCAATAGAAACGCCGGTATCTAAAATTACAGTTCTTTCGCCAAATGGGGGAGAAACTTGGAACCACGGTCAAAAATATAATATAACCTGGATTGCACCCGCCGATGCAAAGGATGTTAGACTCATAATTAATTCTGAAGAAACATACTGGGCTGGTGGTGAGGCTGGGGATGTGCCAAGGGTTAACTTTGTCATTACCAATTCCACATTAAATGATGGCGTATATGCCTGGCTGGTTCCAAATAATATTCCTACAGGCAAATATAAATTATATATTAATGCTACAAAGCCAAACGGAGGCTTGTATGTTGATGGTAGCGACAACTCTTTCCAAATTGTTACCAATTCTCTCGCATCTAGCCTTACCATCCTTTCTCCAAACGGGGGAGAGACTTGGAAAACTGGGACGACCCAGACCATAAAATGGGAAGATAATTCCCCGATACCGCCTTGTCTAGAAGGTTTACCTTGTGTTGATCCTTTTGTTTACGACGTCTCCTTCGATTCTAATTCTGTTGCTTATGAAGTTGCCAACGACGTCAAAGGATTTTCTTATAGATGGAATATTAGTGGCATACCCGCAGGAGTAGGCAAAATAAGAGTATGTCGTTCTGATGGTTCATATTGTGATACCAGTGATAGTTACTTCAAAATTACTTCCTCTACAGTTTCAACCCCCTCTATTACTGTTCTTTCACCAAACGGGGGAGAAACATTTACCAAGGGCTCTTCAGGAAATACGGGAGATTTTTTGAAATTCGAAACCTCTTACTCGTCTCCCAAGAAAGGTTCAATATGTAAGTACATTGCCACAAGCAATAATTTTCAGGATTGGACCAGAAGCAGATATTACTATGTGGGTTGCGGATACGGATATGCTGCAACTGAAGGAAAAGATAAAATAACTAGTGGCTCAATTCAATTAAATAGCAGCTTCGATGTCGGCACTTACTATATGCTCAATATTTGGACCAACGAGGATGGTACCGGCACTGCTTATGATTTCAGCGACAGGCCATTTAAAATTATTTCCTCCGCAGTTTCAACCCCTTCCATTACTGTTCTTTCGCCAAATGGTCAAGATGTGTGGAAAATCGGAGAAACCCGCCAAATTTCTTGGCAGACTAAGAATATATCTAGCCCTAATGATAAAATATCGATTTATATAGTTCCAGCTGGAGATTTATCCAAGAATTATCTTCTTGTTTCAGGAATTTCCAATACAGGCTCTTATAATTATGTTATTGATGATCCAGCCAAGTTTAGCTCTCGCTCCCCGTTATTTACGACAGGAGGCCGGTTTGAAATTTTTGTGTGTGCTCAATTAATGGGTGACTCAAATCTTTGTTCAAACGGTATTGATTATAGTGATGCGTTTAGTATTGTTGCCGGAGCAAACGCTACCATTACCGCCGAAAGAAACTCTAATAGCCCAGCAGGGAATATCTATCTCGGACGAACTAATACAGAACTCCTACGGTTTAATGTCACTGCCAAAGGCAACGATGCCAAGATCAACAACTTGAATTTTGAATTAGTGGGCACCGCTGTACCGTACGCAAAAAACATAAAAGCTTATATGGATGGCGAATTTATAGGAGATTTAGCTGGGCTCACCAACACATCTTCTTGGTTTTATCGCGCCGGTGTTGGTACAGATATAGATATTGAAAAGGATGATACTGTAGAAATAAGCCTAAAGGGCGATGTTAGCGGTTCGTCTGAGGCCATTTCATCCTGGATGTACATTAACCTCATTGGAATTCAAGCGATGGATCTATCCAATGGACAAACCATCATGTCCTTGAGCGGCTTGCCAGTGAGTGGAAACCAACTTAATGTCGTACTTGTGATGCCCACGGAAGATCCCGGGCCTGTTGTTCAGGGCGCGCAATCCTTTGTGTTCACTCAAAAACTCGAACTTGGTTCAACTGGCAATGAGGTAGTAGAATTACAGAAATTCTTAACCGAGCTCGGATATTACAACGGAGTAGCTGATGGCAAGTTTGGACTAAATACATATAAATCTCTGATAAACTACCAAAAAGCAAATAACCTCAAAGCTGATGGAGTAGTGGGGGTAGAAGTTCGGGCTTTGCTAAATAATAAGTAAAATAAGCATATTTAGTGAAGGTAAATATTAATACTTACGGATTGCGAAATACCGGAGAGGTAGTATAATTTACCTATGAAAAAAATATTCTTTAAGGTCGCAGGATGGAGCCTCTTAGCACTGCTCCTCTTGTCGGCTAGTTTTAGTAATGTCTCAGCTAAAGGCAGAGCAGTTCGCGACATTGGTTCTTCGGATTGTTCTAGCGTGCTGGGCTATTTTTCGGACGAAGCACCAGGCACATTGGCTTATACCAATACCCATAGCCTTTCTCTATACGCTGGCCAAAGTTATGGCAGTAGCTGGGATTCGGATTCTAACCTTACGGATCCGGGCGGACTTTTGCCAGTTTCAGTTTTTGGAACCATTACGGTTTCCGCAGTTGATCCGCTTCCCGCCGGCATAAGCGCATTTAAGACTAAAGAATTGACTTACGGTAGAGAAATTACTAGCTATGCTGCGCCAGGAGTTTCTTCAAAAGGACCATGGTTGCGTGTATATGCAGCAGGAACACCGAGCTCTGTGGGCGAAACGAAAGTCAGAATAAAGGCCAACTACACATATAAAGGCACAGCTTGCACCGAAGATGGCTACGTTAATTTTAAAGTTAAAACAAAGCCCGCTGCTTATGTTCCTCCGCCAATAACTTCCGCAACTCCTTCTTCCACTAACGGAAAAATTAAATTTATCAAAGAAGGACTAAAGGCAAATCCAAAAGATCACTCCTCTTTTTATATTACCAGTGTTGCAGGTATGAAAGACAAGATGGTGATAGGTGGTAATTGTATTCTCTCGCCCAATCTGTGGGTAATGAAAGAAGATGGTTCAGCTATTCTTTCTTCAAGAGATGGTTGTGATGATTCTAGTAGTGGAGCATGGAGCATGGGTCACATGGGGGGATTAATTGCATCGGAGATTTTGATTAATTGGGCTAGTGATTTGGGATCTTTTGTTCATCCCATAAGATCAGTAGATGAAGCTGCTGGTATGGCGTGCTCAAATCCTGGCCCCAGTGGAGAACCGGGAGATTGCGCAGAATATTATCCTGGAGGTATCAACTACTCGGTATATTACGATATAGACGATGCTGGTGAATTGAGCGTATCTTCAATATCCACACTCGGAAACGGCTCTGACTTTACAAATGTGGTACTTAAAGATCGACTGATAACTCGAGAAGGGAGGTTATTAGGCTTGCCTGACTGGAACAAGCTTGGAACCGTAGGTGGCTGGGACAAGGTTGAAGGAAATGTAAATGGAGAGAATTTAAACAATTTTGGTTTCGGCGATTTCTGGATTAGTGCCAAAGGAGAAACTTGGAGCGCATACAAGGTTTCTGCAGGTGGTTCTAGGACTCTTCTAAAAAATTTACCAGTAAAAGGTAGCGCAGTATATACATTTGATAATTCTGTTTGGCCACCGCGTTTGGCTTCCTGGGAATTTACGACAGATTCATTTGGTGGCAAGGGTCCAGCTAAGGTGAATATATTTCGAGCGACAACAAACGATATTGTTCTGGATAAAACTATTAATATACCTGAGGGAACAAAGAAAGAAGTTGCTGGACCGACATTTCGTAAACAAGCCAGGTATTTTGCGGTCTGGGGGGACTATGTCTTATTTGTAGGCCAAGTACCGAATGGCTCTTATAAGAGTTCCGGAGGAGCAATTATTACGACATATAGTTCCAGTATAATATTATGGAAAGATGGGCAGAAAATAGATGAGCTTGCTTTACCATATTCGACCAATGATTCACTTAATAGTATTACGGTAACCCAAGGGGGCTACTTGATATTGGGCATGCAGCGGGAACAAAGATTCCTAGTATACAAACTAGACTTAAGCTTAGCGGGTGGAGCAAACACTAATCCTTTGTTCAACTACACTCCTACGCCACCGCCCGGTAGTTGTAGCGCTTTCCTCACTTTCAACACCACGGCCATTCCTTATGGTGGCTCAGTCACTGAAACCTGGAAAGTAGTCGGCGCAGACCTAGGGCAAACTTACGGCGATTGTGGTGCGGGAGAAACTCAAATTTCAGCTGAACCTACAACGCCTTACACAATTCCTAATTTGACCAAGACAACCACTTGCCGAGTCTATGGTAAGATTGGGGGAGTAGAGGCTTGCTCGGCACAAGCTACTGTGACAGTCGGGGCTAAACCAGCAGGTGGGTTTGATAATTCCGACCAACCTGACGTCGCGAAAGCTGCCGCCGACAACGCCAGCGTGACAGCTGACACAATAGTATCCCAAAACCAGAAAACTTATAATTTAGGATCGAGAACCTTAAGGCGAGGTAGCCTAGGTCCGGCAGTTGAAGATTTGCAAAATTATCTAAACGATACTGTCCATGCGACTTTGTCAGTTGATGGTAAATTTGGCCCTAAAACTGAAGCAGAAGTAGAAAAATGGCAAATAGGAAATGGTTTAGTTTCAGATGGAATTGTGGGTCCGAAAACTAAAGAAAAAATCCAGGCATTGGTCTACTAGAGTATGCAAAGCCCACGGTAAAGTTATACATATACGCTCCTTTTCGTCTTGATTTCAGGTAGTTTTGACGGTATGGAGTAGCAGGACCTAAAACTTGAGAAATAATGGCATTGTAGCTACAAGAGCCTTGTTTTTGTAGGGGAAAGCGTTACAATAGGTAAATGGAAATTCTCGGAAAAATTTTTGGAAGTTCGGCGCGGGTGAAGGTGATGCGACTCTTTCTTTTTAATCGCGGTAAAAGCTTTGAAAATAAAGAGGTTTTGAAGCGTTGCCGGATAACTCAAGATGTAGGCCGCAGAGAGCTTAACCTCTTAGCTAGTGTTGGGTTTATTAAAAAGAGGGGACAGGTGTTGTCCTTCAATCCTTTCTTTAAGTACGGTGCCGAATTCGAAGACCTTTTACTCGGGTCAGATACTATGAGCCACGAGGCTATTTTGGAAAATTTTAAGAAAGTGGGAAGGATTAAATTGTTCATACTTTCTGGAGTTTTTATCAAAAATCGCGATAGTCGCGCAGACTTGCTTATCGTTGGCGACAGATTAAAGCGGGGCAAAATAGAAGAGGCTATCCGAAAGATAGAAGCTGAGCTAGGGGGCGAGCTTTTATATGTGGTATTCGACACAAAAGAATTTCTGTATCGTCTCGATATGTACGATAAACTAGTGCGTGATATCCTTGATTTTCCACACGAAGTCATTTTGCAGGCAAAAGAGTTATCCACACAGCTCCTCAAAAAAGTCTAAAAGTTGGTATAATTAAGGTTATAACTTTTATAAGGTCGAAATCCTGACTGAAGTCGGGATCCCGATATAACATCGGGACTTAATCAAAAGTATTAATTATTATTAATTATAAATTATGCAACAAAATATTTTGACTGCCTGGAGCGTTGTATTTAGAGAGTCCTTCCAGAGTCTTTTTGGAAGCTTTGTGCAATTTGCCCCAAATCTAGTGTTGGCTATTGTGTTCTTCATTGTTGGTTGGTTTTTAGGAGCCCTTATATCTAAGGCTATCGAGCAGGTTTTCCATAGCTTAAAGATTGATAGTTTGTTTGCCTCAATTGGCGCAGACTCTTTCCTAAGACGAGCTGGCTTGAACCTAAACAGCGGACACTTCGTGGGGGAAGTTGTAAGATGGTTCGTTATAATCATTTTCCTTCTGCCGTCGCTTAGTTTGGTAGGGCTAGATGATGTTGCCGCTTTCTTGCAGCAGGACGTCCTCGGATACTTGCCACAAGTTATTATCGCGGCATTTGTACTTATCATCGCGGCAGTTGTGTCTGAGGCTTTAAGTGGCGCGGTGCTCGCAGCGTCTAAATCGGTAAACTTGAAGGCAGCACATATGCTGGCAAGTATTGCTAAATATGCGGTTTGGGTTTTCGCTTTCATAATCGCACTTGGCAAATTGGGCCTTGCTGACTTTATGGGTGTTTTGTTCCAGGGCTTGGTGTACATGATTGCTCTAGCTGGTGCTTTGGCCTTCGGCCTAGGTGGCAAAGAGCATGCTTCCCGATTGCTTTCTAAGCTCGGTGAAGAAGTTCACAACGACTAACTTAAGCCCTAAAAAGAGCTTTCAAAAAATGCCCTGATGGGCATTTTTTGTTGTATAATATAAAATATGAAAAAGATAATTTTGATTTTGATATTACTAGTACTCGTAGGTGGAGCATACAATCTCGGGATGCAGAATAAAAATACCGAATTAGGAATAACCAGCGACACAAAGATTGAAGGCAATGCGCAGGATTTGGTCTCTTTTTCGGTGAAGCCGGGGGATATTGTTTCCGGGGTCTTTAATTTCGAGGGTGTTGTAAAAGGCGCGTACTTTTTTGAAGGCAACATCGGTATCAACATTCTCGACGCAAACAAAAAAGTCTTGAAGCAGGGCTATGCAATGTCTACAACAGATTGGATGACGACCGAGGCAGTTTCTTTTTCCGGTAGCATTGATCTCACTGGTCTTCCGTCCGGTTCGGGCTTCATAGAAATCGCCAAAGATAATCCCTCCGATATGCGCGAGTTAGATAAATTTATTTATATTCCCGTTGTTATAGGTCAATCAAAAATTAGTTCTACTTACACTTACAAAAACCACGGATTTACTATTGAGCTTCCGAAAGGTTTTGTGCCGACCGAAAATGAATCAGAGGCAGGTCCATCTATTAGTATTTCTTTGCCTGTGTGGGGACTCTCTTATGTTACAGATGCTTCCTGGTGGGAAAAACATGTTCTTCCTGACTATAAATATTTTTATGATGAGAAAATTGGCGAAACTACTTTTAAAGTGTATGGGTATGGTGAGTCAGCGTTTTATTGGTTTAAGCAGGGGAATGTAGGGTATGAATTTCATGCATTTGGTGAAGCCCCTGTAGAATTTGAACAGTTTAAAAATATGCTTAAAACATTTAAATTTGTAGGCTGGGTGACCCCTTGTACAGACGTAACAGGAGCTACGTGTCCTTACGTTGAGGGCAAGGGATGGTATCCTTAGATTGTTAATTATAACGTTCTTTTTCGCCTAAAAGATGTCCCCGAGTTATCCCGATAGGGCCCCGGTTGACATCTTTTTTGGTTTGTAATTTTATATAGTATAATGATTATATTATGAAAAAATATAAATTAGTTTTGTTTAGCTTTATTTTCATTTTTTCTTTACTTAACTTAAATTACGCAAACGCAGCTACAACCCCTACACCAAATTGCACAATTAATAATACTCTGCGACTAGGTTCAAAAGGGGATGAAGTTGCTTGCGTTCAAAAACAACTTGGGTTGTCTGCCGACGGGAAGTTTGGTCCAAAAACTAAGGCAGCTGTTATTCAATTTCAAATTTCAAACAAACTAACGGGAGATGGAATTGTGGGACCGAAATCCAGAGTATTTTTTAATACCCACGCAGTATCAATATATACAGGTGAACGTACTCCCAACAGCACAGCTAAAATTACTATTTCAGCCCCAACTTTAACGGCACCACTAACTTCTCAAATATCACATACAATTAATCCACAATGGACATATACAGGCACTCTTGCTGTGCGTTTTGCGCTACTCGAAGGACCTTCAGGTATGACTATTGATTTCACGACTGGCGGACTTACGTGGATACCTCCTAAGTCTGCCGAGGGGACATCTCCCAACGTACATATTTCAGCGACAGACGGAGAAGCTTTTGGAGATATTACTTTTAAACTTCCTATAGCTACTAGTAAACCCATAATGACAACCATCAATGGCTCCAAGATTACTATTACTGAACCTGGTAGTCTAAACGGTCTTACAATAAATCTTCCGAGTAAAATGGTTACATCTTCCGGTGGTCTAACAATAGTAAGAACGCCAATCGTACCAAAGGATGTAAAAATTTCATCAGTTGATATAACTCAAGCGCCACCAGTTCCGTCACACATACTACGGCTCACTGACTTTTTTAGAACCACACCCCTTGAAAGCACAGAAAGTGATGCAATTTCGTTTAATATAAACACAAAAATTCTTCCAGCGGGGGGTTCTTTTGACCGCATTACTTTATATGCTTATACCGAAGGTGCTACTGACACATTTGGACCAATTTGGTCGTCTAGTCAACTTGATTTCGATATGATTTCACCAACCGTGGTCAAAATTAACACATATATGCTTGGAGAGTTAATGTTTATTGGTATACCAAAACGTTAATTTTCCTTAAAGAATAATTGGCTTATACTGAAGTTTTTAGTAAAAAAGATGTCCCCAGGTTATCCCGTTACGGGTCTGGTTGACATCTTTTTTGGTTTAGATTATACTCTCCTAATCGGTATGATTACCATTAAAAACAGCAAAACAAGGCGGCCTTAAGACCATCCGGTTTTAATTGTGCCGCCGAAAGGCGGTTTTTTTATGCCGACGCAAAGTCGGCATCCCGACCCTGAAGTTTACTGAAGGCGTCGGGATTGGAAATCCATATCGCGTATCTTTGAAAACAGAAATCTGTCAGGACCTGCAAGATAGAGGTCTTTTCGAGTCCTAGACAGAGAGCCTGTACATACCGAGCGGTCGGGAACCGCAGGCTATAAATTGAAAATGTGATTTCTAAATTTCTTAACAGGAAATTTAAGGGCGTACGGTGGATGCCTTGACTAAAAGTGGCGATGAAGGACGTGGCGTAGCTGCGATAAGCTTCGGGTAAGTGTGTAGCAACTGTTAATCCGAAGATCTCCGAATGGGGAAACCCTATCAAGTAAACCTTGATAATCCCGACGTAACGTCGGGAAGCGCACCCTGGGAAGTGAAACATCTCAGTACCAGGTGGAAAAGAAGCAAATATGTATTTCCTAAGTAGCGGCGAGCGAAAAGGAAGAAGCCCAAACCTAGCACCACTTTCACAGGATAATTTATTGTCCGGTGGAAGTGTTGCTGGGGGTTGTAAGATAACAACGTAGATTACTAGAGGAGTCAAAAAATAAATTATTAGTTTAAGCTTTTGGAAAAGAGCGCCATAGAGGGTGATAGTCCCGTGAGCGAAAATAATTTGTCTCTTTTGTTGTTACTCTTGAGTACCCCAGGACATGAATGGCCGGGGGGAATCCGCCAGAACTAACTGGCAAGGCTAAATACACTTTTAGATCGATAGTGAACTAGTACCGTGAGGGAAAGGTGAAAAGCAGCCCGATTAGGGCGGTGAAATAGACCTGAAACCGTATGTCTACAAGGAGTCGAACCGGGGATTTATCTCCGGAACGGCGTGCCTATTGAAGAATGAGCCAACGAGTTTATGCATGCTGCTCGGCAAAGTCGGCTAAAACGACGAAGCCTTAGGGAAACCGAGTGTTAATAGCGCGTAATTGGTAGTATGCATAAGACCCGAAGCCAGGTGAGCTTGCCATGAGCAGGGTGAAGTAGGTCGAAAGATCTATGGAGGCCCGAACCGGTAGATCGTACAACGTCTTCGGATGACTTGTGGTAAGGAGTGAAAAGCTAATCGAACCTGGTAATAGCTGGTTCTCTCCGAAATAGCTTTAGGGCTAGCGTCGCGTGTTTCTTCTGGGGGTAGAGCACTGGAAGGTTTCGACAGGGAGCAATCTCGCGAAACCTATCAAACTCCGAATACCAGAAGCCATAATGCGGCAGTTAGGCCATGGGGGCGAAGCTCCATCGGCCAAAAGGGAAACAGCCCGGATCTCGAAATAAGGTCCCTAAATATATACTAAGTGTAAAACAAGAAGGTGGAGTTTCTTAAACAATGAGGAGGTTGGCTTAGAAGCAGCCACCCTTTAAAGATAGCGTAACAGCTCACTCATCTAGAGATTCTGCGTCGAAAATAATTGGGGCTAAGTATATTACCGAATTTGAGGATTTTAATTGTCTTAGGACACCTAAAGTGGTAGGAGAGTGTTCCACTCTGCTGTGAAGGAAGACTCGTAAGAGCTTCTGGAGCGTGTGGAAGTAAGAATGTTGGCACAAGTAACCGCAATGATGCTGAGAACGCATCACGTCGAAAGATCAAGGTTTCCTTGGTAATGTCAATCAGCCAAGGGTTAGTCGGGCCTAAGG
>JBAZRK010000001.1:0-336733 GCA_041663005.1 Minisyncoccota bacterium | reverse complement strand
TGAATACGTTCTCAAGTCTTGTACTCACCGCCCGTCAAGTCAAGGGAGCCGGGAGTACCCGAAGTATCCGCATAAGCGGGTCCTAAGGTAAGCTCGGTGACAGGGACTAAGTCGTAACAAGGCACGGGTAGCGGAAGCTGCTCGTGGATTAATTCAATTTGAAACACGTTGTCCGATTTATCGGATGACTTATTGAGTCGGTATTGTGTCGCTCAATTGACGACACAATAGTCTATGTATGCTATGGACTTAAAAAAGCGTATTGACAGGAAGGAAAGACTTCTAAGTTATAGGACGAAACAAAACAAAGTACAGCAATTAAAAACACCTCGCGCAAGCGGGGTGTTTTTTTGTTTGACAAAATTTAAAATCGGGAGTAAACCTTAAAAGAAGGAGGTCGACATGAAAAAGCGTGTAAGTTGGCGGACGAAAGTTCGCTGCACGCACAGCAATTGCCACTGGTGTGGCGAGGTCGAGGATCTTGCCCCCCAGCCCCTTGAGGTAAAAGGGGAGCTGAGTTGCCCTTGGTGTCACGAGAGAAAGGGTGAATTCGACTACAACTCGATCGTGCTCCACGGAGCAGTTTCCATCTCGTAGCCGTCACCAACCGCGCGAAAGCCGGCCGGAGGACGGCTTTTTGCTTTTTAGTGTTATAATTATTTATATGAAACGCATAGGAGTTTTGCGGGGGGGAGCAGGGGAGAATTATTTTCATTCGCTCAAGAAAGGCGGCGAGATTATTAGCTACCTTGCCGAAAATTTTTCCGAAAAATATAAACCTGTAGATATTCTGGTCGACAAAGAAGGCCTGTGGCATGTAGCGGGCCGGCCAGTCGCCCTTGCCGATCTCATGCACCGGGTGGACTTGGTTTGGAACGTGGCGCACCCCCATTTTTCACATTCGCTCGATAACCTTTCGATACCGCATATATCGCCTGCGCCGTTTTTCTCAGCGCTCAAAGGCAGCCGCGAGCTTTTGCGAGAACATCTGCGGGGCGTAGAGGTATCCTTACCGCGGACTATACTCATTCCTCTCTACCAGAAAGACTTCGATGGCCCGAGAGAGAAATACGCACTCAAAAAAGCCAAAGAAATCCACGAGAAATTCGGCGCGCCTTGGCTAGTTAAATCTTTTACCCCCGATGCGAATATGGGTATCCACCTGGCAAAGACCTTTCCCGAATTGGTGGATGCCATAGAGGACGGAGTGAATCACGGGGAGAGTTTAATAGTTGAAGAATTTATTTCTGGTAAAATTGCCTCAATCCACTCGATGCCCGATTTTCGGAACGAAGATGTCTACGTTTTCCCGCTTAGTAATACCTTCGGAGCCTTTTCCTCGGAGGAGAAAGAGCTATTGTATTCACTGGCCAAGCACTTGCACCAGCACTTAAATGCCGGCCATTACCTAAAATCCGATTTCTTGCTTACACCGAGGAGGAAAGTTTATCTTTTGGAATTTGAAAATGTTCCTGAGGTGAAGGCAGGATCACACTTCGCCGAGACGTGCGAACTGGCTGGGACGAAAATAGAGGATGTTGTCGCGCATATCCTTGAAAGAAGTCTTAGTTTATAATAGGGCCTGTAGTATAGTAGTAACACGCGTCCATGGCATGGACGAGTCGGGGGTGCGATTCCCCCCAGGTCCACCAAAATAAAAGGGCATGTGGCGGAATTGGTATACGCGTACGATTCAGAATCGTATGGAGCGATCCTTGGAGGTTCAAATCCTCTCATGCCCACAAAATTATGCTTTTCCCTGATTTTAAAAACGAATTGAAATACATACGTGAAGGTTGCACGTTTGTCGTTGGGTGCGACGAAGTGGGGAGGGGTCCGTCTGCGGGCCCGGTTGTTGCGGCGGCTTGTATTCTTAATCCTCTAAGTGTCAGTAAAACAAGAAGTGGCGATAAATGGTATGCTCGAGTGCGTGATTCTAAAACAATCCCCGAAGCCGAGCGGGAAATTTTATCGGCAAAAATTTTAGATAATTCACTTGCGTACGGCGTGGGAATTGTCTGGCAGGACGAGATTGATAAATTGAATATTCACAATGCGAGCCTCAAGGCGATGCAGATGGCGGTGCTTAATTTGGTTAAAAAAATAAAAAAAGTGAAGAGGGGGAGTACGATACGAGTTCTAGTGGACGGTAGGTTTACAATTCCGAACTTAAAAATTGGTGGAATAAAATTAGAACAAATGAGCATTGTTGCAGGTGACTCACACTGCCTTTCTGTCTCTGCTGCGTCAATTATTGCGAAAGTTAAGAGAGATGCTATTATGCGGGAGCTCGATTTGAAGTTTCCAGAGTATGGATTTAAGAGGCATAAAGGTTATAATACTCCCGAGCATAAGCGAGCAATAAAGAAGTTCGGAGCAAGCGTGGTTCACAGGAAATCCTTTGTAAAATAAACATAATCCTCCTTCGCTAAAGCTTCGGAGGACACAGCGGGCCGTAGTATACCGGTAGTACACACGATTCGGGTTCGTGTAGACTGGGTTCGATTCCCAGCGGCCCGACACTTCGACAAGCTCAGTGTAAACATGATATGATTTGTTTATAAATTGTTTTTATCTGTAGCGGGTGGTCGCACTCACATAGGCACATATGTTGGAGTTTCGCCATCACCCGCTTCAAATGAAAATAATCCCAAAATAAAAAATCGCAAAAATTTTGCGATTTTTTATTTTGGAAAGTTCGACGTAAAAAGTCGGACTCCGACTTCGTTTCACGAGCGTCGGAGTTATCCACAGATTTTATTGCAAAAGCATTGTCTTTGATTGTGATATGCGAGATAATTATAAGTAGTTCGATGCAATAAATATTTGGTCGTTTTATTGCAAACTAAATTAAAAATAATTTTCGCGCAAGCGACAAAAAAAATGGCAGCAAAAAAGAAAGCAAAGAAGGCAGTAAAGAAAGCTGGAAAGAAGAAGGCTTCAAAAAAGAAGCGAGCATAGTTCCAGTTTCTCACTTCACAAAAAAATTCCTCAGCCGAGGAATTTTTTTGTTTTTATGCTAAGATGTAATTTATGGCAATTTTCAATAAAATCTTCGGTGACGAAAGCTCCCGATTTATAGCTAAAACCAAGCCCTTAGTCGCTAAAATTAACGCCCTGGAGGCTGAAATGGCAGCTTTGGAAGATACTGATTTCCCTAAAAAGACGTTAGAATTCAAGGATAGACTTGCCAAGGGCGAGGACTTGGACTCTATTTTACCTGAAGCATATGCACTGGTCCGCGAGGCCGCTAAACGGAACCTCGGCGAGCGTCATTATGATGTGCAGCTAGTGGGGGGTCTCGCACTTCACTTCGGCAAAATCGCCGAGATGAGAACAGGGGAGGGTAAAACATTAGTGGGAGTTTTGCCCGCATATCTGAACGCTTTGTCGGGTCACGGAGTGCACATAGTTACTGTGAACGATTACCTTTCACGTATTGGCGCCGTGCTGATGGGGCAAGTTTATAATTTTCTCGGACTTTCTGTAGGTGTAATTAATTCGCAAAACGTTTCTTATCTATACGATGCCAAACACACCGAAGAAGACAAAGAACGCGACCAAGTCGGTGAATTTAAAATTGTTTACGATTTTTTGAAACCATGCAGCAGGAAAGAAGCTTACCTGGCTGATGTAACGTACGGAACCAACAACGAATTCGGATTCGATTACTTGCGCGACAACCTGGTTACTCAAGTGGAAAATATGGTTCAACGTGAGCACCATTTCGCGATTGTAGACGAAGTTGACTCTATTTTAATTGACGAGGCCAGAACACCGTTAATTATCTCTTCCCAGTCCGGAGACTCCGAAGATTTTTACGTGAAATTTTCTCAGATTGCGAAACAATTGAAACGTGAGACGGACTATATCGTCGATGAGAAAATGCGAGCTATCAGCCTGACGGACGTCGGCATCTCGAAAGCTGAACAATTGCTCGGTATCGACAACATTTATACAGAAAAGGGTATTAAATATGTACACCACCTGGAAACTGCTGTAAAAGCTCAGGCAATTTTCGAAAAAGATAAGGATTACGTAGTGAAAGAAGGGGAAGTTATAATTGTGGATCCCTTTACCGGCAGACTTCAGCCAGGCAGGCGCTGGTCAGAGGGCATTCACCAGGCGATTGAGGCTAAAGAAGGAGTGAAAATTGAAAAAGAAACTCGCTCTTCGGGCTCGATTACTTTCCAGAACTATTTCAGATTCTATAAAAAGCTTTCGGGAATGACCGGAACCGCGGCAACCTCAGCGGAAGAATTCCTGAAAGTCTACGGACTTGATGTAATTGTGATTCCGACCAACAAACCAGTTGTTCGTATCGACCACAACGACCTTATTTTCCAGACAGAGAAGGGGAAGCTCCAAGCTATAGCGAAAAAAATTAAAGAACTAAACGAGAAGGGCCAGCCAGTGCTCATAGGTACAATTTCCATCGAGAAAAACGAGCTTCTCTCTGTGTATCTGCGACAAGAAGGTGTGCAGCATACAATACTGAACGCCAAGAATCACGAGAAGGAAGGTGAAATTATCGCCCAGGCGGGAAAGCGCGGTGCGGTAACAATCGCCACCAACATGGCCGGACGCGGAATCGACATTAAGCTCGGCGGTAATCCGCACACTGATGAAGAATATCAGTTTGTAAAAGAGGCGGGCGGTTTGTTCGTGCTCGGTACTGAGAGGCACGAAGCTAGACGTATCGACAACCAGCTACGAGGACGCTCAGGTAGACAAGGGGACCCGGGTGCAACTCAGTTCTACGTGTCTCTCGAAGACGATTTAATGCGTATATTCGGAGCCGAGAGGATTAAAAATATGATGGGGAAGTTTGGTATTCCGGAAGACCAACCTATCGAAAATCGCTTTATTTCCCGAACGCTCGAGGGCGCTCAAGCAAAAATTGAAGGCTTTCATTTCGACGCGCGTAAGCATACCCTCGAGTATGACGACGTGATGAATCACCAGCGAAAGATTATTTACGAGAGACGTCAGAAAATGCTCCGAGCCGACAAGGAAAGAGTCGAAGAATTATTGAAAGATGTTGCCGCTGACAGGGATGGCCTAGAGAAAACAATAGAAGAAAAGAAAGAAAAATTGGGAGAAGCGGTATTTTTCGAAACTGTTCGCCGCATAGCACTGTATTCTACCGACAATCTCTGGATGGAACACCTGGAAGCGATGGACTACCTGCGCTCTTCGGTAAACTTGCGCGCCTATGGCCAGCGTGAGCCTATTGTAGAGTACAAGAAAGAAGGATTACAGATGTTTAAAGAAATGGAAGCAGTATTCAAGGAGCAAGTAGCTTCTATGGTGAGTTCCATAAACACCGAAGCCGCATCTGCTATTAAAAAAGAAGAAGCGGGTCCGAAGCAGACCTTAATTACGAGCCATACAGAACCGTCAGAAATGGGAGGACAGAAAGATTCTACGGCTAAAAAAGAAGACGCCGTAGGAAGAAATAACCCTTGTCCTTGTGGAAGTGGCAAAAAATACAAAAAGTGTCATGGACAATAAGAATTACCAAGCCACAGTTAAGACTTATAACAAACTCGGGCAAAAATATTCTAATGCAGTTGCCAATGCTTCGCCGAAAGCAATGACAAGTTTTATTAAACGCCTGAAGAAAAATTCAAGAATTCTCGATGTAGGTTGCGCTGGTGGTCGAGATATGAAGATTTTTAACGAAAAGGGTTTTACTGCAGTAGGAATTGACGTGTCCAACGCTCTTTTAAAAATAGCAAAAAAAGAAGCGCCTAAGGGGAAGTTTTTTAAGATGGATGTGCTAGAGCTAAAATTCCCTAAAAATTATTTTGATGGAGTTTGGGCTGACGCTGTCTTGATTCATTTAACTAAAAAAGATTTACCGAAAGCTCTGAAAAATATTTATGAAACGCTCTCCGACCGTGGCATATTCTACGCCTCCTTTAAGTACGGGCAGGGAGAAAAATTGGTAAAAGAAAAACCGTTTACGAATGATGCTAGATTTTATAGCTATTATAAAAAGCAAGAGTTAGAGCATCTTTTGAAAAAATCAGGTTTTAAAATTATTAAGTCTACGTTTTTAGCCGATGATTTAAAACGTCCCGGCGTTAAATGGATTTCAATTTTCGCCAAGAAATAAAATGATTAAAGCGGTAATTTTGGATTTAAACGGAATATTCTTACAATCGCCTAAACTTAGCGAGCGAGTAGAAAAGGATTTCGGTGTAGAAGGTGAAATATTTAAGTCGAAATTGCGCGAAGCTATGCATAAGATGAGGCAGCCGGATGCTGGTCCCGCTTGGCGGCACTTGGGCCCTTTTCTTAAAGATTTGAAAATTAATTTTACCGAGAACGACTTTTGGAACTATTGGTTTGAGGGAGAAGAAATTTCTGAACGGATGTTTACTTACACAGCAGAGCTTCGGAGCCGAGGTATCAAGGTTTTTATCCTGTCCAACAATTTCCGAGAACGCATTTTTCACAATAACCGATACAAGCTCATCGAGGAGGCAGTCGACAAGGTCTATTATTCTTGGCAAACGGGATTCATCAAGCCTGACGTGCGTGCCTGGCAGCATATTTTGAAAGAGCATAACCTCACTCCTCCGGAGTGCTTGTATTTCGACGACCAAGAAAAGAATGCAAAAGCAGCTGAATCTATAGGCATTAAATCCTTCGTGTTTACAAACGAGTCCGAATTAGAGAGAATAGTAAATGAAGCCTTAAGATAAATCTATGAAAAAGCCAAATAAGAAAATTTACGACCAGATAGCCAACTTTGTGTACGAAACAGGAATACACAGCCAGACTCCGCGCTCGGGATTTTGGTTCTTAGGCAGTGGCAATCAGTCTGTCGCCGAACACCTATTCCATACGGCTATGATAACGTACGCGCTGTGCTACCTGGAACCCAAGGCTGACAAAAATAAAGCAGTGCTAATGGCACTCTTCCACGATATTGGCGAAGGTCGCACCTCGGACCACAACTATGTGCATCAACGTTACGGCAGGTTGGCGGAAGCGCGAGCGGTAGAAGATATGTCGCAAAGTGTCCCTTTCGGACGAGAAATTTTGGGATTTTTTGAGGAAGAAAGAGAACGTAAAACGCTCGAGGCGAAATTAGTCAAAGATGCTGATATACTGGAATGGATATCGTCCTTACGGGCCGAAGAAACAAAGGGCAACATCAAAGCGAAAGGTTGGATCAAGGTGGCCCTGAAACGATTGAAGACTTTGCCGGGCAAGAAGCTCGGGATAATTTTAACCACTACCGAGCCTGATAGCTGGTGGTCAAATTCCCGTGACCCATGGTTTGTCGACCGAAACATAAAAGACCAAAACTGGAACACACGCAAGAAGTAAGAAAGGTTTACCAGATTAATTTAAATAGAAAATGTTACTTGATTGGCTCGTAGAATTTAAAATTTATCTTAAGAAGCTTCGGCTAAGGCAAAAAATTCGCACCAAGCTCGCAATCTGGCATTTTTTCGGCAATCCTTCCTCTGAACTCAAGATTGTGGGCGTCACCGGTACGAAAGGTAAGACCACGACCACGACTCTCTTGTACAGAATTGCTATTGCCCTAGGCTACAAGGCCGGACTTATCGGTACAGTTGAGAACATCATAAATGGTGAGCGAATTCCTACAAGCTTTACTACTCCGGAACCCTCCGAGCTCAATAGGCTTCTCAATAAAATGGTGGGGCAGGGATGCGAGTGGGTTTTTATGGAAGTCTCATCTCAAGGTATCGACCAAGGTAGGATAGCAGGTCTCACATTCTTTGGTGGGGTTTTCACAAACCTTACCCACGACCACTTGGATTATCACAAAACCTTCGAAAATTATTTTGAAGCAAAGAAAAAGTTTTTCCATTCGTTGTCATCACACGCATTCGCGCTTTCGAACGCGGATGACCTTTACGGCAAGCGTATGCTCGAAGATATTAAAGCTCATAAATATTTCTACGGATTTGAAAATCCCGCCGACTTCGGTGGACAGGTTAACAGGCTAGACTTTAAAGGTTTGGAAATAAAAGCGGGCAACGATGTTCTACATTCGACATTGCTTGGGAAATTTAACGCCTACAATATTCTGGCGGTGTGGAACACTTGCAAGCTCCTTGGATTCGATATGGAACGGGTGAAAAAAATACTTGAAGACGTCCAGCCGCCGCGGGGCCGATTTGAGCATTTTACAGCAGCGAATGGAGTGCTGGTAGTAGTGGATTATGCCCATGCGCCGGATCCTTTAGAAAAGATAATTGCTGCTGTGAAAGGGGTCAAAGATAAAAATGGCAAACTCATATCGGTTTTTGGCTGCGGCGGTGACAGAGATTCGCTTAAGCGTCCAAAGATGGGGAAAATTGGTGCCTCCGAATCTGATATAGCAATATTTACAACCGATAATCCTCGTAGCGAAGACCCAGAGAAAATTATAGAAGATATGAAAACAGGGCTAACACAGGATGAGCTTAAAAAAGTTACGGTAATACTCGACCGTCGCGAAGCAATAAGAGAGGGAGTAAAGTTAGCCCAAAAGGGAGATGTGTTGCTTGTGGCCGGGAAGGGGCACGAGACTTATCAAGATATCAAGGGTGTGAAAAGCCATTTCGACGACCTAGAAGAGCTTCGGAACGCTTTCAGTTAGCCCAAACATAGGACCAGAAGACACAAGGGCGATGACGTCGCCATCTCGCACTATTTCTTTTAGAATTTTTAACGCTTCTTTTTCTCCTTTGGCGGTGTGGACTGGGAAATGTTTTTTTGCAGTTGCCCAGATTTCTTCGGTTGAGATTTCCCCGGGACCTTTCTTGCCACGTGAAGTTGCCGGCAGGAGAATAACTTCATCTACCCCTTGGAAAATGTTTTTATACCAAGGAAGGAATTTTTTATTGCGCCAAGAGAAGGCATGAGGTTCAAAAACGGCGATGAGTCTTTTCTCTGGGAAGTGCAGGCGTAGTGCATCGAAGATGGCTCGCGCCTTTTCGTAAGAGGAGCCGAAGCCGTCATATACCGGGATTTTACCCTTAGGATTTTTGAGTTCTATTCGGCGACTAATCCCTTTGAAATTTTTAACAGCGCGGGCGAAAAGGGCAGGGGACAACTTTTTATTTTCCAGAAGTAAAGCTCCAGCGCCCACAATATTCTCTATATTGTGTTTACCCAGGAGGATAGTCTCTATGCGGGCCACCTTTTTACCCTTGCGCATTAAATCAAAAGTAGTAACAGCTTTATACTTTATGTTTTGTGCGTACCAGTCTGCCTTTTTATCATCTACGCTATAGCGGAGATGCTTGGAGCTTGCATCTTTAGCGATTTCTTTATTGTTCTTACCATTTAAGGAATATACCAGCAATCCTTGTTTAGGAATTTTTGATACCAGCTTTTTGTAGGTTGTGATGTAGGATTTTTCCGTGGGGAAAATATTTACGTGATCGTGTTCGGCGGAAATAAGCAAGACCGAGGTAGGCTTATAGTGTAAAAATTTCGAAGACTTATCCCAATTAGCGGAAGGGTATTCATCACCTTCGAGCACGAATTCTCTTCCTTTTCCTAGGTGCGACGAGTTTTTAAGGTTGAGTGGCAGGGCGCCAATAAAGTACGAAGGATCCTTGCGAGCCTCTGTGAGGCACCAAGTAATCAGGGCAGTAAGCGTGGACTTGCCGAAGCTGCCCGTGACCACGATGTTTTCGGTGCCCTCCGATAGGAGGGCAAGCATTTCCGGTAGGGATTTAATTGGAATCTTGCGCTTGATTGCTTCGCGCGTTTCGGAGTTATCTTCCACTGCTAGCCCGGTGTGTTTGCCGACTACCACCAGGTTGGTTCCGGCCGGTATGTTTTCTGGGCGGTGGGTTTTATGAAAAGATATTTTATTTTTATGAAGATAGGAAACAATGGGCTCAAAAACGCCCTCATCTGAGCCGCTAACCCGCCAACCTGATTCTTTAAGTAGTACCGCGAGCGCTGACATCCCCGCGCCGCAAATTCCAATAAGATGGACCCCGCCTGAACGATTCAGTCGGGCAGGTTTTTTAGCTTTATTTTTTTTCATTGCTGTTTCTTTCGTCGCCGGTAAAGTAACTCTCCATAAGAGTTTTCTTTATCGGCATTATTAATTCGCCGAACAGCATTTTGCCATCCGGTCTCCATTTGTTGTTTTCTATTATTATGTCAGCAGGGTAAAAGTCCTTTTGCCCGGGGAAAGAGCCGGTGGTTAAGTTCGAGGTGGCGATAGTATCGATTTTGAATTCCTTCATTGCTTTAAGCTTTGCGAGTTTTTTCTGATACACCGGCAGATACTCGACTTGGGCGAAAGAGCCGAAACATTTGAATTGATTGATGAAGGCCAGAACCATAAAGGTGACGACCAGCGAAGGGCAGAGGCGGCCATTTTCCAGTTCGTGGATTATTGCTTCTGGCTCGAGAGGTATCTCCGCATTTCTGCTGACCAGGGCCTTACCTTTGATGCGCATATTTTCCATTTTTTCATATTTGCCGCTTATGACAGGAGTATAGAAGATTATTTCATTAGGGAAGCGATGCATAAAGTCCTTGCGGTCGGCCGGGTTGAATAAAATTTTGTAGATTGTATGATTTGGATTTTTTAGAACCTTAACGAGGTACCGAGACACGACTTCGTTCACATCCAAGTAAACCAGATTATTCTTTTTGAGTATTTGTCGCTCGATATGCTGGCAAGATTGCAGGGCCCATTTAGTATACGACTGCCCAGGACTCGTAAAAGGAAAAAATTTCGTTATTTTTCGGGGCAAGCCGTCCATCGATTCCTTAAACTTTTCGGGGATAATGCTTCGGTACACGAGTCCATCCTGAAGCGCGCTAGGAAATAAATTTATCGAGCCTTCTTTGCGGTTTATTCGTCCGGGTCGGAAACGGTTAGAGAAGGGTACCCCAGAAAACATCCCCACAATATAGAATTCTTTATCCGGGACACCCAAAGATCCGAGCCAGTTGATACAGAGCATCCTTGGCCCCTCCGTTGCTACTAGGTGTGGGGCTGTTTGAATAATGCGCCTCCTTTGAATAGAGTCGATAATCTCTTTGCGTGAGAGAGGGTCAATCTCGAGTCTTTCGAGCTCCTCAAGGAAGGCGCCTTGCAGTTCAGGCTCCATAGGGAGCTTGGGTCTCCAGAAATTGAGCTCTTGGGAGTAGGAGAGGCACGTTTTATGCCAATTATCTTCGATACACTTGGCCAATCTTACTTTTTCGGCGGTTCGGAGGGCAGAGGATAGGGCCAACATCCTCCTTTTGAGCAGTATTTGCATTCCTCAATACTACTCGTTTTAACCTTTCTTTGCAAATCGTGCCAAACCTTATCCACAACCTATTTATTGTTCAATTTTAAGCATTATTTGTCAAGGATAGCTTGTCAAAAAACCCTTATTTTACAAGATATTTTGGATTTGACATATGAAAAAAGTGTTGTTTAACTATTGACTTTTTAGCTCAAGTATGCTAAGATGTATGTATATCCTTAATGTAAAGGCGTAAGCCTAATAACATAAGGATGTTTTAGTTAGAGCTTGTTTGGACGTTACAGAAGAAAAGGAGTTGGCGGAGCAGATACCGCCCAAATATGAAAAATAAAAATCTAATACGTTTCGTGCAATCTTTGGTACTTTTGCCCGTAATTACTACCTCGTTTTCTATGGGTAGCGTGCAAAAAACCGAAACTGCAACAAACTTATTGGCTAAAATAAATATAGAAACTGACGGTGCTCCGGCTCTTAACCAGGCCGCTGCAACGGAAGTCTTAACCAAGGAAGCCCGCGCTCGAGCCGTCGATGCTTATTTCAAGGAGCGAGATATGCCACTAGCCGGGACGGGCATGGCTATGGTTACCGAGGCCGAGAAGAACGGACTGGACTGGCGCCTCGTGGCAGCTATTGCCGTACGAGAATCCACTGGAGGAAAATTTGCCTGTAAGAGGGTAGACAACAATCCTTTCGGTTGGGGCTCCTGTAAAATTGGCTTCAAATCCAACGAACATGCTATTGCAACTATAGCCAGAAACCTGGGTGGTAACAATCCCAATACGGCTTATCACTACGAGGATAAAGACACCAAAGCAATTCTCCAGGCCTATAACCCGCCTTCCATAGTACCTAGATACGCTGATCAAGTTATAGCGATTATGAATTCCATAGGTCCTATAAACCTTGGCACAATGAACTCTCTAGCCCAATCTTAATTTCTAAAACACAAAAAATCCTCTCGACTAGCTCAGGGGATTTTTTGATGGTTCTTTGTTTTACATTTCTAGATTTGTTATTATTCATATAAATTAAAAAAGTAATTGTATGGATAAATTCTATCCTAAAAATATATATCCACCCAAAATGCCTCCAGGCATAGAAAGGTCCATAGATCTTCTTACCAAACCAAACGAATGGGATTTCTCGCGGTTTAAAGAAATCATGATTAACCTAGGGGTCTTGAATAATGGCCAATATATACCTGCAAGCAATGCTCCGGAAAAAATACACTGCGAAGGGTGGGATGATACCATGGTAGAATTATTACGTCTGATGGAACAACATGGCGATATAGAATTCGCTCGTTCGGTGCGAACCGATATACACGATAAAAATATTACTATGGGGGACATCACCCAAGGAGATGATAGTAAAGTTCAATTTGATATATCTAAAGATAAAGGAAAAGAGGCTTCACAAAGAATTGTCGGCACATTTCATACTCATCCTTCTGGAGTTGCTTCCTATGGATTAAGTCCCGTAGATTTTATTACTCTGCTAGTACAGGACGCCACTAAGGATTATTTAAAACTGACTGGCGGTAATTTTGCAGCTACTATGTTGAGCGTAGCTGAATTTAATAAAGCAGTTTGCGCAGAGTTTGGTTTGACTATGTATATGTCCATCAAAGAAAATCCAGACTTGTTTAAAAGAGTAGAGGTGGTGTCTTAGCGAAATTTTAAATTAAGATGCAAAATAAAATCCCCTCCTTAAATGAGGGGATTTTATTTTGTTACTTTTATTTTTCGTCGAGGTGAACCAGGGTCATTTTCTGATCCTTAGGCTCAAACAAGGTAATTTGGAAATTGTAATTCTTTCCTAGCTCCAGAGTTTCCCTGAGTTTAATTTCTGAAGGGAAAGTGGAGTTGTGTACCAAGCCCGCTACGCCTTCCTTGATGGATACCAGCGCGCCGTGTTTGTTGTACTTGATGACAACACCTTTAATGATGTCGCCCTTCTTTAATTTACCCTCAAATTCTTTCCAAGGATTTTCCTTGAGGGCTTTAAGCGAGAGCGAAACCTTACCGTCTTTAATTTCGATAACTTTCGCCTTCACCTTCTCACCCACCTTAAACATACTTCTAGGGTCTTCTACCAAACCCCAATCAAGTTCAGAGATGTGAACCAAACCTTCCAGTCCGTCTTCGAGCTTAAGGAATACGCCGAAGTCTACGATACCGGCAATAATGCATTCAAGTGTATCGCCGATGGAATATTTCGAGAGAATTTCTTTCTTTTCCTCAGGATTGTTTTCTTTCTCGGAGAAAATAAGCTTGCCTTCTTTCGGCAAGGTTGAAATAATCATAACGGAAATTTTCTCACCGACTAACTTCTTGAGCTCTTTTAATATCTTATCTTTATCAGAGTCTAGAACCCTAGGATAGTGTTCAGGCTTGAGCTGGGAAGCAGGCAAGAATCCCTGGATGCCCTGCCATTCCAAAATAAGTCCGCCTTTGTTCGCGTCTTTAACTTCAAGAGATAGGATAGTCTTCGCTCGGATGGCCTTCTCAGCTTCGCTCCAGGCGAGGGCTTGCTTGGCTTCTTTTAATGAAAGCTCGATGTAGCCCTCTTCGTTTTCGGCGTCTACTATTTTCGCTTTTATGACATCGCCAATGCTCATCTTGTTGATGACATCTTTGGCGTTCATAAACTCGCGGCCGTAGATTATACCTGTGCCCCAGGGCGCTAGGTCTACGTATACGGATGATTTATCAACGAGGATAACAGACCCTTCAATTAATGAGTCCACTTCCGGTCGGCTCTGGCTGCGGTCAACGACCGAACTTAGAACCGTATTTTCTTCCACTGTTACTGTTTCTTCTTTTCGCATAAATGATTTCTAATAAAAAATCCGCATTAAAGCGGATAAAGGTTTAGGATCTCTTTAGCTTGCGCCGCCGAGGGTTACCCCAAATCCTGCTTTTAATAATAATTCTATTGTGTTCTCACTCTACTACAAATAACATAAAAAGCAAGCATTTTTCGTTTGTCCTTTCAGCTCTAATTTGCTATAATATAAGGAATGATAATAACGTATTTCGGCAAGCAATTTTTTAAGATTGGGCAAGGGGAGCTTGTCCTGGCGTTTAATCCTGTGAGCAAAGCCTCTAAAACAGGCATCTCAGCGCACTTCGGAACAGACATCGCACTCGTAACCACGAACCACGCGGATTACAATGGCGTGGAACAGTTGTCGCACGGGGAACGTGAGCCGTTTGTTATAAAGGGTCCGGGAGATTATGAAATTCGAGAAATTTTCATCAAGGGTGTTCTCTCAGAGGCGAATATTGCAGGCAAGAAATACATGAATTCCATCTACTTGTTCACTTTGGATGGAATTAATATCGCTTTCCTTGGGGCGCTAGATGAGACAGAAATTTCCAAAGAGTCTCGCGAAGCTATCAACAGCCCGGATATCCTCTTCGTGCCGGTAGGTGGCGAGGGTATGCTTGATGCTAAGGCTGCCGGGAAGCTTGCCTCCGCACTTGAACCGAAACTTATAATCCCGATGGACTACGATGAGAAATCCCTCAAGGCATTCCTAAAAGAAATGGGAGAAGAAGATGCGGAGCGGGTGGATAAGCTAACACTCAAGAGGAAAGACCTGGAAGGTAAGGAAGGGGAAGTGGTAGTATTAAAAGAGGCATAAATTATTTATGAAAAAATTCATCCACAATGTTCGCAGGCAGCCGGAAGCAGTAAGGAGGCATATCCTCCACGTGACGACGGTTTTCTTTGCCGTTATATTGTTCTTGCTGTGGGTATTGTCTCTCGGCAGGAATTTTACAAAGGATGAAACACGAGCAGAAGTACGGGACGGCGTGGCACCGTTGTCGGCGCTTAAGGTAAACCTTATTGACGGTTTCCAGAGCATAACAGAATAGAATGGCAAAGAATAATTCACCAAAAGAAAACGACACGAGAGCCGCAGACACAATTTTGCCGGTTGACGTAGTGGCGGAAATGAAAGAATCCTACCTCGCCTATGCGATGTCGGTGATAACTTCCCGCGCGCTTCCTGACGTGCGAGACGGCCTTAAGCCAGTGCATCGGCGAATTCTCTTCGCAATGAATGAATTGGGGCTCACTTCGTCCGCGCGCTTCCGCAAATCCGCAGCGGTAGTTGGAGATGTGCTAGGAAAATATCACCCGCACGGGGACGTAGCTGTTTATGATTCGATGGTGGGTATGGCGCAAGAATTTTCATATAGGTACCCTCTTATTTTAGGCCAGGGAAACTTCGGTTCGATTGACGGAGACAATGCGGCCGCAATGCGTTATACCGAGGCCAAAATGGCGAAAATTTCCAACGAACTTCTCCGAGACTTGGATAAAGAAACCGTGCCTTTCCGCCCGAACTACGACCAGACTCGCAAAGAGCCGGTAGTGTTTCCGTCGGCGGTTCCGGCGCTATTGCTCAATGGTACTTTAGGTATTGCCGTTGGTATGGCGACCAACATTCCTTCGCACAACTTGGCGGAAGTACTCGACGCTACGGACCACTTGATAGACAATCCTGATGCAACCACGGAAGACCTTTTGCAATTTATCAAAGGGCCCGATTTCCCGACAGGAGGTATCGCCTACGGATATAAGGATATGCTCCACGCCTACGGTACAGGCCGAGGAGGCGTAGTCTGCCGAGGCGAAGCCGAGATAGTCGAGGAAAAAGGGGGCAATTTTTCAATCATCATTACTTCGATTCCTTTTCGAGTTAACAAAGCAAATCTCATTATGGCTATCGCCGAACTAGTACAAGAAAAGAAGCTCGAAGGTATCAAGGGTCTGCGTGACGAATCAACGAAGGATATAAGGATAGTCATCGACCTTAAGTCTTCAGCGCATCCAGAGAAAGTTTTGAATTATATTTACAAAAACACTCAACTTGAATCCAATTTCAATTTCAATATGGTGGCGCTGGTAGACGGCGTCCCGGAAACACTGTCGCTCAAGTCCATTCTCGAAGAATTTATCGACCACAGGAAAGAAGTAGTTAAGAAGCGCTCCGCTTACGATCTGCGCCGAGCCGAAGAGAGGGAACATATTCTCCTCGGACTCAAGAAAGCTCTGGATAAAATTGATCGGGTGATAACGGTCATCCGAGGATCCAAGAATTCACAGATCGCAAAGGTGAATTTAATGAAGGAATTCAAGTTCTCCGACTTGCAGGCAACGGCTATTCTCGAAATGAAACTCTCCAAGCTTGCTGGACTGGAACGTAAGGCAGTGGAAGACGAACTCAAAGAAAAGCAGAATTTCATCGCTCAAATGAAAGACCTTCTCGCGAGCCCGAAGAAAATCCTCAAAGTTATTTCTACCGAGCTCAAAGAAATTAAAGAAAAATACGCAGATGAGCGCCGAACGAAAATAATTAAAGGCGGGGTGAAAGAAATTTCCGATGAAGATTTGGTACCGGACAAAGAAACGGTGCTGGTTTTGACCCAAGGTGGCTACGTGAAGTGCACCGATCCTTCCGAATATCGCGCCCAGAAGCGAGGTGGCGTTGGGGTTATAGACCTCGAAACAAAAGAAGAAGACTTCGTCACGATGCTGGTGTCCGGGTCTTCGCACTCAAACCTCCTCTTCTTTACCAATTTGGGTAAAGTCTACCATATGAAAATGTACGATATCCCGGAAGGCCGAAGAGCCACGAAAGGGAAGTCGATAATGAACTTCTTGCAACTCTCCGGTGATGAAAAAGTAAATTCGATTCTCGCAATGCCAAAAGACTTAAGCAAGGTTCCGTCGTCACTAATGCTTGTGACCAAAAACGGTACAGCTAAAAAGATGGCCACCGAAAGCTTCAAGGATGTTCGACGAAGTGGTATCATCGCTATCCGTCTGGACAAAGATGACCAGTTGGTCTCTGCGCTTGTGACGGAGAAAGGCGACGAAGTTATAATTGCTACAGCAATGGGTCAATCAATCCGATTTAAAGAATCCGATGTCCGAGAAATGGGCAGGACGGCTGGCGGGGTTTCCGGTATAAGGCTCGGCAAAGACGACGAAGTCATCGGGGTGGGTTCTATAAACAAAGAACAGAAAGATGGATCCTTCCTCACGATGAGCGCTAACGGCTTCGGCAAAAAGACTGGTCTTAAGGAATACAAAGTGCAAAAGCGTGGCGGTTCTGGTATTAAAACCGCCAAGGTTACCGGGAAGACCGGCAAGCTCATAGTCGCCAAGGTACTCTCCGGCGCAGAAGAAGAACTCATCGCGATGTCGAAGAAAGGACAGGTTATCAGGACACCACTCAAAGATGTTTCGAGCCTAGGAAGGCAGACACAAGGAGTAACCATTATGCGACTTCGTGCGGGCGACGGTATCGCATCTCTTACCTGTCTTTAGTCGTTTGTATTTGATACAATATATAAATGTTTAGCAATCCGGAAAAAAATTTAAAAGTTTTCGGACTTAAAGAAGACAGCATCGTTGCGGACCTTGGCGCTGGCACGGGCTACTATGCTATCGCCGCTGGGAAAATTGCTTCTAGGGGCAAGGTTTACGCCGTGGAAATTGAAAAAGATTATCTCGATACCATCCGACACAAGGTTTCTGAAGCGGGACTTAAGAACGTGGAGATAATTTGGGGCAATGTGGAGAAGCCAGGAGGGAGCAAGCTGGGGGATGGAATTGCGGACGTGGTTATTGCCTCGAATATTCTTTTCCAGGTTGAAAACAAAAATGGTTTCCTCGCGGAAATTAAGCGTATCCTCCGACCCAAGGGTCAAGTACTCTTCTCGGACTGGTCCGACAAGTCTGTTATGTCTAAGGTCGCCATCGCGAAGGGCCGTGCTAGAGAAATGTTCGAAAAGCACGGGTTTGTTTTCGATCGAGAAATGGATACAGGTCAAGAACATTATGGTATGATATTTAGGAAAGGGTAGAAAATTCGCAAAATGAAATTTAATTTTCAACTTATACTAATAATAGCTTTCATTGTCGCCGCAGTTTTCGGTGTTTTGGTTTTCTCCGGAGCTATTCCTATCGGTGGTGGGAGCGAAGGGAGCTTGGGCACTGTGGTGCTCTGGGGCACAGTACCGACAGCTTTAATGACCCAACCGCTTGAAGAGTTCAATGATGCCAACCCGACCTTCGTTTTGAAATATGAAGAGAAATCAGCCGATACTTTCGACCAAGATCTCTTGGAAGCTTTGGCCTCGGGAGTGGGCCCCGACTTGTTTTTCATTTCGGATGATTTAGCTTACGGTTATGCCAATAAAATTATTGCTATTCCTTACGCGAGCTACCCCGTCGCCACTTTTAAAAATATTTTTGCCGGGGCAGGGGAAGTCTTCTTGACCAGTCAGGGGATAATGGCCTTTCCGCTTTCCATTGACCCGCTTTTGCTTTATCACAACAGAAGTATGCTCGATGCGAAGGGGATAGTTTTCCCGCCGAAAGACTGGGCAGAATTTTCCATAGATGTCGCCAAGCTTACCGATAAGGACGATGCCAACACTATAAGTAGAAGTGGGGTCGCATTGGGGCAATACGCGAACGTGACTCACGCCAAGGACATACTTGCGATGCTTTTTATGCAGGCCGGTAACCCTATTGTCACTGAACAAGGCGATAGGCTCAAATCTACGCTCGACACCCCGGTGGGAACGTACAGCTTACCCTCTATTGTCCAATTTTATACAAGTTTCGCCGACCCTAATAGCGCCCTATATTCTTGGAATCGTTCCTTTGCAAGTTCAGTCGATGTTTTTTCCAGAGAGGATCTCGCGTTTTACTTCGGTTACGCCAGTGAACTGCAATCCTTGGTTAACAAGAATCCGAACCAGAACTTTTTCATAGCTTCTGTACCGCAAATCAAAGATGCCAAGACGAAATTAACCCTCGCTCGGGTTACTGGCGTGGCAGTGTCCTCAGCTTCGAAAAATATAAATACAGCGCTCACTGCGGCGAGCCTGCTCTCATCCACCGACTTCGCCGCCAAATACGCTGCGATGCTAGGCGTCGCTCCGGCACGGAGAGACCTGCTGGCAGTGCCGCCTACAGAAGATTCCTTTTCTCCGATTTTCTATAGTTCCGCCCTGTATGCCAGGAGCTGGCTGGACCCGTCGCCTGTCGACACGGATAACATATTCCGCGGTATGGTTAACTCAGTTCTCTCGAACAACTTAACAGAATCCGACGCCGTCAAAGACGCTAGTTCCAAGCTAGAGCTTTTATTGCTAAAATAAAGATATGAAAAAAATTACCCATTTTGTTACCTTCTTAGTTCTCGCGCTCATGCTCGTGATGCCTTTCGTGTCATTAGCCGAAGACCCTGTGCCGGAACCTGGCCTTGTTCCGTGCACCAACACTCTCACAGACCCTTGTGATTTCAATGCGTTAATGGAGATGGTTAATAAAATTATCGACTTTCTCTTGTTTAAAATGTTCGTGCCTATTGCGGCCATAATGTTCGCTTACGCTGGGGTAATTATGGTTACCTCGGGTGGAGAGGCGTCAGGGGAGAGGGCTAAAGCGAAAAAGATTTTCACCAACACAGTTTTAGGGCTTATTATCGCGGTAGCGGCCTGGCTTATTATTAGCACTATTCTGACGCTCTTCGGCTTCAATGGCGCTTGGATAGGTCTTACAGCTGAGGTATAATAAAACTATGAATTTTATAAAAAACAATTTTGGGAAATTAATTTTAATTCTTGCATTTGCTTTGTTGCCAGTAATTTCTTTTGCTGATACAAATACTCCGATAACTCCACCACCAACTTGTAACCCGGCTGCTGGGAAAATATGTCCACCCATTGCAGCAACATCCTTTCCGCTTTTAATAAAGTCGGTCTTAGTTGGCGCCCTTAAGGTGGGTATTCCTGTTGTAGCTTTGGCAATTATTTACTCCGGCTTCCTTTTCGTATTCGCCCGAGGCAAGGAGGAGAAATTGACCGAAGCGAAGAACGCGCTCCTTTATTCAGTAATAGGAGCAACTATATTACTAGGCTCTTGGGCCATCGCCGAGATGATATCTACCACTATAACCACGCTGGGGCAATAATTACTAATTATCAATTAATCTTCTGGAATTATGAAAAAGTATCTTAAATTTCTCCCGTATCCCGCAGCTTTCGCTTTTATAATCACTCCTTTAGGTAATCTCCAGAATCCCATTTCGGCTTGCGATGCCTTCCCGGGCCTAGGGGGTTTGATTTGTAAATTCCATAGCTTACTTAATTCCGTTATTCCCGTATTGATTGCGCTTGGAGTTGTGTATTTCCTCTGGGGAATAATCCGGTATGTAATTGCAGACGGTGAGGAAGCCAAGTCAAAGGGGAGGGACCAAATTATCTACGGGCTTATAGGCTTCGCTGTTATCATTGGTCTCTGGGGCTTGGTGAATATTGTGGTGACTACGTTTAACCTGCGCGCGTATGCGCCGGAGCTTGCACCCCTAAAGGTAGGCAACACTGGTAGCTCCACTTGCGAGATAGGGAACGACTCTTCGCTTAAAGATGTTTTGTGCTACGTAACCCGATTAATTAATGATTCTTTTATACCGCTTATCTTCGCGGTGGCTACTGTCGTTTTCATTTGGGGCGCTATCAAATTTTTCATTATTAACGCTGACGAAGAGGCTAAACGGGAGCAAGGTAAGCAATTTATGATATGGGGCATAGTGGCGCTTACTGTCATGCTCTCTATCTGGGGCCTGGTAGCTATTTTAACTGAGACTTTCGGTATCGGGGGACCGGTCTTACCGCAGGTATGCCCGCCAGCCGGCTGCCCACCGTCGCAATAGTTGCTTTATTTTCCCCTTATGCTTGTGGTATAATTCTATGGTAATTATAAATAGTTTGGTCGTAAAAATTATTAGATTATAAATTATTATTATGAAACAGAAGTTAATTATAGGGTTGGGTTTGGTTCTAGGTTCGCCTCTCTTGGCATCCGCAGCAGCGAATGTGGGTGGTGGTAATAGGTGTGTGCCTGGCGCAGCAGTGCGAGATTTGACTACGTTTGCATGTAAAATCGGCGATATTCTTAATACCATTGTTCCGATTTTAATTGCCCTGGGTGTCGTTATCTTCATCTGGGGAGTACTTACATACGTTATTGCGAGCGACGAAGAAGCCAAGAAAGCTGGCCGAGACCGAATCATCTTCGGTATCATCGGTCTTGCTGTTATCATCGGTCTCTGGGGCTTGGTTAAAATTTTGACCAACACTTTCGGAGTTGATAACGCCGGCCAGGACATTACCTATCCGACTACGCCTTACTAAAGCAAACGAATATGGATTTATTTTCTCCGAAAATCGCTTACGCCTCTCTGGATTCTTTCATAGGCAAAGTTAATAGCGAGATAATAAATCCGCTGATACTCTTCCTGTTCGCCTTGGCTATAGTTTTCTTCCTCTATGGCATTCTTGAGTTCCTAATGAATCAAGAAAGCGAAGAAGCGAAATCTACCGGGCGGAATCATATGATTTGGGGGATACTCGGTATTACCATAATGCTGGGCGTCTGGACGATAATGAACATTATCCTAAATACCCTGAACATTAATTACGTGGATGTGGATGGCGGGGCGATCGACGTGAAAGGGGATCAGCTGCAGTAAAAGGAGAGAAAAAAATAAAAAAAGGTATAAGAAAAGGGCAGCAGGTATAGAAACCTTGCTGCCCTTTGGATTTTACTCTAAAGAACGAAGAACTACTTGTCAGGGAATGCACTCCAGATGTCGATACCCCATCCCGGCTCGAGGGGATTGCCCTCGAGGTCCATCGTCTGCCGGCAGACATAGTACGTGCCTGCCGGTTTCTCAATGCCTTCCTGGGAATTTCGGATGCCGGGGGCATCGTCCCAGGGTTTTGCGGGCAGAGGCGGGTGAATGGTCACCCAGCCTCCTTTTGGGTAAAACGACGCGTTGCTCTCGAGTCGAGTGGGGACAGTGCAACCGTCTGCACCAAACTCGAAGGGACGCATCTCGACTACGGGTACCGGCTTCGTGTAGACAGCCGGTTCGTATTGCCGCCGTGCGGGGGCGGAAGATGAGGCGTGGTGTCTCGGTGCGGGATTTGCACAGTCCCCGCACCACCAGGTGGCGAAGCGTTTTGTGTAAACGCCCCACACTCCGCCTTTCTTCATTTCCTGCGCGGGCGGCTCGCCTAGCGCAAGAGTTGTCGCGCCTGTGATTACCACAGGTGCGACTCCGCGCTTGTTGACAGCCGTGAGCTGAAACTCTACGGCTGTGTCAGTGGCGTTCCAGGTTGGCTTGCCGTTTTCAGACGGCAGGATCTTGGCCGCAGTGTGCGGCAGATACAAACACAAGATCCCGAACACGATTGAAACGCCGATCATCCATCCTGCGATTTTCGTTCTTCCTTGCGCCGCTTGCTGAGCAGCGAAGAGTAGAACGATCGTGCACAGGAAGAACAATACCACGGGGCCGCCCATGCGACCCCAGTTGAGGGGGTTCCAGCCGAACTTCTGGATCTCTTCTGATACTCTAGCGGGCGAGATTTCAAGGAATCGACTGAGGGCCATGAGAAGGCCCGAAAAAACTACAGCTCCGACGACGATTCCCCAGGCTGTCCTGGAGATACCTGAGAAAAAACTTCCCAGGCCGTTGAAGAAGCCGCCGCCGCCCGTAGTCGTTCCACCTGTTCCCACCTTGAAGTGGAAAAGCAGGCCGACGACAAGTCCGGCGACCAGAGACCAGCCGATGCCGATCTCTGTGAACCAAAACATCCCAAATGCTGTCGCAAGTCCGATGATAAATCCCACCATTGTATATCTCCGAAGTTAGTCGGGCGGGGCTCTCTCGAGCTTACCGCCCTACGATTTATCTGTAGTGCGAACGGTCGTCGTCGGGCTCGGTGGATGTCGTTGTAGTTGTCGATGTCGCAGCCTTGAGAGGGCCCGCAAGTTCAGGTTCAATCTTGGCCGCTTCCTTCGGCGACACTCCGTCGGAGTGGAGCTTTTTCTTGGCCCACTCCCAAACGCCCTTAGCTTTCTCTTGGAAGGCGAGGGAAGCGCAGTGAGCCAAACGCTTTGCGTCTAACTCAACTGCTTTCACAAGCAATCCGTCAGGCAGATTCTCTTGATCTTCTGCCTTGAGGCGTTTGACGAACTCGTCGACCTCCGCGTACTGCTTCTTGGCATCGGCGGCGGTCGTTGCCGCTGGTTGAGCGGCGAGCTCATCGTACTCCTGCTGATAGGACTTCAGCGCCGCCGGAAGCCACTTACAGCCGCCGGAAGCAAGGAGAATGACGAGTAAAACCATTGTGAGTTTCTTCACGATTACCCCCCAAATCCAAAGATGCCTTTCAGCACCTTGATGATGATTGCGAAGAGCGTGTCGTATTTGGCGTGGGTGATTAGCTCGCTCTTCGCGTTGGACTCGGAATGTTTTTTTCTCCGCCAATGTTGAACCCCCTCGACAACATTGTCCCAGAACGAGACAACGAATGCGAAGGGAAGAGCCCACGGGAAGAGAAGGTGCTTGCAGGCCATACTCCAGCCGCCCGCAAGTTTACCGAAATACATCTTGTTGAAGAACGCCCAAACTGGATGTCTGAATGCGGTGAAGGAATGTGGCCTTATCGGATTCATGTATGCCATGAGTCCGGACACGATCGACATTCCAACTACGGCAAAGAAAATCCAGTTGTTCTCCTCCCACATCGCGTATCTGAAAGTTTTACCGCGCTTGGTTGCCAGGATCTTCACGATGAGGAGAGTGGCAATCAAGAAGGTGGCCTTGAGCCACCAAGTTCCCGGTCCCAACAAAACAAACAGGACCAGGAAGGCGACCATCATGAAGTGCTGCCACTTCGTGAGGTCCTTCTCTTCCTTGGGCAGAACCAAGATGCGATCCTCCGCTGAAGTGTTCGTGTTGGCGATGTTCGCTGACACGGTGTACTCGTGATACACTTCCGGCTCGTCGGGGTCGTCGGTCTGTCGCGGGTCGAGCTTGGCGTTCAGCTTCAGCTCGACCTGAGCGACACCCTTGTCACTCGTGTGACAGGGCGCGTCTACGGCTTTACCGTCGACGCGGAAAATGACCAGGACATCTTTCACGGGGCTGATGCCCCGTGTCACGGTCGCGTACACATCGTACACGCCGTGAATCTCAGTTTCCACCGAGTGGACGGTGATGTGTGGCGGCTCTTCCGCCGGTGGTCGGGGTTGCCGACCATGATTCGTCGGTCGCTGAAAATGCATAACGCCTCCTTGCGCCCTTTCGAGGCGCGGTAAGTGTGTCTAACTTCTGAAACTCTAAAACTCCTAGCGTTCCGACTATCCTCCTTCGCTACGAGCTACGGAAGGACAAGCGTGTCGGACGCTTTTGCTGGGATGGTTTGCTCACGAGGGGGCCGATATTTCAGCCACTTTGTAAGCAAACCATCCATAACCTATTTAATTATCAACGAACCTATACAACCTTTACATTATACCATAGTCAAGCTAAAAAGTCAATCCCGTAGTAAAGCTGAGCTTACTACGGGACTGACGGCCATTTGAGCCTTATTTTACAATATTAAGTTGAGTTCTATGCGTGTTTGAGTGGGGTGTTATCGTAGTGTTCTCGGGTGCCCAAGACCTTACGGCCCAAGACTATGATGAACACGATGAGGATTGCTACGAGTACCCACTGCACGATGCCAGTAGGGAGGAAAGTATTACCGCCAAGTATCACACTTGAAGCGAGGCTTGGATCTTCTTCGACATCTTGAATGTTCCCTGGGTAGTAATTTATCGGTGCGGAATTGTTAGAACCGTTATAGTTAATGTTGTTGTTATTCGCAACAGGTACGGTACCCTTTACGGTGAATTTCGCAGCGTTGGAATATTCTCCGTTAGCATTCCATACAGTAAGGTAGAAGCTTTCATTTGTGCCGGACAAATCATACGCATTTGCTTGTGCCAAGAGGTGAGAGTTGTCGATGAATGTAGTGTGGCGGTTAGAGCCATTTACTTTCACCACTGAGCTTGGGGTAAATCCACCACCAGTTATGGTAATAGTCTTAGTGCTGGTTGTGGCCTTCGCCTCATCAGGACTAATAGAAGTTATGAAAGGGGAGACGTCTTCCGGGTCGGGAGTACGAACGGTTATTCGCTCTTCCTGGACTGGAGCTGGGTTCCTGTAGCCGGACACATATGATTCCTGTCTAGCGTTGGTTTCTAATGGTAGAACCATAAGGCCTAAAGCCACAAAAAGACCAATTTTCACGCCCAAATATATTGATTTTGTATTTATCTTACTCATATGCATAGTATAGCATATACTTGTATAAAAGTCAAGCCCTAGGGGAGGATCTAGAGGCGTTTGCCATGCTTGCCGTTTTTGAGCTTATAGATGAAGCCGTAGAGAAGGAAGTTGAGATTCTTGCGGGTAAGTATGAAAATTGAAATGCTCGAAATGAAAATCAAGAGACCGAGCAGAGCTATTTTATTAATCGGGGTGAAGTTCGCGAAATCGAGCAAGAGCGGAGCCAAGAGTGCTCCCGGGTCACGCAATTTTTCCGCGAAGACATACCGGATAAATTCGCTCGGGCCGAAGTAGATGGCAATAAAAAATAAAATTCCAAGAACGGTGCCAGCCATACCGTAGAGAGCCACCAGCGCGTGCCAGCGTCCCTCACGGACGAAGTGCGGAGTGTGGCGGAAATTGAGCCGAAGCTGAGATGAGAAAATATTATAAAACATTTTCAAACGAGCCCAGGCCCCGCGCCACCAGCCGTACTTCTCTTCCTTAATAGTCTGCGAAACGCCGTCTAGGATTTTATACTTATACCCCTGCCCATAGTAAACAGAGTAGAAGTTGAGCGCCACTTCAATGCGGAAATGTTGTTTGTAATACTCGGGAAGCTTCTGCCAGAGGCTGCGCGTTATCGCACGTTCACCCCCCAAGAGCGGGACGAAGGTAAGCATTTCGTGCATCACATACCATCTGCGGTCGCTCATACCTATCATCATATCCAAGTGGCCTCCTAGTACCGGGGCGATGACTTCGTCGATGGCTTTGTGAGTGAGGCCGGTGATGTCGGCGTCCGAGAAGAAGATTATTTCTGTATGTGCGAGCTTCACTCCACGGTCCATTGAGTAGCCCTTGCCCATATTCCTGTCATTTTGCACCACGTTCATTCGGACGTTGGACGTCCGAATGAAGGCTTTTGCGATTTCGGCTGTGTCGTCGGTGGAACCATCGTCGATGACTATGATTTCGGCGAAGCCAGGGTAGGTAGTGAGAACTTGAAGGACAGCCTCGATGCGCGGGGCTTCATTGTATGCCGATACGACGGCGGTTACTCTTTGATTATTTTCTTGCGGAGCCATGTGAAAGTTAATCTCCAGACTACGACGATAAAGACGATGGCCAGCGCTGCATATTGCAAACTATCTACGAAAGGCATCAAGTTGACTATGCTCTTGCCAGCTAGCCAGCCGAAGAGAGTTATCGCTGCGAGCCACCAGGCGCTACCAATAAGGTCGAATAATATAAATTTCCCAAAATTTACCTTACGGAGCGACAAGTATATTATAGTCAAAATTCTGGTGCCGTACACGGCCTTGATGAAGAGGAGGGCGCGGTGAGGATGATTGCCAGTTATCCTCTCGAGAGTTTTAAGAAATCGCTCGCTGTGGTGTCGATATTTTTCCCATCGGTGAAAAAATGAAAGTAGCTTGTGCCCATACAAGAACCACAAAGCATCGGAGGACATAGTGCCCAAGAGCGAAAGAAAAAATACAGTCCAAGCGGACCAGAATCCTTGAGCAGAGAGGAAAGAAGCTGCGAGGATTACCGTTTCACCAAATAAAAAAGAGCCCAGGAAAAGCGCGGGCATCTGGTATAACATTAGAATCTCTATAATGAAGTTGGTCTCCATAATATTTGTGCCGGGGAGAGGACTTGAACCTCCATGAGATTACTCTCGCTTGCTCCTAAGGCAAGTGCGTCTGCCAATTTCGCCACCCCGGCAGATATTAAATTTTTGCGTGCCTGCGTGAGGCCTGGGTGGGAATCGCACCCACGTATATTCCTTTTGCAGAGGAATGCCTTACTACTTGGCTACCAGGCCACTCGTACTAATCTAGCATTTTTAATTAAACTTTCAAAATATACAGTAGTGTGATAAATTATATCGTAGGGAAATGGAAAGATTTTGCGCCCATAGCTCAGCTGGTAGAGCAGATCCCTCTTAAGGATAAGGTCGGGGGTTCGATCCCCTCTGGGCGCACTGTTTGTAAAAATTGCCCGAGTGGCGGAACTGGTATACGCGCACGACTTAAAATCGTGTCTCGCAAGGGATGTGGGTTCGATTCCCACCTCGGGCACCAAAATATTTTTTACTGACGTAGGAGCTCGTCGATTTTTTGGCGGTTCTTTTCACCAAGATCAATAGCGAAGTCGAGAAAAGGGATCGTTTTAATAGGAAGATTCTTTTTTAAAAATTCTCGGAAATCACCACGTCGGCGCTTAGTGAAGGCGAGAGCTTCGGTTTCTTTGGTATTTGGAAGTACGGTGATGTACACCGTCGCACGTTTCAGGTCAGGGGAAGCAGTTGCTCCGGTAACAGTTATAAGTGAAGTGTTGTTATTCTCTCGACCCAGAAATTCAGCCGCGAGCTCTTTGATAGTGTTGGCAACTTTTTCGTTTCGGTTAGGCATAGTTTCGAGGGTTACTTTTTAACAATTGTAAAGGATTCGATAACATCGCCCTGCACTATCTCTATCTTGGACTCAACCATCATTCCGAACTCTGCGCCTTCTTCCACAGAGCTTACTTTTGCCTTGCTTTTTTCTAGGTTTACAATTTTACCGCGGCCTATTTCGAAGTCACGGCGCATAATTTTCACAACGCTGTTTAATTTGAGTTCACCTTCCATAACCTTGCCTCCCACAATCTGTCTCTCCTTGGTTCTACTGAAGGCGCGAATAATTTTCGCGCGTCCGACTGTTTCGGAAGTTTCAACCTTGGGACGCTTGTCCTCCATCTCTGTCACGAGCCATTCTGCAAGTTTGTATATTATGTCGAAGTTGGTTATGGTTATACCTCGTTGCTCGGCGACTTCGTGTGCACTGCGGTCTGTTTTAACATTGAAGCCTATTACGAGCGCGTCGGAGCCTCCCGAGATGCCCTTGATGTCGGATTCGGTTATTGGGCCCACACCTGAAGCCACGATGCGAAATTCTGCACTTTCGCTTTTAATTTTGGCAATTTCTTTGGCAATAGCTTCAAGCGAGCCGGCAACGTCAGCTTTGAGAATTATCGGTAATATCTTTTTATCGGCTTCGGCGCTATCAGAGCTTTTCTTCGCAGCGTCCTTACTCTTTTCCAGCTTCCAATTTTTGGCAAATTTTTCAGCATCAGACTTTTTATCAAAAGAAATAAACTCGGCACCGACTCGAGGCATCTTGTCGAAGCCTACGATGCGAATAGGGGAGGAGAAAGTGGCTTCTCCTATAACCTCGCCCTTGAAATTCTCCATTATGCGTGTCGAACAAGTGGTGTCTTCGACGGCGACAGTCATACCTTTCTTTAATGTGCCATCCTTTAATACGAGAGTTCCTAAAATGCCTCGGCGAGAATCCAGGTTTACCTCAATTACGAAACCGGACGCTTCCGAGGAAGCGTTGCCTGTAAAATTCTCCACCTCGGCTAGGATAAGTATAAGCGAAAGTAGGTTGTCGACGCCGGTGCCCACCTTGGCGGAAATTTCCGCGACAGGTATCTGGCCGCCATAGTTCTCCAGGTAAATTTCATTCTCGGCGAGTTCGATTTTCGTTTTTTCGATGTTCGCTCCTGGCTTGTCTATTTTATTGATGGCTACAATGCACGGAATTTTTGACTCCGCTATTGTTTTCCATGCTTCAATGGTCTGGGGCTTAACGCCGTCTTCGGCAGAAACAACCAAGATGGCGATGTCAGCTATCAAGGCCCCACGCTCGCGCATTTTCGAAAAGGCCTCGTGTCCGGGAGTGTCGAGGAAGGTTATTTTTTTCTCTAGGCCCGCTTCGTCTTTATGTACAACTTCATAAGCGGAAATTGTTTGAGTAATTCCGCCTGTCTCACTATCGACGATATTGGTTTTCCTGATGTAGTCTAGGAGAGTGGACTTACCGTGGTCGATATGCCCCATAACCACCACAATAGGTGGGCGTGACGCTGTATTCTTTTGTTGATTTTTTTGCTCCATAGTATATTTATTTCAAATTTTTTAAATCAAACTTTGCTGCGTTAGGTCAAGAGGATAATGCTCTTGCAAAGTTTACTTAAAAAATTTTAGACGCGTGCCTTGCTTAGCGCTTCCTTTTCTTCAGCAGTGAGCTCGTAGGCAGGTTTGCCGCCCTTTACGGGCTTGGCGAAGACGCTCATCCTGTCTCTAGAGTACAAGCTGGAAAGCACCAGCCCGTCTCCATCTTCGTTTAACATACCGATAGCGAAGCTCTGGTTGCCGCCTTGATCCGGAAAAGGGTTGAAGCGGATAGTTTCAAGACCGCGCACACTCTTTCTCAATTTGCCGTTTATCACGGTGATTTCTTTTTCAATTTTTTCTCTTGCACTCTTCAGCTCTAGAATGTCGTGGCTCAGCGTTACTATCGTGTCTTCGAGGTCCTTGGCTTTTTTGCCGAGGAAAAATCTTTTTAATCGCTTTTCGGTCCTAATCATCCAAAAGACGCCTATGAGAATAGCCATGCTCGCCAAAACAAAAAAAGCTATTTGAAGCTTTATATTCATGCATGCTTAATATATACTACTTTTATGCCAAAATCAATGAAATATATATATCTGGACTACGCTGCTTCGGCGACCCCGAACCCAAGCTCCATCCACGAAATAGGCATTTCTGCGAAACGAAAACTCGAAAAGGCTCGCCACGAAGTGGCCACAATTTTAGGTGCACGAGCTGAGGAAATTATTTTTACCAGTGGGGGCACAGAGAGTAACAATTTGGCGATTCAGGGAGTTGTCTTAGCTTCGCAGATGCAGAAAAACTTTACCCAGCTTCCGCATATTATTACGACAAACATAGAGCACCCTTCCGTTTTGGAAACTTATAAACTACTAGAGAAAAGAAAGCTGGCAGAGATTACAATTGTGCCCGTAGAAGAAAACGGGATTGTAGATTCTAAAAAAATTAAAAAAGCGATTAAAAAAAATACCGTCCTTGTGTCGGTAATGTATGCCAACAATGAGATAGGTACAATCCAGCCGATAAAAGAAATTGCCAAAGAAATTAGGCACTATAAAAAAACAAACAACAGAAATAATATTTATTTTCATACTGACGCCGTGCAGGCAGTAAACTATTTGGATTTAAACATAGAAAAGCTTGGGGTAGATATGCTTTCTTTGTCGGGCTCGAAAATCTCAGGCTCCGGACGAGTTGGCGTACTCCTTAAGAAAAAGTCGGTTGAAATTCAAAACATTTTCGGCGGCGGGGACCAAGAGCGGGGACTTCGTCCCGGTACGGAAAATCTGAAAGCAATCTTAGAATTTGCTAGCGCGTTAAGTGTGGCGCAAAAAGTTAGAGAAAAAGAAGCTAGACGTGTAATTAAACTCCGTGATTATTTCTTTCGGACGTTGGACGTCCGAATTTCGGACGTTGGACGTCCGAAATTCATTATAAACGGCGATTTGGAAAATCGATTACCTAACAACATGAGTGTGACATTTCCGAAAATTCCAAGCGACCTTCTCGTCATAGAACTTTCAGCAAAGGGAATAATGGCCTCTTCGAAGAGCGCTTGTAAAAGTTCTCGCGCCGAAGGTTCGTATGTTATAAAAGCTATTCGCCCTGATGCTGACCCCGAGATCGGAGCATTACGTTTCTCGCTCGGCGCAGATACCAAGAAACAAGATATTGATTATGTTATTAAGGCCCTCGGGCAAATTTTGCAAAAACTAAAAAAGTGGTATGCCCCCACACCTATTTCTAAACTTGAAATTAAATAGGTGTGGGGGTATGATTAGGGTATGGACATCAAAGATTTAAACAAATCTCAATTGATACTTTTGGCGGTATTACTGTCATTCATTACTTCTATTGCTACAGGTATTACAACCGTCACTTTAATGCAGCAGGCACCGGCCTCAGTGACTGTTCCGGTTAACCGTGTCATCCAGCAAACGGTTGAAAAAATTCAACAAGTCGAAGGCAAGACTACCGTGCAGACCGTGGTGGTGAAGGAAGAGGATTTGGTGGTAGACGCTATCGCTAAAAATCGCGACGCAGTATTTAATTTAATAAAGGGGGACGATTTCGCCGCTATGCCGGCAGGGCGCGCCTTTGCCGTTTCTTCCGAAGGCATAATAGTTGCTGACACGGCCTTTGTTCCCGGAGAGGGCACATACTACGCAGAAAATGCGAGTGGAAAATTTCGCGCTCATTTCGTCGCTTCGCAGAAGGGATTTTCATTTTTGAAACTTGGAGCCCCTGTGAATGCGACCGACAAACTTACATTTTCAGTACCAACTGCAGGAGACATAAGCAAAATGAAAATCGGGCAGAAAGTTATAGTTCTTGGGAAAAAGATTTCTACTTCAATATTTGAAGAAAACGACGTTAACATCACCGTTAATGCTGACAATGCCGGAAGCATGGTGCTCGACCTAGATGGCAACGTCTTAGGTATAGCTCTCTCAAATGCAGCTGCCAATTTCTCTTCAATTCAAGCCATTCTCGAGGCCCTTGCTGTCGCGGCGCCCACAGGAGCCCAGCAATAAAATTAGTAATTTTAACGGGCTTGACACGTCATGTATACTATAAGTATATAAGATAATATACTTGTCCCGTACTAAAATTATGATTACGGGGCATAAAGATAAATGTTATTATTAAAATTTTTAGTACTGGGATGCCACCACTAAACAAATTTACAACTAAAGCCAAAGAAGCCATAAAGAAAGCTCACGAGCTTGCCATTGAGCGTGGGGTTAATCATGTTTCAACCCTACATCTACTATCAGCGCTACTACTCGCGGAAGAGTCGATGGTAAATTCTATTTTAGATAAATTGGAAATTGACACAATGCTCCTTACTGACTCGGTGCTCGAGATGATAGAACTTCCGGAGACCAGGAACACTGTTTCGCCTTCATACCAGATATACTTGAACCCTGACTTAGCGCAAGTGATAGAGCACTCTGTTAAGCTCGCGGAATATATGAAAGATGATTTCGTTTCCACTGAACACCTGTTCATTGCCATTTTAGAAGTGGGAAGCGAGGCTCGCGAAACTTTAGCTCGTTTTCGAATCCATAAAGACCAGGTGATTAAAGTCCTGGAAGAGCTTCGCAGTCAGAACATCACTGACGTGTCTGAGCCTAAGAAATTTAAATTGATTATTAAATATACCCGCAACTTGACTAAGCTAGCAAGAGAAGACAAACTCGACCCAGTAATAGGACGCGACACTGAGATTACTCGCATTATGCAGATACTTTCTCGCCGCACTAAAAACAACCCGATACTCATAGGTGAGGCGGGCACAGGGAAGACCGCAGTTGTCGAAGGTTTAGCTCAGCTTATCGCCAAGAACAACGTTCCTGAATCGCTTAAAGACAAAGAAGTCGTATCTTTAGATTTAGGTTTGCTCGTAGCGGGCACAAAGTATCGCGGAGAGTTCGAAGAACGACTCAAGGGTATTGTGAAGGAAATAGAGCGAGCCGATGGTAAGATAATACTTTTCATTGACGAGATTCATACTATAGTCGGCGCCGGTGGCGCAGAAGGCACAATGGATGCCTCTAATATGCTGAAGCCCGCCCTCTCACGTGGAGAACTCAGGGCGATAGGAGCCACAACATTGAGAGAATACCAGAAGCATATAGAGAAAGACCCTGCGCTCGCTCGACGCTTTCAGCCAGTGTATATTGACGAGCCAGATATTGAGGACGCAGTCGCCATACTTCGAGGGCTCAAGGAACGCTACGAACTTTTCCACGGCATTCGCATTACCGATGATGCTATTGTGGCCGCGGTTAACCTGTCTTCGCGCTACATCACCAACAGATTCCTCCCTGACAAGGCAGTGGACTTGATAGACGAAGCGTCCTCATCTCTTAAAATTATGCTTGAGAACAAGCCGCCAGTCCTAGAAGAAGCGCACCGGAAGACTATGCGTCTAGAAATAGAAAAGGAAGCTCTCAAGAAAGAAGTAGCTCAGAGCGGGGGTTCGGGAGACAAACAAAAAGAAAAAGAAATTAAGAACCGCGTTAAAGAAATAGACAAAGAGATAAGTAATCTCTCTGAGAAGACCAAGGAGCTCGAGCTCAAGTGGCAGAATGAGAAAAATACCGTTGCTGAGATTCGAGCCATCAAAAAGGAGCTTGAAAGCATTCGACTGGAAGCCGAAGATGCGGAGATGCGCGCGGATTTGTCGCTGGCGGCCGAGATTCGCTATGGGAAAATTCCAACTCTCAAGAAAGAACTTGATACTAAACTTGTAAGGCTTAAGAAGCTTCAGAAATCGCGCCGAATATTAAAAGAAGAAATTACCGCTGAAGATATCGCGGAGGTTGTTTCGCGCTGGACAGGTATTCCACTTACTAAGATGCTCGAGGAAGAGCGCGAGAAATTGGAAAAAATGGAAATGGAACTCAAGAAAAGAGTCGTTGGCCAAGATGAAGCCATCAAGCGAGTGTCCGATGTTATTCGCCGAGCACGCGCAGGCATCAGCGATCCAAATCGCCCGATAGGTTCCTTCATTTTTCTCGGTCCTACTGGTGTGGGTAAGACAGAGCTTACGAAAGCGCTGGGGCAGTTTATGTTTAACGACGACAGTGCCATCATCCGAGTTGATATGTCCGAATATATGGAAAGACATTCTGTGTCGAAGCTTATCGGGAGTCCGCCGGGTTATGTGGGCTACGATGAAGCAGGGCAATTGACGGAAGCGGTGCGTCACCGACCGTATGCAGTCGTGCTTTTCGACGAAGTGGAGAAAGCTCACCCTGAAGTATTCAATATGTTGCTTCAAGTTATTGACGAAGGGCGTCTGTCTGACGGCAAGGGCCGGGTAGTAAATTTCAAAAATACAATAATTGTCCTTACATCAAACATTGGTTCACAGTTTGTGGAGAAAATGGAGTCTATCGGCTTCTCCAATAAATCTGAAACAGAAAATTACGGTCAGATGAAAGATAAAGTTATGGAAGCCCTTAAGGACCATTTCCGTCCGGAGTTTTTGAATCGCTTGGATGAAACCATAGTCTTCGATGTCTTGTCGCCGGATGCGTTGAAAGAGATTGTTAGCCTACGTATCAAGGTAGTGAAGGATCGCTTACTTAATAAAGGCATTGGTTTAGAGATAAGCGACGCTGCGCTTTCATACTTAGCCCGTGCCGGCTATGATCCGCACTATGGCGCGCGTCCGCTGAACAGATTAATTCAGAACAAGATTCTTAACCCAGTCGCGGCGCTTATGATTTCGAACGGCGCTAAGAAAGGGGATACAGTATTGGTGTCTGCCAAAAATGACGAGCTCGTGATTGATTTGAAGAAAGGTCAGAGCACTCGCGGGAAAATAAAAAGCTCAATAGGCGTGCGCTCCAAGTCTTCTGCGTAAAATTTCGCAAAAAAGGTGCACAAAAGCATTTTTTGTGCTATTTTATATTAGTTGTGTTTTATGCGTCGGTGGTAGAGCGGTCAATTACAACAGACTGTAAATCTGTCGGCCTTAGGCCTACGTAGGTTCGAATCCTACCCGACGCACCAAAAGCGTAAGTCTTGCTTTTTAAGGGAGAGTATGTTATAATATAAGTATAAGAAAGCGAAGAGTTTTTGTCCGGGTTTTTTTATTTTATCCAATGGAAATCAGAAACCCCGAATAAAAGCAAAGCTTTATACGGGGCAGGCATAGCAATTAGCAAATATACAATGAAAATTATTTATGGAAATTAGAAATATTGCCATTATCGCGCACGTGGACCACGGCAAGACCACCTTGACCGATGCTTTGATGAAGCAGTCGGGCAGTTTAACTGACGAAAATTTTACTATGGATACAAATGCCATTGAGAAAGAGCGTGGCATAACCATCTATTCGAAAAACACATCTATTTACTATAAAGACACTAAAATAAACATTGTGGACACTCCCGGGCACGCCGATTTCGGCTCTGAAGTTGAACGAGTTTTGCGCGCTATCGACTCAGTGCTCTTGGTTGTGGATGCCGCCGAAGGACCAATGCCTCAGACCAGGTTCGTTTTGAAAAAGTCTCTCGAACTCGGACTAAAGCCCATAGTAGTAATCAATAAAATTGACAAACCTGCTGCCGATCCGCACCGAGCGCACGAAGAAGTCTTGGAATTATTTTTCGAACTTGGTGCGACCGAAGAACAAGCAAATTTTGAAACTATCTATGCTATCGGACGCCAAGGTACTGCCTTCGCGAAGATTGGCGATGATTCCAAAGACCTTTCGCCACTTCTAGATTTAATACTTGAAAAAGTTCCAGCAGCGTCTACAGACGAAGAAGGCAAGATGTCGGCACAAGTTTTCAATTTGGGCTACGACAATTTCTTGGGACGTATGGCTGTGGCCAGAATTTACTCCGGGAAAGTTCTTTCTGGGAGCCAAGTTTTCATTAAAGGCGAGAACGGAACGCGAAAAGGAAAAATAAGTAAACTATTTTCATTCGAAGGAGTTAACAGGAAAGAAGTGCCGAGCGCGTCTTGCGGAGACATAGTGCTCTTGGCGGGAATACCGGACATTTATATTGGAGAAACTATTTGTGAAGATGAAAGTGTCGAGGCTCTGCCTCACATCGCTATCGATGAGCCGACGCTATCGCTAAATTTCTTAGTGAACGATTCGCCGATGGCCGGCAAGGAAGGTAAGTTCGTGACTTCTCGACAACTCAAAGAACGCCTAGAAAAAGAACTCGAAATAAACGTCGGGCTTAAGGTGGACTTCTATCCTGATCAAGGAGAAAAAAACGGAGGCCCAAGCTTTTTCCGAATATACGGCCGGGGTGAGTTACACATCGCAATTTTACTCGAGAATATGCGTCGCGAAGGATTCGAAATGCAGGTATCTCAGCCGGAGGTTATCATAAAAGAAGAAAATGGCGTCAAAATGGAGCCCTATGAAGAGCTCGTCATTGATGTGCCTATGGAATACTCCGGTAGCGTTATAGAGAAAATAGGTAAAAGGCGCGGCATACTCAAAGATATGGTTGAAAAAGAAGGTATTGCTCGAGTTATATTCGATATTCCTACTCGAGGTCTCTTGGGGTACAAAAGTGACTTCATTATAGACACGAAAGGTGAAGGAATTATGTCTTCTCGGGTCACAGGATGGAAAGAATATGCCGGAGAAGTGAAAAAGCGCGAATATGGATCAATGTCATCTATGGTTTCGGGTATGGCGGTGGCCTTTTCTCTTGCTAATTTGCAGGAACGTGGTATATTATATGTAGGACATGGTGACACAGTGTATGAAGGAATGGTCATCGGTAACGTTTTGAAAGGTGAAGAGATGTCGGTGAATCCAACTAAGGGAAAACAACTCACCAACATGCGCGCTTCCGGCACCGACGAGGCCATAACGCTCAATCCAGTATTTTCTTTAAACATAGAGCGTGGACTGGAAGTAATGAACGCAGACGAATATTTGGAAATCACACCGACGTCGGTGAGACTTCGCAAAAAGTACCTGACCGAGCTGGATAGAGTAAGATCCAAGAGAACCTAAGAAGCGAAAGAACAATAAATTTTTTAAAATTATGCCAACGATATCCTTCAAACCTAAAAAAGTCACCAAAAATATTATCTCCGGTCTTCAGACCAGGTCTTCAGACGTTATAATGAATCGTTTCGGTTTGACCGCAGACGGTAAAAGGAAAACTCTCGAAGAAATAGGCAAGAAATACAATATTACCCGCGAGCGAGTACGCCAGGTGGAAGACGCCGCAATTGCGTTGATTAAAAAGTCAGCGGCTTATAAAAAGGAGCAAGCTGCTTTCGAAGAATTGAAACAAGTTATGCATCAGCTGGGGGCGATAGTTGCCGAGCATGAACTACTTCCACACATTTCCAAAGACCTAGCTACGCAGAACCACGTGCATTTTATGCTTGAACTCGGAGATGCTTTCAAAAAACATCGTGAGGATGAACATTTTCATGCGCGCTGGAGTGTGGATGACGAGATGACAGACAAAATTCACGACACATTGCGCAAGCTGTATGCTTCACTAAACGACGAAGATTTGATACCCGAAACAGAAATGATAAAAAGATTCTTCGACCACATGAAGGACGTTGCCGAACACTACCGCGATGATGAGATAGTTAAACGCTGGCTTTCTATGTCCAAGTCTGTAGCGAAAAATCCTCTCGGCGAATGGGGTAAGGCAGACTCACCGAACATCCGCACTCGCGGAGTAAAGGACTATGCCTTTCTAGTAATGCGTCGTCACGGTTCACCAATGCACTTCAAGGAAGTTGCTGACGCTATCGGTAAGATTTTCGGTAAGAAGATCCACTATGCGACTTGTCACAACGAGCTTATTAAAGATTCTCGATTTGTTTTAGTTGGACGTGGTATGTACGCGTTGTCCGAATGGGGCTACAAGGCGGGCATTGCACGCGAAGTTATCGAGGACATAATTAAGAAGTCAGGTCCGCTATCCAAGGACGATATAGTCAAGCAAGTAATGAAAGAAAGATACTTCAAGAAGAACACAATTTTAGTAAATCTTGCGAATCCTAAGTATTTCAAGAAGAACAAAAGCGGTCTCTATACCGCAGCGTAAGAGTGTTTCGACTCCTCTCGTCTGAATGCTTTGTTTTTTCCCTTGTTTATATTAAAATATAAGCATGGCTGGCCCTGTAGCACCTAAAAGTGCAACGGATAAAATTTTTGACCCTATAGAAAACCTGCTGACCGAACGTTGGTATTGGATTTTTATTCTTGGGGGTGTTTATTTAATATGGAGATACGATGCCTGGAAGGGCCTTTTGGCTGTGGTAGGAACAATTGTTTTGGGTTGGCTTGCTTGGAAACTCTGGGTGCATTACATACAGCAAGATTTTATTTCGGGAATTGATTATGTTCTACTTGAGATAGTGCCGCCTCGCGACGTGGAGCGTAGCCCGAAGGCGATGGAACTCTTCATGACCAACGCGCTGTACCATTGGAGCATGAAAGGGGGTAAAGAAGAGTATTGGCAAGGAGCAGTATGGTTCTGGTTCTCACTTGAGATTGCTTCAATCGACGGTCAAGTACATTTCTACGTCAGGACGCCGACGCGCATAAGAAGCTTGATTGAAACTCAACTTTATGCGCAGTATCCGCAAGCGCAAGTGAAGGCTGTAGAGGACTATACTCTTGCAGTTGATGAGATTACACCAGAAAGCGATTGGAACGCGTGGGGGTGTGAATGGAAATTACTCAAGCCGGAAGCTTACCCTATTAAAACTTATGTAAACTTTGGTCTCGACAAAGACCCGCATGAAGAATTCAAGGTTGACCCGATTTCTCCCGTGATAGAATTTTTTGGCTCACTTAAAAAAGGTGAGCAGGCGTGGTTGCAGATAGTGGTTACTCCTTCAAAAAAGGAATACCCTGTGCCCGGCTCATTCTTCAAGAAATGGTCTTGGGTAGAAAATGCTAAAAATGAACTAGAGAAATTGGCGGAGCCTTATACACAATTTTTTGATACTGGAAAAGCTGTGCGTTTGCCCCCTTACTACAATAACGTGGTGACGGTTATGGCCGCTAAGACGGGAAAAATTGGTTTTGATGTAGGAATACGAACTATGTATGTGGCCAAGAAAGAAATCTTTCATCCCGGAGTAAGAACCAACGCTTCTCGCGATATCCGTCTTATCTTCCGCCAGTACGCTATGCCGGACTGTAACGGGATTATAAGATATAACCCAACCCAAGGGGACGCCTACGGCGGTATCATCACCATAGGTGCAAAAACAGTTATGATGCTCGCTAATCGTATGCTTCTACAATATCGCGAGCGCGCATTTTTCCATTTACCCCTAAGGCATCAGTTGTTTACTACGCATACAATGCATTGGCCCCTGTCGCTTTTGTTCCATGCCTATCACCATCCGGAAACTTTCGTCTTAAACACGGAAGAGCTTGCAACGCTTTGGCACTTCCCAGGTCAGATACTCAAGGTGCCTACTCTCGAGCGTATTGAGTCAAAGGAAGCTTCACCACCACCAAACTTACCTACCTAGAATTAATATATGGAAAGAAAAACTATCCTTTATATATTTGGAGCTGTTTTATTTTTAGGAATTTTCCATTTTTTTCTCTTAAGTCCGCCGACCAATTTTCCCATAAATCAAACAGTAGAAATAGAAAAAGGGGCCAGTTTAAGGAAGGTTTCTGCTGTACTTGAAGAGAATAAAGTTATACGTTCGCGAGTCGCCTTCGAATTCTTTATCATACTGATGGGGGCGGAATTGAAAATTAAACCAGCCTTTTATTCTTTCGACCAGAAATTGCCGGTGTTTGCTGTTGCCTGGCGCTTGGGTGGCGGGAAATTCGGTATGGCGCCCGTGGTAGTCACTATTCCGGAAGGCTATAACAATGAAGAAATTGCGAAAGCTTTCGAAAAGAAACTCCCAAATTTTAACCAAGAGCGTTTTCTAATTTTAGCCAAGGAAAAAGAAGGATATCTATTCCCCGACACATATTTTTTCTTAAATACTGATGGTGAGACGGAAGCTACCCGTTCATTGTCAGAAAATTTTGATAAAAAAATAGAACCGTTAGCCGGAGAGATCGCTTCGTCTGGCAAAACTCTCAAACAAATTATAACAATGGCGTCTATCATTGAAGGAGAGGCGAGCGGTGATGCAGACCGCGCTCTTATTTCGGGAATTTTATGGAAAAGGTTTAAAATAGGTATGGCCCTACAAGCTGACGCAGCCCCGGTTACATACAAGGAAAGAGGTTTACCCGCAGGTCCTATTAGTAATCCTGGGCTTAAGGCGATACAAGCCGCCATTCAACCCGAACTTTCTCCATACTTATATTATTTGCATGACAAAGATGGTGGAATTCATTATGCGAAAGATTTCGCTACTCATACGGCTAATAAGAAGAAGTATTTAAGCGGAAATTAATTATGAGAAAACACAACTATGCATTTATAGATACGGAAACAAGTGGGCTTAACCTAATGAAGCACGAGCTTTTGCAAATTGGATGTGTTCTTACAACGCCCGACCTAGAGGTGATAGAAGAATTCGAAATAAAAGTTAAGCCCGAGAGAATAGAAGACGCCGATCCGGTCTCGCTTAAAGTGTGTCACTATAAAGAAGAAGAATGGACTGATGCTTTGCCCCTCGCAGAAGCTATGAAAATTTTTGCCGACAAAGTGGAGGGCGCAATAATGGTCGGACACAACGTTGCCTTTGACGCCGGATTTTTAGAATATGGTTTCAATAAAATTGGGAAAGCAAATACTCTGCATTATCACCGGCTAGACACCGTGTCTGTAGCCTGGGCCAAGCTTCATCGTGAGCCTGACTTGGACCACCTCTCACTTAGAGAATTATGCTTACGTTTCGGGATAAAAAATGAGCGGGCACATACAGCTCTCTCCGATGCTCGCGCTACATACGAGCTTTACAAAAAATTGATGGAATTGTAAGGTGAATATATGAAAAAGGGTGTAGATACTAAGCGAGGTCGAAAGACTGTTTTTGTCGGGCTTTCTGGTGGAGTGGACTCCGCTGTTTCTGCAGCTCTACTTCAAAAAGATGGATACGAAGTTGTTGGGGTTTTTATTAAAACCTGGCACCCGGATTTTCTCGAATGCAATGAAGAAGAAGAAAGGCGTGACGCTATGCGGGTCGCGGCGCATTTGGACATTCCGTTTCTCACTTTTGACCTTGAAGACGTGTATAAAAATGAAGTTGCTGATTATATGATTCGTGAGTATAAGGCGGGGCGTACTCCGAACCCTGATGTAATGTGTAATAAAGAGGTGAAATTCGGGGCGTTCCTGAAAAAAGCTATCGCTATGGGCGCAGACTATGTGGCGACGGGGCACTATACGCAAGCCTCATCGGGAAATATTTTTTCTCAGGATTTTCTGCAGAGCAACGTCAACCGTTCGAAAAACAATTTCCCGACGAGGCTCTTCAAGGCCAAAGATCCATCTAAAGATCAAAGTTATTTCTTATGGACGCTGAATCAGAAACAGCTTGAGCGAATTCTGTTTCCCGTGGGAAGGTTGAAAAAATCTGAAGTAAGGACATTGGCGAAAAAATTCAAACTTCCGGTGGCTGAGAAAAAAGACAGCCAGGGTATTTGTTTCTTGGGCTCCATCGACCTGAAAGAATTTTTGAAACACTATATTAAAGAAAAAAAAGGAAAAGTGGTGAATGAGATCGGAGAGGTGATAGGGTTTCATGATGGTGTCGTCTTCCATACTTTGGGAGAAAGGCACGGTTTTACTATTACCAAAAAGCTTCCGACTGATGGGCCTTATTACATAATAAGTAAAGACCTAAAGAAAAATATTTTAGTTGTATCGCAAAACAGAAATATTTCCAATTCTAATATTCTAACGAATTATAGAATAGAAAATACAAACTGGATATCCGAAATTCCAAAATCAGAAAAACATTATACAGCCCAGATTCGCTACCACGGAGAATTTTTAGATTGTACGGTGAAAATTATTTCCAAAGATAGCGCTGAGATTGTATTCGCGAAACCAGTTCTCGTGGCGGCAGGACAGTCTGTGGTGGTTTATGATGGCAATGTTTGCTTGGGCGGGGGAGTCGTAAAGTAGTGTAAATACTTGTATAATGAAATTATGAAAATATTAATAACTGGCGATAAGGGATATCTAGGCAGCGAGTTTGTAAAAAAATACAAAGCTTCTTTTGAAATCGTAGGTTTTGATATAAAAGATGGATTTGATATTCAAGATTTTGAACAACTTAGTGAAAAAATGAAAGGATGTGATCAAGTCGTGCATTTGGCCGCTATACCTAAACCAGTTGAAGGGAAGTCTTTTGATGATTATTTAAATACGAATGTGCTGGGTACTCACAATGTACTAAAGGCAGCTCAAGAAAATAAAATTAAGCGAGTTGTGTATGCAAGCTCTACGACAATATATGGTATCGAGAAAGGAATACTGTTCGATGTACCAATAACTGAAAATCAAAAATTTGTTTCTCAATATCTATCTGCGGACAAACTTTCTTGTCGTGATGTAGACCTGTCTTACCATATGAGTAAAGTAATGGCTGAGCAGGTAGTGGCGTGGTATGGACTCAATAAAAAATTTGAAACGGTGGCTTTAAGGTTTGGGCCGATTAATAAAGTATTCCTTGGGACAAGTGTAAGTATAAACAATGCCATCCAGGCTATTAAATTTGCGCTCGAATACCCGAAGGAGTTTTGGTATGAAGCTTTTAGTATCGTCGATGAAGTCCCTCACATAGATATCTCTAAAGCAAAAACTATCTTGGGGTATGCACCAGAGAAGCCGAATTATTCTCCAGAGCAAATTCATTCGGGGGTTGAAGAGAGAAAACAATAAGATGTACAAAGCAGTAATTTTAGACTTAGACGGAACTACTATTCCCAATAAAAAAGACGGCAGACCTTCGCCGCGGGTGATAGAAATTATAAAAAAAATTAAAAATCAGGTTTTTGTGAGTGCGGCAACCGGCCGAGGCATTGGCCTAGCTGGCCATATAATAAAAGAGCTCGGCTTAACTGCTCCCTGTATTGTAAATGGTGGGACTAGAATCATTGACCCCATAACGGAAAAGATTTTATGGGAAAAGAGTATGGACAAAGCTCAGATTGAAAAAGTTATGGAAATTGCGGAGGAGTATCAGTATAACGTTTTTATAGGTGACGACACGGAGGGGTCATTGGCAAAGTACAAAATTACAAAAAAGGATGAGAGAATAATATATATCGAGCCAGTGACAGAAGAGGATACGAAAATTATTTTGCAAAAACTAAGTTCAATACCTGACATATCTGCCCATAAAATAATTTCTTGGACACTAGGACATTTTGATATTCATATAACGCATTCTGAAGCCACCAAGCGTCATTCTATGGAAGTGCTTCTAGAGCTGCTAGGGGTACACAAAGACGAGGTTGTTGCTGTTGGGGATAGTAATAATGATTTACCGCTTTTTGAATTGGCGGGGTATAAAGTCGCCATGGCGAATGGCTCTGAAGAACTTAAGGCCAAGGCTGACTTAATTGCGCCATCTGTGGACGAAGATGGTCTAGCGTACGTGCTTGAGAAATTATTTCTCGAAGGTAAGTTGTCTAAATAAGCCTCGTATTATACAATATACCTATGACTCAATTTTTTGCGCAAAATGGCGATCTTATTTTAAAGTTGGTAACTGCGGTTGTGCTGGGGATGTTAATAGGGGCGGAGCGACTTCTCGTCCACAAAGAAGCGGGGATTAAAACACACGCTTTAGTGTCTCTAGGTTCAGCAGTTTTCATTATCATTTCCGAACTGATAGCCGTTAAGTATGCGGTAGTTGGGGGTTTCGATCCGACGCGTATTGCTTCCCAGGTTATTGTGGGAATTGGATTTTTAGGTGCGGGTTCAATAATTCTCAAAGGCGATCGTTTACTCGGACTCACCACTGCTGGAGGGCTCTGGGTCACGGCTGGCATAGGTATGGCGGCGGGCTTCGGACTTTTCAGCTTAGCCATAATTTCAACTGTTTTAGTACTTTTCATTTTCCTCGCAATGAATGTGATAGAGAAGCCTATTAGAAAAATTTCTGACGATATTGATAACGATGCAGTCTAGCGAAATTCGTACAAAATTCCTTAAATTTTTTGAAAATCGGGGGCATAAAATAATTCCTTCCGCCTCGTTGGTGCCCGAGAATGATCCGTCGGTTTTGTTTAACACTGCAGGGATGCAGCCCTTGGTGCCGTATTTACTCGGGCAAGAACACCCAATGGGGAAAAGAATTGTAGACATTCAGAAATGTGTACGTACAGGTGACCTGGATGACATTGGGGACAAGCGCCACCTTTCATTTTTTGAAATGATGGGGAACTGGTCGCTGGGCGATTATTTTAAGGAAGAAGCAATAAAATGGAGCTATGAATTTCTGACTTCGAAAGAGGAGGGATTGGGCCTCGACGTAAGTCGACTTTACATAACAATTTTTGAGGGTGATGAAAATGCACCTTATGACCAAGAATCGAAAGATATTTGGATAAAACAAGGTATTTCAGAAAATAGAATCTATGCTCTTCCGGCGGGCGATAATTGGTGGAGCCCTGGTGAGAATGGTCCTTGCGGTCCTTGCAGTGAGATGTTTTATGATATGACGGGCGATGTGGGAGATTTGAATAAAGAAGGATTTATTCAAGCAGTCAAGAATGAAGATGTCATAGAAATTTGGAATGACGTCTTTATGGAGTATGAGAAAAAAGATGGAAAAGTTGTCGGCAAACTAAAACAGAAAAATGTTGACACAGGAGCAGGCCTGGAAAGAATTACGGCAGTGATGCAAGGGAAACAAACTGCTTACGATACTGATTTGTTTGTCGGCATGATAAAAAATATAAATAATTTATCAAGTGAGGTAAGTAGTATTCGTGCGCAACGAATAATCGCCGACCATATTCGTACAGCAGTTTTTTTGATAGCAGACGGAGTTTTGCCAAGTAATAAAGATGCGGGCTATGTGTTAAGAAGGCTAATTAGGAGGGCAGTAATGCAAAGCCATAATATTAAACTAGCAACTACTACTCTAGTTGGTCTTGTGGATAATGTTGTAATTAAATACGGTGAATTTTACGCAGAAAGCTTTATTAACAAAAATGACTATATAAAAGGAACTCTGGATAATGAAATAAAAAAATTTGAATCTAATCTCGAGCATGGTCTAAAAGAATTTGAAAAGGGCACAGACCCTTTTGTGTTGGCTACGACTTATGGCTTCCCGATAGAACTGACACTAGAATTGGCACAGGAACAAGGCCGTACTATAGACGTGGAAGATTTCAAGAAAAAAATGGCGGAGCACCAGAAGCTTTCCCAAACCGCTTCCGCTGGAATGTTTAAGGGAGGACTAGCTAACCACAACGAGAAAACTGTGCGCCTTCACACCGCGCACCACTTACTTCTCGCAGCCTTGCAAAATGTAGTAGGGAAGGAGGTTAAGCAAAGGGGCAGCAACATTACCGAGGAGCGTCTGCGCATAGACTTTCTATGTGACCACAAGTTAACCGATGAAGAGAAGAAAAAAGTGGAGGACTGGGTGAATGATAAAATCAAACTCGGGCTTAGTATGGTTCGTCGAGAAATGCCTTTTGCCGAAGCACAGCAAATTGGCGCCGAGATGGAATTTGGCGCTAAGTATGCCGATGTTGTTTCGGTTTACTTCGCAGAAGATGAGAAGGGGAATATTTTTTCAAAAGAATTCTGTGGCGGACCCCACGTACAGAACACTAGTGAGCTAGGTCAATTTAAAATTCAGAAGGAGGAAGCAGTCGCACAAGGCATTCGACGCATAAAAGCAGTGCTCTTGTGATATAATTTACTTATGGGTATTTTTTCTAAAGGAAAAAACGACGGCGACTTGATGTTAGTTTTTCATATTGGATCTTCTGCGGTGGGCGGAGCCTTGTTTACAGTACAGGATGGCCTAACTCCTAAGATAACTTTTTCTGTTGTTGAGCCGATAGCCATAGAAGAAAATTTAGATCCTGATAGATTTTTCGCGAAAACGTTATCTGCCCTCGAAGTGGCTGCAGGCAAGCTTCATAAAGCCGGGCTTGGCGCACCTGCTCGCATCTTTTGCGTTCTGGCTTCTCCGTGGTGTGCCTCTCAGACTCGCACACTCGAGTTGAAAAAGAATGCGCAGTTTGTTTTTACTGAAAAAGTCGCCGATGAGCTAATTAAAAAAGAAATCAAGCTTTTTACCTCTGAGCAGCTGTCTCGTTATGGTGATGCGGTACGGAATATAGAACTGAAAAATATAAAAACATTACTGAATGGCTATGATACGCCTGAGCCGTTGTACCAGAAAACTAGCCAGGTACAAATGATGCTCTTTATTTCGATGGGAGGAGAAGCTGCGCTAGCGAAGATAGAGGAGACAATTAGGAAATTTTTTCAGTTTGAACAGATTAAATTTTCTTCTTTCGCGATGTCGTCTTTTACTGTCGCCAGAGACCTTGATCCTAAACGAGAGAACTTCCTGTTGGTAGATATCGGCGGCGAAGTTACGGAGATATTTATGGTTAAGAAAAATATTTTACGCGAATCAATCTCTTTTCCGGTTGGGCGCAATTTTTTCACCCGAGGAGTGGCCAGGAGTCTCGGTTCAACAATAAGCGAGGCTAACTCGCTCATATCCCTTTTTAAACACGGACACGCAGAGGAAACAGTGGCCGCCAAGCTTTCCACTATTATGGACCAGCTTCGCGCCGAATGGCTTAGGAAATTTCAAGAATCCCTTGCCAATCTTTCAAACGATATCTCCGTACCCGGTGCTGTCTACCTAACTTCGGATTTGAATTTTACAGACTTGTTTTACGAGACTATTAAAGCAGAGCAATTTAGTCAATACACTCTGGCTGATTCCAAATTTGAAATAACAGCTTTAAACACTGTGTTGTTACACAACTTTGCCAAGTTCGAAGACGAATCTGTGCGTGACCCATTCTTAATTATTGATTCCGTTTACATTAGCCGTTTTTTACTTAAACCATAACAATGTCTAAGCCTTTCTTGGAAGACATGATTAAGAGAAAAAATCTTGACCGCAAAGTTTCGGTCAAGGTTCCTCCAGTGCAAAGACAGTCTGAACCGGCTAGGGTTTTTGCCGAGCCTGTACATAAAGCTAGTCCTTCACAGAATAGGTCACGTTATATGCTCTGGACTGTCGCCATTTTTTCTATTACGTTTCTCTTGATAGCGATATCGTTTTTAATGGAGAAAGCGCACGTGTTGGTCTACCCTAAGATAGAAAAGGTAACTTTGGATGAAGATTTCCGAGCGACGAAAACTCTAGAGACCGGAGCGCTACTTTTCGACCTGGTGGTGATTTCCGGCGAGGAGGACCAAAAGCTCTCCGCTACGGAAGAAAAAGAATTGTCACAAAAGGCTAGTGGCACCGCGGTAATTTTCAATTCCTTTAGCTCTGCTCCCCAGCGGCTCGACATTGATACCCGACTATCCGGCTCCAACGGAAAAATTTATAAAACAAGAAAGGTAGTCACAGTGCCAGGGATGAAGACTGGCGGTGCCCCGGGCTCCGTTGAAGTAGAAATTTACGCTAGTGAAGCCGGAGAAGAGTACAATAGCGGGCCCATAGATTTTCAAATTATCGGGTTTAAAGGAACACCCAAGTACGACAAGTTTAAAGTTTTGTCGAAGCCAGGAACTTCTATAACCGGTGGTTTCGTAGGTACGACGCTTGTAGCAAGCGAAGCAGAAAAACAGTCCGCTCTGACAGAGCTTGAAAAAACTCTTAAGGATAAATTGTATAAGCAAGCTCTAGGTCAGATTCCTCCCGGATTTATTCTTTGGCCGAACGCGGTGGCCTTCACTGTAGATAATATGGATTCGCCACTGGGAACTGAAGAGCTGTCGATTAAATTGAATGGCACGCTCTACGGACTCCTATTTAACGAAGCCGAACTTACTAAGAAAATTGCCGACGCTAAGGTCTCCGGCTATGAGGACGCGGATATCTATATGCCGGATATACGCAAACTTACGTTCACCTTAGCGCCTGTGGGCGACGTGTCGCTTGAGGAAATGAACACGATAAGTTTTCATTTATCAGGTGAATCACGGATAGTTTGGAGATTGGATGAAAATAAATTTATGGATGAAATCTTAGGACAGCCTAAAAAGGATTTCGTTTCAATCTTATCTCAACATGAAAACATTGACAGGGCCGAGCTTAACTTGAGTCCAATTTGGCAGAGAACCATCCCTGATAAATCCGAAAAGATTAAAATTGAGGTTAATTATCCGCTAGAAGATTAAATCGTAAGATATGCATGTGCACGAGTTTGACGTGAAGCATAATTTTTAGTATGATTACGATACGAAAATGAGTGATTCGAAAAATAATAAGCTGGAAACAGCCAGGGGGGTAGTGACTGAGGCTTTGCCGAACACATTGTTTCGCGTTGCGCTCGACAAAGATGCGGAAGGCGGACAAGAGATGCTGGCTTATCTCGGTGGCAAAATGCGTATGCATCGAATCAAGGTTTTAATAGGGGATAAAGTAGAGGTTGTGCTCGACCCCTATGGAGGTAAAGGCAGAATAGTAAAAAGGTTGTAATTTTTAAAAGAATAGTGTATTATACAGAACACGGTTTAAAAAATTAAAAAAGATTGAAAAATAAGGGTTTTTTCCTTGTTTTTCTCTTGTATTTGTCTTATTGCCAAAATTTCAATGAAAATAAAATCCGCTGTTAAAAAAATTTGTGCGAAATGCAAAATGGTCAAGCGAGCCAGGCATTTAAAGATTATTTGCTCTAACCCCAAGCATAAACAGAAACAATAATTTATGAGAATCCTCGGAATCACAATACCAGACGAGAAAAGATTAGAAATTGGCCTCTCTGCCATCTATGGCATAGGCATCCCTTCCGCTAGGAGAATTTTAGACCAGGTAGGTATCGAACGAGGCAAGAAAGCCAAAGACCTTTCACTCGAAGAGGAGAACAGCATTCGTGCCGTTGTGGAAAAAATTCCGATAGAAGGAAACCTAAAACGAGAAGTATCCGCAAACATCAAACGATTGAAAGATATTAAAAGTTATCGTGGTATCAGGCATATAAAGAGATTGCCGGTGCGCGGACAGCGAACCAAGACCAACTCTCGTACCGTCCGAGGTAACGTCAGAAAGACAATGGCTTCTGGTCGCCGCAAAGAAAGCAAGACATAATTAATTAATATGGCAAAGACAAAAACCACAACCGAAGAAAAGAAGGACGAAAAAGCGGCAGAGAATTCGCCTGCAGTAGAGGTAGCCACAAAAACTCCGAAAAAGAAAGTTACTTCCGGAGTGCTACACATTGAAGCGACTTTCAACAATACGAAAGTTTTATTTTCCGACAAAGTTGGCAATACACTTTTCTGGTCTTCTTCAGGTAGTTTGGGATTTCGGGGCGCCAAGAAGGGTACTCCGTTTGCAGCTTCCAAGGTTGGGGATTTGATAGGAGGCAAAGCAGCAGCATTGGGTGTGAAAGATGCTGACGTTGTAGTCCTCGGAGTAGGTAGCGGACGCGAGCCAGCAATTCGAGCTTTTATGGCTCATGGTGTCGAAATAACTTCAATTTTAGATGCAACTCCGGTGCCACATAACGGACCAAAGGCTAAGAAGCCAAGACGAGTTTAATAAATTTTAAAATTATGATATCCAAACCCAAATATAAAATAGGTAGAAGGCTAGGCGCGGGAGTTTATGACAAATGTCAGACTCCGAAATTTGCCGCTTCAATGAAAGATCCACGAGCGTCAGGCCGCCGACCGAAAGCGCCTTCAGAATACGGAGCTCAGCTTTTAGAAAAGCAGAAAGTTCGCTTTTCATATGGTATTACTGAGCGACAATTGGCCAACTACGTGAAGAAAGCTACCCATATCAAAGGTACGGGTACTGTGCCTAAGCTTTTCGAAAGCTTAGAATCAAGACTCGACAACGCTATCTACCGAATGGGACTTGCTCCGTCACGACGCGCTGCCAGGCAGATGGTTTCTCACGGGCACTTCATAGTCAATTCTCATCGCGTAACTATCCCGTCTTATGAACTTAAGGCCGGAGATGTGGTGAAGGTTCGCGAAGGTAGCAAGCCGAGGAAAATTTTTGAAAATTTGGCAGACAGGCTGAAGGATTATAACGCTCCGAAATGGATAGCATGGAATACCGAGCTTATGGAAGGCAAGATGCTTAACAAACCGGAGAACACGGAGACATTCCTAGATTTAAACGCCGTGCTCGAGTTTTACAGCCGATAAATTATTTTTTCGTTTGCTTATAAATTTACAAATTAAATTATAAAAAATATGCCTGACTATAATATAATTATGCCATCTAAGCCTCGAGTAGTCTTAGAAGAAGGCAACAAAGGAGTGTTTGAGATTGACGGTCTCTACCCCGGCTACGGGCACACCCTCGGCAACAGCTTGCGCCGAATTATCCTCTCTTCTTTGCCAGGCGCTTCCATCACGGCTATAAAAATCGACGGCGTAACTCACGAATTCCAGACAATGGATGGCATCAAAGAAGATGTCATAGTGATGATTTTGAATATGAAGAAAATTCGTCTGAAGATGCTCTCCGATGAGCCTCAGACAGTTACTCTCTCCGTGAAAGGACCGAAAGAAGTTCTCGCTGGAGACATCAAGGCTGGTGGTCAGGTAGAAATTTTAAACCCTGAGCTCCACATCGCCGAGGTAACAGGTAAAATCAATCTCAACATTGAGATGAAGATAGAGAAAGGATTGGGCTTTATCGCCAAGGAAGTTTTCCAGAAAGACAAAGTGGACGTAGGCACAATTGCTGTGGACGCAATCTTTACCCCGATTCGACGAGTTTCCTACGAAGTGGAAAATATGCGCGTTGGCGACAAGACCAACCATAATCGCCTTCGAATTTCCATTGAAACCGACGGAACTCTTTCTGCTCGCGACGCACTTTCTCGCTCCATTGAAATAATGATTAACCAGCTTAAGGCCATCATCGATTTCAAAGAGCCTGAAGAAGAAGAGGTGAAAGTGGAGAAGAAATCTGGCAGCAAAGGAGAATCCACAGAAGATAAAGACGACAAGAAGGGTGGCGATGTAGCCGATGTCTTAAAGACCCGCACTGACAGCCTTGACCTATCTACTCGCACCTTAAACGCACTCTCGGGAGCCAACATCAGGACCCTGGGAGGACTGGCAAGGAAAAAGAGGGAAGACCTTCTCGAAGTTGAAGGTATCGGCGAGAAAGGTATTGCCGAAATTAAAAAAGTTTTAACCAAATTCGGCCTTAATTTGAAAGAATAATATGCGGCACCACAATAGTAAAAGAAAATTCGGCAGAACAAAGACACAGAAGAAAGCGCTTATAAATTCTCTAGCGCTCAATCTTATAATTCGCGAAAAAATTAAGACCACGGAACCAAAGGCCAAGGAATTGCGTCCTTTTATGGAAAAGCTTGTCACTCGAGCTAAGAAAAATGATATTGCCACCAAGAGACTCATCATAGCCAAGCTTGCCGGCCGAAAACCAGAGACCAAGAAGCTGTTCGAAGTTTTAGCACCTCGATATGAAGGACGATCAGGCGGCTATACCAGAATTTTAAAACTTCCGCCTCGCAAGTCGGACGGTTCGAAGATGGCAGTGATTGAGTTTGTGTAATTCGGCAAAATAATTTAGTATAACAAAATGGCAAACAAGAAAAATACAGAACCAAAAGGAGATAAGACGAAAACCATCGACGCCGAGGGTAAGACTTTGGGCCGAGTAGCTAGCGCAGCGGCAATGCACCTTATGGGTAAAACTGCGGCTACATTCGAGCGCCACAAGTATACTGGTTTCCCGGTTAAAATCATCAATGCATCCAAACTCAGCATCACTCCTAAAAAGCTTGCAACGATAAACCATAAGAGATATTCAGGAATTCCGGGAGGATTGCGCGTGATGACTGCAGCCGAAACTGCAACCAAGAAAGGGATCAAGGAGCTTATTCGATTGTCCACTTTTCAAATGCTTCCAGACAACAAAATTCGTCGCACGATGATGAAAAATTTAGAAATTGAGAATTAACATACTGTATGGATAAAGAAACAAAAAAGGAAAAATACATCGAGGCCATAGGTAGACGCAAAACTTCTACCGCCCGAGTCCGCATCACCAAGGGAACCAAGACCCACTTCGTAGTTAATGGCAAAGAAGCGCGAGAATATTTCCATACTGAAGTGGAACGACGCCTTGTCCTTGACCCTATAGTTAAGGGTATGAGCGCTGAGAAAGCAGAAACAAAGTGGAGCGTAGAAGCTAAGGTTTCTGGCGGAGGTATGCACTCTCAAGCTGAAGCTGTGCGCCTAGGATTGTCTCGAGCTCTAGTTGTTTCCGACGGAGAATTGCGCGGAGGACTCAAAGTTCTCGGGTTTTTGAAACGTGACCCTAGGGCAAAAGAACGCCGCAAGTTCGGTTTGAAGAAAGCCCGCAAAGCTCCTCAGTGGTCAAAACGTTAATTATTTTACGAAAAAATCCCTCTTGGAAGAGGGATTTTTTTATGCTAATATGAGCCATATGAACGATGAAGATAAGAAAAAAGAAGAGCCTGAGGCGGAAGATGATGTTGTCGAGTTTGAATTTAATGACGACGGCGAAGAAGACGTGAAAAAAACCCTCAAAAAGCTTCGCGCTGACCTAAAACAAGCCAAAAAAGAGAAAGAAGAGTATCTAACAGGCTGGCAGAAAGAGCGGGCCGACTTTGCCAACTATAAAAAGCAGGAAGATGACCGCAAGGGCGTCTTTTCCGAAGCGATGCGCGAGCGAATACTTACTCGTTTCCTGACGGTTATAGACAGTTTCAATATGGCTTTCGCCAACAAGGAGGCCTGGGAGAAAGTTGACGCTACTTGGCGCAAGGGCGTGGAGTATATTTATGCGCAAATGAATGGCATATTCGAGGAATATGGCGTGAAGCCGATAGGTGAAGAGGGTGAAGCTTTCGACCCCAACATTCACCAGTCTATAGATATGGTGGCCACGGACCAGAAAGACCTTGACCATAAAGTTGCCGAAGTTGTGCAGAAAGGCTATAAGCTCGGTGAGCGCGTAATGCGTGCCGCTCGGGTGAATGTCTATGAATTCAAAAACGGAGAGTAAAATTTGCGCTGATTGTAAAGAAGAATTTATAATAGATTCTGGCGATTTACTTTTGTATGAAAAAGTAGGATTGAAAATCCCGGAGCAATGCTTTGGATGTCGCGTTAAGCAGCATTTTGCTTTTTCCGTATTTGGTAAATTTAGAAAAGGAGTTTCAGCTCTTCGCAGGCTATTTTCTGATAACCCCATTCTGGTGGATAATATGCCATTCCGGTTTTTTCACAATAAAAACAGCGATGTGGATAACTCTTTATAATCGACATCTTTTTGAGTGTTATAAACAAAATATCGCCTAGAACAGACACTAGCGTACTAGTATGATGATATGAGACCAGAAACCAGAAATTGTCAAAACTGTAAACAAGATTTCACGATTGATAGTGAAGACTTTAATTTTTATGAGAAGATTAAAGTCCCACCGCCGACTTGGTGTCCAGGCTGTCGGCAGTTGCGGCGTTATGCGTGGAGGAACGAACGCAATTTATACCGTAGGTCGTGCGACTTGTGCGGCAAGAGTACGGTGACGATTTATTCCCAAAATAAGCCCTATAAAGTGTATTGCAATTCGTGCTGGTGGGGCGATGGCTGGGATGCGACTTCTTACGGCCGCGATTTTGATTTTTCTCGCCCATTTTTTGAACAGTTTGCCGAACTCCAGCATGACGTACCCCGCATGGCACTCCTAAATAAAAATAGTGAAAATTCTGAATATACCAATCATTCGAGTGATAATAAAAATGTTTACCTCACCTTTTCTGCCTTCTACAACGAGAATGCGTTATACAGCACATTAATTTGGAACTCGCGAGATTTAATAGATTGCAGCTACATTTACGAGAAAGGAGAAAGATTGTACGAAGTTACGGACTCTCGTATTTCTTATGAATGTCAGTATGGGAAATTCATAAAAGATTGCTCTTCTTGTTTTTACTGTTTCGATTGTCGCGGATGTAATAATTGCTTTATGTCTACAAACCTCCGGGGCAAAAGTTATGTATTCCGCAATAAACAGTATACTCGGGAAGAATATTTAAAAAAGATAAAAGAATACGATCTCTCTTCGTTTACGGTACGCCAAGGCCTAGAGAAAGAATTTGAAAAGATTATGCGGGAAGAGGCCGTACACCGTTACACTGTAAGTGAAAGAAATATTAACTCTATAGGTAGCATGATTTTTGACTGCAGGAACGTGGCATTATCATTTGAGACACTAATGGGGGAGAATTCTAAATTTCTTATCTGCAGTCCGGATGGGGTAAAGGATTCTATGGATTTATATCACGTGGGCGACCATGTTGAATTGAGCTACGAGTGTCAGGGGAGTGCTCGTATTTCCAATTGCCATTTTTGCCATTTATCTTACGACAACATGAATATTGATTATTCCGACACTTGCCAAAATAGCCAGAATCTTTTTGGTTGCGTGAGTGTGAAAAAGGGCGAATACATGATTTTTAATAAAAAATATTCTAAAGCAGACTATCTGGCGCTAAAAGAAAAAATCATTGAGCATATGAAGAGAACAGGGGAATATGGCGAATTTTTTCCACCTCAAATTGCGCCTATTTACTACAACGAAACGCAGGGCAATATGTATGAGCCAATGACAAAAAACGAAGTTTTAGCCAAAGGTTGGCATTGGGAAGAAAACTTGGGCGGTACTTTGGGCAAGGAAACTATCACGAGCGAAAAAATTCCTGATAAAATAGAAGATGTGCCGGAAACCATTCTGAACGAAATTTTAGCTTGCGTAGAATGTTCAAAAAATTACAATATTACCCGAAACGAGTTTTTGTTTTATCAAAAAGAGAAAATTCCAATACCGCGAAAGTGCCCGAACTGCAGATACAGAAGGAGATTTGGTTTGCGTCCGCCGCGCCGTCTTTGGCATAGTAATTGCAAATGTGCAGTCGAAGCTCACGGCCATGCCGCAAAATGCCCTAACGAATTTGAAACTCCATATTCTCCAGAGCGGCCGGAGAAAGTTTATTGCGAAAGTTGCTACAACAAAGAAGTGTATTAAAAATCGATCTACGCTATAGCGTAGATCTAAAATATGGAATATAAAAACGAAAACAAAATCTGCCAAAACTGTAAAAAAGATTTCACCATAGAAAGTGAAGATTTTAGTTTCTATGAAAAAATAAAAGTTCCACCGCCGACGTTTTGTTTTGAATGCAGGATGAAGAGACGTATGGCTTGGCGCAATGAGCGCAGCTGGCACAGGCGGGTGTGTGATGCCACGGGCAAGCCAATGCTCTCTATTTTTCGACCTGATGCTCCGTATAAAGTTTATGAACAGGCCTATTTCCGTAGTGATGCGTGGGACCCTATGTCTTTCGGTCGTGAATATGATTTTACACGTCCATTCTTCGAGCAATTCGACGAACTTTTAAAAGCGGTACCGCATCCGAATGTCGTAACTCGTAATGGCGTAAATAGTGAATATACCAACTATTGCACCGATGCCAAGAATGTTTATTGGTCGGCGGGCTTTGTGCGCGTGGAGGACTCGTCTTATGTGTTTGGTGCGGTTACGGACACCAAGTTTTCTGTTGATTTATATGGTTCTAATTTTGCCGAGTATTGTTACGAACTAATTGATTGCGTTAAATCCTACAATTTATTTTTTAGTCAGAACTGCGAAGGGTGTGTCGATTCTTATTACTTATATGACTGTCGTAATTGCAACAATTGTATTGGGTGTGTAGGTTTGCGCAGTCAGTCTTACTGTATTTTTAACGAACAATACTCCAAGGAAGAATATTTTAAAAAATTAGAAGAACTCAAATTGAATTCTCGCGCAGGACTAAGTAATACCCAGGAAAAATTCGAAGAGTTAAAGTTAAAAGTTCCCAGGAAATACGCGGTGATTACTAAGGCTGAAAAAGCGATAGGGGATGATGTGCTGAACGCACGCTTTGTAAATCAGGGTTTTTATGTGAGAGATTCAGAAAATGTGCGCTACTCCTTTAGGGTGTGGGGCAACTGTAAGGATATTTATGATGGGACCATTGCTTGGGATGGCGCAGAGCTTTGTTATGACACCCACAGTGTTGAGGCCCAGCGAGTAAATTTCTCTTCGCTCATATGGGGAGGTTTCGATATTGAATATTCGTATAATTGTTTTGACTGTAACAATATTTTTGGGTGCATAGGTCTCCGCAATAAGTCTTACTGCATTTTCAATAAGCAATATTCGAAAGAAGACTACTTAAAACTACGAAAAGAGATAGTCGACCAGATGCTGAAATTGGGAGAATACGGAGAATTTTTCCCCGCGAAATATTCTCCTTTTGGATATAACGAGACTCAAGCCCAAGACTACTTTCCGCTTGATTCCGAAAGGGCTGGAGCAGAAGGTTTCAATTGGGCAGTTTTGGAGGAGAAAAATTACGATATTACATTAAAAAATTCTGCAATTCCCGACATTTTACCAGACCTAGGAATCCTCGAACAGGTAATAGAGTGTGGACATGGAGGTAAGTGTGATGACAACTGCCCGAGGGCGTTTAAGATTACACTATTTGAATACAACTTCTATAAAAAATTTAATTTACCACTACCCACATTATGTCCATTTTGTCGTCACGGCGAACGTGTACGTAAAAAGAACCCACTTAAGCTTTGGCACAGACAATGTATGAATTCAGGTTGCCAGAATGAATTTGAAACACCCTACTCTCCAGAGCGACCGGAGAAAGTTTATTGCGAAAGTTGCTACAACAAAGAGGTGTATTAATCTCCTTACACCTATCCTTACATATGTAAGGAGATTAACTTTGCCCGAAGGTTTGAAATAAAACCTTTTTAGATTCTTCGTCGATTTTGTCGGTGACCATAATCATCATTTCTGTCGTCAGGCCTAAATCTTTTTTAATATTTGTGAAGAGATGCTCGTATGGGAAAGGGGAGATCCAGGCAGAATTCTTTAGGCAGACGAAGCCAGCTTTTTTTAGTAGGTAGCGCAGACTTTCGCGCTCGCTTTTTCTTTCTTCTGGAAGGTCGAGCAAAATTATCCTCCAAAATCCGTCCCAGGAAGTGTTCACCAGGCCAGTATTACTCTCGAGAATTAGACTATGCATTTTCTTTTTTCCTTCTTTTGTGAGGCGTGCATATTCACAATGAGCGGAGGAAAGAGCCTCAATGAGACCTGCCTCACGAAGGCCCTTTAATGATCTAGTTACAGAATATCGATTCTGGTCAGGGAAACCAGTCCAAATTTCTTCGACAGAAGTAGCCGGTTTTTTGCCTAAAATTTTGATTATTTTGCCCGAGTAGTCCTTTTTCCTTGACATACCTGTATTATATAATATATATTAAGAATTAGCAACCATTTCGCGACCGCGAAGAGCTTGCTAATTTAATTTGGATGGTATATACTATTAAAAAATTAATTATAAGTTTTAACAAAATAAAATTATGTCAAAAATCATAGGAATAGACTTGGGTACGACAAATTCTGCGGTAGCCGTCATAGAGGGCGGTGTGCCGAAAATTATTGAAAACGTAGAAGGGAACCGCACGACTCCTTCGGTAGTAGCCGTTGCTAAAAATGGAGACAGGCTTGTAGGCTTACTTGCGAAAAGGCAGGCGGTGACCAATCCGGAAAATACAGTGTACGGCATCAAGCGCTTTATGGGTCACAATTTTGAAGATCCTGAAGTGCAGAAAGATTTAAAGAATGCATCTTTCAAAATTCAAAAATCTGCCAACGGCGGAGTGGAAGTAAAAATCGGTGATAAGTGGATGCGACCGGAAGAAGTGTCGGCGATGATTCTTTCTAAAATTAAAACTGACGTCGAAACAAAACTCGGCGAGAAAATTACTGAAGCTGTCATCACTGTTCCCGCATACTTTAACGATGCCCAAAGAAAGGCAACGAAAGACGCAGGTGCAATTGCCGGACTCGATGTAAAAAGAATTATCAACGAGCCTACAGCGGCGGCCCTCGCTTACGGATTTAATAAAAAGAAAAATGAGAAAATAGTGGTCTACGACTTCGGAGGCGGAACATTCGACGTGTCTGTGCTCGAAATCGGAGATGATGTCATCGAAGTTAAGTCTACAGACGGAGACAGCCATATGGGCGGACGAGATATTGACCACAAGATAATTAACTGGATTGCCGAAGAATTTAAGAAAACTTCCGGAGTGGACGTGCGCGGAGACAAGCTCGCATTGCAACGCTTAGACGAAGCAGCAGAAAAAGCAAAAATTGAGCTCTCTACTGCAATAGAATCCGAAATCAACATTCCATTTATCACTTCTACAGCAGAAGGTCCTCAGCACTTATTGCTCAAGATGACTCGGGCGCAGTTAGAATCCCTAGCAGATGAATACGTTACTCGCTCTATCGAAATTACCAAGCGAGCTATGGCTGCCTCTGGATTCAAGATGGAAGATATGAATGAAATAGTGATGGTCGGAGGTCAGACCAGGATGCCGAAGATTGTAGAAGAAGTGAAAAAAGTATTTGGCAAAGCTCCTAACCTAACCATTAACCCTGACGAAGTCGTCGCTCTTGGTGCTGCGGTGCAAGCCGGAGTTTTGCAAGGAGATGTACGCGATGTTCTCCTCCTCGACGTTATTCCGCTTTCTCTGGGAATTGAGACTCTCGGAGGCGTGGCTACGAAATTAGTGGAAAGAAACACCACCATCCCGTCCAGTAAATCCCAGACCTTCTCTACAGCTGCCGACAATCAGACTTCTGTAGAAATTCACATTGTGCAGGGAGAGCGCCCAATGGCAAGCGATAACAAATCTCTCGGGCGATTTATCCTGGACGGTGTTCCGCCAGCTCCTCGAGGTATGCCGCAGATTGAGGTGTCATTCGATGTGGATGCCAACGGAATATTGAATGTTACTGCGAAAGATAAGGCTTCAGGTAAAACTCAATCAATAAAAATTGAAGCAAGCTCCGGGCTCAAAGAAGAAGATATCAAAAAGATGCAAGCGGACGCTGAAGTGCACGCCGAGGAAGACAAGAAAAAGAAAGAAAATGCTGAAGTGAAAAACACCGCCGAGATGATTATCTATACAGCAGAAAAAGCGGTGAAAGACGCCGGAGACAAAATTTCCGCAGAATTGAAAACTGAAGTGGAGGCGAAAATTACTGCGCTTCGTGGGGTAAAAGATGGAACAGACGGCGAAGCTATCAAAAAGGCCACCGAAGAATTGTCTGCCGAAATGTCCAAAATCGGTGAGGCAATGAACAAGGCTGGCGCTCAAACTCCGCCAACCGGAGCCCCCGAAGAACAACCCGCTGAAGTCAAAGATGCGGAATTCAAGGAAAAGAAAGAAGGCGAGGAACCTCCTCAGAACGAAGCTAAGTAATTCAAAAAGCCCCGCAAGGGGCTTTTTAGTTTGTGGTATTTCTGGTATTATTAATGGAATGGAGATTGCGGAAATACCTATAAACAAAGACGTTACCTACATCGGGCTAACCACTTACCGAGATAGAAACCAGCTTTTTGGTATTAAGCGCAAAGATAGGCGTCAGCACGTTTACCTTCTCGGGAAGTCAGGTACCGGTAAATCGGTACTATTGTTCAATATGATTATCCAGAACATCCAGAACGGAGAAGGCGTCTGCCTTGTCGACCCTCACGGAGAAAACGTGGAGACAGTGCTCGGAGCTATCCCGCGCCATCGCTTGAAGGATGTAATCTATTTCAATCCGGCTGATGCCGACTACCACATAGGGTTCAATGTTTTGGAATTAGTAGACCCGCAGTACAAGCACCTCGTGGCGTCCGGGCTTATGGGAATCTTTACGAAAATTTGGGCCAATGCTTGGAGCGCCCGAATGGAATACATTTTAAACAATACAATTCTCGCCTTGCTCGACACCCCGGGGACGACACTTTTGGGAATTCCAAGAATGCTCGTCGACAAGGACTATCGACAGAAAATAATTTCAAATTTGAAAGACCCGGTGATTAAAGCTTTCTGGGTTCACGAATACGAAGCTTGGCAAGACAAATTCAGAAATGAAGCCATTGCCCCAATTCAGAACAAAGTCGGGCAGTTTCTCTCAACTTCGATAATTCGAAACGTCGTGGGGCAATCGAAAAGTACAATAAATATTTTCGATATGATGAACGAGGGGAAAATTTTCCTCGTCAACGTTTCCAAAGGAAGAATCGGGGAAGACAACTCCGCTCTGCTCGGAGGTATGATAATTACCAAGATTCAGCTTGCGGCGATGGAGCGTGTGCGTATACCGGAAGAAAGCCGACGAGACTTCTATCTATATGTCGACGAATTTCAAAACTTCGTGACGGACGCTTTCGCGGGGATTCTCTCCGAAGCCCGCAAATACCGATTGAACCTCACGGTGGCGCACCAGTACACCGCGCAGCTTATCTCCGACAAGAGTACCGCTGTCCGCGATGCGGTGTTCGGCAACGTAGGGACTATGATTGTTTTCAGGGTTGGTGCCGACGATGCAGAATTTTTGGAAAAAGAATTCGAGCCTGAGTTTACTCCCCAGGACATTGTGAACCTGCCGAACTACAAGGTCTATATGAAGCTTATGATAGACGGCATAACCTCACGACCTTTTTCCGCGAAAACCTTACCGCCAATGGTAAAGGGAGGGGACAAAAACATTGAAGAGGAAGTTATCAAATCCTCTAGGGAACTTTACTGTCGTTCAAGGGAAATCGTGGAGCGTGAGATCAACGACTGGAGCGGGATGTCCTTGGGCGACAGTGTCCCAAACAGCGCTCCGTCACCAACCGGAGAAAAATTCCCAATAATCTGCTCACTATGTAAACAAGAACGCACTGTACCATTTAAACCAGAACCTGGCCGCCCTGCTTACTGTAAGGAATGCATCGCAAAAATTAAGTCTGGGGAGGTTAAGGTGGAGAAAGGTCAAAAGGATGAACCGATTCACGATGAGTCAGAATTTTTCCAACCTCTGGCGGACATAGGCATAGAGTTTAAGCCAGATGAAAGCAAAATAGAAACTCACGACAGGCACCCCGAACGTGTAGACAAGCCATACGCCCCAGTTGCCAAACCCGGAGTCGTCAGTGACGTCAAGAAAGTTTTTACGCCAAAACCGCCTATCAAGCAGGAAAGAAACAATGTACCGCAGGCTCCAAGGCCACAGCCGCGAAGCGGAGACAACCAAGCGCTCAAAGACGTGCTCTCTAAGGTTATGACCAAAGATGCCTCTCAGGCCAAGCCTGTTTCTCCTACACCACAGCCTGCACCCAAACCCACGCCCGCTCCTATTTCCCTCGATGTTTTGAAAAATAAAATGCGAGATGTAAATCAGGACCCGAGGTCTTCCAAAGATCGCGCTGCAACTCCTGACGAAATGAATAAACTTAAAAATCTTATATCTCAGAAAACTATTGTTCCGCCGCCGGCACCACCGAAACCTCCAGCACCTCCTGTGGCGCCTCCGCAAGCTCCTGTCCCTAGCGCGAGCTCCCAGGTGCCAGTTCCTCCTGTGCCGAAGCCTGCGCCCGAAGTTCCTGAAGACGTGCTCCGAAAAATCTTAGAATAACATTCTCACATTTTCAAGAATATTGGAATGAAAGCCGAAACAAGAACCTGCCAGAATTGCAAAAAAGACTTCGTAATAACCAACGAAGATTTTAATTTTTATGAAAAAATGCAAGTTCCGCCGCCGACATTTTGTCCGCGGTGCAGATTTCAACGTAGAATGACATGGAGAAATGATTGGCACGTTTTTAAAAAGACTGATGCTCGTACAGGAGAAAAAATATTCTCTTTTCTTCCTGAAGAATCGCCAATAAAAATTTACGATAGAGATTTCTGGTTTTCGGATGGTTGGGATCCAATGATATACGGTAGAGAGTTTGATTTCTCTCGCCCGTTTTTTGAACAATTTAAAGAACTCTTGCATGAAGTTCCCTGGCCTTCGACATCTATGGAGAGAGCTGTACATTGCTCTTATTGCACAAACGCTACCAATATCAAAAACTGCTATTACGTGCGCGGTGCTACCAATACAGAAGATTCCGCATATCTTATTTGGGACCACGGCTCTCGCGGGTCACTTGAAAGTCATATGACCAATTCCTGCGAGCTTTCTTACGGCAACGTTAATTGTATAACTTGCTACCAGACTCTTTTCTCAGTAGACTGCGAAAGCTCTCAGGAGCTTACTTTTTGTAAAGATTGCGTAGGTTGCAATTCGTGCTTTGGATCTGTGGGTTTGCGCAATAAATCTTATTATATTTTCAACCAGCCTTATGAACGCGAAGAATATTTAAAGAAAATAAAAGAATTACATTTAGGTTCTTATAAAAATTTTGAAACAATAAAACACGAAGCATATGCACACTGGCTTAACTATCCCCAAAAATTCATACATAGTCGACAAAACGTAAATGTTTCAGGTGACTATATTTATGAGTCTAAAAATACACATGATTGCTATAGAGTTGTTGGGGTGGAGGATTCTAAGTGGGTCCAAAATGTTACAAATGGTCCCGTAAGAGATTGTTACGACTACTCCAACTTTGGGAACAATGCCGAGCTGATATATGAGTCGCTCATTGTTGGTACTGGGGCATACAATGTAAAGTTTTCCACGCATTGTTTCCCCGAGCTCCGAGAATCAAGTTATTGCGTATTTTGTATAAGTTCCGCATACCTTTTTGGTTGCATTTCACTACGTGGTAAAAAATATTGTATTTTAAATAAACAGTACACCAAAGAAGAATACGAGGCCTTGGTACCAAAAATAATTGAGCATATGAAAATGACAGGGGAATACGGTGAATTTTTCCCTAGTGCCCTGGCGCCCCATCCATACGAAGTGAGTGCCGCGCAGGAATTTTTCCCGTTATCTAAAGACGAGATGGAGAAACAGGGTTTTGTTTATTATGGAATAGAGAAACCGAAATACGATATCACCCTAAAAACGGGTGATTTACCTGATGACATAAAAGACATTGACCAAGAAATTCTAAATGAAGTTTTTGGATGCGAACACAAAGATTCATGTAAGCACGAATGCACTGGTGCATTTCGGGCCATCAAAACAGAGCTTGATTTTCTGAAACGTATGGGCTTACCATTTCCTCGTCTATGTCCCAACTGTAGACACGCTGAACGTTTAAGCCTACGTAACCCGCCGCTTTTGTATGACCGTACTTGCATTAAATGCAGTAAAGCCATTAAAACTGGTTATGCTCCAGAACGTCCGGAGATAGTATATTGTGAGAAATGTTATCAGGCAGAGGTGTACTAATTTACGAGCATTCTACAATTCTATAGAATTATAGAATAGATAAATTATGAAAAAGTCAAAACGAGAGCTAGAAAGGATTTTAAAGGGAGTGGCGAACCACAACAGGTTGAAAATACTTGAGCTACTGGGCAAGAAACCCAATTTATCAGTTCAGGAAATTTCTAGTGACGTAAACTCGGACTTTAAAAATATTTCTGCGCATATAAACAAAATGTACATCGCTGGTCTAGTAAAAAAGAGAAGTGAAGGGAGTATAGTACGGCACACGCTTAGTAAGCGCGGGAAAAGTATTCTACAATTCGTTAGAATTATAGAATAAAAAGTATATGGAGTATAAATCACAAAATGTAATATGTCAGAATTGTAACGGTAAATTTACAATCGAGTCGGAGGATTTCAATTTTTACGAAAAAATAAAGGTCCCACCGCCGACATTTTGCCCGGAGTGTAGAATGCAAAGAAGGATGGCTTGGCGAAATGAAAGAACGCTACATCGCAATAAATGCGGAAAGACAGGGAAAAATCTCATAAGTTGCTTTTCAGCCGACTCTCCGTTTATTGTGTACGAACGAGATATTTGGTGGGGCGATCAGTGGGACCCTACGGAATATGGAAGGGAGTATGACTTTTCTAAGCCATTTTTTGGTCAATTTCGGGACCTGATGGAGCAAGTACCGCATCCAAATCTTTTTATCGGGAAATGCGTCAATACTTCATACGGTAATTATATAGGTGAATTCAGGAACGCTTATCTAGTCTCCGCGTCTTGGGACGGCGAAAATGTTACTTACGGCTCGCGGTGCAATAATTGCAAAGACTCCATGGACATGTTTATTACTAGAGATTGCCAGTTTTCCTATGGAGATGTTTCTAGTTTGAAATGTTACGAAACTTTCTTTTCACAAAACGCCGAAGCATGCACCAGTTCTTACTTTTTATATGATTGTAAAAACTGCATAAATTGTTTTGGTTGTACCAACCTCAGGAATAAATCTTACTGCATGTGGAATGAGCAGTTGACAAAAGACGAGTATTTCAAAAAATTAAGCGAATTAAATATAGGGAATTTTGAGAGTTTCAAAGAAGCCAAGAAAAAATTCGAAAGTCTCCGATTAAAAAGCTTGAGAAAGTTTGCCAACATTCTTAATTCTTCAAATGTTTCAGGAGATAATATTCTTCATTCAAAAAACTCTTATCATTGTTTCGACTCAGAAGACCTAAAGGACTGCAAATTTACTACCAATGCGGTCCACGGGCTTTATACAAGTTACGACGGCTATGGAGTTGGGGTCAGCACAGAATTACTATACGAGGCAATGGATTCTGGCATAAACGGCTCACGGCAACTTTTCGGATTGACGATATGGGAATGTCTGAACGCGGAATACTCCCTGAATTGCCACGGGTGCAATAATATTTTTGGCTGTGTCGGATTACGCAATAAAAATTATTGCATTTTTAACAAAGAATATTCCAAGGACGATTTTGAAAAACTCAGGGAAGAAATAATAAAGCATATGCAGGATATGCCCTATATAGACAAAAAAGGAAGAATTTATAAATATGGCGAATATTTTCCTATTGATATTTCTCCTTTTGGCTACAATGAGACCATCGCGCAAGATTATTTTCCGCAGACCAAAGCGGATATTTTAAGCAATGGGTACAACTATATTGAACGTGAACAACCAGAGCAGCGCATAACTCACACCACGAAAGATTTACCGCCGGACATACACGACACAAGTGATGATATAGTCAATTATGTCATTGAGTGTGAAACTTGCAAAAGGCCCTATAAAATTATCCAGAACGAATTTTTATTCCTGAAAAAATTTAATTTACCTGTACCCCGAAGCTGTTTCGAATGCAGGCACCAGGAGAGATTTAAGTTGGTCAATCCGCCCCGACTTTGGCGCAGAGAATGTATGTGCGATAAAAAACATCCTAACCACGAAGGGAAGTGTGAAGTCGAATTTGAGACTTCTTATGCGCCTGAGCGGCCGGAAATTGTGTATTGTGAACGTTGTTACCAACAAGAGGTTTACTAAAATGTTACCCGCCTCGCGTCGACGAAGCAACGCGAGTCGAGGCGGGTCAGGCGGAAGTTTATTAGGATTTGTGGTAAAATGGGGTAGTAGATTTTGGCGAAGCGACAGGCGCGTTTTAATAAACATCGCCAAAATTCACTACGCCATAAAATAACCTATCAATGCCTAAGCCAAATCGAGTTCAAATAATAAAATACGGACCTCCGCCTCCGGAGCTGCCTGTTTTCGGCAAAGTTGACCCTTCGGAAGTTTCTTTCATCGGTCGTACGAACTATGTCGCTTCACTCGAAGAGAAAAAGTTTATTTTCGGTATCAAGCGCGTCGACCGCCGCAGACACCTCTACATCATTGGAAAATCCGGGGTGGGGAAGTCGAAGCTCTTGGAGCTTCTAGTTCGACAGGATATAAATTATGGACACGGGCTATGCTTCATCGACCCGCACGGCGACGAATTTAAAAATATTCTTGACTTCGTGCCGAAAAATCGCATCGACGATGTCTGCATCATAGACCCGACTGACAAGGATTATCCGGCATCCTTCAACCCTCTGGCGAACGTTGATCCCGCTTTCAAATTTATTTTAACCCAAGGATTGATCGAGGTGTTCCAGAAACAATTCGGCGCCAACTGGACGCCTAGGCTCGAGCACGTGTTCCGCTTTACCTGTCTTGCCTTGCTCGACTACCCGCACGCCACGATGCGCGGGATGATTTCGATGCTGACAGACAGGAATTACCGGCAGAAAGTCGTGGAATACATTACGGATGATATGGTGAAGAGATTCTTCGCTATTGAATTCGCCGACTGGTCTGAGAAGTTCGATACGGACGCCATCATTCCTCTGGTCAACAAGCTGGGGCAATTCCTGTCAGACCCGTTGCTCCGCAATATTTTCGGACAAAAGGAAAATAAGATTGATATTTCGAAGTTGATGAATGAGAAAAAAATTGTTCTCATTAACATTTCGAAGGGGCGCCTAGGTGAAGAAAATTCTTCATTCTTGGGTTCTATTTTCCTGACAAAGATTAAACAAGCGGGGATGGAGCGCGCTTCGATGGATGAATCCGCCCGCACAGACTTTTACCTATACGTGGACGAGTTCCAGAACGTTGTGACTCAAACCTTCGAGAACATTCTCTCTGAGGCTCGCAAATATGGATTAAATCTTACCGTAGCGCACCAGTACGTCGGTCAAATTATTACTCGCGTGCACCAAGCGGTGCTCGGAAATTGCGGAAGCATCATTACTTTCCGTATCGGTGGTGAAGACGCAGTCAAAATGAAGCCGGAGTTCGCGCCCCTTTTCGATGTTAAAGATATGATTAACTTGGCGGTGACCGAATTTTATATCAAAATGACAATCGACGGAGAGTCCTACGATCCATTCTCGGCGGAGACCTTGCGTGTATTGCCACCGACGCATCCGTCGTATCAAGAAGAGATAATTGCCGCTTCACGTCGCAAGTATTCAATTCCTAAGGACGCCGCTGCGCGACTCATAGCCCAAGAAGAAGCAACTATAATCCGTAGCGCCGAGGAGAAGGCAATTATTGAAAGAAAAGCAAAAAGTCACACTCACGGCACGGAAAATGCCACGGCCGAAGACGAAGCCTACGACCAGGTAGAGTCGGATCACCAAGCCAAGAACTCGCACGAAGCCGAGCCGATGATATAGGACTTGACCCCAGTTCACCTGCGGGTATAATACACAAACTATGGCAAAAGATTACTATGAAATTTTAGGTATAAATAAGGGCGCTACCAAGGAAGAGGTTAAAAAAGCCTTCTATAAAATGGCGCACAAATATCACCCTGATAAAAAGGGCGGTAACGAGCAGAAGTTCAAAGAAGTGAATGAAGCCTACCAGGTTCTCTCTGACGAAGAGAAGCGTTCGAAGTATGATCAATTTGGCTCCGGGTACGAAAATATGGGGGGTGGTGGTTACGGCGGGGCGCAAGGCTTCGGAGGGTTCGACTTCAGTGGTTTCCAGAACGGCGGAATGGACTTCGACCTCAACGACATTTTCAGCGATTTCTTCTCTGGGGGAATGAATCGAAACGCTGCTCGCCGAGGACGCGATATTTCAACCGAAATTCAAATTTCTTTTTCGGATGCAGTTTTCGGAACCAATCGAAAAATTTTAATCACCAAAACTTCCAATTGCTTAGTCTGCAAGGGGACAGGCGCGAAGGTAGGGTCCAAAATGGAAACCTGCAAACAGTGCAATGGACAGGGGCATATCCGTGAAGCCAAGAAAACAATTTTTGGAACTATCGCCAATACTAAAATCTGCGAGGCTTGCTATGGCTCGGGTGAGGTTCCGAAAGAGGTCTGCGAACAGTGCAAGGGCAAAGGTGTCTTGCGCCGAGAGGAGGAAGTTTCAATCGTTATTCCATCCGGCATCCGCGATGGAGAAATGATTCGAATGACCGGTATGGGGGAAGCTATTTCGCGCGGTACGGCAGGAGATTTATACATTAAGATAAATGTTGCTCCGCACCCGGTTTTCAAAAGGGAAGGCAACGATTTAGTGATGGACCTAGATTTGAAATTAAGCGACGCGCTCCTCGGTACAAAATACCCTATTAAAACTTTAGACGGCGAAATTGAAGTCACTATTCCCGAAGGTGTAAGTATCAATGAAATTCTCCGAGTTCGAGGCAAGGGTGTGCCTGTAGGCAAGACCAGACGCGGTGACCTCCTAATCAAACTAAACATCAAACTCCCTTCCAAGCTCTCTCGCAAAGCTCGCGAAACAGTAGAAGAGCTCAAAAAAGAGGGGATATAAAATGATAGCCGAACAATTTGCTTATATATCGATTGCAATTACTCTTGTGGGGTATTTTTTCTACCTTAAGGAAGTTTTGCTTGGGACAACAAGACCTAATCTAGTTTCTTGGGTGCTATGGATGCTCCCTCCTTTTATAGGTGTATTTTTCCAGCTGAAAGCAGGTGCGGGGCTTTCTATTATACCTATTTTTCTCGCGGGTTTCGGGCCTTTTTTGGTAGTTGTGTTCTCATTATTTCGAAAGAATAAGTATTGGGAGATAAGAATTTTTGATATATATTGTGGCTTACTTTCTCTCTTTGCTTTGCTTTTATATATCTTCACCCATAACCTTTCAATAGCTATTGTGTTTGCAATACTAAGTGATGGTTTGGCAGCTATTCCGACAATTCTTAAGACGTGGAAGTTTCCCGAAACTGAATCTATCGGTCCTTATGTGGCAGGTATTGCCAGCAACATTTTAGGTTTATTAGTTATTAGATATTGGATTTTTACTATATATTCTTTCAGTGCCTATTTAATTTTAGTTAACCTGATAATAATTTATTGCATATATCGCAAAAGGATTTTTAATCTGGTATAATCACAATTATGAACGAAGAAAATATACCCGATAATTTTTTAGGAATACCGGAAATACTACCCAAAGATGCGGATGCTTTAATCTTGCCTATTCCACTTGAGAAAACCGTGAGCTACGGAAAGGGGACTGGCAACGGTCCAAAGGGCATCATCACAGCTTCTCAGCAAGTGGAAATTTATGACCACGAGCTTGGCTACGAGCTTATAGAAAAAGTAAAAATAGCAACCTTACCATATGTGCCCGTGGAGCCCGAAGAAGATTTGGAAAAAATTCAAGAAATGATAAATGCGTCGGCAAAGCCCTGGACCGATAAATTCCTCGTAAGTATAGGAGGCGAACATTCTCTTACTCCTGGAATTGTGAAGGCTTATCAAGAAAAGTACCCTGATCTTTCGATTTTGTATTTTGATGCGCACACAGATATGCGCGAAGAATGGGGAGGCACTAAATGGTCTCATGCTTGCGCGGCGCGACGATGTCAGGAACAGGGGATTAAGAATATTGTATGGGTTGGGACTCGGAACACAGCTCTCTCGGAACAGCAATATATAAATCACGAACAAGTAAATTATGGAAATAAATATGACTTGCCGAAAATTTTAAGCCAGCTTGGTAAAAATGTTTATTTGTCCTTTGATGTGGATGTGCTCGATTCTTCAGTGATGCCCGCTACAGGTACACCAGAACCCGGAGGGCTTACTTGGTACCAGGTGATGGAAATTTTCGAAGCGGTAGCTCGCGAGAAAAATGTAGTTGGCGCCGACTTTGCCGAATGTGCCCCTATCCCACGTTTTCACGCATATGATTTCCTCGTAGCCAAGCTCGCCTTCAAACTAATCGGTTATAAATTCCGAAAGTAATCCCCAGGGACTACACTAGGGAAGTCCTTAGGGATTCAAAATCCTTAATCTATTATATATTGTATACTAAGCATCTCAGCCGTGATTGAGATTATATTTTAGAAATTTTCTGCCCGTCGTTGGTATCTTTCACTTCGTACCCAAGGGTATTTATTTCTTTTCTTAATTCGTCGGATTTTTTGAAATCTTTATCTTTGCGCGATTGTTCACGTTCTCGCGCTAGTGCTTGCACGTTCTCAGGAATAATTTCTTCTTTCAGATTTTCGAAACCGAGGCCCAGCACTTTATCGAAATCTAGTACAGTGGCTTTCTTGTCGGCGTCGGACAAGTTTGCGTCCTTGAAAACGTCCCAAAGGAGCGTCAGGGCCCGCGGTGTGTCCAGATCGTCGCCTATGAACTTTTTGAACCCGTCTCGGTATTTATTGCTTACGACACCAATCTCGTTCCCTAGGCCTAAATAGAGCCCGTAGAGGCGTTTTAGGGCTGTTTCCGCGCCTTCCAAGGCTTCCCAAACGAAGTTTACTCTGGTGCGGTAGTTTGCCATCAGAAGCCAGAACCTGTAAGCGAGCGGGTTAATCCCTTTTTCAGTAATGTCTCGCAAGGTGTAGAAATTTTTAAAACTTTTCGCCATTTTTTTCTGATCTACCAGAACCCATTCGTTGTGCATCCAGTATTTGACGAAGTCCTTCCCGGTTGCGCCTTCCGACTGCGCAATCTCATTTTCATGGTGGGGGAAGATGTTGTCGACGCCACCGGTGTGCAAGTCTATTTCTTCACCGAGATTCGACATAGACATAGCCGAGCACTCTATGTGCCAACCGGGGCGGCCTTTACCTAATGAGGTCTCCCAAAACACATCCCCATCTTTTTCGTCCCAGGATTTCCAGAGGGCGAAGTCCTGCGCGTTTTCTTTGTCATACTCGTCGGTTTTTATTCTACCGGAGGCGTTATCTTTTTGTTTGCCCACAACTAAATGGGAAAGTTTTCCGTAATTTTTAAATTTTTTGATATCGAAATAAACAGAGCCGTCATCGCTTTTATAGGCGAGACCCTTGTTTAATAATTTCTCCGTAATTTTTACCATTTCGTCGATGTAGTCAGTGGCCTTGGTAAATTTTACTGGTGGCAAAATGTTTAAGGTTTTGCTATCTTTGTAAAATTCCTCAGTGTAGAATTCCGTAAATTCCTTCAAAGTTTTACCTTCTTTCTGTGAGTCGCGAATCGTCTTGTCATCTACGTCGGTCAAATTCATTATATGCTTAACATTATATCCAGCATAAAGCAGAGCTCGCTTTAAAGTATCCGCGAATATATAGGCGCGATAGTTGCCGATGTGAGGGAAGTTGTAGACCGTAGGCCCACAGGAATATACCCGGACCTCCTTTTCGTCTATTGGTGTGAATTCTTCCTTTGTGCGCGTGAGGGTGTTATAGAATTGCATTGTCCTTAAATTCATTGCGGTATATCGAAATGAGTGTATATAGCAAGCTGACCGACAGGGGTCCTATGAGAATTCCTACCGGACCCAAGAAGGCAATGCCCCCGAGAACCGAAAACAAAATTAAGAGCGGAGGAATGTTTATCTTCGTACCTACAATGTAAGGTGACAAGAAGTTGTCTATTAACCCCACGGCTACCGTAGCCCAAGCCAAGAGTCCAACAGCAGAAACACTGTCGCCAGAGTTAAAAAGGTAAATTATAGCTGGCACAGAGACGAGCGCGGTCCCGATGGAGGGAATCATTGCGCAAACTGCTGCCACGACGCCCCAGAGCGCCGGATTAGGAATTCCGAAAATCCAGAGACCGATACCCATCATTGTTCCCTGAATTAAAGCTATAAAAAGTGAGCCTTTAATGACGCCGTTTACGGCGCGAGCAAGTCGGCGCATTATCTTCTCATCATCCTTGTCGGCGAGCGGGGAGAGGATAACTGCGGCCCTTCGCCAGCGAGCTCCGTCCTTCAAGAAGTAGAATATTATCAAGAGCATCAGGATAAAGGAGAAGAAAGCAGAAACTGTGGCACTGAAAATTTTCGTAATGTTACTTGCGAGATAGGACACGAAGCTTGTTGCCTTTTCGTTAATGTCGAAGTTTACGCCCGGGGGAAGAATTTTATTTACAGTATTGTCTACTGAAGCCATAAAGGGTTTCAAGCCTTCGTTTTCCACTACGACGTGGTATACGTCTTGGCTCTGGTTTAATACCAGGACGCCGATACCTAAAAGCGGGCCACAGAGGATTACTACAAAGATAAGCACGGTCGCGAGGGAGGAAAACCAGCTCGGCAACTTCCTTCTCTCAAACCATTCATAAATAGGATGAAGGACAATTGAAAAAGATATACCTAAAATGATGGTTATCCAGAAAGGCCGGAAGATAAAGAAGGTGAAAACAAGCGTTGCTAAAAGGAGCCCGAAGAAAAAGTATTTCTCTATGGTTTTGGGTTGCATAGGTATATTGTAGCAAACCCTTGCCTTTTTAAGCAATTTTTTGTAATATAAGCCGGTATGACTAAAGACGAATTTGCAGTAATCCAAACAGGGGGCAAACAATACAAGGTCTCAACTGGAGGCGTCCTTTCGATTGAAAAAATCAAAACAAAAGGAACTGAGTACAAAAAAGGGGATAAAGTCTCCTTCGACAAGGTGCTCCTCGTAGATGACGGCAAGGACACCACCATAGGTACGCCTTATATTACAGGTGCCAAGGTAGATGCAGAAATCGTTGAAATTGGCCGAGCTCGAAAAATCTTGGTTGTTAAATATAAGCAAAAGTCCCGCTATCTACGCCGCAACGGCCACCGCCAGCCATTCTTCAAAGTGAAGATTACTTCGATAAAATAAACACACTAAAAAATCCGCATAATGCGGATTTTTTACTTGTTCACGGACTTATAGATTTTAAGAACGTAGTTGTGTATGACTTTGTTATTACTTAAGAGAAAATTATCGTTTAAATAGCCTATTTCTTTTTTACCATTTAAATCTGTAAGTACTGCGCCAGCTTCAAGTGCGATAAGTTTACCTGCAGCGTAATCGTAGATGGGGCAACCAGGGTCGGTAATCATAGACTCAATTTTTCCAGAAGCTAACAAGCAATAGTCATTGGCCATCGACCAATTCAGTGCTAATCGTTTGTGGGGGTGATTAATAAAAGCGGTAAGAATTTTTGCAAGATAGGAACGAGAAGTTTTGTACCCACAAGAGTAGGCTATTGTAATTTTATTTTTATTCCTTATGCCGCTAGCCCTGATTTTTTTATTATTAAGCCAAGCGCCTTTCCCTTTTTCTGCGTAGAAGGTTTGTTTAAGGATAGGTTGATATATAATTCCCGCTACTGGAGTGTCTTTATAAAGTAATCCGATAGATACAGAAAAATTAGGAATTCCAAGAAGAAAATTATTTGTACCGTCGAGTGGATCTACCACGATAGTGTAAGCAGACCCATTGTCGGTTTTGCCTTCTTCCTCGGCGTGGATGTTGTATTTCGGAAATTCTTTTTTAAGTACTTTTAAGATGGCTTTTTCCGAGCCCAGGTCGGCTTCGGTTTGGAAATCCCAGAGGGTGGATTTCTCTACTGGGTTCAAAGTTTTGCCGAAATATTTCCGCAGGACACGGCCACCTGAATGTGCTGCTCTTATTAAATTTTCTTTGTCTTTTTTAGTCATAAATTATTGTCTGTTTCGCAGGGCGTTACGTAGTGTGTCGTTGTCGGAGTATTCGAGCTCGGTGCCGGTGGACAGGCCTTTGCCTAGGGAAGAAATTTTAATCGCGAGCGGTTTCACTAGTGATTCTAGTTCCTCGCGTACGTAAGTATCCGTGTGGTCGCCTTGAGGGCTCACAGAGAAAGCGAGGATGACTTCCTTGAGTCCGTTCTTGTTTTCTTTCTCGATTTTTTTCTTGAGTTCCTCTATGCGAATCCGACTCTTGGTTGTTTTCTCGACAATGGGGACGAGTCCGCCTAGGATGAAATATTTTCCTTGGTATGTTCGGCTCTTTTTCACGCTTTCGAGGTCTGAATCTTTTTCGACAACAAGTAAGGTAGAGGAGTCGGTTTGTGAACTTGCGCAGATGTCGCAGACAGAAGAAGAGTTGTGCTCTATTTTAATAAAAAAACGGAAACACTCCCGGCACTGAGCCACTTCTTTTTTAACTTCTAAAATAAGCTTCGATAAATTGTCCGCGTAGGTCCCGTTCCTAGACATTAGAAAATACACGAACCTACGAGCTTGGCGCTCGCCAATGCCCGGGAACTCTTTGAAGACTTCAGCCAGCTTGTCTATGACATCCATTCGGTTATTTTACCATATTTAAAACTCGTCCAGTTCACCGCCAATTTTCGAAGGGGCGAAGTCCGAGAGGCTGCTCTTTTCCAAGTTGAGGAAAGTGGTGGTCTTCTCGTCGAAGTAAAGGTCGACTTTGCCAGTAGGGCCATTTCGATGTTTTTCAATTAGAATTTCCGCTATGTTTGTTTTCTCAGATTCGTCCTTACCCTTATCTTCTCGGTGGATAAACATAACGACATCGGCGTCCTGTTCGATAGAGCCGGAGTCGCGCAAGTCTGAGAGGCGAGGCTTACCGCCACGGGATTCTACGGCACGTGAGAGCTGGGAGAGCGCCAAAACCGGCACGTCGAGTTCCTTGGCGAGGCTTTTGAGCGAACGAGAAATTTCCGTCACCTGGTTCACCATTGAGTCGTAATTTTTAGAAGTGGTCATAAGTTGCAAGTAGTCGACGACAATTAAATCTAGACCTTTTTCAGCTTTGAGGCGGCGAGCCAGCGCTTTCATTCTGACGATAGAATTACCCGGCTGGTCATCTATGAAAATTTGCGCCTTGGCGAGCTTGTCGAGCGAGTCGCGGAGTTGTGAGAATTCTCGGTCCGACGAAAGTCTGCCAGTACGGAGATTCCAGGCATTCACGCGGGATTCTGCGGAGAGCATACGGTCTACTAGTTGCTGTGAGGACATTTCGAGTGAGAAAATTAAAACGGATTTACCATGAAGTACGCCGGACATACGTGCCATATCGAGGGCGAGCGTAGTCTTACCCATGGAAGGACGAGCGGCAAGAATAATCAAATCGGAATTTTGAAGTCCGGAGAGCATATTATCCAAATCTTTAAATCCAGTTGGAAGCCCTCGAAGCATTCCGCGGTTCTCGTGAAGTTTTTCGAGGCGCTCGTAAGCTTCAGGGAGAGCGTCTTTCAAGTTGACGAATTTCTGGTTTTTCGGAGATGAAACAACACTGAAAATTCTTTTCTCTGCGGCGTCTAGGATATCGTCCATTTTATCGTCGCCTTCTTCGAACGCTAGCTCAGAAACATAGTCGGCAGCTTCAATCAAACTTCTTAGCACATATTTCTTTTGGACAATGTCTGCATAGTGCTTGACGTTGTGTGAAGAAGGAACGATGTTTACAATTTCGGCGAGGTATTTGTTGCCGCCGACAGCGTTCAGAAGCTTTTGTTCACTAAGTTTAGTTGAAAGAGAAAGCATATCTATTGGCTCATTTTTCGCCGCAAGATCAAGCATCGCCCGGAAAATCATTTTATGCTTGTCTACATAGAAAGAATCGGGAGTTATCATATCCTCGACTTCGTGTACGGCGTCCTTGCGGAGCATAAGCGAACCTAGTACCGCTTGTTCTGAGGGTATGCTCTGGGGTGGGATGCGGACATTTGTTTTTCGAGTATTACGATTGGGGGTGTTTTGAGTCACCGGGTTATTCTAGCACGGGTGCCGCATTAGGAAAGGGGGATGAGTGCGTAAGGGTGTTATTAAAATGGGGAGAACTATGATAATATTTATATATGTCAAAAAAGGTATTTTTATCGGGCGTCCAGCCCTCAGGGAAGCCCCATATTGGAAATTATTTCGGGGCTATGAAGCAGTTCGTTGAGCTGCAAGGCGAATATGGAGGATTTATTATAATTGTTGACTACCATGCCCTGCACTCGCTTCGAAATGCCAAGGAAATGCAAGAAAACATCGTGGCTGTTCTTCTAGATTTCTTGGCTATTGGTCTTGATCCAAAGAAAGTTACAATTTTTAAACAAAGCGACGTCAGCGAGCACACCGAGCTCACTTGGATTTTCGACACGATTACGACGATGCCGTACCTTATGAGGGCGCACGCCTTCAAGGACGCAGAAGCAAAGAATAAAGAAATAGATGTGGGAACATTTAACTATCCTGTGCTTATGGCAACAGACATTTTGCTTTACAGTCCTGACTTGGTGCCGGTGGGCGCTGACCAAAAACAACACGTGGAAATTTGCCGCGACATTGCTATGAAGTTCAACAACACTTACGGCGAAACGTTTAAGTTACCAGAGCCGTTCATTAAAAAGAATGTGGCCGTGGTGCCAGGCACTGATGGAAGGAAAATGAGCAAGAGCTACGGTAATACAATTCCACTTTTTGCCGAGTACGAAGAAATTAAAAAAGCGGTAATGGCTATAGTTACGGATTCCGGAGGTGGTATTCCTGCGAACGTATTTGCCATCCACAAGCTCGTTCGTTCCGAGGACGAACTTAAAAAAATTTACGAAGAAAAGGCTGGCAAGTACAAAGAGTTGAAGGAGCTTCTAGTCGAAGACTTAGAGAAATTTATCGCGCCTCTTCGTGAACGAAGGAAAGAATTGGCAAAGGATATACCCGCAGCTCTGGCAATTTTGAAGAAAGGAGGTGAAGAAGCGAAGAAAATTGCTGCCGCCAAGATGCACGAAGTGCGGGAGAAAATTGGCGTTAATGTGTACTAATTCAAATATATGAAATTTTTTATTGATACAGCCAACATTGCCGAAATTAAGGAAGCGAATGATTTGGGGATTTTAGACGGCGTGACTACGAACCCGAGCCTGATGGCTAGAGAAGGTATCGCCGGCACTGAAAACATAAAGAAACACTATCTGGAAATTTCTAAAATTGTAGAGGGGGATGTTAGCGCAGAAGTTATCGCAACTGATTTCGAGGGTATGATTCGCGAGGGCAGAGAGCTTGCGAAACTTAATAAGAATATCGTGGTCAAGATTCCTATGATAAAAGAGGGTATAAAAGCCATAAAATATCTTTCTGACAGAGGAATAAAAACAAACTGCACACTGGTTTTTAGTGCAGGACAGGCATTGCTTGCGGCCAAGGCGGGAGCCACTTACGTGTCGCCTTTTATCGGACGATTGGATGACATTGGAGAGAGTGGTGTTCTTCTCATTGAACAGATTGTGAAAATTTTTAAAAATTATAATTATAAGACCCAAGTTCTTGCAGCATCAATTAGAAGCACTTCACACATAGAGCAATGCGCAGCTCTCGGCGCGGACGTTATTACGAGCCCACTTAAATCTATTCTCGACTTGGTCAAGCATCCACTAACCGATGCCGGACTTGAGAAATTTTTAGCAGACTACAAAAAGGGAAATAAGTAGTTTTCCACAGGGGTATTGCGTTATTGTAAATATGGGCTATAATATTTTAGTGATTAAAAACAGTGCACAAATTAACAGCTTTTTCTTTTTTAGCTTTACCAAAGCTCGAGAGCTGATTTTTGCGCTGTAAACACTAAAAAGAAACTTACAACCTAAAAACCGGCTCTCGAGCAATCGAAGCCGGTTTTTCCTTTTGCGCGTGCAAGAGGAAGGGTATGGGAATTACCTTAACATCCATAACTCGCGAAGGGTTGGGTTCTGCTTTTACACGGACATTGATCTTTAACAAATGAAATTGTTCATTTGGAGTAAATCTCAATAAAAGGAGACGCGCGCATGGCTAAACACAGATGGAACAAGTGGCAAGTTGTAGAGCTCTCGTCAAGCACAGATCTCTCGTGCGGGTGCAGTGCTTTCGACGAGCCTGATGGTTTCCACGGGGAAATCGTCGGGGGGTTCCCGGGGTTCGAAGCAAATGAGCGTTATGTTCCCGGGTGGCGCGGCAACCGTGTTATGCGCCGCTACCGCGACGGCACGATGCGGCATGCACGCTGTGGACGCGTAAGCAATCCGATCTAGGTTCTTTGCGCCAAGCCTGCCGGCGTAATTGGCAAGCACATCACAGAATTAAGGGGCAGTCTCATATCATCGAGACGTAAGACCCCTTTTTATCTTGCCTGATTGCAAAATTTTTAAGAGCTCGGTATACTCAAATCAAGAATTTTTATGAAAAAAATGCATCTATTAAAAATTCCGCCCTCGGCTACCATTGCGATTAACGGAATTGCTCTCGAGAAAATACGTGCGGGTGAAAAAATCTACAATCTAAGTGCCGGGGAGCCGATGGTGCCTGCGCCCGAAGTTGCAACCCGTGCTTTCGTGAATGCTTTCAAAGAAGAAAAAACGCATTACCCTTCGGTGGCTGGTGTTGGCGAACTTCGCGAAGCGGCAGCGCGCTGGATGAATAGCCGCTACGGTTCGGATGTTAAAAAAGAAAATGCGATGGTGGTGAGCGGGGGAAAGTTCGGGCTCTTTATTTTGCTTCAGGCACTGCTTCGCCCCGGAGACGAAGTTTTAATCCCGGCGCCTTGCTGGGTGTCGTACCCTGGTATGGTGCGACTTTTCAAAGGGTTGCCGAAAATAATAAACACAAGCGAAAAGTCGGATTGGAAAATTACCGCCGAAGACCTTAAGAAAAGTTTCAGTAAAAAAAGTAAAATACTAATTTTAAACAATGCCGGAAATCCGACTGGGGCGCTCTATAGCTCGAAGGAAATTGCGGACATTATGACGGCTGCCGAGAAACTGGGACTCTTTGTAATTTCCGATGAAGTTTACAGCGGACTTGTTTACGACAATAAATCTTTTGCATCTTGCGCTCTGCCTGGCAAATTTCCTAAAAATTTAGCAATAGTGGAAAGTTGCTCCAAGAGCTTCGCCATGACGGGCTTTAGGCTCGGATTCGTTTTTACTAATAAAGAAATTATGGACACGCTCTCGAGCCTTGCCAGCCAGAGTACGAGCGGGGCGACTACTATGTGCCAGTACGCTGCCTTGCCAGTGCTTAAAGACGCTGCAAATATAACCCGTAAGGTAAACGAAGCAATGAAGAAGCGTCGCGATGTATTCGTATCAGAATTTAATAAAACTTTTAAGACCAATATTTCTGCGCCCCAAGCGGGACTGTATGCCTTCGTTTCACTTAAATCTCTCGGCTGGGCAGGTAAGAACTCTGCGGAATTTTGTACTTTGGCTATAGAAAAAGGTGGGGTTGCTACGGTACCGGGAAGTGCCTTCGGCAAAGAGGGTTATGTGCGTTTTTCCTTCGGTGAGCGGGAGCAAGTTCTAGTCGAAGGCATCCACGTACTTTCGAAATTTATTAAAAATTATAAAAAGAAAATATGAAAGAAACCGGGCTGAAGGCAAAGAATGCGAATTTAAAAAAATTAAAACTCCATAACGCCGAAGTGGCACATTGGAATTTGAAACCTGAGGAACTAGTAGAAAAAACAGTGAAGCGCGGCGAAGGGCGGGTGGCCGACAACGGCGCGGTAGTCGTGGACACCGGAGAATTCAAAGGCCGGTCGCCTAAGGACAAATTTGTGGTGTATGACGAGACGACCCGGGATTCGGTATGGTGGGGTGATGTCAATCATAAATTTGATGAAAATATTTTTGAATCTCTATATGAACGCGTCACAGCCCATTTATCAAAAGGTGAAATTTTTGTGCGCGATGCGCAGGTTTGCGTAGACCCGCAATGTCGAACGAAGGTCAGAATAATTACCGAATCGCCGTGGCAGGATTTGTTTGTACATAATTTATTCTTGAGACCGTCTGAGGAAGAAGTACTTAACACCGAAGATGGAGACTGGTCGGTTGTGGCGGCCCCAACTTTTAAGGCAGATCCACTCATCGATGGAACTAGGCAACACAATTTTACAATTATAAACTTTGCTAAGAAAATAATTTTAATCGGTGGTTCTGCATATGCCGGTGAGATAAAGAAAAGCGTGTTTTCGGTGCTGAATTATGTCTTGCCTAAAAAGCATAATGTCCTAACAATCCACTCTTCCGCCAATGTCGGTAAAGACGGCGACACAGCTCTCTTTTTCGGTCTTTCGGGCACTGGGAAAACAACACTTTCTGCTGATCATTCACGAGAATTAATAGGAGACGACGAGCACGGCTGGTCAGACAAAGGAGTTTTCAATTTTGAGGGCGGATGCTATGCCAAATGCGTCAATCTTTCACAAGAACACGAACCGCAAATTTGGAATGCAATCAAGGACGGCGCAGTCGTTGAAAATGCAATGTTTTTAGATGGCACGGATACAATTAACTTTGCCGATGTGAGTAAGACGGAAAATACTCGCGTCGCTTACCCGATACATTACATCCAAAGTGCCCGCGAGATTTCCGAAGGCGGAATTCCGAAAAATATTTTTTTCCTTACCTGTGATGCGAGTGGAGTATTACCACCTATTTCTAAGCTTGATATTGGACAAGCTATGTACCATTTTCTGTCAGGCTATACCGCCAAGGTTGCCGGTACAGAAGTGGGCGTTGTTGAGCCGGAGCTAGTGTTCTCAGCGTGTTTCGGTAAAGCATTCTTGCCCCTGCATCCCGCTCGCTACGCGGAATTGTTGGGCAAGAAATTAAAAGAGCATACCGACATAAATGTCTGGCTGGTTAACACAGGTTGGTCTGGAGGCGCTTATGGTACCGGACAGAGAATAAAGTTGTCTTTCACTCGCGCCATTATTCGTGCGGCGCTAGATGATAAATTAAGCAATGTAGAGTACGACACCTTACCGGTTTTTAATTTAAAATTTCCTAAAACTTGTCCAGATGTTCCGAAAGAAATCATGAATCCCAGAAATACCTGGGAGAATAAAGCTGCATACGACACCGAACTTGATAGGCTGGCGCGAGCCTTCAATAATAATTTCGAGATGTATGAGTCGAATATAAGTGAGGAAATTCTAGTAGCCGCTCCTAAGCCACAATCAGCTTAGTTGGCCTAGTTTACTTTTTGTGATAGAATACTTGCAACATGGCGCCGGCCACACAAATCAATTTAAACCCTTATCCGCTTAAGCTATATGGCTCTGCCAGCGGTACTAACCAAGCCCTCGCTAAAGAGGTGGCTAAGCTTTTGAAAACCAAGCTTGCGCCTTCCAACTACAAAGTATTTCAAAATGGGGAATTCATAGTTCACCACACTGAGTCGGTGCGAGATCGAGATGTTTACATTATTTTGCAACCCAGGTTCGACTCAAAAGAAGAGCTAGCCTTCGACATCGATGAATGTGAATCAATGGTCTTTGCTTTGCGCCAAGGAGAGCCTTCCAGAATTACCGTAGTAATGCCGTCCTTGCCCTACGCTCGTCAGGACAAACCTTCCAATCACCGCGAGCCTGTTCTGGTTCAGAAAGTTCCAATGAGGATGCAAATGGCCGGCGCGAACCGATTAGTGGTTTTGCGTCTTCACAATCCTTCGAGCTACAACGCCCATCCGCTTACTATTCCGGTAGTGGACGTGAACGTCAATGATTTGTTAATTAAGCACATTAAGGCAAAGAAATTTGATTTAAAAACTTTCAAAATTGTCGCCCCCGATTTAGGTGCGGCGCCTTCTTGTCGCAAACTCGCACAACAGCTGGGTATTCCGGAAAATATCATTATTGTAAACAAATTTCGTGATCCGAAGAAGACCAACTACGCCGAAGTGATGGAAGTTATCGGAGACGCCAAGGGTTTCAATTGTATTATTCCTGACGATATGGCCGACACGTGCGGCACGGCAATCAAAGCCTTGCATGCGCTTAAGGCTAACGGTGCAAAAGACGTATATTTCACGGCGACCCACGCGGTTCTCTCGGGCGACGCGGTGAAAAATTTAAATGAAGCGCCCTTTAAAGGCATTTGGTTTGGTGACACATGCTTGCGTGAAACTGACCGAAAAGCTATTAAGAATTTAGAAGTTATACATACAGGTAAACTTCTGGCAATGATAATAGACAATTTACATAACGGTGCGTCGGTCACAGAGCTCTGGCATACGGGAGCTTAAATTTCCCGAATATTTAAATATCAAATGAAAAAGCGCATTGCCTTGATAATTTTGGATGGTTGGGGCTATCGAGAGGCAAAAGAGCATAACGCCATTGCGTCAGCTAGTACGCCATTTTTTGATTACTTGTGGAAAAATTTCCCGCATACACTTCTTGAGGCGAGCGGGGAACACGTCGGTCTCCTGCCTGGGGTAATAGGGAACAGCGAGGTGGGACATATGACCATAGGGGCGGGCCGTATCATCGCTACCGACCTTGTTCGTATAGGCAAGGCGATTTCGAGTACTGACTATGCTAAAGTGGACGCTTTTCATAAACTTTTCAAGCACGTTAAAGACCACAAATCGGTACTCCACGTTATGGGACTTTTGAGCCCCATAGGAGTTCATAGTCATCAAGAACATCTCCACGAATTTTTAAAATTGGCAAAAAGAGAAGGGGTGCAGAAAATTATTATTCACGCTTTCACTGATGGCCGTGACAGCCCGCCACAATCAGGAGGAGAATTTCTGGCAAATCTTGAAAATTTATTAGAAGAATTGGGTACTGGACACATTGCCTCAATATCTGGGCGTTACTACGCTATGGACCGCGACAAAAATTGGGACAGGACTGAAGTTGTGCTTGCCGCAGTTTTCGTAAGTCAGGGGGAAAATCAAAAAGGCAAGAAACCTTCCGAAGCTTTGCTCGAAAAGTATGAAAGCGGAATTCAGGACGAGCATTTGGAGCCGCTTATTTTCCCGGATTCTTCCGGCAAAGTTTACAAAGTTGAAAAAAATGATGGCATATTCTTTTTTAATTTTCGAAACGACCGTACCCGCCAGCTTTGCTATAAAATAAATGAAAAAGCTAAAGAACAGAACGTTCTGCTCACGACGATGACCGAATACGCTCCGGACCTCGAGAGTTTGGTTGCGTTTCCAAGATTAAAAATTGAAGATACCTTGGCTGAAGCTGTAGCGCGTGCTGGAAGGAGCCAGGTGCACATCGCCGAAACTGAAAAGTATGCCCACGTAACATATTTTTTCAACGGCGAGCGTAAAGAATTGCATCCAAAAGAGGAACATATATTAATTGAGAGCCGCAAAGACGTGAAAACCCATAACCAGGCTCCCGAAATGATGGCTAAAGAAATAGCCGACGCCGCAATCAAAAGTATTGACGCCGGTGCGGACCTGCTCGTCATTAACTTTGCGAACGCTGATATGGTGGGGCATACGGCGGATTTCGCAGCCACAAAAAAAGCAGTAGAGACTATTGACCGCGAACTAAAAAGAATAGTAGGGACACTCGAGAAGCAAGGTGGCGTTGCGGTTATTACCGCAGACCACGGCAACGCGGAAATAAATGTCGAGCAATCAACGGGGAGTATGCATACAGCCCATACGCTTTCTAAAGTTCCGGCCCTTATCACTCTGAAGGGGCTAGAATTGCATAGCGGTAGTCTGGCTGATGTCGCCCCGACGGTGCTTACGCTTATGGATATTCCTGTGCCAGAAAGTATGACTGGCCACAAATTATTTTAAAACAAACGCACTGTTTTTATTTCGGTTTTATGTTAAACTTCTTTTGATATGAAAAATCGAATTTATATAAAGGATTTAAAGGAAAATATAGGCCAAGAAATAAATATTGCCGGCTGGGTGGATGTCCGCCGAGACCAGGGAAAGATGGTATTTTTTGATATGCGAGATATGAGCGGGAAAGTACAATGCGTGACCCTCCCTGTGCATGCTGATGCAATTCTCCAAGCGAAAGAGATTCGTCCAGAATGGGTTGTTGGAGTTTCGGGTATTGTAAAAGCTCGCAATGACAAAAATGCAGAAAAGGGTGGAGGTGTTGAAATTGAAGTTACAAACATCGAAGTATTCAACAAAGCGGAGACTCCGAACATTGATATTACCAATGATGGTTACGAAATAGGCGAGGAACACAGATTGAAATACAGATATTTGGATTTGCGCCGAGCCAGGATGCAGAAAAATATTCGCAACCGACATAAAGTTGTGAAGTTTATTCGGGACGCCCTCGACAAAGAAAACTTTATAGAAATAGAAACTCCGATACTGTCGAAATCCACCGCAGAAGGGGCCCGGGATTTCATTGTGCCTTCGCGCCTAGATCAAGGTAAGTTTTATGCATTACCCCAAGCGCCACAGCAATATAAACAGCTATTTATGGCGTCAGGAATGGAAAGATATTTTCAAATGGCGAAATGTATGCGCGATGAGGACCTACGTGGGGACAGACAGCCGGAATTTACTCAGCTTGATATGGAAATGAGTTTCGTGGACAGGGAAGATGTAATGGCGCTCAACGAAAAGCTTTTAATCGAGATAGTACAGAACCTCTACCCGGAGAAGAAAATTCAAGAAATTCCATTTCCGAGAATTTCGTACAAGGAAGCTATGGAAAAATACGGCACCGACCGACCCGACGTACGCAATGACAAAGATGATAAAAATTTGTTAGCGTTTTGCTGGGTGATAGACTTTCCTTTCTTCGAAAGAACAGATAATTCCGACAACCCGACGGCAGAGGGTGAATGGACATTTACCCACAATCCTTTTTCAGCTGCTCAGCCACAATTCGCGGAAGATTTATTGAATAAAAAAAATATTGCCGAAATTTTAACCAACCAATACGACATTGTGCTAAACGGGTATGAGATAGGTGGGGGAAGTATCAGGAATCACAAGCCCGAAGCGTTACTCGCGGTGTATGAGATAATGGGTGTTCCTCAAGAACAAGTTGAAAAGAATTTATTTTATATGCTCGAAGCGTTTCGAGCCGGGACTCCTCCACACGGAGGAATTGCCTGGGGCTTCGACCGCTTGATGATGATTCTCGAAAACGAACCAAACATTCGCGAAGTAATGGCCTTTCCAAAAAACGGCGAGGGTAAAGATTTGATGATGAGCTCTCCGTCAGAAGTTCCTGACAAACAGCTCAAAGAACTTGGTATTAAACTAGGTAAGTAATGAATTACGTAATTTCAGGTCAAGTTTTGAAAGGGGATAGCTATGGGAGAAAGATAGGTTTTCCTACAGTAAATTTAAAGACTGAGGCGAAGGATGTACCTCCTAACGGAGTTTATGCAGGAACAGGAACTCTAGAGGGGAAAACATATCGAGCAGGGATAGTAATAGGGCCCGGAGACAGAATTGAAGCGCATTTGATAGGTTATGACGGTGATGCCTATGGTAAAGAGGTGGTACTCCAGATAAATAAATTTTTACGAGAATTTAAAAAATTTGACACCGAAGAAGAGCTGATAGCTCAAATAAAAAAGGATTTAAAATACTGCTAATTAACCTCTTAAGTAAAACCATGAACTTTGATCGACCACCTCTTGAACAAAGAGCAGGAATAAGGGTGCAAAGAAAAACCGTCGAGGATAGCATGGCAACTTTGCCAGCTATTGGTCAAGATGGGCGGAACATAGAAAGAGTCGCTGTCGTAAGACTCGAGACAGGAAAAGAAACAATTTTGAAATTATCTGCTTCCGATATTCTCATTCGGGAAGGCTGGCAACCGACGCAAGTGAAAAATGCCCAGAAGGGGACAGTGCTAATGAATATTCACGGCAACGAAATGTATGTCGTTACGAGTGTTGATAGAAATAAATTACGAGTGGTAAAGCTAGAAAAAAATGGCGAACCAGGGGAGTTGACAGGCGAAATTCATCTTGAGCCGAGAAACGTAAAAGCGCACGAATATTTTTATCAAGTTAACGACAGTGTTGGCTATAAGAAAAAAATAAAAATTTACGACCTTGCGTTTAAAGATCGATCCCCCGAAACTTCGGAATTAATCGATGACCTAATATCAGCATTACCTTCGCAATTTTTGGATTGCGTGAGTGAAATTCGCATCGAAAGAGAGGCGCAAGATAGGGCGGGGGTAGCGAGAAGCGAAGGATCATTATTTGCTAAAAAAGAAATACTCATTTTGTATGTAGATTCGGATATTGTAAGCAAGCAAGAACTCTTGGAAACCTTTTATCATGAACTGGGGCATAATATAGCCAAATCTATCACTGGCAGCATACATCCGGGTCCGAAGTGGAGAAAGGCCATGGAGGAAGATGGTACAACAATGTCTGGGTATGCTAGCGAAAGAAGGTATAAGGATCTCAATGATCATGGTGAAGTTGAAGATATAGCCGAAGCAGCAAGGTTTTACTTTGCTTCGGATGGATCACGAGACGAGAAATACAAACAAATTTTAGAAGCATGTGCGAGCAGATTTAATCTTTTAGAAAAAGCAGGAGTTTACTTACAGAAAAATCGGGGTTTGGTTCAATCCTTAAAAAACACACTACGAAATGAAAAGCCCTTTTAAAACCCCCTGAGCTAATCCGGAGTTTTCATGTTTGGACTATATCAAGTATAATAACAAAATGAAAAATTATAAGGGTCCCATTTTTATAATCATCGCCGCGCTCTTGTGGGCCTTCGACGGGCTCATTCGTCAGCATCTCTACACGCTCCCGCCAATTACGATAATTTTCTTCGAACACCTAATAGGTCTACTGATCTTATCGCCATTTGTGTTGAAATATGTGTGGCAGACCAAGTTAACTTCGCGTGAATGGTGGCTCATTATCTTGATTGCAATTTTGAGTGGACTTTTCGGTACACTCTGGTTTACGACCGCGCTTGGCAAGGTTCACTTTATAACTATATCTGTCGTATTTTTACTGCAAAAACTTCAGCCGATATTTGCCATCACTACTGCTCGCATCTTTTTGAAAGAAAAATTGGATAAAAGATATATCAAATGGGCGGTGCTTGCACTTCTAGCCGCCTATTTTGTCACTTTCCCGAACGGCGTCGTGAATCTGGAGACAGGCGAGGGGACAGCTATCGCAGCGTTCTACGCTCTCGGCGCAGCATTTGCCTGGGGTTCATCCACTACGTTTTCTAAAATGCTTTTGGGGCGAGTGGACTTCAAGGTTGGTACTTTTTATCGATTTTTAATCACCTTGATAATTTCCTTGCCGTTGTTGGTCTGGTTTGGGCGAACAGGGGAATCATTTTCAGTGCCGAATGTATCGCAGTTTGGATTCCTGGCACTTATTGCTATTTCGACCGGAATGGTAGCACTCCTGATTTATTACAAAGGTCTGGCGAAAACTCCCGTGCATATTTCTACTATTCTTGAGCTCACTTTTCCTTTCGTGGCAATCCTTTTGGATTTTGCGATAAATCACACCGTACTTTCTTTGTCACAATGGGTCGCGGCTATCGTCTTAGTATTTAGTATATATAAAATTGCTAAGTTAAGAGAAAATCTAAATGTCTAACGAGAAAGAAAAAAATTTGCTAAATAAAAAATGTGTGCCGTGCGAAGGCGGAGCCCTACCACTCGATAAGGAGGAGGCGGAGAAGTATATGCATATGGTCTCCGGCTGGGAACTGTCAGAGGACGGGAAAGAAATAATAAAGAAATATAAATTCCAGGATTTTATCGGCGCAATAAACTTCGTCAACCACGTTGCCGAGATTGCGGAAGCTGAAGGACATCATCCAGACATAAAAATAAAATATAATAAAGTGAAATTAATCCTTTCTACGCATGCCATCGGCGGTCTCTCCGAAAACGACTTCATCCTCGCCGCCAAAGTAGACGCAAGTAAATAAAAAAAGGGCGTAGTAGTTGTCTTCCAAACTTGCTACGTCCTCTTTTGCGCTCGTCAGGCGCGATGTTTTTATTTGTACTTCCTCGAACTGGTCCAGACATAGTCGCATCTTCCGCACCAGCTTTTTTCTTCATATGGGTAACCTTTGTGGCATTGCTGTTTCGACTGGCAAGTAATGGTCGCGATAAATCTCCAGTTCCCACACTTAGGGCAAACGATTACAGTCTCTCCATTTTTATTTTTCCACACTAACTCATTACTTTCCCACATATGGTCCTCCTTTATTGGTAAAACAAAAACGGCAGTAGGTTCGCACCTCGTTTCGCTGCCTGTCGATGCTGTCCTCCATGCGCGGGTAAACCCACTCATGCTCATGTGCGCGAGATTTCGCACACCAATTCTGGGTGCGTTCCCTGACTGCGTCCCCGAGAATCTGCTCTGCGAGTGCCCCCCAGCAATGATTGTGATTTTGAATGGGGGCGAGCAGCTCCTCGCGTTCTAACTCTGAGAGAATGTACACTTCGGCGGGGTTTGACATCTGACCTCCTTGTCAAAGAACAAAATCGTCTGCGTTTTAGGGTAAACGCAAAACCCCTTCCACGACGGAAGGGGTTAAGTTCGAAATAGAATAAATTACGAGCTCAAACGCAACCCTTTCCGTTGTGGGGAAGAGTTGTTGTGGTGACTTGTCCTGAGCGATGTCGAAGGAAGGCGTGAAATTACTAAGCGATAGCCGCCGAGAGAGCCATTGAGCCACTTGGCAATGCGGGCGATGGTAGCAGAAGAGAGACCCGTAGATTCACTTATGGCATTGTACTGCACATCGCGAGAGAGCAAACGAGCGGCTTCAAGACGACTAGCGAATTCTTTTATTTCCGCGGGAGTTAGAAGGTCACGAAGAAAACGCTTGGCTTCGTCGGGAGTCTCAAGCGCTAAAAGTGCCTCCACGAGCTGTTTGCCGGTTTTTGTATTCCAGTCAGTATCTGTGCCAATTTCGGTCACCATTCTAACTGTCTTAACCTCTGCATTTTTATTCACACCTTTACTCATATCTCCACTTTAGCAAACTAAAGTACTTTAGTCAAGTAAAGTACCAAGCTCGGCTGTGGATAACTCATTACCCCGGGCTCGATATGATATAATTTAAGTGTGGACAAGCAAAATATAAGAAAAATCATTATTACTGGGGATGCGGGACGAGGTAAAACCACGTTGGCAGGCAAGCTTGAGAAAAAACTAGGCATACCGTATTTTTCTACCGACGACTTTTATTACGAAATAAAGTTTACGAAAATGCGTAGCCGGGAAGAGAGCCTGTCGAAGATTTCGAAAGTTTACGAGAGCGACAAGTGGATCGTGGAGGGCACGACCGAGTGGATGGTCGAGCCGGGCCTCGATGCGGCGGATGTGGTGATATTCCTTACCCACAAAAATATTTTTGCTCAGTGGCTCTATTTAATCAAAAGGCATTTCCATCGAGACAACGAAACCGTCGGTGGACTTTTCGAACTTATGCGTCATGTTTTCTATAAAAGGTATAGCATAGGCTATCGTAAAGGGTACCCGACAATTCACGAATTTATCTCGCCTCACAAAGAAAAGACGGTAACTCTCTCGTCTTTCAAAGAGATTCGTAATTTTATAAATTCGCTATAGTGATATAATCATTCTATGAACAGAGATTCCTTCCTCGTGGGGGTTAACGCGTTCGTTATAAAGGATAATAAAATACTTCTAGGGAAAAGGAAAAACAGCGCAGGGGAGGGCGAATGGGGACTTCCGGGTGGACATCTGGAGCACAATGAAGGAATGATACAAGCCGTCGCAAGGGAGCTTCTCGAAGAAACTGGATTAACCTGCGACTCTTTTACATTCTTAAATATGGGGCACGATTCTAGTGGTGATAAACACTATGTTCATGTCAGCTTTTTAGCTCAAAACATAGAAGGGGAGCCGAGCTTAATGGAGCCGGATAAATGTTATGGCTGGGAGTGGTTAGATTTAGATAAACTACCGGACAACATTTTCGATTCTCACAAGCGCCGCATCAAAGCATTTCTAGACAATCAAATTTTTATCGATTCAAAAACTCCGCAATAATTTCTCCATCTCTTTTCAGCCAGGCGATGTTGCCTTCGAGGCGTTCGAGCACTTGCTCGATGGAGCGCTTAGCGCCGGGGGCAGGGTGGGTCTTGAAAAATTTTCTTATATCAGCTAAATGCTTAGGCTCGGCACTGCCTCCTATAGCTTTCATTGCGCGGCCGAGCGTGAGGCCGCCTTCGCCATAGCGAGAGACCAGGGTTTTCCAATTCTTTTTCATAAAATTCCACCAAATATCTCGGCCCACGGAGTTCGCTCCGACTGAAGAGAGAATGCCTACAGTGTCCTGCGGACGAACGTTAGAGGACATAGCAAATTCGCAAGCTTGCAGCAAAAGATTTTCATTTTTAAAATCGCCTAGCGCCGAGCCCAAGCGATTCTTTTCTTCGTGGAGAGTTTCCTTTTTATATTTAGCAATAAATTGATTGAATTCTTTTACTCCTCCGTGGGTAGCCACAACGGAATAAACTGCGCCGCGAATATCAGGTGGGATGTTAGGAGAATTGAACTTCTTGCGAGCTTCTCTAATTATTTCTTTGTCTCCAGCTTGTCCCGCTTGATCAATAGCGAGCGAGCGGAGCAGGGCACCCGTATGATGCTCGTCTTTTTTCTTTGCCCAGCCCATCTTTTCTGCCAGTGAAGAAAAAAGTCGCATAGTGAAGACGGTTACCTTTTCGCTAACTGGTGTTTTCGCCAAGAGTTGGCGCAGGCGAGCAAGGCCGTTCGCAACCTCGAGCCAGACAGTGTAATTGTCCTCATTTTTATAGGCATCTAGAAATTCTAATGCGTCAGTAGTAGGTATTGTACCTGCCTCAGCTAAAGCAAAAAGATCTCGAATTATTCCTAGTCTGTCTCTGGAACTAAAATTTTTATTCTGTATTGGCTCATACAGCTTCTCTAGTAATTCTTTCGAGTACGCGGTTCTGTAAAATCCAGTTTCGCCAAAATTCAGTTTTATATAATTATGAAAACTAAACTTTTTGTCGGTACGAAATTTTTTAAGCTTAAAAATTCCTGAAGTTGGCTCGCCGTCGCTCGCCAAACCCCTTAAAAAGTTTGTTTTCATATTTTGGACGGAGATTTGCCAGATTGTTTTATCTTTTGCCTTTTTAGCAGATATAGGACTTGCAAAAAAGCGCTCTTGCGAGAGCCCAAGCGCGCTTACTCGCACTACTGGGTATCCCGGCTTGCCGGTCCAATTTTTCATCATTTTGGCTACGGGTTTACCCGAAACCTTTTCAAAAGCTTCCCAGAGATGAATTGTAGACGTGTTTTTATAGCTGTGCTTTTTCAAATAGTGACGCAGGCCGTCGCGGAAATTTCGCTCACCCAGGTAGCCTGCAAGCATACGAATGAGCGAAGCGCCCTTGGAATAAGATACTTCGTCAAAGATTTCGCCGATTTCGTCCGGGTGGTGGACTTCGACTTCTATCGGGTGAGTGCTGGCGAGAGCATCGAGGCGAAGGGAGCGGCCCATATCATCAGTCATAAATTGGGTCCAGATGTCCCACTTCGGGAAGAGTTTATCTACGGCCAAGTATTCGATATAGGAAGCGAAGCCTTCGTTGAGCCACAAGTGTGTCCACCATTCCATTGTTACAAGGTTACCGAACCATTGGTGCGCCAGCTCATGGGCGACGACAAGCGCGACCCATTGCTTGTTCCCGACGCTGGAGTGATGAGGGTCCACCAATAGCGCGCTTTCGCGATAAGTTATCGCGCCCCAGTTCTCCATTGCTCCGGAAGAAAAATCTGGGATGGCTATCATATCGAGTGTCGGGAGAGGAAACTTTATATCAAAATATTTTTCATAAAATTCCAAAGTTTTCACCGCGCAGTCGAGAGCAAAATGTGCTTGATGAGATTTCCCGTGAGTTGTCCAGACACGTACGGCACGGCCGCGAGATTTCTTTTCTACATATTCCAAATCTCCCACAATGAAGGCCAAAAGATAAGTAGACATTTTCGGTGTGGGCGCAAACTCAATAGTATCAAAGCCAGCCTCGTGCTCTTTGACTGATATCGGCAGGGTGTTCGAAATAGCGGTTTTGCCGCGGGGCACAACCAGAGACACGTGGAAGACAGCTTTCTGGGCTGGCTCATCAAAGCAGGGAAAAGCACGGCGGGCGTCGGTGGCTTCGAATTGGGTGGTAGCCATATGAAAAGCCTTTCCCCTCACATTATATTTACTTCTGTAAAATCCCCGCATTTTATCGTTAAGAATTCCCTGAAAAACTAAAGTTAGCTCGTATTTCCCCGGAGGGATAAGCTGAGGAAATGTGAAGGTTGCCGTATCGGATTTCTTATCGTAAGAAATTTTCCCAAATATTTTCTCATTCTTGATAGTTAAGTCTGCGGTTTCGATGTCTATCTCTTTACTGTGCAGGGTTATTGTTTTAGTTTTTTGTAAAACATTAACAGAAATGCTTTCTCGGCCGGAGAAGGTAAAATTCTCCAAGTCGGGCTTGAGTTCAAGTTTATATTTAGTCGGAATGACTTTTTTAGACAGGCGTACGGACTTATTTCTCATGATATTTTAGTATATCTTTTTCTGTAAAAAATGCTAATATATAAAGGTGGAAACGGATACATATCAAATAAAGGTCTCTGGTTTCGAGGGTCCGTTTGGGCTACTCCTTGACCTCATTGAGAAAAGGAAATTGCACATAAGTGATGTATCTCTGGCTGACGTCACAGAGGATTATTTGAAATATATGCGAGAGATTGGTGGCCTAAAGCCGGCTCAAGTATCGAGCTTTTTGGTTGTGGCGTCTACGCTCCTTTTAATTAAATCCAAATCATTGCTGCCGTCTTTACCCCTAACCTCTGACGAAGAAGGTGACATCAAGAGCTTGGAGGAACGGCTCCGGCTCTACGAACTTTTCACTAGACTCGGCGGCAACATTAAAACTACCTTTGGCAAGCAAATTATTTTTGCACCCGAGGAACGCCGGCAAGGCATTGTGGTTTTCTTACCCGACGAGCAAATCACGCGCGAGTCTATGATGGTTTTCGTTAAGGATGTTTTAGGTTCGATACCGAAGAAGACATTTATGCCGGGGGTGGAGGTAAGGAAGGTCATCAGCATCGAAGAAATGATTGAAAGCTTAAGTGGGCGCATACAGACTTCACTTAAAATGAGTTTCAGGGATTTACACGGTCAGGCTGGGACCAGCAAAGAAGAGAAGGTAGTTGTAATTGTGGGATTTCTTGCTATGCTTGAGCTGGTGAGGCAGGGGCTTATTGACGCCATTCAGGAAAGCCACAACGGCGATATTATTATGGAGAAAATGGCGGGGGGGCCCGTCCAAGAGACAGGAACAAACGAAGAGCTAACGACCGAAAACAATGAACAATAATTTAGAAACAAAAATTGAAGCGGTGCTTTTTTTCAAAGGCGAGCCGATAAATCTAAAGAAATTAGAAGTACTTTTGAAAGTTTCCAGGGAAGAAATTGCCGAGGCTATTATTGCGCTTAAAAGTAGCTTGTCGAACAGGGGAGTGGCGCTTGTAGAGAATGGAGATGAAATTACTCTCGGCACAACCCCCGAACTAAGCTCACTCATCGAAGACCTACAGAAAGAAGAACTCAATAAAGAATTATCCAAGGCTTCGCTCGAAACGCTTTCAATTATTCTCTATAGAGGTGGCGCCAGCCGAGCAGAGATTGATTATATTAGAGGTGTAAATTCAAGCTTTACCTTGCGGGCGCTTTCAGTTCGGGGCTTGGTTGAGAAAACGCTCGATCCTAAGGACAGCAGGCGATATATTTACAAACCAAGTTTCGAAATGCTTTCTTATATGGGTGTACGCTCGGTAGAAGAACTACCGGATTATTTTGGAGTAAATAATGAAATAGAAGTTGCCACAAAGAATCTCGAGGAAGAAACAAAGAAAGTGGCAGGAGAGGAGGCGAATTAAACTTTCTGATAATTTAAACCATTTAAGGTATGAAGGAATCACAAAATATCAATATGCCGGGACCGAATAGGGTTGTCGGAGGTAAAAAAAATACGGAGGCGAATCTACGGGAGTATGTTGCCGCCAAGATTCTCTTTAATCAAAAAATAGAAGAATACGAACGCCCAAAGACACTCGAAGAAAACAGTCTAGTGGAAGATATTTTAACAAGAATCCCCAATTTTATTTCGGAATACGGAGCGGAAGCGACTAAGGTTACTTTACCAAAACAAATTCATATGTTAGACGCTTCTGCTGCACACGAAGAAAGAGTTCAAGCATTTTTGGAAAAAGGCGTTCAAGGTGGGTATAATGAGCTAAACGGTAGAATAGAAGCACTATCAAATCCAGAAAATATTGTGGCGACTGCGAAGATTTTAGTTCACGAATTGATGCATGCCAATTCTTTCCAAAGCCTTACCGTAACCGCTGGGGTTGAGGCACAAAAACGAAGATTTGGGTTTTCTCTATATGATGGTAAAAATGCCCAAGAGAATCAAAATGCTTTTTTTGAATTTTTAAATGAGGCTATAACCGAAGAACTTGCAAAGAGATTCTGTGAAAGATTTTTATCAGAGATATCGGTAACCAATGAACAATTTAGTCGATACAGAAATAATAGAAAATCTGCATATATTTTTCCTGACATTACAAGGGTGGATCCTTTACAGGAATTAACTTCAGAATTAGAATGGACTGAAGCCAGATATTCTTACTATGATGAGCGTATGGTTTTAGTCTCCTTGATTCAAGTAATTTTTTTAAAAAATCCCCAGATGTTTAGAACGTACGAAGATGTATTTAAAATGTTTTCTAAAGCAATGTTTACCGGGAGATTGTTAGAGGTGGCACGCTTGATCGAAAAAACATTCGGTAAGGGCGCATTTAAAAAAATAGGAGAGCTAACTATGGAATCCGTTAACGAAAATAATACTGAAAAGTTTATCGAATTTCTCGACCAGCAAGAGTGGTCCTGAAAAAAAGAAAGGTAAACGCTACAGGCATTCAGGGCTAATTCCGAGTACGTAATCGTTTATGAGATTCATGCTTGCTGTGTTTTCGTCACCGGCAAAATCCGTTATATCTTTGTCCGTAACTAGAGTTTTGTACCTTTGTGTAAAATCCTTCGCCAAAGGCAGATAAGACCAGTGCCACTTTTCTTCATTGTAGCCGGTAGGGCGCTCTTGACCCTTGGCACTGTATGGCTGACAGAAGCCATAGGTGGAAGCATTCTTCACTAACCATTCGTACACTTTCTGCCCGGCTTCTGTCTGGAAATAAAAAGGAACAGTCATATTTATATCTATGTCCGTACCCCAGTGATGCCGAGAAGTACCTGGTACCGAGCTGTATTCCAATATTTTCTTAAATCTTTCTAAGCCATCAGGGGTACTCTCATTTAATCTCTTTCCGTCTACCAAGGTGACGCCCGTCCACTTGTCATCCCAAATCTTTTTCTGAGAATCGAAATTTCTAACAGCCGAAACAATCTCTAAGTCAACGTTTTCTTTTTTAGCGGCTTCGGCCATTCGGATAAAAGCTTCCAGGGTCTCTTTTCTCAAATATGTCGTGTATCCACTCATATTATATTCTGCCGGTATGGGCAAGAAGTCTCCTCTTTCGCTTGGCTCAAATTTACCCAAAAGATATATTCTCTCTTCGCCTTCCTTTTGGGCCTTCTGTTCTGCGAGCATTTTAAGATAAGCTTTCTCTTCTCTTTGTTTTTGCCTTAAATCGAGCAGTGAAGAAGTGATGATTGGTATCAAAAATAGAATTAGTACTATTAGTGGTAGAGCTTTTTTAAGATTGTTTTTGTCCACCAGAAGAGAATAACACATGGGTGCATTTTAATCAAAAAAGTTATATATTTAAGGGCAATGAGTATGGAAACTAACAACTTGAGAACTGCACAGAGTATAGCGCCTAAGGGCAAACTGGAATACTCAGCTGATTTTCGTAGGATGGTGGTCGATAACCCTGGCATACTCCGAAGGTTTAAGGAACTCGAAGCGCAGATAGGACCCAAGTCTGATTTTGGCGATGTGCTGGAAGGTCACGGGATAAAAATTACTCTTTTAAATGAGTCGGGGAATACAGGTAAAGTGGCCGACTGGAATCTTTCAAAATCGATACTTACTGTACCAGGGGATTATTTAAAGTTAGAAATCGGCGGACAAAAATTTTTCGTAAAAAGAGTATCAGGATTTAAAGAAGTAAGTATTTATGGTTACGAAGAAGTTCAGTCGATAAAGGCGGCTAAAAAAGCATTAGAAGGATTGGATAAAGTGGAGGTGATAGATTTCGAATTAGGATTCCAGGATGGCAAAACTACTTATTTCGTTTCCAAATGGCGGAATGCGGTTAATTTAGCTGCGCACTTAAGCTTCCTCGAGGACACCATCTACGACGATATTTTAGAAAATAGTGAACCAGCGGAACAGGCACGAAATATTCTTGTTCAAAGGATCGCAGAGATAAAACGTACTCTACACCCGTCGGGTTTTAAGGATGTTTTTCCTAATAATATGCTCTACGACGACAAAACGGATAAAATTTATGTTTTTGATGTTCACAAGACCTCAAAAGAAAAGAAGGTTTAAAAAATCCTATTCAAGTGCTATAATTTAAGAATGCTTTTGAACTTGATTAAAATATCCATTCCCACAGCGCTGGCGTTTTTCTTAGCGCTTTTTTTGACTCCGATTGCAACGCATTTTTTCTTTAAATACAAAATGTGGAAAAAATATTCCCGAAATTTGGATGCTCACGCTCTCGAATTCCATACTATTCACAACGAGGCCGAGGAGCTCAAGACGCCTAGGGTGGGAGGGTTGATAATTTGGGTTTCGGCGCTATTAACCACACTGATTTTCTTTTTGATTTCGATAATTTTCCCTTCTGATGAAAGTGCGAAGATGAATTTCCTAAGTCGTAACCAAACTCTGATCCCGTTCTTTACTTTGTTGCTGGGGTCGATTATAGGATTGTGGGACGACTTAATTCAAATATATGGCAACGGAAAATTTGCCCGCGATGATAAATCCTGGCGAATGTGGAAGGTGCTAATGGTAACGGCGGGGTCAGTGCTCATAGGACTATGGTTTTTCTATAAACTTGGACTGACTTCAATTCATATGCCTTTCGGTGGAGAAATATTTTTAGGAGTATTGATAATTCCATTTTTTATTATTGTGGCGTTGGCGACATTTTCCGGTGGAGTCATAGACGGTATCGACGGCTTGTCCGGAGGAGTTTTTGCTTCTATTTTCGGAGCTTATTCAATCATCGCCTTTACTAATAACCAGATAGATTTAGCGGCATTCTCCGGGGTTTTAACAGGAGTGATTTTAGCTTTTCTTTGGTTCAATATTCCGCCAGCACGTTTTTATATGGGGGAGACGGGAATAATGGGGCTGACGCTCACCCTGGCGACACTGGCCTTCCTCACGGATACAGTTTTAATTCTTCCTATTGTCGCTCTGCCTTTAGTTATAACTTCAGGTTCGGTTATAGTGCAATTATTTTCTAAAAAATGGAGGGGAGGGAAGAGAGTTTTTAAACTCGCCCCTATTCATCACCACTTCGAAGCCATTGGGTGGTCCGCGCATAAAGTCACTATGCGGTTCTGGGTTCTTTCGGTAATTTTTGCAATTATTGGAATAATTTTAGCAGTGGTCAGCCGATAAATTTAATGCGAGAAAAAAAACCCGACAAATTTTTCTTAATAGTGGTGATGCTTCTTTTGATTATTGGGGTTTCTGTCTTTGTGTCGGCTTCGCTCGGAATCTTTGCCAAAAACCAAGGAACATTCTACTCCGTGCTTTTCAGCCAATTAGTATTGGGATTAGGGCTTGGGCTTGTGGGCATGTATATAACTTATAAAATTAATTATAAATTTTGGCGCAAGTACTCACTCTTTATTTTTATACTTTCCATTCTGCTTACTGCGGCAGTATTCGTGCCGTCACTTGGATGGAGTCACGGAGGGGCGAAACGATGGATAGACCTTGGATTTACCCGTTTCCAGCCTGTGGAAATTTTGAAATTTGGATTTGTAATTTATTTCGCCGCTTGGTTATCTTGGGCTAAAAATAAGGTGCACAATTTTAAATTCGGAATTTTACCGCTCGGTATTATGCTGATAATTATAGCGTTAATACTTTTTAGGCAACCGGATACGAAGAGTTTCATACTTATCGCCGTGACCGGGCTTTCGATGCTTTTCATTTCTGGCGTACCTATTAAATATTTAATCGGTGCAGGCTTTATGTTGATAGTATCGCTTGGCGTACTAGTCTACTTCACCCCATATTTGCAAGCAAGAGTAAAAACATTTATTGATCCGGCGCATGATTCCCAGGGCGATTCATATCAGATTCAACAGTCTATGATTGCCTTGGGTTCGGGTGGAATATTTGGTAGGGGGCTAGGACAAAGTGTGCAGAAATTTAGCTACTTGCCTGAACCTCAAGGAGATTCGATTTTTGCGGTTTTGGGCGAAGAACTCGGGTTTGTCGGGACCCTTTCCACTATTTTCTTATACCTACTTTTTCTATTGCGAGGCTTTCGAATAGCCAACCGGAGCCCAGATTACTTTAGTGGACTTTTAGTTTCAGGAATTGTTATACTCATTACTGTGCAGTCCTTTATGCACATAGCTTCTGTGACTGGAGTCTTTCCGCTCACCGGAGTGCCACTAGTGTTTATGAGTCACGGCGGGACATCTCTTATGATTTACCTGGCGGCCATAGGCATAGTGCTTCAAATTTCTAAGTTTCAAAAACACGTATGAAAATAGTCTTTACAGGCGGGGGAACAGGAGGACATTTTTATCCAATTATTGCTGTTGCCCAAAAAGTCAATGAGATAATAGACAAGGAGCACATCATAGGCGCCAAGCTTTACTATATTTCTGACAGTCCGTACGATAAAGAATTACTTTCGCAAAACGAGCTCGTTTATGAAGAAGTGGGCTCAGGGAAAATGCGAACTTACTTTTCATTTAAAAACTTTTCCGATATTTTTAAAATTTTCTTCGGTACTATTAATGCTGTTTTTAAAATGTTCTCAATTTACCCCGATGTTGTTTTCGGCAAAGGGGGTTACGCTTCGTTCCCAGCAGTGTTTGCCGCTCGGTTGCTTCATATCCCCGTGGTGATTCATGAGTCCGACGCTGCTCCTGGGCGAGTCAATAAATGGGCAGGACGCTTCGCTAAACGCATTGCCATATCCTTCCCTGAGGCGGCTGAAGGTTTCTCTTCAGATAAAATTGCCTGGACCGGGCAGCCTATTAGGCGAGAGATTGAGCAGGCATCGCCCAAGAAGCAAGCTTTGGAATATTTCAAACTAGAAGAAGACGTGCCGGTGGTTGTTATCCTGGGTGGATCTCAGGGCGCCGAACTTATCAACAATACCGTTCTAGATGCATTGCCTCGCTTGGTAGAAAATTACCAAGTCATTCATCAAACAGGTATCAGAAATTTCACAACTGTGGCCGGCGAAGCGAATGTCATTTTATCCAATAATAAAAATAAATCTCGTTATCAACCACAAGCTTTCCTCAACGCACTGGAGCTACGTATGGCTGCGGGGGCAGCAGATATAATAATTTCTCGAGCCGGATCGACAATTTTCGAGATTGCTTCCTGGGGCGTGCCGTCGATACTCATACCTTTTACCAAATCGAACGCCAACCATTCCAGAAAAAACGCCTTCAGCTATGCTCGTGCGGGCTGCAGTAGCGTGGTGGAAGAAATGAATATGACCGCGAATATTTTATATTCTGAGGTTGAAAGGATTATGACCGACAAGCCTTTGTATGAGAGTATGAAACGAAGTGCGAAAGCTTTCGGAAAGCCCGATGCCGCAGAAATAATTGCTCGCGAACTCGTCAACATAGCCCTAAAACACGAGAAATAAAATCTGTGCTATTATATAAATATGTCAGATAAAATTGTAACGAGGTTCGCGCCTTCGCCTACTGGTTTTATGCATGTGGGAGGAGTGCGGACGGCGCTGTATGCTTGGCTATGGGCTCGTAAAAACAAGGGTCAATTTATTTTGCGTATTGAGGACACTGATAAAGAAAGAGAGGTTCCGGGCTCTATTGACCACATCCAAAAAGCTTTAAAATGGCTCGGTTTAGACTGGGACCAAGGGCCCTATATTCAATCAGAAAGACTAGACTTATATAAAAAATACGGAGAAGAATTAATCAAAAAAGGCTACGCTTATGCCGACCCATACACCGAAGAAGAATTAGAAAATTTTAGACAAAAAGCGGAGACAGAAAAAAAACCGTTTCTATATCGCGACTTTAGGCCCGCTAATCCACCAGCCTGGGACGGGACCAAGCCGCTCCGATTTAAGGTCAAAAACCTTAAGAGAACAGAATGGAAAGACATAGTCTGGGGCGATTTGTCGGCAGGGGCAGAGGCCCTAGATGACTTCATTTTAATTAAAAGCGATGGCTATCCGACTTACAACTTCGCGCACGTGGTGGACGACATCGAAATGGGAGTAACGCACGTTATGCGAGGACAGGAATTCATTTCCTCGACCCCGAAATTCCTGGCCCTGTACGAAGCGCTAGGGGCTAAATCGCCGCTTTTCGCCACAACGCCGCCCATAATGGGCCCTGACGGGAAAAAGAAGCTTTCTAAGCGAGATGGAGCCAAAGACATAATGGATTACGAAATGGAAGGTTACTTGCCTGAAGCGATGATAAACTATCTCGCATTTCTCGGATTTAACCCTGGCGGAGAGAAGGAAATTTACACACGAGGAGAATTGGTTGAGGTTTTTGACCTAGAAAAAATCCAACACAAGGGCGCGCAGTGGGATGATGAAAAATTAAACTGGATGAACAAAGAGCACATAAAGCTCCTACCGGAGGAAGTAATCGAGAAAAATATTTTAGAGTATTTACCACAAGAATTAAAAAACCCAAAACTGGCTCCGGTAATTTTGGAACGTATTTCGAAATGGAGCGAAGCGAGGGAAATGGTTACAAGAGGGGAGTTAGACTTCTTTTTCAAATCGCCAAAAATTATAAAAGAGAAATTAATATTTAAAAATTCAACAGCTGAAAAAATTTCCGAAAATTTAAATTTAGCAATTACCGAACTCGGAAAAATGAGTGAAGATGATTTTAACGTCGAAAACATCAAAAATACATTAATGTCAATTGCTGATGAATTAGAAAAGAGGGGAGAGCTCCTCCATCCCGTACGGTACGCGCTTTCCGGAGCAGATAAATCCCCAGACCCGTTTATTATTGCCTCGATAATCGGTAAAAATGAGACAATCGAAAGACTTAAAAAAGCGACTCAATAGATTTCTGGTTTTAGGAATTGTGGCGACGCTGTCGCTCTATTTAGTTAGTACATCCTTGGCGCAGACTGCGACCGAAATCCAGAACAAGATTGAAGAAAAGGACTCCGCGATTAAAAAATTAGAACGCGAGATTGCTTCTTATCAATCCGAGCTTGTGGGTATATCGAAACAAAAAAGCTCTCTCCAAGGCTCGATTAAGGAGCTTGATTTGACGAAGAAGAAGCTTAATGCAGATATAGCTGTTACTGAAAATAAAATCGAACGAACCAATCTCAAAATCTCCGAACTTAGTCGCAATATCGGTAATAAAGAAACTTCAATTGGTGTGAACTTAGTCTCGATTCAAGCGGGCATAAGAAATATGCAAGAACTCGAGGAAACAAGCTTGGTGGTCAGTATGCTTTCTGACAACGATTTCAGTGATGTTTGGAACGACGTCGACAATATGATAGCGGTGCGCGAAAATTTGCGAAAGAATATTGTAGATTTGCGTGAGAGCAAAACTGTCCTTGAGGACATTCGTGAAGAAACAATTGCCGCCAAGAATGAGCTTACTCGTCTCAAGTCCCAACTTTCAGATCAGCAAAAAATTGTCATTCAAAATACCAACGAAAAGAATAAGCTCCTGAAGCAGACTCAAAATAGCGAGGCCAACTATCAGCAGCTTCTCAGGGAAAGGCTGGCTCAAAAAGAAGCATTCGAGAAAGAGCTGGAAACTTATGAGGCCCAGCTTAAATTTATACTTGACCCGTCGAAAATTCCAAGCGGTCGAGTTTTGAGTTGGCCACTTGATAAGATTTTCGTCACCTCACCCTATGCTCCTAGGTGGAGTGGCTTCCACCGTGGGACGGACTTCAGGGCTACTGTAGGAACCCAGGTCAAGGCCATGGCCGACGGAGTTGTAAGGGGTACCGGAGATACCGACCTTTGCTGTCCGGGAGCCTCTTTCGGTAAATGGATATTTATTGAGTATTCCAACGGGTTATCCAGCACCTATGGCCACCTTTCACTTATATCGGTATCTAGGGGCCAGAAGGTCACGAGAGGTCAAGTAGTGGGCTATAGTGGCAATACGGGCTCTTCTACAGGTCCGCACCTGCACGTATCTCTGTATGTGTCGAGTGGAGTCAAGGTCGCATCTTTTCCAAGTAAATCTTACCCTGGGAAGACACTCATCCAGCCGATATCAGCGACCGACGCTTATCTTGATCCGATGAAATATTTGCCGCCACTTTCCGGGAATTAACACATATTTTATTGCTAGGGGTTGCTTTGGTGTGGTAAAATAAATGTATGGTAGGGGAGTCAAATAAAAATATGAACAACAATAAACAAGGAGGGTTTCTGGAGCTTATCGTCGTTATCCTTATCGCGCTTTTCTTAATGAAGTATTTCGACATAACTATTTCTGAGGTAGTGTACTGGTTCAAGTCATTTTTCGGAAGCGTCTTAAGGTAAATTAAGATGATACAAAATAATAATAACCAAAAAGGAATCAGCATACTGGGAGTCCTCCTTTTAGGTGTTTTGCTTATCTTGGCCTTGAGCTACTTTAATATAAGCATTAAGGCTGTTGTCGAGAGTCCTACCACAGAGGATAACCTAGACTATGTGAGAAATGGCACAAAGAACCTTTGGACAGAATATTTAGAGGAACCAGTGACATATGTGTGGGAGGAAATCATCATTAAAATATTTTGGAAACCTTTTATTTCTAATCTTGAACATATACGCAACGGAGAGCCTACTGACTTCTACAACGCAGGAGGAAACCTGCAAATGGACTATTAAGCCATATAACTAGCTAAGACGTACTACCCTAAACATATATTGTGCGACACGACCCTATATTTAAACTATATAGTGAAATCGTGCTTTTGCCCCTCTTCCCTTCAAATACAAACGGTTTTATAATTAGGATATATGAAATACGATTATGAAGATATATTTCACACTCACCCGGATGGCTCGGCCAGCTCGGAATTCTTTATCCGCATTTATGGTCAGAATGTTACCTTAAGCCCTGGGACCCTTTTTAAGCCTGGGATGCTCGTTGGCGGTATCGATATAGCTCGAATGTATGGGCATGAGCTTAAAGCTACTATTCACGAGGAACACGAGGATGAAGTCGTGGTTATTGATAAGTTCTATTAAATTATTGACACGAAGCAGATAATTCGTAGCCCGCACTCTCGGCTTCTTCCCGGCTGTCAAACCAAACGCGATTGGATTCCTTTATAGAGTCTCCGGCGGAGCAATTTGCCGGATAATATTTTTTCCCACGACTCGAAGCGAAAAAGCTTTTTTCTTGTGACTGCGTACCGGATATCTGCATTTTGTCTACAGTGGTGTGCGGATTACTAGCCGTGGTGCTGATAGCGTTCGCTTGTACCATTTCCGGAGGATACTCTATTTTGATCCCGCCTGAGTTCCCTATTTTAGATAGTCGGCCTAGCTCAAAAGAGCCCAAACCCACCAGAATGACTATTAAGACTATTAGAATATCTTTCCCCTGCTCGCTCTCAAGAAATCCCTTGATTTTTTCCATAAAATTAGTTATACTCTTTTTACCTTAAAATAATAACATAAAAACGATATGGCACATAGAAAGGCCGGCGGAACGGCGAAAAACTTAAGAGATTCACAACCTAAATACCTAGGTGTTAAGCTAGCAGACGGCTCAAAGGCTCAGGCGGGCTCAATAATAGTGCGTCAGCGTGGTACAGACGTCTTGGCGGGCATAAACGTGTCTATCGGTAAAGATCATACTCTTTTCGCTCTAAAAGAAGGTACTGTCAAATTTGTAACTAAAAGAAAAACATCCTTCCACGGCAGAACTGCAGTTAAGAAAATCGTTAACGTAATATAAACTAAAAATCCCCTCGAAGGGGATTTTTTTTTAAATTCTTTCGATTATAAGCTTGAACGAGGATTTTTTGCTACCAACTTTTACCGGAACTTCGAACTCCCCAACCTCCTTGATTGGTTTTGTTAAAGCGATCGATTCAACAGAAACCTCGGCGTGGTGTTCGCTATGCAGTGCTTCAACTATTTCTTTGGCGTGGATACCTGAAAAAAGGTGACCTTTGTCATCGGCCTTGCCTTTCATATGCACCACTTTGCTTTTAATCTGTTCCAAATTTTTAAGCAAAAGGTCTTCTTGCACCTTTTTCTCTATTTCGATACTTTGTTTTCGTTGTTCAAGTTCAGAGATGGCTTGAGGTGTGGCTATCGCTGCGAGTTTCCTAGGTAAGAGAAAATTCATAGCGTAACCATCGTTAACCTCCTTTATATCGTGCCGCTTCCCTACCCTGGGCACATCTTGAAGAAATATAACTTTCATAATTTTAATTTTACCAATTTAATAACAATTCTACCGCTTTGTCCAGCTGAGGGTCTTTTTTGGCGGCGGCGTCTTTCTCTGTGAGTTCAACAACGTAATCCGGGGTCAAACCTTTTTCGGAAATTGAAATACCATCGGGAGTTAACCATTTAGCGACGGTAATTTTTAGGCTGGTTGTCGGGGTAATGTCTATCATTTCCTGAACGGAACCTTTACCGAAACTCTGGGTACCGACAAGCTTGGCACGTCCGTGGCTTTGGAGTGCTCCGGCCAGAATCTCTGAAGCGGAGGCTGAACCACCGTCTATTAAAATAACGAATTTCAATTTATCATTAAACACGTCGTAGCCTCGGCTGCGGAATACTTCCGCCTCCTGGTTGTTGCCGTAATCCTCGGTGACAACTATTTTGCCGCTGTCTATGAACCAGCTGGCCATATCAATCGCAGCGCTCAAGTAGCCACCAGGATTACCTCGCAGGTCGAGGAGCAGTTTGTCTGTTTTCGCTTCGGTGAATTCTTTCAGGGCGATTCGGAAAAGGTTAGCGGAATTTGAAGAAAAGCTGTAAAGGCGAATTACGAAAATTCCGTCGGCGCGCAACTCTGTATCAAGCGTCGGTATGTTTATAGTGTCTCGTACTATCTTTATTTCCCTTGGTTTGTTTTCACCCGCTCGTGCTATGGTGAGCATTACCGAGGTACCTTTTTGTCCGCGAATTAATTTAATAGCTTCCTCCACACTTAGTCCAGAGGTTGAGGTTTCGTCAATTTTAAGAATTTTATCACCCGGCTTTATGCCTGCGCGATAGGCCGGGGTATCTTTAAGTGGGGCTATCACCGTCAAGAACTTGTCTTTAAGTCCGACTTCCATCCCGACACCCTCGAAGTTACCAGCGATGTCTTCCTTGAAGGACTTAGTCTCTTCTGGGTCGAAATAGACGCTGTAAGGGTCGTCGAGAGAGGCTACGAGGCCTTGAATAGCTCCATAGACCTTATCCTGATCGGAAATTTTAGATGCTGACGGGTACTTCTCGTTAATTTTATTCCAAACTTTCCAAAACGGCGAAAAATCCGCGGTAGTTTCCACGGCGGTTTCTTTGCCGGAAATACCGACGACTTTTTCTATCTCGAGACGCCTATCCTTCCCAAAATAAAAACCTAAAGAGAAAAATATTATTACGAGCAAAACAGGGGCGCCGTAATGTCTTATTTTGGAAAATTTATTGTCCATCTATTTGCGTGTCGTCAAAATTTGAATTTTCTCGAAAGTTGTCAAAAGTGTTTTCTTCAGTGCTATCTTTGTGGTAGTCCTGATACATCACATAGCTGAAATAAATAAGGCCCAACCCCGTCAAAGTGAACAAGGTGGACTTCCAGGAGTACGGAAATCCCAAGTAAGGCAATATGGCCACCCAAACTCCAAAAGTGAGAAGTATTCGTGCTTTTCGCATAGCTATAGTATATAAAATGGTACGAAAAACGCAAACGAATTGTCTATTCAAAATACGCCGGCGTATTAATTGTCATCCAGTCAAGGAGCTGGCGCATTATGGAAGAAGCGCCGACGTTGCCCGTGGAGGGCCCTGCCTCCATCATTATAGTAAAAGCGTATTTGGGATTTTCGTAAGGGAAAAATCCAATAACCCAGGAGTTAACTTTATTTTTAGAAATCCCCACTTGCGCTGTACCGGTCTTAGCAGCTACGTCAACGTACGGAACATTGAGACTTGCGGCTGTGCCGTAGGTTACAGCTTCGCGCATTCCTTGGCGCACAAATTCATAATCCTTGGCATTGAGATCGATTTCCCGAGCCACGCCTTCCCTGGAGGCGTCATTCATAACTAGGTGAGGATTGAGGAGCTTGCCGTTGTTTGCTAGAGCTCCTGTGGCACGTACCATCTCGAGGGGTGTCACCTGAAATCCGTATTGGCCTATGGCAGTGTGATAAGTGTCCCCTAATCGCCAAGGGTCGCCGTCAAATTTAAGCAATTTCCATTCAGGGCTTGGTATGGACCCCGATTTTTCATCAGGCCGATCGATGCCGGTCTTTTCATCCATTCCAAACGTTTTCGAGTACTCTTCGATTTTCGCAATACCCAGTCCTTTTTGTCCTTCGAAGCCACCGCCGACAGAGTAGAAATATATGTCCGAAGACACAGCTATTGCCTCCATCATATTGGTCCAACCGTTAACACGCCAGTCCTTGAAGATAGTTTTCTGTTCTGGGAAATATGGATTCGGTATTGAGATCGAACCGGTGGAAAGAATTTCCTTGTAAGGGTCAATAATCTTTTCTGACAAGGCCGCCAAGGCAAAGAATGGCTTAACGATTGAGCCGGGAGTATAAAGTCCGGAAATGTCACGCTCGAGGAAGGCCTTCCTTTTATCCGTTAAGTAGCCATTAATTAAAGCCTTGTCTTCTCCAAGCGAGAGAACTTCAGAATTATATTCAGGAAAACTGGTCGAGACAATGAGCTCTCCGTTGCGGACATCCATTATGAGTCCTGCGCCGCCGGAAAATGAGTTTTTCTCAGCCATATTTTTTATTAAAGTGAAGAGCTCTTTTTGAATTCCGGAATCTATCGAAGTCACAAGGTCTTTACCTTGTTCCGGAGCGTTGACTATGTTTTCGGAATAAGTTTTTCCTCGGGCGTCGGTTTCAATTATTTTCGCGCCGTTCTCCCCTGTTAGCATATCATCATACTGTTTTTCTAGGCCGTCCTTGCCGATAAATTCTCCTTGCCAGTAGTTACCCGATTTGTCCTTGGCTGGGTAGCTCACGTAGCCTAAAAGGTGTGAAAAGCCAGGGCTTATATAGGCCCTGGTGGGCACAGCCTCTTCTTCGTCCTTTTTATTCCAAGCGAGCTCAACTTTGTTACGGTCGTAGATTATGCCTCGGTCGGCGAAAATAATAACTTTTTCGAGGACGTTGTTTTGGCTTCGGCTGAAATATGACTCCCCTTTCTCAACCTGAAGATACACAAGCCGCGCACCGAAAACCATGCATATAAACAGGAACAAACCCCCGAGCATTATAATTGTTTTCTTCGGAATCGTTTTCTCAAGTCGGCCCTCGAATTGCTGTCGGTCGAAGTTTGCTAAGTTTTTTGAATCAAGAAAAATTTCATCGGGCTCTACGAAATTATTTTCCCTTCTATTGTTTTTTCTAAAAATTCTCCAGACCATTTATGGTTAACGATAAAATTTCAACTTTTTCTTAAGAGCTTCCACTGCGAATAAAACTATAAGGGATACAAAAAAAGAAACGAAGACCATACCAAAAAACTTATCTTCGCTTACTCCATACAGTACGTCAGAGAGGAACAAGAGTGCCACAGCTTCCCAGTAAACCGAAAAATAAATTATTCCAGCGAGTGCTAGAATTACAGTCACCCAAAAAGGCAAATAAATCACAGAAAACAACAGTACCGCGGACGCTAAAATACGCAAAGCCATACTGTCATCTTACTTTGAAGCGAGGTGTGATGCAAGGCCGGTGTAGTTTTCCGGCGTGAGTTTAAGCAGTTCTTTTTTCACTTTGTCACTTACTTTTAGAGTTCCTACAAAAGCGTGAATAGCTTCCAGTGTGTTCTCTTTGCCCCTGGTAAGTTCTTTCAATTTCTCATACGGAGCCTCTATACCTTCTCGGCGTAAGATTGTCTGAATAGCTTCGCCTATAACTTCCGGGTGTTTAGTGAGTGCGGCAACGACGTTGTGTTCGTTAACGCTAATTCTTGCAAGTCCCTCAAGTAAGTACTCGTAGGCAACCAGTGAGTGCGCGAAGGCTACACCCATATTGCGTTCTACTGTGGAGTCCGAGAGGTCTCGCTGTAGACGAGAAATTGGCAACTTCCTGCCGAAGAATTCAAAGAGAGCGTTGCCCAAGCCTAGGTTACCCTCGCTGTTCTCGAAGAATATCGGGTTAATTTTATGAGGCATAGTGGATGAGCCCACTTCTCCGGGCTTAGGTTTCTGGACCACCCATTCGTCGGAAATATATCTCCACATATCTTGGTTTAAGTCGACAAGGATATTGTTGAAGCGTTTAATGCGGTCGAAAAGTTCCACGTATGAATCGTGAGGTTCAATTTGGGTCGTGAGTGGGTTAAGCTCCAGAGCAAATTTTCGTTTCTTATTTAGGCCGGCCACGAATGTTTCACTCCACTTGAGCCAGTCAACCTTAGGATAGGCTGCCATATGGGCATTGTAGTTGCCGGAGGCGCCATTTAATTTAACTTGAATCTTTTGCCCCAGTAGGTGCTTTAATCCTCGGTCGAGTCTTTCCGCGAAGACGTTCATTTCTTTGCCGAAAGTCGTTGGAGTGGCTGGCTGGCCGTGGGTTCTAGCGAGCATTGGGAGATCTTTGTGGTGCTTGGCTAGTGTTTTAAGTTCAGCCACAATTTTTAGAAGCTTTGGAAGGAGGATGTTCTCTGTGGCGTCGCTTAGTATCATTCCGTAAGCAATGTTGTTGGTATCTTCAGAGGTTAGCGCAAAATGGACCCATTCAGTTGAGTCTTTGAGTGAGGTTTTCGATAGGCGCTCCTTGATAAAATACTCCACCGCCTTCACGTCGTGGTTGGTAGTTTTTTCTATTTCTTTTATTTTATTATAGGAGTCGTCGTTAAATTTTTCTACGAGGGTCCTTATAATTTTTATTTCTGCTGGAGTAAATTTCCTTAATGCAGTTTTCCTGGATAGTGACAGGGCGATTAGGTACTCTGCTTCCATTGCCAATCGGTATTTCATTAACGCCTCCTCGGAGAAATAAGGCGCTAGGGTGCGAGTTTTCGAAAAATATCTACCGTCTAGGGGGCTAATCGCGTTGTTTACCATATCATTATATTATACCACATTAAATAATAAATTGCAATAACGAAAATCTCCTTATTTCTTAAGGTTTTTCGTAATTCGCTCCATAACCGGCAGGGAGAAGTCGTGCTCGAACGGCTGGCCAGTAATCCTCTCGAATATCTCAATGTATCGACGAGAAAGTTCGGCTACGAGGTCCTTCGGCGCCTCGGGCAAAATGGCATCCTTATAAGGGTCGCAATTTTCCTTGAACCAAAGGCGCAGAAATTCTTTATCGAAGTATTCCGGCTCCTCCCCTTTCTCAAACCTCTCCTCATAGCTTCCAGCATTCCAGTAGCGTGAAGAATCCGGAGTATGAATCTCATCTATGAGAACCAATTTACCGTTTTCATCCGTGCCGAATTCGTACTTGGTGTCCACCAGTATGAGTCCGCGTTTCAAAGCAAGCTCTTGGCCTCGAAGGAAAAGCTTTGTTGCTGCTTCCTTAATCTGTGTCAGCAATTCCTTTGTTATGAGACCTTCCTCTATCATCTGGTCAGGGCTGATGGCTCGATCGTGGGTATCTTCCTTGGTCGTGGGGTCAAAGATTGGATTTGGCAATTTTGTGTTCTTTTTTAGACCGTCCGGCAAAGTTAAATCTCCAAATTGACGAAGCCCCTTCTGGTAGCGGGTCCAGATAGAAGTGTCAGTCACGCCGGTCAAGTATCCACGCATAACCGCTTCTACGGGGACAAGCTTCATCTTTTTCCCAACGGTAATGTTCGGGTCGGGCGTGCTTATTACATGATTCGGAACAATATCTTTGGTTTGCTCAAACCAGTAAAGGCTAATTTGGTTTAGTACCTCACCCTTGAAAGGTATGTGGGCGATCACACGGTCGAATGAAGAATGTCGGTCCGTGGCTATGAGCGTGAGACGATCGCCACCGTCGTAGATATCTCGGACCTTCCCTGCTTTCTTTTTGCCTAGCTCCGGGAAATTAGTTTCTTTTAAAACATCATCGATGTGTTCTTTGATTTTCTCTATCTCCATTTGAATCTTTATTTATAAATAATAATTTTTCCAGGATTTAATTTGGATAGAATAGAAACTTGGGGGCTGTCTTCCCTTACAATTTTACCGGCAATTCTTGCCTCTACACCGAAATCTCGCGCTCGGTTAACTGCCTGCTCGGCATCTTCCTCGTTTACCACTATAAGCATTCCTTGACCACCATTCCAGACTTCGTAGAATTCTTCATCGCTAATTTTATGCCATTCGGCGCATTTCTTCATTATCAGAGGAGGCTCCCACAAATCAAAAAGTTCGGCCGAGAGTTTTTTGGGGAAAAGAATATCTTTGGCGAGCTTCTCTTTCATAGCTCCGCCGGAGAGATGTACAACGGAATGAATTTTAATCTCTGGCGTAAAATCTTTACTAAACCATCCGTGTAAAGTGTTTACATACATATCATAAAGTACGGATTGAGCTGCGGCACTTTTAATATCGGCAGATGCATCAGGATTTTCCCACCATTTCTCTCCAAATTTTTCTCTAAAAGCTTTGCGCACAGAACTAATACCGTTGCTTCGGAAACCATTTTCCTTGAGGGCGATGATGACTTGGCCCGGTGCCAGGCTCTCACCAGTAATCATTTTATTCTTGTGGTATGCGCCAATCATAACTCCTGACCAGTTCAACTTTGTGGGAGAAGTCGATATCTCAGAGCCTAGAGCGTCACCCATCTGAGCCGTTTCACCCTTAAGTGCCACAATTTTGCTAAGTTTCGCAACTTCACCTAAGCCGGCAATCGCACTTTTGTACGCTTCGCTTACTTCCCCGCCCTTGGTGCCCACAGATACAGTATCTAAAATATTTATAAATACCAAAGGTAAACCACCGAAGCGGGTAATGTCGCTTGCGGTCATTGCAATAATGTCATAAGCAGCTAGGTGGTGAGTTTTAGCGGCGTCAATCAGAATTCCTTTGGTACCAATACCATCGGCAGTAGCTTCGATGAAATACCCCTCAGGTAAATTTTTAAAAACAAACGGCCTTGGCCCGCGAAAATTCCCACCAGATAGGTCTTGCACTTCTACATATTGAGAATTATTGTAGCTATCTTTACATACCGCACCCGCAAAACTACTGAACAAAGCTTCCTCTTCTACGTCTACCCCATCCTTCGAATAAACTTTTTTGCCTGAGAGGTCGCTCATATTTTATTTTTGCAAATACTTTTTATATCCAATTTCAGAAAGCTTGTTACCTTTTTCGTCCTGATCCTTGGCCATTTTTTCTTTATAGGCTACAAATTTATCCGCGAGCTCTTTGTCCGAAGTAGCCAATATCTGTACTGCGAGTAGTCCGGCATTCTTGCCAGCGTCGATGCCTACGGTAGCCACCGGAATGCCCGGGGGCATATTAACAGTAGAGAGAAGTGAATCTAGTCCGTCCAAGCTCTTTGACTTTACCGGCAGGCCTACCACTGGTAAGGTCGTATGAGCTGCGATGACCCCGGCTAGGTGGGCTGCTCCTCCTGCTCCGGCAATGATGACTTGCATACCGCGTTCGCGCGCTGTTTCGGAATACTTCTTCGCTCGTTCAGGTGATCTGTGGGCCGAACCCACAGTAATGTCATACGAAACACCGAAATCTTCTAAAACTTTTGCTGCTTCCGCAAAGACCGGTAAATCCGAATCTGAGCCCATAATAATGCCAATTTTTGGGTTTTTCATCATACTTACTATATTAACATTTTTATTTTTTTAGCAAAAGTGCGCTCTTCCCGATGTCTTTGCGGTACTGCATCCCTTCGAATGAAATTTTTTCTACCGCTTTGTAGGCTTTCTGCAGTGCCTCCTCCAAAGAGTGTCCTATGGCGCTAACTCCCAGGACTCTGCCTCCGTTCGTCATAATTTCTTTCCTTCGACTAGACTCAGGGCCTTCGGCAACTTTTGTACCGGCGTGAAAAACCACTACATCATTCTGAGCTTCCGCATCCTCGATTCCAGAAATAATTTTACCCTTCTCGTAGTTACCAGGATAACCACCGGAGGCGAGCACAACGTTGGCGGCAAAAGAGTCCTTCCATTTAATCTCTAGGTTGTTTAGTTTGCCATCAATGCAGGCGTCAAAAATATCCAAGATATCGGTTTCGAGCAAGCGCATATATACTTGTGTTTCCGGATCGCCGAAGCGGGCGTTGTATTCCAATATTTTAGGTCCATCCTTGGTGAGCATGAGTCCTGGGTATAAAATTCCCGCGAAAGGTGTCTTTGAGTCAGACATCGCTGAAATAGTTTTAGATACTATTTTTTTCTCAATTTCGTTTATTAATTCGTTAGACACGAATGGCAAAGGGGCTATCGTCCCCATACCGCCAGTATTTGGTCCGGTATCGTTGTCTCCTATCTTTTTGTGATCTTGGGAGGGCGGGAACATTTTATAATTTATTCCATCAGAAAAAGCGTGAATAGAAATTTCCGGCCCGGCCATAAATTTCTCCACGACAATTTCTTGCCCTGCATCGCCAAAAACTTTTTTTATAAAAATGTCTTCAAGTGTTTGGAGAGCTTCTTCTTTTGTCTCGCAAATTACCACACCTTTACCAAGCGCCAAACCGCTAGCCTTGATAACAATAGGTAAAATTTCATTCTCCACATATTCTTTGGCTTGTGGAAGATTATTGAAAATAGCGAACTTAGCCGTTGGCAGCTCGTGTTCGGACATAAAGTTCTTAGAGAATGCCTTGGACCACTCAAGCCTTGCCGCAGCCTTTGTGGGTCCCCAAATACGGAGACCTGTTTTTTGAAATTCATCCACAATGCCAAGTGCGAGGGGGTCGTCAGGTAGGGCTAGGGTCAAATCTATCTCGTTCTTTTGAACGAATGCCAAAAGTCCACTAATGTCGGTGGCCTTTATCTCTATATTGGTGCCAAGCTTCGCAGTGCCAGCGTTCCCTGGAGCGAAGAAGATGTCTCCGGCGCGAAGCGACTGCTTAACCTTCCAGCCAACAGCGTGTTCCCTGCCGCCACTTCCTACTATTAAAATTTTAAGTTTATCGATACTCATTATTGCTTAAATTTTTTAGAACCTCTACGTACAATTCGTTCTCTTTCTTCTTAAGGCGAGAATAAAGAGATTCCACGGTGTCGCCTGTCTCAATTTTCTCAAAACACCTGCCCAGCACGGGGCCGAAATCGAATTCTGAAGTCAAAAAATGAATTGAGGAACCTGCGTAGGTGGCCTTTTGGTCTATAAAATTTTGGATGGCCTTGGTAGTAAATTTGCCCTTATTCCAAAGCGCGTCTGTGCCATCCGGGTTTTTTACTGTGCCATCGATTGAGTCCGGAATCAAGCCGGGGTGCATATTCAATATTTTATAATTTTGAATTAGCTCTTCCGGTATAATTTTCTTCCATCCGGCGAGGCAGATATAATCCGGGGATATTTTCTCCAGATTAGGCAATGTCTCGCTGTCTGAAACTACTAGAGAAATTTCTGCGTTTATTGTACCAGCATCAATCGCATCTCTTACCGCCTTCAGATTGGTCTGAGCGCTACCTTCGTGGACTAAAAATAAAAGTTTTTTTTTATTTTTTAGGGACATTGTGATTGACTTCTTTTGCTCTTTCTTTTAAATCAATCGGATATTCTCCTGTAAAAAATGAAGTGCACAAAGTGTCTTCTGGGAGACCGATGGATTTAATCAATCCACCTAGAGACAAATAATGTAGCGACGTGGCTCCTAAAAATTTGCGGATTTCCTCTACTGTTTTGCTGCTGGCGATAAGGTGCTTTTGCTTTGGAGTATCAATGCCGTAGAAATCCGGAAAACGAACTGGTGGTGAGGAAACTAAGAAATGGACTTCGCGCGCGCCGGCCTCGAAAAGTCTCTTCACTAATTTTTTACTAGTAGTACCCCTGACTATCGAATCATCTATTATGGCGACACTTTTACCCTTAAGCATTTTCTCAAGAGGAATAAGCTTAAGTGCCACGCTGTGGTCGCGAGATTTCTGGTCAGGCTCAATGAAGGTTCGGTGGACGTACCTGTTTTTTACAAGAGATAATTCAATTGGGATGCCTGATACTTCACTGTAGCCTAGGGCTACGGGCATTGCGGTGTCCGGTACAGGCACCACGGCATCAACCTTAAGTAGATATTCTCGAGCGAGTTCTTTGCCGAAATTTTTCCTCACTTCGTAAACTAATTTACCATTCAAGACACTATCCGGACGGGAAAAATAAACATATTCAAAAATATCGTGTTTAGGAATAGGCTCGGCAAGCTTTACGGATTTCAGTCCACCTTTGTTGATCACAAGCATTTCTCCTGGATTTACTTCTCTCACGAATTTAGCCCCTATGGTTTCGAGCGCGCAGGTTTCTGAAGCGACCACATAGCCTCGGCCTTTCTTGCCTAAAACCAAAGGGCGCATTCCGTATTCATCTCGGACTGCGACGAGGGTATCCTTGTCCATCATTACGAGAGAAAAAGCCCCAGTGATAAGTGGAAAGACTTTTTTGACAGCGTTCGCCACGGTGTCGCCACTTTTAATGTAAAAATCTATGGCGTCGGTCACGAGCTCTGAGTCCATTCGATTTTTCTGTAGTGCCTTGTGCGATGAAAGGAACTTCTCCAGAGCCTTAACTGATGGTAGGTTGCCGTTATGTGCTAACGCAAAAGTGTGCTCGAGGTTTAAGACCGGCTGAGCGTGGTCTAATGCCCCTCCTCCTGAGGTAGAGTATCGGTTGTGTCCAATGCCGATGTATCCTTTCAGGTTTTCGATATCCTTTTCCTTGTAAATCTGAGCCACAAGACCGGCTCCTTTATGTGAGTGTAATTTTTTGCCGTCTGAAGTGGTAATGCCGGAGGCTTCTTGCCCGCGATGCTGTAAGGCAAAAAGCGCAAAAAAGGTCAACCTAGAAACAGGCAATTCCTTACCGTATATTCCAACGATTCCGCATTTTTCCTTTAGTTCGTTCATCTAAAATATTTTATGGCGTTTTTAAAAATCTGCAAACCTGCGCCTTCCTTTAATCCTTTTTTATTCAAGTACCACAGCGGGCTCTGCTCTGGGAACATCGCTCGTTCGGGGTGCGGCATAAGCCCGAGTACTCGTCCATTATATGCTAAAACGCCGGCAATGTCATAATCAGAACCGTTCGGGTTTTTCTCTAAGTTTTGGAATTCGCAAATTTCGCCTTTTGTATAAACGAAAGCGATTTCTCCGTTCTTTTGCATTCTCTTGTAGTCTGTGGCGGTAATAGTATATTTGCCTTCACCGTGAGCTATTGGCACGGATAGCTTTTTTATGCCCGTTAGCCACGGACTCTTGCCTTGAACCTTCAAATCTACCCAACAATCTATATATCTGCCTTTTTTGTTCCAAGCCAGACCGCCTGGAAGAATACCGAGATTTGTTGCAATCTGGAAACCGTTGCAAATACCAATGATGAGTGTGTCTTTCTTAAGAAATTCTCCTAATTCTTTTTGGAGGTGGTTCTTAAACTTATTGGCATAAGCTTTGCCGCTGCCTGTGTCGTCGCCGTATGCAAATCCTCCGGGGAACGCCAAGATGTCATATTGTTCGAGTAGTTTTGGGTTGGCAATTAAGTCATTTAGATGCACTATATCCGCAGCGCCACCGGCCCATTCGAAAGCAAATTTTGTTTCTTCTTCGCAGTTCAGTCCGTACCCGGACATTACTATTACTTTCGGCTGTTTAGTTTTGATTTTTACTTTTTTCATAGGTCAATAAATCACTTATTGCATACTGTTAGAAAACTTGTGGTAAATATTGTGCAATTTTTTAATGGCAGTTTTTACCACCTGTTTATTGTCGGAAATGGTAAGTATGTCATTTTTTGAAACCTTACCAAGTTTAGCGTGTGGGATGTCCTTAATAATTTTTTCAAAAGTTCTAACATCCTTTGGATTTACTGAAACCACTACCCTACCCTGACTTTCGGAAAATAGTTTAGCGAGAGTGGTTTGAGCTCTGCCGGGAAGATTTTTAAGAGAAATGTCAGCGCCGAGCATTCCCCCGAGAGATGCTTTAGCCAGTGCGATAGCAAGGCCACCCGAGGTTAGAGAGATAGATGAGGCTAACAACTCCTTTTTGATTGTCTGCTCGAGTACTTTGTAGGTTTTTAAATTTTTTCGCGCATCAACCTTTGGTACATTTTCTCCGACAAAGCCAGCCATTCTATAAAGTTCTCCACCACCCATTTCATCATTTGTATCTCCAAGTATATAAATACTATCACCCACTCGCTTAAATTCCGGCGAGATTGTTTTTCTTAGGTCACTCATCACTCCGATGGCAGAAATTAGGAGCGTAGGTGGAATAGAAATAGCCACGGGCGCCCCCTTCTCGTCGTAGCCTTTAAAATCATTAAACATACTATCCTTTCCGGAGATAAAAGGAGTGTCGTAGCTTACCGCGTAGTCGTAACAGGCTTTCACCGCATCAACAAGCTGCCCCAAGCGTACCGGATCGTTAGAGGAACACCAACAGAAGTTGTCGAGTATCGCCAAATGTGACAAGCTGCCTCCTGCAGCCACGGCATTTCGTATCGCTGTATCTATTGCGGCAGCAGCCATATGATAGGTGCTTATATCTCCATATGAAGGGTAAGTGCTTGAGGTTAGTACCGCGCCCTTTAGAGAGCTTAATACTGGTCGGAAAACTTGAGCATCGGTATTAATTCGGCCGGGGCCCGCGAGAGGTTTCAATACAGATGAAGCTTGCACCTCGTGGTCGTATTGTTCTGAAATGAAGGCGAAGCCACTAATATTTTTTCTTGCAAGTAAATTCTCCAGAGCTTTTTCATAAGAAGCTAATTCAATTTTGGGCTCGGTGTTTTTTACATAAGTCTGGGTAGTTCTTAGGTGTTCCGTCGGTAGACCATTGTGTAAAAATTCCATATCGATATCCATTATTTTTTTGCCTCCGTATTTAACGACGCAACTTCCCGAATCCGTGAATTGTCCAATGATGGTAGCTTCTACGCTGCGAGAACGCATAAGCTTCTCAAACTCTTTCCATTTTTCGCGAGGCACGGACAAAGTCATACGCTCCTGAGATTCTGAAATCCAAATTTCCCAGGGTCGAAGGCCCGGATACTTAAGTGGTACTTTTTCTAAGTCAACTTCTGCACCGCCGGATTCTTTGGCCATTTCCGCTACCGAACAAGATAATCCGCCAGCACCGTTATCGGTAATGCTTCTGTATAATTTTCTATCGCGCGCTTCTTTCACTATGGCGTCGCTTAATTTTTTCTGAGTGATAGGGTCCCCTATTTGCACTGCTGCTGCTGGAGATTTTGAATCTAAGGCGACAGATGAGAATGTAGCTCCGTGAATGCCATCTAAGCCCACTCTCCCTCCCAGCATAACGATATAATCGCCTTTGCCAGCGGCTTTGAGGTGGGACATTCGCCCAGCGGATTTACGAGGGATTAAGCCAACTGTGCCGGCGAAGACTAGAGGCTTGCCGCGATACCTATCATCAAACTTTACAAAGCCCGATAGTGTAGGAATTCCCGAGCAGTTCCCGCCCACATTGATTCCTTTCACCACGCCATCAATTATGCGCGCTGGGGGCAGCATCGGCTGAGTCAACGCTGGGTCTCGAAAATATTTTGCCTTGTCTTCAGGGTAACCGAAGCAAAAGCCGTAAACATTCGCTACGGGTTTAGCACCTAGTCCAAAGCCAACAGTGTCGCGGTTCACCCCGACAATTCCCGTAATGGCTCCGCCGAATGGGTCTAGGGCTGAAGGGCTGTTGTGGGTTTCAACCTTATGGGTAATAAGATAATTTTCGTCGAAAACTATTCCGCCGGAGTTATCAGAAAACACTGAAACACAAAAATCATTTTTCCCTTTATTTTTTCTAATTAGGTTTGTTGCTCCTTTGATATAGGTTCGATACAAACCGTCCGCGATGTTGTCTATTGGATTTGCAAAAATTGTGTGCTTGCAGTGCTCCGACCAGGTTTGGGCCAAAGCTTCTAGCTCTATGTCGGTTGGTTCGCGGTTAAGTTTATTAAAATGATTTTGAATAACCTTCATTGAATTTAGGTCTAACGCTAAAGGTCCTCTACGTGTGCCGTCTTTTTCACTAATACCCTCTTTACCTATCAAGCTGAGTGCTGTTTCGTTCGCGTTCGAGAGTGGAACGATAATCACCGGTTCAGATTTCTTTAAAATCACCTTCAGCTCTTTGCGTGGAAAATCCTTTTTAATTTTTAACTCTTGCTTGCTTGCTAAATATACCCTTTCTATTAACGGGTTGTATAACGTTGCGGCAAACTCTTTTACTTGAGCACTATTCTTCTTGTTGGTTAAGAAAATTTTAGAAGTATATACCGATAGCTTGGCGTTTTCTTTTAAATGTAGGAGGTCGGTTATTGTTTCTTTGGTTGAGTGGGCGGCGTTGTCGGTAACTCCGGGCAAGAATCCTACTTCTATGGCATAAGAAAAACCCGAAACCTCGGGAAATTTGTTTATGGAGAATTCTTCTATGGTTTGATTAGTGAGCGCGTTAGCGATTTTGAGGATTTTATCCTTGCCTAGTTGGTGTGATATAAGGTAGGAACTCATAATAGTCGCCTTACCCTTTGGCTTCACATATATCCGCGATAGCATATGCATATATTACAACAAGCTCGCATTAAAGACAAACGCCCGCTTTTTTGCTAGAATATCCCTTAAGATGAATACAAAAAACATCGTTACCATCGGTGGCGGCACAGGGAGCTACACCGTTTTGTCAGGTCTGAAGAACCTCCCCGGTTTATCCTTGACGGCGCTCGTCTCAATGGCAGACGATGGGGGCTCGAATAAAGTTATGCGAAATGAGTTAGGAGTTTTGCCGCCGTCTGACACCAGGCTTTGTTTGGTTGCTCTGTCGGAGCACTCTGATGTTGTGCGGAAGCTTATGCTCTACCGCTTTACCGAAGGGTCGCTGTCCGGTCAGACCTTCGGAAATATTTTCCTTGCCGCACTACAAAAAACAACTGGAGATTTCGGCGAAGGGGTGGAAGTGGCCTCTGAGATTCTCAAAGTTAAGGGTACAGTGGTTCCGATTACCAAGGATTCTGCTGAGCTCGGCGTTGAGTTCGAGGATGGCAGTATTATTTTCGGCGAAAATAAAATTGATGAATCAAATTTCGCGGAAAAGCCCGGAGTAAAGAAGTTTTTCTATAAGAATGCTGTCAGCCTAAATGCAAAAGCCCGCGAGGCAATTTTGAGTGCCGATTACATAATCACCGGACCGGGAGATTTATTTACCTCACTGATTCCAAATTTTATTGTTGATGGGTTTAAAGAGGCGTTGCTTCTAAGCAAGGCGAAGATAATTTTACCTGTAAACCTAACTAACAAGCAGGGTCACAATATGGGATGGAAAGTAAGCGACTATGTGAACGCTATTGAAAAATATCTTGGCAAAAAGCTTGATTTTATTGTGTTAAATGACGAAAAACCTTCTCAAGATCAAATTGAACAATATAAGGCGGAAGAACGTGGGGATGTGTTAATTGAAGATGACTTGAATGACACGCGCGTCGTCAGGGCCCCCCTTCTATCTCACGTAATTTATGAAAACAGTAAGGGTGATATTATGAAAAGAAGTTTTATTCGCCACGACTCAGGAAAACTTGCTGCGGTCATTGGCAGCATCATCGGTAAATAATATGAAATACATTTTTGATTTCGATGACGTATTGTTCCACACCAAAAGCAACTTGAAAGAGAGAGTTTTTGAAGTGTACAAACGCCATGGTGTAAGTCCAGAGCAAATAAAAGAATTTGATGCTATAGAGGGACCCGTGCGAGGATTCTCATTAAAACGTCTTTTAGCGCACTTCTCTCTACCTCTAGAGCTTTATCATGAAATCATGCACAATAATCACGAATATGTAAATTTAGAAATGTTAAAACTTGCGCAAGCAGCCGGCAGAGAAAATTGTTTTATTGTTACGTATGGAGATGAAGAATTTCAGCGGGCAAAAATAGAAACAGCTGGGCTTGAAAATTTTTTTAGGGAAATTTTTGTAGTGTTAGATGATAAGAAAAAAGCAGTAGAACAGATATGTGAACAGTTTAAAGATGAGCCCGTGATTTACATAGACGACCGTGAGCGTTATTTTAACAATTTGGATTTCAAGCAATATCCGAATCTAAAAACTATCCTATATACAGGGCAAACAAAAGAAGAGGTAGAAAAAGAGTCAGGTTTGTCCTAGCTCCAATATCTCTCGACGGCGTGATGCTCTTCAGGGCCTGTGCCAACGTAAATAATCTTTGTATTGAGAGTCTGCTCCAAGAACTTCACATATTCGAGGGCTTCTTTTGGAAGCTTTATTCCGTAGTCTGATAATTTACCCTTCCATAGTGGGAAACTACGATAGATAGGTTCCACCTTTACCCGTGACAAGTCGAAGGGAATTTTTTCAGTACGTTTGCCATTTACTTTATAAGCAACACAAACTTTAATCTCCTTGAATCCGTTCAAGACATCAAGCTTAGTGAGTACCAACTCCTCGGCGCGGTTCATCTTGATAGTATATTTAAGTAGCGGCAAGTCGAGCCAGCCTGTGCGGCGCAGTCGCCCTGTTGTGGCACCTATTTCATTCCCCGCTCTACGCAAGGCAATGCCCACCTCAAACGGATCACGACTTTGTGGTGATGGGTTTGGGAATTTACTTTGTTCGTCGGCTGATCTCTTGTCGCGGCACCAAACAGCTGATTTTTCTCCACCTAACTCTGTAGGAAAAGGACCTTCTCCTACCTTGGTAGTATATGCCTTCGTGATTCCAATAGCGCCACCTACATATGCCGGTGGTATTCCGAGTCCAGTAGCGACCCCTGCCGCAATGGTGTGCGATGATGTTACGAAAGGATAATGCCCAAAGCGGACATCAAGGAGCGCTCCCTGGGCGCCCTCAGCGATGATTTTATGTTCACCCAAGATGGCTTGCTCCACAATCTCGGCAGATTCCATAATTTTTAACGATTGCAAAAATTTTACACCTTGCCAGAAGTTGTTCTCGTTTGCTTTAAGTTCTACTGCGGAAACTTTATGGCCGAAAACTTTGTTAAGGGTTTCGATATGCTCTGCTCGAAGAGCTGCGTATTTCTTCTTGAAATCTCCATAGAAAATATCACCCACTCTCAAGGCACGACGGAGAGTGAGGTCTGTATACGAGGGTGAAATTCCTTTTCCTGTTGAGCCAATTTTTTTCTTACCTTTGCTTTTCTCGGAAACCGAATCCATCAGTAAGTGCGTCGGTATAGTTAGTACAGCATGTGGCGATACGGACATTCTATTTAAAAATGAAATTTTCTTAGGTATTTTCTTAGCTTCAAGTAGAAGAGCTCCGGGGTTGATGACCATTCCGGCGCCTAAATGCACCTGCGCCTTCCCGAAAACACCCGACGGTATAAGGTGAAATACATAGCAATCCCCCTCGTACCAGATAGTGTGTCCGGCATTGTTGCCTCCTTGAAAGCGAACAATGAGGTCCTGGACAGAAAGTCCGGAAGCGATTCGAGCTACCCCCTTACCCTTACCCTCGTCTCCCCATTGGAGTCCAATAATTGGTGTTATTTTTGTTGAAAATTTTTGTTTGGAGTTTTTGCTTCGCTTCATTTTTACTTTTTGTAGTTAGGAGCCGGGCTGACCATGAAGATGTCGTGAATATGACTTTCATCAAGCCCTGCTTTGGATATCGTATAATAAGATGCGTCTCTTAACTTCGGGATGCTTTCTGCGCCGAGATAACCCATTCCAGCTCGAAGTCCGCCGACAAACTGATGTAAAACTTCTGAAAGCGCACCTTTGTATGATACGTGCCCAGAAACACCTTCCGGCACGAGCTTGGTTAAGTCATATTGGTCCTCTTGGAAATATCGGTCCTTGGAGCCTCTTTGCATGGCACCTAGGGAGCCCATACCTCGGTACTTTTTGAATTTTTGATCGTTCATACTTATTGTGTCACCCGGAGCTTCGTCGGTGCCGGCAAACATACTCCCACCCATCACCACGTCTGCGCCAAATACGAGCGCCTTGACTACGTCCCCGCTATTTTTTATACCGCCATCGGCAATTACCGGTATATCTAATTTTTTACAAACTTCATAGACCGAAGATACGGCAGAAAGTTGCGGTACGCCTACACCGGAGACTATGCGGGTTGTGCAGATAGAACCGGGGCCGATGCCCACCTTGATTGCATTGGCGCCAGCTTTAATTAAGGCGAGGGCTGCAGCACCTGTAGCAACATTGCCAGCGACAATATCGAGTTTCGGATATGCCTTCCTGATTCTCTTCACGGCGTCAATTACTCCGTGCGAATGTCCGTGAGCAGTGTCAACGCATACCAGGTCTACGTTACTCTTTACCAGTGCCTCAACCTGAGTGAGGACATCCTTTCCAGCCCCCACTGCTGCCCCTACGCAAAGTCGTCCGAGGTTGTCTTTAGTTGCATTCGGATACTCTTTGGATTTTGCTATGTCGCGGTAAGTTATTAATCCAACTAATTTATTATTCTTATCGACTAGTGGGAGCTTCTCGATACCATATTTGCTAAACAAGCTATTAGCCTCCTCGACGGTCGTTTTCGGTCCACCAGTTACGAGCTTAGTCGTCATAATGTCTTTAATCAGCGTTTTCTCATCTTTCTGGAATCTCAGGTCTCGACTAGTAACAAGCCCGACTAAAGTCCCGTCAGCATCCAAGACCGGGAAACCTCCGATATAGCGCTTCTTTTGTATTTCGAATACATCCCCGACTGTCGCCGTTATGGGTACAGTTATGGGGTCTATAATTCTCCCGGACTCGTGTCGCTTTACTAGCTCAACTTCGTGAGCCTGATCGGCGATTGAGAGATTTTTATGAATTATACCTATGCCCCCGAGTTCAGCCATAGCTATGGCCATTTTGGATTCGGTTACGGTATCCATAGCCGCGGACATAAAGGGAATATATAGATTTATGTTTTTAGTGAGTCGTGTTTTAGTAACCGCATTCCTTGGTAAAACTTCGCTGTAGTTGGGTACCAGCAAAATATCGTCGAAAGTAATCCCCTGTCCTAAATTTTTCGGCATATTATTTTTCATTATTTTTAATAAATAACTTATCTAAGCTCCACATATCAACGCCGTTAAGAAATACTGAAATTGCTGCCATAGATAGACCGAAATCTCTGACGCCAATGTTGTTGTAACCCACCACAGAAGTGATATGTAACATATGAAGAGCCAGGAGAAAAGCTGAAATGCGAGTAAAAATACCAAGCAATAAGAGGAAACCGAAAATAACTTCAAACCAACCATTGATTAGCACCAAACTGTATGCTGAAAGACCTGAGAGGTTCACTGCCCATTGCGGAATGAGAATCGTCCACATATCTGTACTAAATATCTGCTGATAACCAAACCATAAAAAGACCAGCGCCAAACCGATACGTATAACTATCGGAGCGAAGGTTTTCATTTTTTCTGATGAGTAGTGCATTTCTAATAATTAGTCTTTTAATATACCAATTTTAAATGTAGCGAGTATCTGCTCTTGCTTTTCCATACCACCGTGCTGATTTTCGAATGCTGTTGTGCCGTCCTTCCCACAGAGTCCTAAGATGGCCTGTTCTCCTCCCGGATGTTTGACAATCCACCCCGTTAAATCATAGACATTACCTCGTACTATCGTCCAACAGCTTGTGGAATCAGCGTGAAGGGCAACATCTGATGAAGAGAATTCATTAGTCGGAGAATTTTGTACCTTGGGGGTTGCTGCAAGGTTCGCTGTTTCTGTTTTAGGGGCACGATTAAACGAGAAAGTTATAACAAAAATTATAGCCAAGGCGATTACGCCAAGAATTATCACTTTTTGCCTCATTTGGCTATATTAACATTAAAATTTTATTCCGACAACACTGCACTTACCACGAGTCTTTTATTGTGGGTTCGGAACTCCTTTACCCAGACGCCGGAGCAGGTTATAAGTCGGAGCGTCCTGCTGTCGTCTCCTGCGAAGACTTCATCCGCCTTGGCGTTGTAGTCGTAAATCTTACTGCCCGTCACTTTGAAATGCAGGGTTTCTCCCGTGTCGTTAGTTATATAAATATCGTCCCCTTCTACTAAATCCTTTAAATTAGAAAAAACAGCGGGTAGGGCTATGCCATTGTTTACGTGTCCGGCAATTACTGCACTCCCTACGTTGCCGGGAATAGTTCCATACTTGTACCAACCGACGTCGACGAAATTATTCGGCGCGGCCATATTCCCTTTGTTAGTGACGCCAACTTCTTGAATTTTAGTTTCTACTTTTATTTTAGGTATTGAAAGCTTCCCTGGTGTGCCACTGAAAGACTTGATGGCGATAGCTTCGTTTGATAGAGGTTCCACGGCCTCCGGCGATATCTGTACCTCGTCGTTAGGTGCGTAATAAAAGGCTCGCAATAAAATAAAACCGAAAATTAAAACGGCGGCAATGATGAGAACTCTAACTAAAGTTTTTTTAGTTTGTAAATTCATTAGCTATACTCTTATATATTATATTATCAAGACTTTAAAACAAAATTTTGTATAAAAAAGGTAAAAGGCGAGCATCTTACGACAACGCCCGCCTAAATACCTTTAGGTCCCTTACGCCTGTGACTTGCGCGAAAGAAAATTTATTCCTAGAGCAACCACCAAAGCGGAGCTTCCCAAGAATAAGAAATTTATCAGCGCATTATCACCTGAACCAGTGGTAGGTAATCCCGGAACTGACGGGATGTAGTAGGGTGAAGGTGTAGTTAGGTAAGCTGTTGCCGTACCGTTACAAGGCATACCGTTTACCGTACTGTAGCCTAAGATAGAGCTACAACCTGCAAGCCACTCAATGGCAATAGGTCCACCACTGCAAGCTGCACCATTAACAGTGCTGTAGCCCAGTGCAGTAGTACATCCGGGCAAGAAGTTGGTTACTGCGTTGTTTGTACCGTTGCAAGGTTCCCCTGAGGTAATACTGTAACCGAGTCCCGAAGCGCAACCCTCTGGAAAGCTTGCTGTCTGAGCACTAACGCTTCCAGCGCCAACTGCTGATCCTAGCAACACTAGAGCAAGAGCCAGAAAAAATACTTTTGTTTTCATAAGTTTTAATAATAATTAGTTTAGTAATGTTAAGGACCGCTTCGACGAAAAGCTTCTCCTTACTTACTAAGACGTTCCTGATGGGCTTTTATTACAGGAGCAAGTCCTTGATTTCACTAAGCGTGATAGGTAGACCAAAGGCTCCCAAAACGCCCGGACCTACTTCATATTGACTGAAGTAGATAATTAAATTTTCGTCATTAAGTGCCCAGTTTGTGAACGAGTAGAAAGTTAAATTAGCCACATCCTCAGGGAAAACTACCGGCGCGTCCCCGCTACCTGACGGACGCCAAGCTATCAGTTTATTTTTTACTAGCGATGTGAACTCTCCTTGCTTGTCTTGTTTTACAATGTCGCTCAACGTCAAAATTTCTCCGTTTTCCTTTGAAGCAGTGAGTACTCTATAGGAACTGGAGCCGTGGGCACCCCCAGAGTATACATATTCGCTAATTATTATCGATTCAGTATTAGCACTTTCCATTAGTGATGCTTGTATCTCTATTGAATAGCTAGCTGTTGGGCTGTCAGGACCGAATTCCTCGCGCATTGCCGGCACGTCGGCGTTCGCTTGGTCGCCAAAAGTTTTAACTGCCTGCTCGATGTATTCTCGGGCTGTGATGGCGAGCTTCGTTGTGCCGGTAATTTCAGGCTTGGAGCCCATATAGTTTTCTTCTCTTATTTCTTTAGTTGCAATGCTTATCGGAGTTTCGTCCTTTGTATCATCAACAGTGGTGTTCTCGACGACTATTGGTCGGCTCTGTTTATACAGGTAGTAGGCTCCAGCTCCTATCGCCAAGAGAATTATTAAAATCATCAGTGACTTTTTCATGCACTTCATTATATCATATCGAGAAATACAAAATTATCTGAAAACGCCTTCTTTCCTAAGCAGAGCAAGTTTGGTTTTTACTCCGCCTCGGCCTGAGTAACCTCCGAGCTTGCCGTCGCTACGCACTACTCGGTGGCACGGTATGGTAGGCGCCAAGGGGTTCGCCCCAACGGCATTTGCGACCGCACGTATTGCACGCGGCTTGCCGACTTTTTTAGCAAGCTCTTTGTAGGTAAGTGTCTCCCCTCTTGGAATTTTCAAAAGTGCTCCCCAAACTTTTTTCTGTAGCAAGGTGCCTTTTAGTTTTTTAATATTTACTTTAATCATCATCTTCTTCTTCAAACTCGTCATCATCACGATAAACTTTATTATAATTGTCCTCCTCGTTAATATCCTCTTTTATGGTTTGATCTACCTGTGCCTCAGATTTTTCTATCAAACTTGGCACAAGTGCCCCCGGTAGGACGACCTCAGTCACTTTTGCCGGCTCCAAAATTGCAAAATCCGTAAAGAATACGTCACTCGAATGATCCACCGTCATAGCCAATCTATATACTCCAGGATTTTTAAATAAATTCGGCCAGTCGTTAAAGTTATAACTCTTAGAATTTTCTGGTAAAATTTCTACATTCCTTTCCTCATCGTAGCATTCCGCTTCGCTGTCCTTCGCCTGGTCATGAATTTGGTTCCACTCACCATTTTCCCAGCGATAAACATTCAATGGCTCATTCGGGCATTGATTGGTTACGTAAATACTCACGGAAAAATGGTTCATCACCGTAAACTTGATTTCATCACCAAGGTTGTATTTATTTTTACTTGTTACGAGCTCTATGTTGCCACTTGGAAGTTGATCCATTTTAATTTTCTCATAAAAGTTTGCAGCGAAGGCGACTGAGCCACCTATAATCGCGAAATATAACAGTGCCCAAATAAAAGGTGTTTTATGAAAAAGGCTGTTTAATTTATTAAAAATTTTTGCAATCATACTGTTCCAACTCTCTTCAGCCGAGCAATCCCGGCCCAAGCGAGGATAAGCATTAGCCCTATCCATATATAGCGAAGTGCACCACTAGTTAGATCAGTTCCCAAGTATAGCGCGTGTAGGAACACTAGAACCATCGCCAGGTAGCTCAAGAGATGGGTGAACTTCCAAGTTTTTGGTTTTTTATCTATCCAAAATAGCGAGGTGAGAATTACCGCCAATAAAATATAGAACGCAAATATCCCTAATGCCACATATAGCGATCCAACACTAAACCCTAGAATAGTTGTCGGCCTGTACGTAGAAGCGAAAGGGATAAATAATGATTTCACATCAAACGGTACGAAGCTGTCGAAATACAGTGAGCCAATGTGCAGAATGAGCGAAATACCCAGGGCGATACCTAAAGCTCGGTGTGAGGCCCAGGCTGTAATTGGCTCAAGAAAATTAAACGCATGTCCGGTTATAAAACCCATCCCGGATAAAATTAAGATGAACATTAATATGCCAGCGACAAGTCCGGAAGCGCGAGTTAAGTACCATGGCCACGAAGTTCCGAGCTTCGTGAAAACCGTTTCCATGACAGAGGAGCCACTGCCATCTAAAACCACGTTCGCATTCGTGCCCCCACTCTTTTCCGTGGCTAGAGCAAATGCAAATGATGAAAATAACGCTATGACCATCAGACTTAAAATGAATATTATGCCCAATTTTGAAATATTTTTTTTCATATTATGAATTCATTTTAAAACCCGCACCAAAAATTATGGGTTCCCCGCCAGTTCTCTTCTGTAATAATACTGCGCTTATATGTCCTTGTCTAATTAACTCTTCTGCCAGCTCCTCCTCGCCAATTATAAGGGCCGAAGCGATTACATCGGCAGCCGTTGCTCCTACTGCCGCCACGCTACACAGGGCAAACGTACTTCCGGAATTTTTCTCCTCCCGCGGGTCAACTATGTGTATTTGACGTTTGCCGCCTTTCTCTCGTATCATTCCTGAGGTTGCAACGGCTTCGGTGCGGCCCGAGCCCACAAAAAGAGCAACGTTCCTAGTGCGATCAACACCTGACTGGACATCCACTTCCCAATTTTTGCTAATCTCCTGCCCTTTCAAAATCATATCTCCACCGAGCGACAAGCAATAATTTTCTATTCTTCCTTCTAGAATACTCGCCAATTTATCCAATAAATAACCTTTGCCGATGCCACCTAGGTCTATTGCTGTATTTTGAGGAATCGACACAGAACCATTGCCAATATTTAGCGAACTCATATCGACTACTTTCCTGTCAGTGTAGTCTATAATTTGCTGGCCTGGTTTGGGGGTCATTGATTCGATATAACCTCCACGCTCCACTTCAGGTAAAACAAATATATTAAACAATCCTCCGGTTATAGCTGCAAACTTTTTTGCTTGTTCCAATATATCCACAAGCTCTGGAGAGATGAGCATGGGCTTGCCGGCGTTCATGTTGAGTTTGGTTACGTCGCTATCTATGTTGAAACGACTGTACCGCTTTTCGAAATCATAAATTTCCTTCCATAGAATTTTAAAATTGTCTTCCGCAGTTTGGAAATCAGTAACCACGAGCCGAAGTTCTACTTCGGTACCTAGCGCTTGCCCGCTTTGCATATAGGCTTGTTTAATCATGAGACTCTGGTCCTCGGTTTAGTTTTAGGAATCACGGTTGGTTTCGGCGCGGGTTGCACTACGACAGGAGTAGGAGTAGGTGCGGGTGTTGGTTTTATTACTGGCGTATTCGATACGGTAGTCACCGTGCTCGGTTTATATTTTATAATCGGTGGTTGTGAAATATTAGTATCGACTTGTGGACCTAAGGCGTTTATTTTTTCAAGTAAACTCAACGAAGAAAGGTCTGGATTTGAATTTGTTTGAGAGTTGGAACTTTCAATGTTTGCTTGAGGTGCTGTTTTAGCTAAGTCAGAGGCCATAACAAAAATACCTGATATAAGGAGCGACATTCCCGTGAGAGCGTACATATTGAATGGCCAGCTGGTAGACTTCTCACTCTGCAAACGTGATCCTTGGCTGAAGGCTTCAGTAAGAATGTTTTCTTTTGGCGCGCCAGAGCCTTTAAGGAGCGAATGCATAGCCGACATATAACCCTTAGGTCCGCAAATCATATAAATTTGTTCTTGATATGATAGGCCTAATTTGCCGATGTTCGACCTATCAACTCGTCCAGAAATTACCTTGAGTCCTTGAGCTCGAGCTCGGTCGACAGGTCCATCGCTTATAACATAAACTACTTTGAGACTGGGGTTACTCATCTCAAGCCCTTGGAGTTCCTTAAGGAAAGAGATATCATCTTCCGTGCGACAACTATATACGAGCGTGAGTTTGTTTTTTAATTTTAAATGAGATGCATATCGAATCATACTCATAAACGGGGCGAGCCCTATACCACCGGCGAACATCACCAGGTCTTGGTGTAGATTCTCGTTGAATACAAAGGAGCCGAACGGCCCTCTCACCAGAACCTCGTCGCCTTTCTCCAGGCGCTCGAGTGCCCGAGTGAAAACCCCACTTACGCGCATACTGAATTGTAAAATTCGTTGTTGTCCAGGCAAGGAAGTAATCGAGAAGCATCTGGCACTGGTCGGTCTCGCTTGGTCGTTGAGTATTAGGGCAGCATATTGCCCTGGCTGATAAAGCAATGGCCTTCGGGTTTCATCGTGGGCTGCCAGCGTTAAAATCCGAACGCTCTCCGTGTCCAGTCTATTTTCTAGAACTTTGTATTTGTAATACATAATTTAATCGTTTAAACGTATTTCAAACATTGGGGCATTTTTCTGCTCACCTCGCCCTCCCTCTTTTCCAAATTTTGTTCTCCTAATAACTGATTCCAGGGCCTCTTCTCCTGAGCTCTCATCTTCTTCGCGAATCTTGAGGATTCTTTCAGCGTGTTTCTCAAGCCTCTCTTCCAAGTCCTCTTCTTCGCGAATTTTTTCAATATTTTTACCTTTCCTTTCTTTGATTGTGGTAACATTACGGTCAAAATCTTTCAAACGTTCTTCTATGTGCTTCTCAATCACTTGAGTCTTTGCTTCAGTGAGCTCCCCTTTCTCAGCAAGTTTTTCAAACTCATCCACTCGGCGTTCTATCTGAGTTGACTCCTGACGAGCTCGGCTTTCTGGGCTACGGGCGGCAATTTTAGAAACTTTTTCCACTACGTTTACCTTTACTCCGTACAGCATATCGCCCGGCAGTGATCCAAGTGAAGCATAAGCAGTTGCTCCCGAGAGTGAGAGAATAAGGAGCGCCAAGACTCCAGCTTTCATATATGTGCTGTGGCTCATAAAAGTAAATCGATAGAACGGACTTGGTATAGGATAGTTCAGATCCTTTACGTCGCCGCCCGATAATGTCTCTACCGATTTTTTCACGCGCGAAAATAGCTCCTTCTTTTCGGATTCGGTAAGCTTTGACTTTTTTAAAATTTTTAATTCTTTCATTTTATTATATTTTATATATGAAGGGCGGCTTTAAGCAACTTGAGTCCCCTGTTGATACGGACAGAAATAAGGTTAGTAGGCTCTCCGGTAATGGCTGATATCTCCTTCGGGCTAAGCTCCTCTACGTATCTGAGATAAACAGCCTCGCGGTATATTGGCTCGAGCTCTCGTATCTTTTCTACCAGAAGCCTTGCTTCGAGGTCAACGTCCGCTCCAGGGATGTTGCCTTCAAACATATCCATAAAAATTTCTGCTCGCTCACCTTCTGCGCCACCTTCACTGAAGTCTTGAATTGGTACGCTCTTCCTCTTTCTATACCAGTCGATTATTAAATTGCGGGTGAGTTTAAATAGAAAAGCTCGAGGCTCCTTAACCTCCTCCTTTTCGAGTGTCTGCCAGAAGCGGACATAAGCATCTTCGACGATGTCTATGGCGATTTCTCGGTCGGAAACCCGATACAAGGCGAAACGAAACAGCGCATCCGTGTTCTCCGCATATGCCTTTTCAAAAATCTTCTTTATTTGTCTTGTATTTGAATCCATATAAGCAGACGTAAAGGCCTGTAAATACTTACCATAATAACATAGTTTCAGCCGAGGTAAGTTTTCCTTTAGTCGTACGTCTTTATCTACTAAGGGGGTTATTGTACCCCCGCATTATAAACATTATTAATTAGCAAGTAGAAAAATATTATGAAAAATCTAAAGAATATTGCAAAAGGTTTTATTGTGTTCTCGTTTCTTGGGCTTCTAGCAGTGGCTGGTCCTGCCAAGGCTGACAATAACAACGGAAACGCGTATATGAATGCGCGATCCTCACTTAAAGCTGACGCTTTGGTAAATCTTGAGTCTGCCACTGGCGTAGTCCTCGGGCCTAACGGCGCCTTGCGAGTCTTGGGAGCGAAAGTTGTTTCTGTGACCGAGAGCGTGGTTAAAGCAACCGCCTCATTTGGTAGCAGTGTTCTTAACTTCGTAGTGAACGTCGATTCCGATACTAAAGTTAACGGTTCAAGTGATGCGAAAGTTAGCGACTTGAAGGCTGGCGACAAAATTAGCTTCGCAGGCGACATTGATTCTTCCTCAAGTTCCTCGATAGTGGTTAACGCCGACCATATTGTTAGCCAGGCTCTCATTGGCGGTACTGTAGAAAGTAAAACTTTCTGGAGAGGTGAAATTAAATCAATTGATGAAGGTGATAAAGTTATCAGCATCGAACTTCCAGGTGGCCGCGACATTAATGTAGCAGTCTCTAGCTCGACCGTAATCCTTCTCGATGGTTCCGCAAGTTCTCTTGCGTCCCTTGATGAAGGAGATAAAGTTTCTATCTCTGGAAACCTAAATGCTGACGGTAGCGTAGTTAGCGCAACTAAAATTACCGCTGACAGCGACAAGGACAGTGATAATGACGACGTAAACGGTAAACCAAGGAAAGATGACAAACCCAGCAACAATGGCTGGCTTGGCAAAATTCGACACTGGTTCTGGTTCAAATAATTGAATCTTCTCCTGTGTTAAATAAAAAAGAGGCTCACCCGGGCCCCTTTTTTCTTGCCTAACCTTCTAAATAGTAATATGATTTAGCTATGGCAGAAAAAATGAGTGACAATCCCATTACTAGCAAGCACGATGGTAAAGTAGCGCTTACCCCGAAAGAGCTTGAGGCTCACCGATTTGCTGAGTCAGAACTCATCCGGGGTTTGGAAGAAAATCGTTACCACTTACTCCCCTATTTCTCTGAGAACAAAATTGCTCGGGTTAGAATCCGTGATGACAGCAAGAAGATTGTTTACGACAGCACCGTTGAAGAATACGTAGGCTTGTGCAAGGACCAAGGTCGACATATCTCAATTGCTGAGCTCAGCAAATTCCACGACAAAGCGCTCGAAGATGAGGGTATGTAACTACTGAATATCTTCCTAGCCTGTTGCTAAAGTTATCCAAATAGCGGCGAAGAAAAGAAACACTGCGATACCAACGAGTGTGCGATATTTCCCGGCTCGCTTTGTGAGAAAAAGAATCGAGGTGCCCATCACCACCCAGAATACCCAAGCGAATAGGAAATCATTCCATTCCCAATTCCAACCTTCTACGTAGATATTGCCTAGCAAAGGAATAATTAGTGCCACCGCTGCCCAACCCATAATTTTTAGAATCTGTTTTTTCATACCCGTTAATTTTTTAAAATTCACAACAAGTAATTGACCACCTGTATGTCAGTGCCGAAGGCCCTGACGACCGGGGGAGGAAGGGCTGGGAGACTTGGAATCGAACCAAGATTCACGGCTTCAAAGGCCGCTGTCCTACCGTTAGACGATCTCCCAATAAAACATATTCAGATTAGCATATTTCGCCCCAAAAATTAAGCACTATCAGTGAGTTTACTGACTCACCTACTCAATATCGTTTAGTGTCCTATTTACAACCATGGCAGTAACAGCTTTTTTAATATCCATAATTCTATTCTCAATTTTAGAAAGTTCTTCCTGCTCCTCCTTTCTGCCGTAGCTTCTAATATTATTGAGCTCCGGTGCTATGTTAGTGCTATAACTGAGTATTTCTTTGAGTAAGATTTTCGCTGCCACCATTGCGTTTGCTCGAGAAATATTATTGAAAATCTTAAGCCTATCTGCCCACTCTTGCGTTTTCGAAGCAAGTTTAAGCAAAATTTCAAGATTACGTTCAAATCCTGGTTGATTTAGTTCACTTAAGTCCGTATATTTTGCGGCATCTTCTTCTATGGCGTCCGGTCCTCCTGACCACCTGTCCCGCTGTTCTTCTGGAGGCAAATTCGAAAGTAATTTTTTTAATTCCTCCTTAGAATCCTCGTTTGCCTCAGGTGTGCCAATAGGTTTATATTCTTTCATTTACTCTTTCTTTAGAATTTTAATTAATGCTAGTTCGAGGGGTAGTTCCACTATGAAGGCGTTGTCCATATTCTGATACGCATCAAGGAGTACAGCGAGGCCGCTGGAGCGGAGCATTCCTTCCAAATCCTTAGCCACAAGTTCTCGTAGAAATTTCAAATCTGTTTCCGCCAGGTTGCCCGCCATAGTATCCTGCATTTTAGGAGCATAGCGGAGAATGATAGCCATTCGAAATTTTTGAATAATTAATTTCAGGAATAATTTCATATCCAGGTTACCGTCAGCGGCTTCTCGTATGGCTCCCAGCCCCTGTTCAATGTTATTTTCTGCTAGGGCGGAAAGGAAATCGTTCACTAGGGCTGTTTTCGGAGCGCCAGTAATCTTCTCAACGTCTTCCCTCTTTATTTTTTTACTTTTAGTCTGTCCGTAGAAATTGAGCACCTTCTGAATTTCTCCTAAGAGGTCGCGGAAAGAGCCGTCCGCAAGTATGGCTAGGAGTTCAGCACTCCCGGCGTCAAGCTCGAAGCCCTCTTTCTTCGCAACTTCAATAGCCATTTTTCTCGAAACACTGTCAGAGGCTTTTTTGAAGGTGAAAACTTGGCAACGAGAAATAATTGTTTCGGGAACTTTATGGAGCTCCGTGGTCGCCATAATGAAAATTACGTGCTTCGGTGGCTCCTCGAGTGTTTTAAGGAGCGCTCCCCAAGCGTCCTTCGAGAGCATATGCACCTCGTCGATGATATAAATTTTATATTTAGAATCGAAAGGCAAGACTCGCACCCCGTCTCGAAGTTCCTTGATGTCGTCGATCCCACGATTAGACGCAGCGTCTATTTCATACAGGTCGCTCCCAGACACCCCAATGCTTTCGGCAAATATTCGCGCTAGAGTAGTCTTCCCTGTGCCCCTGGAGCCGACAAAGAGGTAGGCGTGCGAGACTTTATTTGCTTCCACTGAGCTTTTCAACACATCCACAATGTGGTCCTGGCCCATAACCTCCTTCCATTTTTTCGGCCGATATTTACGGTAAAGCGCTAGGTCGTGCATAAAGGTATCCTATCAGATTTGAGCTAAAAAATCATTAGTAATGGACGCAACTTCGGAAGCATTCTCGGCCTCCATAAGTTTCATTCGGAGCTCTTTGGCACCGTCGAAGCCATTCACATATGCCTTGTAGTGTTTCTTCATAATTGCAAAGTTCTTTAATCCACCGAGGAGTTCTTCGAAAAGTTTCGTGTGTTCTATCATTACTTCTAGTTTTTCCTTGAGAGAAGGTGTCCGTCCGGCAAAGAGCCATGGGTTGCCGAAAATAGCGCGCCCAAGCATAACTCCGTCGCATCCTGTTTCCTCTATTTTATTTTTTGCATCCGCTACGCTCTCAGCGTCACCGTTGCCAAGGATTAGAATTTTCGGATTTATTTTATTTCTGATTTCAATCACACTTTTCATCAAATCCCAGTGCGCGGGCACATTCGACATCTCTTTCCTCGTCCGCAGGTGTACGGTAAGTGCTGCGATGTCTTCGGACAGAAGTTCAGAGACCCATTTATCGATTTCATTTTTGTTGTACCCGATGCGAGTTTTCACAGACACGGGCAAACCTCCGGCCCCTTCTTTCGCTGCTCGGATAATTTCACGAGCTTTGGCAGGGGTTTTAATCATAGCAGCACCCGATCCTTGCTTCTCTATTAACCTGTCTGGGCAGCCCATATTTATATCAATGCCATCAAAGCCGAGCTTTTTACAGAGCGCCGAGGCTTCGCGAATGTTGTCAGCGTTTGAACCGAAAATTTGCGCCACAATCGGGTGCTCCGTCTCGCTATACTTGAGGTCAATGAGTAATTTCTCTCTGGCTTCGGGGTGAGCCAAGCCGTCCGCAGACACGAACTCAGTCCAGAAAATGTCGGGTTTACCGTGATGAGCTATCATTTTCCTAAAAGCACAGTCCGTCACATCTGCCATCGGTGCTAAACAGAAAATCGGTTTCTTTAAATCGTTCCAGAAATTTTTCATATTATTGCGGCGAGAATTTACTGTAAACTTTATTATCAAAACGAAGGTCTAAATATTCAAGTTTCGGGTACTGTTTCTCCATCTTGGTTTTTAAGGGCTCGGTGCCTAAAGCAGCCGCTAAATTTTCGGACAGGTCCTCTGTATTGGCGTCAGCCCGAAATAGAATCATTGGCTCTGGATTTACCGTGCTCGAAAGGAAGAGCTCTACGTCGCCGTCTTCTTTCAAATACAGAGCTACCGGATTTAGCTTGAGCTCTCGAACCGCCTCCTTAAACTGTGTCAGGTTGGCAAAATTTTCTTGAGCGAAGTAGGACCCCGTTGGCTTTAATACTGTTACACCTTTAGCTCCGTAAAATTTGAAATAAACATCACCCGAGAAGTATGGAGCCTCATCAAATATATAGCCTTCTTTGTCTAAGAAAAAGCATTTCGAACTTTCACCGCCCGAAATCGGCAGACTTTCTCCGCACCAAGTATAGAGCGGTTCCCGTTCTGAAACTTTAATATGGAGGACACGATTATTTTTCACTGACAAAGTAATTTCGCCCAAGCGCCTCTCTTCTTGAGCTAGGACCTCCTTAATCCTATCTTTTGGATAGAACAGTACATTGGTCTTTGGAAATAACCATAAATATTTTCCGGCCATTTCATTTTCTACTAAAGAAGTAATAACCTGTGAGTCCACAATGTTGTTACCTTCGGTCTCAATGGTCTCAATATTTATTCCCGGTAAGCGTGAGAGATATGCCGAGAGAGCGACGACTCCGACAAATAAAACCACGTAAACCAGAAATCTATTTAAAAAAGCGCGCCTGCGGCGCTTCTTTAGTTCAGTGAGTCGTGGAGAATTTAAAACGCTGTTCTTCATCGTTTATTTAATAACTTCCCTACCACCCATATATTTTCGTAATACTTCTGGTATGGCAATACTACCATCTTCTTGCTGATAGTTTTCCATTATGGCGATAAGCGCTCGGCCCATAGCTAGCACAGTAGCGTCGTTCATATGTACAGGTTCAATCTTGCCGTCAGCTCGGCGGACGCGGGTATTCAGGCGTCTGGATTGGAAGCCCCCCGTAGAATCAGCACTATGGGTCTCGCGATATTTATTCTGTCCTGGCATCCAGGTCTCAATGTCTATCTGCCTGCTGTCAGGGAAACCCATATCACCGGTGCAAACCATAACCACTTGATACGGAAGCCCGAGCGTATTTAATATATATTCCTGTATAGCAACTAGGAAATTTTGCTCCTGCATAGAATTTTCAGGTAATGAAAAAACTTCCATCTCTAATTTATCAAATTGATGCTGGCGGAGTATGCCTGAAGTGTCCTTACCTGCAGCGCCCGCCTCGCGACGGAAAGCCGTAGAATACCCGGCATAGCGAATAGGTAAATCTTTTTCTTCGAAAATTTTATTCATATGCATTGAGCCCATTGTGTGCTCCGCGCTACCTATGAGCATTAGGTCGTCATTCGGGAAGATGTAATGCTCTTCCGGCGTCATAAACCTCGCCATTTTCACCTGGACCAGTGGCCGAATGAAAACCGGTGGAATCACGGGGGTAAATTTTCGAATGTCTACTGATACGCCGGTCTCCTCGGCGATTTTTTTCAAGATCTCTTCATTAGTTAGAATTTCCAGGCACATCTGAATCAAAGCAAACTGCATCAACACTAAATCTCCCTTTAAATACGAGTACCTCGATGCAGCAACTTCGGCGGCGGTCTCGGTATCGATGAGACCGAGAGCTTTCCCTAAAACATCATGCTCTTTCGGAGTGAAGGAGAATTGTCGTTTTTCTCCAAAGCTTCGTATTACTTGGTTCCCTTTATCATCATCGCCTTCCGGAGTGTCCACCGACGGAATGTTCGGAATTTTTAGCATAATTTTCTGCCATTCTTCCACTGTCTGTTTAAGCTTCTCCTCTTTCTTTTTTATATCTTCTTTAACAACTCGCATTTCTTCAATCAGCTGGAGTTTAAGTTGAGGGTCTTGGTCGCGAGCTATATCATTCGAAACTCGATTTACTTCACTGCGAAGTTCTTCGACTTCCTTCAATTCCTTGAGTCGTTCGTCGTCGAGGGATATGAGCTTCTCGATATCCACCTCAATGTGCTTTTTCTTGGCACCTGAAGCTACGATATCCTTGTTTTCGCGAATGAATTTTATATCTAACATCTATATATTGTATACCAAAATTGTTATAATTACAAAATGGAGATTAAAAAGCTTCCGAAAGCGGAATTTCCTAAAGCACTCTTAGAAATTCCGGAGCCACCGGAAAATTTATGGGTGCTAGGAGAGATGCCCCTTGAGAATTTAGTGTACTTATGTGTAGTGGGCTCGCGAAAATTTACCTCCTACGGCAAGGAAGCTTGCGAGAAGATTGTCGCCGGGTTAAAAGGCTACCCTATTGTAATCGTCTCAGGTCTCGCGATGGGTATTGACGCTATCGCGCACACGAAAGCTCTGGAGGTTGGTTTGAAAACTCTGGTATTCCCGGGCTCAGGCCTAAGCGAAGGAGCAATGTACCCGAAAACAAACGTGAAGCTCGCCAGGGAAATTTTACAGAAAGGCGGATGTTTAATTTCCGAATTTGAACCCGACTTCAAGGCGACCCTGTGGGGCTTTGCTAAGCGCAACAGATTAATGGCAGGAATTTCAAAAGCGGTTTTAATTATCGAAGCGGAGGAACGTTCTGGGACTCTCATTACCGCCAGGCTTACTACCGAATACAATAGGGACCTCCTAGCCGTCCCCGGTTCCATCTTTTCCCCCAATTCCAAGGGCACCAACAGACTCCTGCGCCAAGGTGCGACCCCGATAACTTCCTCGGAAGAAGTCCTGGATGCCTTGGGCTTCGAATTACCAAAAGAAGAACGCCAAAAAAAGCTATTTCTCGACTTATCTCCGGAAGAAAAAATCGTAACTGAACTTCTCCGTGAACCAATGCCCCGAGATGATTTAATACGAGCAATGAAGATGCCAACACCTAAAGCCAACGCCCTGCTCTCGGCTATGGAAATACGCGAATTACTAATCGAGGAACTTGGTGAAATGCGTCTTAATCTCTAGGAAAAAACTTTTTCAATTTGCATTTGAAAACTTTTTCGTGTAATACTTACCCGATAAGAGTATGAAGTTATTAATCGTTGAGTCCCCATCGAAAGCGAAAACTATTGAGAAATATCTCGAAGGCGCTTTCACTGTGCGCGCTTCCGTGGGACATATTCGCGATCTCCCTAAATCAAATAAGAAAGCAATCGATATCGAGGCAGGCTTTGTTCCAAATTATGAGATTTCAAAAGGCAAAGAAAAAGTCGTCCACGAACTGCAGCACCTTGCGGCCAAGGCCACTGAAGTAATGCTAGCCACAGACCCCGACCGAGAGGGCGAGGCTATTGCTTGGCATATTGAAACCTTACTTAAAGAAGACAAGAAAGTTAAAGCGCCCATTGAGCGAGTCACCTTCCACGAAATCACCAAGGAAGCTGTCGAAGAAGCCTTGTTGCATCCAAGGAAAATTGACACAGCTTTACGTAAAGCACAAGAAGCGCGTCGAGTACTCGATCGTTTGGTTGGCTATGATTTGTCGGGGCTTATTTGGAAGAAGGTCCGTTATGGACTCTCCGCCGGACGTGTCCAATCGCCAGCACTGCGGATAATAATGGAGCGAGAACGTGAAATCCGAGCTTTCGTCCCAGAAAAATTTTGGAGAATTGTCGGATTATTTGAAACACAAAGCGAAGCGAAGCTAACCCTCGAATGTGCTGAGGAGCCTCGTGACGAGAAACTCGTTGAGAAAATTCTTACAGAAGGCAAGAAGGGTTCCTGGTTGGTTAAAGGTGTTAAAGAGAGTGAACAGAAGCGCGCATCGCGTGCGCCGTTCACTACTTCGACCCTCCAGCAGACAGCAAGCTCTCGACTGGGATACTCCCCTTCACGCACAATGCAAATAGCCCAGAAGCTTTATGAGGCCGGACACATTACATATATGCGTACCGACAGCACTAATGTTTCGAAGGTCGCTCAAGAACAAATCCTAGCATTCGTGAAAAAGGAATATGGCCCAGAATACGCCGAAGCTAAAATTTTTAAAACTAAATCGAAAAATGCCCAAGAGGCCCACGAAGCAATTCGACCGACACATATAGAGAAGCTCCACTCGGGACACGAGGATTACGACAAGCTCTACCGACTTATCTGGGAAAGGGCTGTCTCCTCGCAAATGTCTGACGCGAAACTTTTGAAGACTAAAATTACTGCAGTAATCGAAGGCCATGAAGACTTGCCGGAATTCGGCGCTACTGGCTCTAGGCTTTTATTTCCTGGGTGGCTCGCAGTGGACACCGGTGCCCGAGGCGACGACGTAGAATTACCAGCCTGCAAGCCAGGTGAGCATTTGCGATTGCTAAATTTAATTAGCGAAGAGAAATTTACCGAACCGCCAGGCAGGTACAGTGAAGCTGGGCTCGTCAAGGAGCTTGAGGGACGTGGCATAGGGCGCCCTTCTACCTACGCTTCAATTATGCGCACGATTGAGGAACGCGGGTACGTGAAGAAAGAAGGTAAAACATTGTTCCCCACTGACACCGGAGAGGTAGTCTCCGACTTTTTGGAAAAACATTTCTCGAATTATATTTCTGACACATTCACCGCCGAAATGGAGGACGAGCTCGATGAAATCTCTCGTGGCGAACGTGAGTATGAGAAAACATTGAAAGATTTCTATGGCCCATTCCTCAAGGAGGTGAAACTCAAAGAGAAATTAGAAAAGGCGACCAACTTGGGCGAAGCCCCAGAGCATATCAAATGTCCGAAATGCGGCAGTGGGATGATTATAAAGCTTTCACGTGGAGGCAAATTTTATTCATGCACCAAGTATCCCGACTGCGATGGCGCGTTAATGCTTGATGGTACGGAGTTAAAGGGACCAGCCGAAACCGGAGAAATGTGTCCCGACTGCGGAGAAAAGAAAGGCAAATCCGGTGGAGGCAAATTGGTAATTAAGGAGCGACGGGACGGCACCGGAACTTTCATCTCATGTTCGCGATATCCAAAGTGCAAATTTATTAAGAAAGACGAAGCCGAAGAAGCGCGCAAGCGCACCGGCGTTATGTGTCCTATCTGTAAGATCGGGGACATTTCGGAGCGTCGCGGACGCTTCGGTATTTTCTACTCTTGCTCCAACTATCCTGATTGTAAATTTGCTATCAAAGCGAAGCCAACGGGAAATATTTGCAAGGAGTGCGGCAGCCTGATGATGCAAGGAACGAAAACGATTCCGGAGCGTTGTTCCAACAAAGCTTGTAAAATGCACAACCCTCACAAGATTCCGAAAATCGAACCGTAGACATCTGGCGAGTTTAAAGTATAATCTCCTTTATGGAGACTGCGGAGACAATTTTGAGCTTGATGCAAGGCCCTGTGAGTAAAAAGGACGCTGAGCTTATACGCAAAGCTTACAATTTCTCTTTTCAAGCGCATAGCGGGCAAAAGCGCCTCTCGGGTGAACCTTACTTCGTGCATATACTGGGCACTGTAAAATTCTAGCCAAACTTCGAATGGACACGCACACAGTGGCTGCGGGTTTTCTACATGATGTACTAGAAGACACCAAAGTTCCGGAAGCCGAAATAAAAAAGAATTTTGGCGATGATATTTTGTTTTTAGTTAAAGGAGTTACGAAACTAGGGACCCTTAAATATCGCGGCGCGGAACGGCACGTAGAGAGTTTGCGTAAATTTTTTATTGCCATGGCGCAAGACCTGCGCGTGGTTATCATTAAATTTGCCGACCGGTTGCATAATTTAACTACTTTGGAACACGTGCGCGAGGACAAGCGTCAGCGCATTGCGCTTGAGTCTATCGAGGTGTACGCCCCACTCGCGAACCGTCTCGGTATGGGTAAACTCAAGGGCGAGATAGAAGATGCAGCTTTTCCATATGCTTACCCCAAGGAATATAAAGAGGTAGATGAAATACTTAAGGAACGCCGAGAGCCTTATCGTAAATATCTCGAGGAAGTGAGCGAACGACTTAGGAAGGAACTGCGAAAGAATAAAACTAAATTTATCGAAATCGACTATCGTATTAAGCATAAATACAGCCTATACAAGAAACTTCTTAAATATGATCATGATATCGATAAAATCTATGACATCGTTGCCCTCCGAGTAGTTGTAGACACTGTTGAGGATTGCTATCGTGTACTCGGACTGGTTCATGCAATATGGAACCCTTTGCCGGGACGCATTAAAGACTATATATCCGTACCGAAACCAAACGGCTATAGGTCAATTCATACAACCATCTTCACAGGTTTGGGCGGTGTAGCCGAAATTCAGATTCGCACACAAGAAATGCACGCCGAGGCTGCTTACGGTATTGCAGCGCACTCTACTTACAAAGAATCATTTGATAAGAAAGTTGAGAAGAATAAAAATAAATTAAAGTGGATTGATGAACTGAAAGAATACAACGATGCCACTCCGGATAGGCCAGAGAAGTTTATCGACCACTTGAAAATGGATTTCTTCAACGATCGTATTTTCGTATTTACCCCGCGGGGCGATGTTATAGATATGCCTGAGGAATCAACGCCGATTGACTTCGCGTACTCTATCCACTCTGACATCGGTGACCACGCCGCCAGCGCTAAAGTAAACGGCAAGATGGTTACACTTTTCTCTCCTCTTAAGAATGGGGATATTGTCGAGATTTCAGTGAAAAAAGATTCTCATCCAAGCACAAAATGGCTCGCGTCAGTGAAAACAACAATAGCGAAAAAACATATCAGGTCCTACCTTGAGAAAAATACGCTCCTCGCGAAACTTAAATCTTTCAAGCAAAGTTAGACGCTGAAATTGGTTATATTGTATAGGTCCGTGTCGTCAGATTGTTTTTCCTCCTTGGTGCGATCATCCACGGGTGTCGCTGCTTCTGTTGCTTCAGCCTCGATACCGGCGATATGCTTATTTAGGAGGTCGATAGGAGTCTTGTCGGCTTCTCCTCTCTGTATTAGATCTAGAATAGTGCGCAAATCCTCTGTTGAGAAGAAATCAATTTTGATTTGGCCACCAAGCTCCTTACGCTCTATGTGAACTCTGGTTCCAAGCTTGTCTTGAAATTCTTCCTCTAGTTCACTTATTTCAGGATCAGGCATAAACTCCTTCTTACGAACTCGATCAAAGGCTATTTTACGAGCCAACTTCTCGGCCTCGCGCACTGTGATTTTTTTATAAATTATTTCCTTAAACAAAACCCCTTGCTCTTCCGTGTGGTCTGAGAGCATAAGTAGTGGCCTGGAGTGTCCTTCAGTCATCTTGCCTTGAGATATGGCGTCGAGCATTTCCGTAGGCAAAGATAAGATTCTAAGCGTGTTGGAAACAGACTCTCGGCTCTTACCTAACTTCTTAGCAATCTGGCCGTGTGAGAATTTAAACTCTGTCGCTAGTCGCTCAAATGCTCGAGCTTTGTCCACGGCGTTCAAATCTTCACGCTGAAGATTCTCAATAATGGCGAGCTCAAGTTTCATTATAGCGGTATCGCCAGTGCGGATTATTGCCGGCACTTGAGCGACCCCTGCGAGACGCGCAGCGCGGAGCCTACGCTCGCCGGCAATGAGTTCATACTCAGTGGTGAGACCACCACCTTCTTTCTCAACTTCAACCCTCGAAACAGTGAGCGGCTGTAGGACGCCGTATTGCTTGATGGAGTCAGCCAAATCTTGCAGCCTTAGCTCGTCGAAATCTCGCCTCGGTTGGTAGGGATTCGGTTTGATTTTTTCGGTTTCAATCCAAAATATTGAATTTGAATAAACGTTGGACATAAACTTATCTTAACATACATAAATCATTTCGAAAAACGTTACCATTTATGTTTGAAGGTGAAAAAATTATTGATTGAAAAACTCCAAAAACCTATAATGAAAATGGCAATAATTTTAGCATAGATATACCAGATTCCGTGATTAATCAGGATAAATAATAGTGTGTTGCTCATGGCTAAGCCAATTAAGCTAACCACAAGGTAGGTGAAAAATTGTTTTCCGAATTTAGAATTCCTGCTTTCGAAGGTCCACATTTTATGAATAAGGAAGCTCACAATAAAAACAAAACAGTAAGAAAGGGAATTTGAAAAAATCACCGAAAAACCCAAAATTTCAACGAAAAACAAAAGGAGCCCCATTCCAAGTACTGTGCCGAAGGTTCCCGTAACAACAAATTTACCAATTCTTTTCTCCATTATTGAAATTTATTTACGAAATCTAAAATTTTAGTGACTTCTTCGGGCTTAATTCTCTTCCTGAAATATTCTTCTGTTATAGTTTTCGGATAATGCTCCGCAGAAGTATGAATTATTACCAGGTCATCGACTTCGTTTGCAAAACGACTGATAATCTTGTCGGCACGAATAGAACCGTCTTCCTTGTTTATTACCAATACATATGGCCTTGGTAAAAATACACAATCAACAGCTCTATTGTGCAAGAGGAGCTTGGCTGTCTGAAAAAAGGTCCTTGCGTCCATCTCATCAAGAAGTGATTTGATTTTTTTATCGAACCTAGCGCTACTGCCAAATAGTAGGTATTGCTGGATAAAAGCGCTATGCCAAACTTTATAAAATGCATTGAAGGCCCCTACAGTTCTAATTATCAAGAGGAATAGAAGTCTTTTATATAGAGGAATGTTCAGGTTTTCACTCCCTAAATATGGCTCAATAGCGAAAACTCCCCTACACTTTTTATGGTCTTTAATCAAATTAACCACAGCGAACCCGAAGGACACTCCACCAATCCAATAATTTTCCAAATCTAATTTTTTGATTTCTCGTTCAACATAACGTGCATAATTTGAAAAATTTATAGTCTTCAGGGGCTTAATCTTTTTTAAAAATCCAGGAAGGTCTATAGGATAAACATTGAAAAACTCTGACAAGAAATCGTAAAACCCCTTGAGAATTACACTGTTGGTGGGGAAGGAGTGAATTATAACTAAATTCGGTTTTTTCGGAATAATTATTTTGGTCATTAAGTTAAATGAATACTATAAATATAACATTTAGGATACGTATCTCCAAATTGATTTTGGTGCATACTTTGTGTAGAATGTGAGAGCTGCCCGGGTGGCGGAATTGGTAGACGCGATAGACTCAAAATCTATTGATGGCAACATCATGAGAGTTCGATTCTCTCCCCGGGCACCAGGAGTTATCCACAAGAGCGCCTCTTTACAATATATCATATATGATATATTCTTTTGAGATGAAAAATACCCAGCCGAAGCAAATAGGTGCCTTCATTAAGAACCTAAGAGAGCAGAAAGGTTTCACTCAAGGCGATTTCGCGAAGGCGCTTTCCACTTCCCAAAGTGCAGTGGCTAGAATGGAAAAAGGAGAGCAAAATTTCTCGACAGAACTTCTGATGAAAATCAGTGAGGTACTTGAACATCGCATAATCTCCATCAGTGATTCAATCGACTTTGAAGTAGTCGGGAGCAAGAAACTGCACGGCAGCATCAAAACCAATTTCTCGAAGAATGGTTCTGTTGGGCTTCTTTGCGCTTCCCTGCTTAACAAGGGCATCACTACTCTCCATGGCATGGCTCGCATTGAGGAAACTTATAGAGTCATCGAAATACTTCAAAGTATCGGGGTAAAGGTAAGCTGGATTGGTCCTAACTCGGTTAAGATTGTGCCGCCGAAGAAATTTAAACTCGAGGACATTAATGTCGAGTCTGCGATTAAAACTCGATCTATCGTTATGTTAATGGGGCCTATTATTCATTACTTAAAATCCTTCTCACTTCCCCACGCGCAGGGCTGCCGCCTAGGACGTCGTACGATTGCCGCGCATACGTATGCTTTGGAAAAATTCGGCGTGAAAATAAAAACAACAACTTCCCGGTATGAGATTGCTGCCCTTAAATTAAAAAGCGTGGAGATAGTTATGTACGAGTCAGGCGATACTGCTTGCGAGAATGCTCTAACTGCTGCGGCTCTAATCGAGGGAACTTCGACAATTTCTTTTGCCAGTGCGAATTATATGGTCCAGGAAATTTGTTTCTTCTTAGAAGCCCTTGGGGTTAAAATTGACGGTATCGGCACTTCGACCCTAACCGTGCACGGCGTCAAAGAAATAAATAAAGATGTGGAATACTGGAATAGTGAGGACCCGATAGAATCAATGATGTTTATCTCCGCTTGTATTATTACCGAGTCGAAGCTCACAGTGACCCGCTGCCCTATTGATTTCCTTTCTCTGGAACTTGAGAAATTGAGACGAATGAATTTAAAATTTAAAATCTTGAAAAAATATTTCTCTTACAACGGACGTACTAAGTTGGCGGATATTGAAATTTTCCCAGGTAACTTAGTAGCCCTTGAGGATAAAATCCACTCAAACCCTTACCCGGGCATAAACATAGATAACTTACCTTTCTTCGTGCCTATTGCCATCAAAGCTCGCGGGCAAACTATGATTCACGACTGGGTTTACGAAAACCGCGCCATATATTTCACCGAGTTGAACCGCCTGGGCGCAGACATATCCCTCGCTGACCCTCATCGAGTATACATAAACGGCGGGACGAAGCTCCGCGCTGCACAAGTCGTCTGCCCTCCGGCTCTCCGCCCTTCGATGGTAATCCTCATTGCAATGCTCGCCGCGGAAGGCACTTCCATCTTGCGAAATGTTTATATGATTAGCCGAGGCTATGAAGATATCGCTCGAAGGTTAAATTCGATTGGCGCCGATATTAAAATTCTAAAATAAAATGAAAAAAGTTTACGTCATCCTAGGACAAACTGCTACGGGTAAAAGCGCCCTGGCAGTTTCGCTTGCCAAGGAAATAAATGGCGAAATTGTTTCCGCCGACTCAAGACAAATTTACGAAGGTTTAGATATCGGCAGCGGCAAAATTACTAAAAAAGAAATGCGTGGTGTTCCTCACCACCTACTTGATATCGTAAGCCCGAAACGCCGCTTTAGTGTTGCGGAGTATCAGAAACTCGCCCTTGTGGCTATCAAGGACATCATTGAAAGGGGCAAGACGCCTATTGTATGTGGTGGTACCGGATTCTACGTTGACGCCATAACCCTAGGCACGATTTTTCCAGAAGTACCACCGAACAAAGCTCTCAGGAAATTACTCGAAGGAAAATCTCTCGAAACTTTATTTAATCTACTTAATAAAATTGACCCGAAGCGAGCTAAAAGCATTGATGTGAAAAATAAAGTGAGAATAATTAGAGCCATCGAGGTTGCGAAATATCTTGGCAAAGTGCCAGTTCTGAGAACTAAACCGCCCCCATACAAGTTTATTAAAATCGGTTTATATCTCCCGCCCGACAAGCTAAGGCTTAGAATCGAAAAACGAATGAAGAAAATGTTTGCTAGTGGTCTTTTAGATGAGATAACTAAACTTAAAAAGTCCGGCGTCTCTAATAAACGCCTTAGGGAATTCGGGTTTGAATACAACGAGCCAACCATAGAAAAAGTTGTTCAGGAAAATATTAAATATGCCAGACGTCAGATGACCTGGTTTAAAAGAGACAAACGAATAAAATGGCTCGATGCCTCGAAGGAAATTGACCCGAAATTACTCTTCTAATTTAAATGGGTTGAAGTTTGTGTCTCGGTCGTAGTAGTCCTCCCCTTCTTTGCGCTTCAAGAAAGAAACAACTTTATATGTTACGGGTGTAAACAATATCTCCACCACCGTTTTGAACACATAGTTAGAGATTATGAGAGTTATAAGTAGCGGCAAAGGCAGTATTCCAAGAAATGCAATCAAGATAAAGAGGGCGCTGTCTACAAACTCTCCGACAACAGTTGATCCTATGGTCCTGGCCCACAAGCGCGCACCTGCCGTTCTGATTTTCATTTTTGCCATAATAAACGAATTGGAGAATGAGCCACAGAAATACGCCACCAGACTTGCGGCCACAATCCTTGGCGTCAGGCCCAAGATTTTATCGTATGCCTCCTGGTTGGTCCAATCAGCCGCAGGCGGTAATTTGCCGACAACTATGAACACCAAAGACATCAAGAGGGCCATAAAGAATCCAAGCCAGATGACCTTGCGAGAATTCTTGTAACCATATACCTCGGTCAGTATGTCGCCGAAAATGTAAGACAAGGGGAAAAGAAGCGTCCCGCCGTCGAAAACAAACCATTTCAAATCTACAATCTTAGTCGACGCTACGTTCGAAATCAGTAAAACCGAAACAAAGAATACGCTTATCACCCCCAGGTATTTGTAATTTTTTTCCATAGAAACTATGTTATAATAAAAAGATTATGAAAACAATCATTCACTTTTTAATCTCAACTTTAGCAATCTTAATTACCGCCTACATTCTTCCTGGTGTATTTGTAAGCGGATTCTGGGCAGCCTTTGTTCTGGCTGTAATTTTGGGCGCAATTAATACCGTTATTCGCCCGATTCTGATTCTCTTAACTCTGCCACTCACTATCCTTACCTTCGGGCTCTTCGCTCTCGTGATTAATGCCCTCTTGGTACTCCTCGCAAGCTACATAGTGCCCGGATTTACCATAGTCAACTTCTGGTGGGCATTTGTATTCGGCATAGTCCTCGCCATGGTCAACTTCATTCTCCAAACTTTCGAAAAGAAATGATTATTTCTCTAATTGTGCAATAGCGAGATCTAGAAATTTATTGGCCTTGTCTATGTCCTCACGACTGGCGAGTTCTTTCTTCGAAAATTTCTCGCGCTTTAGCTCTTCAACAAACTGCATGAATTCCTCACACTGTTTCTCTATTTCAGGGTTTTTAATTATTTTCATTTTTACCAAAGCAAGAACACCTCGAAGCGCGCCCTCTTTAACTTTCTCGAAAAACTGTGGCGTATATTTAGAAAGCGAAGCTCGTGAGTTACCAAGCAGACCATCTGCAATTTCTGCCGGGGTTTCCTCCAACCAGGAATATTTAAGGACAATAAAATTCTTGAGGTAATCTTTTTTTAGCTTCTTTTCCACTATTTGTGAGTCTTCTACGAATTCTCTCATAAATATTTTTTTGCTTCGTTTAAAAAAACTAGATTTCGTGCCACCATATATTTGCCTCTTCGAAACCCTTCATTTTCTTTACTTCCAATTTTTTTAATTGCTTCATCGATGGGCATCCATACCGGGTTGAAATCTTCCAGGATTTCTTCCTCAGTGGGTTGCGGTTCTCCTTTGTCACCAGCCAATCTGGCAATAAAGCAGTGGGAAATCTGATGCAAGGCTTCGTTGTTTCGATATTCTTCGACGCTTCCGACCTCTTTAATATCCGTAATTTTGCAACCGATTTCCTCAATCATTTCCCGATGTAATGCTTGTATCACACTTTCTCCTTCCTCGATGCCTCCTCCAGGAAGAGTGTAGTAGTCTTTTTTTATAGAATAAAGAAGCGCTACGTTATTAGAATCGTCAAAAATTATACCGCGGGCAGTTTCTCGCTCAATATAAACTTGGGGAGTCGAGTCTTCAAAGCCAAAATCTATATCCTTAATTGTTTTTAGAATTTTCATAAATATGTCGTGAGAATAGTGATGCTTATCGGCTACTGCGGGCGATGAGGGAATCGAACCCCCGCCAGCGGTTTTGGAGACCGCTGTTCTACCACTAAACTAATCGCCCTTATATTATAAACTAAAAAACGACCCTAAGCCGTCTTTAGTTTAGCAAATTTAAGCTTTAAAATCTACTTTTTAACCTCTTTATGCTTGGTCTTTTTCTTGCACCATTTGCAGTATTTCAAAAGCTCAATTTTCTTGGTTACCAGCTTTTTGTTCTTGCTAGACCAGTAGTTTATGCGCTTGCAAGTCCCGCAGCCAAGTTTTATAAGTCTATCTTGTGACATAGCGATATATTAATATAAATTCCCCAAAAACGCAACAGTTAGCTAAATAATAACTCTTGGTAAAATAGGACTTATTTTGGTCCCTATTTCATAATTTATAGTATCGAGTTTTTCAGCAATCTCTTCGGCAGTAATTTCTTCTTTCCGTTGCCTACCTAAAATTACAACTTCATCTTCTATCTTTACATTGTGTATATGAGAAACATCTACTGAAAACATATTCATCATCACTCTTCCTAGAATTTTACATCTCGTACCTTTTATTAAAACATGCCCTAAGTTAGAAAGTTTGCGATTTATTCCATCCGAATACCCTTGTGGAATGAGCGCTATCTTAGTCACTTTTTTGGTTTTATAAGTAAGCCCATAGCCAATAGTGCTCCCTTTTGGTAAGGTTTTTATCTCTGCAACTTTAGTTTTCCAAGTTAAAACAGGTCTTAATTTAAGCTTGCGTTTATACATTTTCTCTAAATTTTCCGATGGCCACATTCCGTACAGGCCAATTCCTAAGCGTACAATAGGATGAATCCCTTTAGATTTTTCATAAGCTAAAATCCCCGACGTAGCTGAGATATGAGTTTGTAAATTCCTGAAGCCGTAATGTTCTGCCAACTTAACGGCCTTTTTGTATTCGTTTATTTGCTTTTGCGCATGAGAGAAATCCGTCGTGTCTTCAATATTTGCAAAATGCGCATATATTCCAGTAAGTTTGATGTAGTTTAACTTTTTAATTTGCATTAAAACTTGTGGTAAATCTTTCAACAGAAAACCTTCTCGTCCAAGGTGTGCGTCTATAGGTAGATGTATCTCTTGAACTCTTCTTAAGTTTTCTGCCACAGCAGAGACGTTTAACAACTCCTCTATAGAGAAAACTGACAAGATACAGCCGAGTTTGTTTGCTCGTCTTAAATCATGTTTTTGTACGTATCCAAAAACTAGTGTCCTTTTTCTGCTTATTTTTCGTAACGTATTTAGTTCCTCAATATCATCAACTTGGAAGTAATCTATGTAGGGTTCCAAAATCTTAGCTACTTCGTTTTGCCCGTGCCCATAAGCATTTCCTTTTACTACCGCAGCAATTTTTGTACCTTTCTTTAAAAATTTTCTAAACTGCTCTACGTTGTGAACCAGATTTTTCTGAGATAGTTCTATATATGAAAGCGGAAGAGTTGTTGCCATAAATATCAACCTACGCTATGGCGTAGATGAGGTTACACTGTAGTTTTTAATTTCTTCTCCTTATTAAAACGTTCAAGGGCGAGGTTTATGAGTATGTCGAGGAGCTTGGATTGAGGTATACCTGAGGCTTCCCAGAGCTTAGGATACATACTGATATCAGTAAATCCCGGAATAGTGTTTATTTCATTCACATACACTTTTCCAGTTTTGGTTAGGAAAAAGTCCACTCGCCCCATGCCTTCACAATTGAGAGCCTTGAAAGTTTGCACGGCAAGCTCTCGAATTTTCTTCTCGGTTTTCTTGTCTAATTTAGCTGGAATTTCCGCCACTGAACCTTGGTCTATATATTTCGCGTCATACGAATAGAATTCCTGATTGGCAATTATCTCGCCTGGTACTGACGCTACGGGTGTGTCGTTGCCAAGCACGGCGCACTCAATTTCTCTGCCATTAATAAATTTCTCGATAATTATTTTCGTATCATATTTAAATGCTTCGCTTACAGCCTTCGCGAACTCCTTCTCATTCCTGGCTTTACTGACCCCCACGGAGGAGCCCATGTTCGCCGGCTTTACAAAAACCGGTAAGCCCAGTAATTTTTTAATTTTTCCAAAACTTACCTTCTCCCCGAACTTAAGCGCGACAAATTCCCCCACGGGCAATCTCGCGTCTCGCAAAAGGCGCTTCATCACATCCTTGTCCATTCCTACTGCAGAGCCCAAAACCCCTGCACCAACAAACGGCACTCCTGCGAGTTTGAGCAAACCTTGCATTGAGCCATCTTCGCCGAACGGTCCGTGCATCACGGGGAAAATTACATCAATTTTTTCTTTGATTCTAACTTCATCATTTAGGGGAACAATCTTTCTATTCGAATTATTTAATTTAATTAATTTTGGATTATTTGCATTTAAAAGGTAATTGGAAGTGTTGCTCAGTAGCCACTTGCCTTCCTTCGTAATGCCAATAGGAATAACCTCGTATTTATTTTTATCTAGGCTCACGATGACGTTCTGCGCTGACTGAAGCGACACTTCGTGCTCCGCGGATTTGCCCCCGAAAAGAACCCCTATTTTTAACCGTTTTTTAGCCATAGGCCTAATTATACATTACTTATTCAAAATCGCATCCTTGAGGCTTTTAGGGGGCTTGGTGAGGCTTTTGACGCCCTTTTTAGTGATGAGGTACATATCTTCTATGCGCACCCCACTGAAGCCCTTAAGGTATATCCCGGGCTCTACCGTCATAACGCAGCCAGTAGGAATTATATCTTCACTCTTTGGCTTAAAGTTCGGCCACTCATGGATTACAGTACCCACACCGTGTCCGAGTCCATGTTTGAAATTATTTTTATACTTTTTTGCCAAAAATTCTCGAGCAGTTTTATCTATGATCCATGCCCTTCGTTCTCCTTTTTCCAATTTCTTAACAGCGAGCTCCTGCGCTTTTAAAACATCTAAATAAACTTTCTTCTGCTTAGCGTTTGGTTCGCCCCAGAAATATGTACGGGTCATATCGGAGCAGTAATGATTTATGCTTGTTCCAATATCAAACATAACGTTATCCCCTACTTTCAATTTTGTTTTATTGGGTTCGTGATGAATGTTTGCCGAGTTTTTCCCGAAAGCAACAATCGGCGGGAAAGATAAAATTGGAGCACCGTATCTTACAAATGCTTTTTTGATAAAATTTGCAGTTTCTAGTTCTGTTATTCCAGATTTCAAATTTTTTACAGCATCGGCTAAAACCCTCTCACTTATCCGTTGCGCCTTTACCAAATTTGCAAGCTCTTTCTTGGTCTTCACCGCACGTATCTCGTGTAATAACCTGCACTGAGCTCGTCGAATGTGTTTTGTTTTCATATTAATATACTTCTCGTTTATAACACTCTTCACAATAAATAATAGGCGAAAATGCTTCGCTGTAAACAGTCTCAATTTCAATGTTACACTTATCGCACTTTCGTTTCTGGATTGTGAAGCCCGGTCGCTGTGCAAAACGATTTATATGCCGAACGTCGAAGCTCACCCGTGGCAATGGCAGGTCCATCCTTCGATAAAATGACAATTCCCCTTGTGTTATAAGGTAAGCCCCGACTGAAGCCGGACTATCTTTTTCTGCACAGCCGATAACCTCATTTAAAATTGAATCCTCTACCTCATCTATAGTATCTGACAATTGAGAACTTTCAATTGTAATTTCGTAGTTTCGTTTTTCACGATCTTGCCATTTGTAGCCCTTTGCAACCACCTCATCCTTAGTTAAAGGAAAAAAGTCGCAAGCAATTGTTTCATTATAGGCGTGGTTAAAAATTGACACAGGAAAATGTTCTCCGAATTTGTATTCTATTCCCTTGCTATCTACGTAAGGCATTGCTTTCATATGTTCAATGACCTTAGGTAACAGCTCCTCATATTCTTCTTTTGTATATTTTTTATTTAGAATTGAATACTGACCTTTCTTTAGTCCGATACAACCCAAGGAGTAGCTTGTGCTTGGACAAGAATCGCAATACAACAAATCGTGTGCTCCCATCCAGCACTGTGCGCTAAAAGATATTCTGGAAGATCCTATTCCACAATTCTCCGACTCATAAATCAATTCAGAGCCATTCCCCCATTCGAAATAATCCATACAGTCCTGCGCGTCAAAAATGGAACAAAGATACTTACCATCTTTCACGTTTATACAATCAAATGAATTATGTACATTTTTGCAATTAGAAAAACAGTTTCCTGAAACTTCACTCGACTTTAGGGAAGTAATGGACTTTTGTGGGAATTTCTTACGAAATGCTTCAAATTCAATTTTTAATTTCTCAAGTCCGGGAAAACTGTTTAATTCTAACTCTTCAATTTTTTTTAAATATTCTTCTTTTGTGTACTGTACGTTCCAAATGCAGTATTCCTTGTTTACTAAGTTAACACACCCCACGCAATTAGAGCAGTTGCGACAAGCATATAAAAAGAAAGAATCTCGACAATTACTACTATCTCGTGCAAACCTGGTGTTATAACAATGTTCGCAGTTTACACACTCATAACAAAGTTCGCAGCTACTAGACCAGGCGCAGTCAGAAGAATTTGTTATATTTTCAACGATATATGAATAAAATGAATCTGAGCATTTTGTAGCCCGACATAACATATAACAATTCTTCATATCATGCACTCGATGTGTGTAGGGACTGTTTATGGACATACCCTGCTTGGTCAGTGCGAGCCGAGGAACTTTGCCGTGCAATTCCTTAAACTGTTCAAAAAAAGGTCGAGAGAAATCGTATTCCATACCATACTTATACGGATCCCACGCATCCGAATACCAGGCATCCGTTTCGTATACCGGAAATTCTGTACCTTCTGGGTAAATACTGAAAATTTCCTTGCCCGTTAGATCACATTTGCGCTTATAAAAAAACCTGTCATTCATAGTAGCCAACCTTCTCACAAATCTGCACTCAGGGCAAAAAGTTGGCGGCGGTACTTTTATTTTTTCATAAAACCCAAAGTCGTCCACCTCGATAGTGAAATTTTTTTTGCAGTTTTGACAATTTTTCTCTTCCATACTAAGACAATATTTTTGCAATATCGTTGTAGGTAACCAGGAGCATTAAGAGTATCAAAATTATGAAACCGATAGAGTTGGCGGCGTTGACCATCTTTAAATTCATCCGCGAGCCTTTTATTTTTTCAATTAGGAGAAAAAGTAACCGCCCACCGTCTAGCGCCGGGAAAGGCAATAAATTTATTATTCCCAGGTTTATTGAAATCAAGGCAGCGAAGGAGATAAGGTACGCGAATCCGAATTGGTACGCGTCACCAACGACACCCACAAGCCCAACGGGCCCGGTTATGGACTCCAAGCTTCCGGCGCCGGTTAATCCATCTTTAATGAGTTTGTAGAGCCCCATAGCTGTTTCTTGCGTCACAAGCCGAGTCAAAGTAAATCCTTCAGCAAAGGACTTGAAGAAACCCATCTTGGCAGTCCCCACTTCGTCCATCGCTATGCCAATTATCGGCGTACCATTCTGCACTTTAGGTAAGATACGCGCCTGCACAGTTTCTGCACTATCTCCACGTTGGTAATTTACGAAAATTTCTTTCCCTTCGCTTTTAGCAACGAAGGACTGCAAGGCTACCGGGGTAACTTCTGAAACAATTTCTTCGCCTTTGCCAATTGCAAGGATTTTATCTCCGGGCTTTAACCCAGCTTCTGCTGCGGGTGAGTCTGCGACGATAGAAACTATCACCAGGTTTACATCTTGCAATTCATAGCCTGCCAGCTCACCTTGCCTGACGGACGTTGGACGTCCGGAAATGAAAGCAAGAGAGAAAAGTAGCCAAGCTAAAAGAAAATTCATAAATACACCGGCCACAAGTACGATGGCTTGCTTCCATCTAGCTTTATTTATAAAGCTTCTCAAGGCGTCTGGGCCGTTCACACTTTCTTCGTCTGGGGTCTCGCCGAAAATTCTCACGAAGCCTCCTAGGGGCAGAAGGTTAACAGTATATTCAGTCTCACCGAATTTTTTCCCAAATAATTTCGGCGGGAAGCCGAAACCGAATTCGTCCACTCGAATACCGAACTTTTTCGCAGTAAAAAAATGCCCAAATTCATGGACCAAAACTAAAACCAAAAGTATAATTATGAAAATCAGTATGCTCATATTTCTCTACCCCATCACTTCCTTCTCCTTCCTTCCGAAAGTTGCTTCTAAATTTTTATTGGCTTCGTCCACAATCTTCTGCAAATCATCCTTACCACGGAATTTGTCATCTTCAGTCATCGAGCCGGCTTTTTCTTGTGCTTGAATGTCGTCCCAGACTCGCTCGCGCTCTCGACGTACGGCAATTCTAGATTCTTCCAATTTCTCTCTCAAAACTTTCACCAAGGATTCCCTGGACTCCGTAGTCAGCTGGGGGAAAATAACCCTGAGGCCTTGGTCGTCTGTGGCAACAGAGAGACCAATGTTGGCACCCACGATAGCCTTCTCGATGCTTTTTACCTGGGCCTTGTCCCACGGCGCAATGCGCAGGGTCTTCGGATCTTCAATTGAGACAGAGGCTATGTTCTTGAGCGGTACATACGAACCGTAGGATTCAACGGATATTCCATCTAGGATGCTAGGGGAAGCTCGTCCAATGTTAAGCTGGCCGTATTCCTTACCTAGAAACTCTTCGATTTTCTTAAGCTCGGCTTTAATGTTTGAAAAATTGTATGGCATAAGTTTATTCTATCATAGGAACCGTCAAAGCGACAGACTCCATTAAATTTTTAACTGAGGATCCCGGCATTCTTAGGAATTTCCTAACTTGAAAGATTTGCTCGAAGGACTCGGAATCGAGATGCGCCTTCGGCATCTTGTTGTGAAGGGTAAGCTCAAGCGAATTCAGAAAATTAAGCGCTTGGGCGCGAGCACCAACTAGTACAACCTCTTCACTTTCTTCTGGTTCTTTTAAAAATGCTTTTAAGTACTCTAGACGCTGTGGCTTAGTCATCGCCAGAAACCTGTCAGTATCAAAATTTGGTATGCTGGAATAATTCCTCGCAGAAATCACTTGAAATCTCGAAACGAGGGTTCTCAGGAGCGCATTTGTATCGGGTACAATTACAAAAAAATGGGTTTGGGGTATTGGCTCTTCGAAAAGTTTAAGTAATGTATTTTGCGCCTCGAGCAGTATGGAGTTGGCCGAGATTATAAATATTTTTTTGTTGTCAGAAAAGCTTTTCTCCCGTTCGTGAACCTTCAAATTTCGGGCATCGTCCATTTTAAACGAATCAACGTGAATATTGATGAAATCAGAGTTGCCGGACGTGTTAATTTTAGAATTTTCAAAAAATTCAAGTAGCTCACTCATTACGCTCTCCCGCTCCCCCTCAATCAGATAAGCGTGATGTAGGTTATCTTTATTTAAATGGTCCGCAAGCATTATTTTTTACTTAAAACAGTCTTTTTGTAAACATCCAAATGCTCCAGTGCGATTCCGGTACCTTTAACGACACAGAAGAGCGGGTCCTCGGCAATAGCCGCTTTGACACCAGTCTTCCTGTATACCAAGTCTGTAAAATTGCGAAGTTGTGAAGAACCACCGGTCATAATTATGCCGTGGTCGATAATGTCGGACGCGAGTTCGGGAGGAGTTTCCTGTAGAACATCTTTAATAGCCTTAATCACTTGTTTTAGTTCGGCGTCGATAGCCTTCACTATTTCGTTAGAGCCTACTTGAGCAGACCTAGGCAAACCTTGGATGAAGTCTCGGCCCTTGATTGTAACTCTTAACTCTTCTTCAAGCGGCACCGCTGCACCTATTCTTATCTTCACTTCTTCTGCAGTCCTGTCTCCAATAGCTAGGTTAAAAGTTTTTTTAATATAGTCCGCTATCGCAGCGTCAATTTTGTTGCCGGCGCATTTTACCGAAGTCGAGGCCACGATTCCTCCCAATGAAATCACAGCTACGTCTGTAGTGCCTCCACCAATATCGACTATCATATAACCCTTTGATTCATAAATAGGAATACCTGCGCCTATGGCCGCGAGTATAGGCTCTTTCACAACGTAAGCATTCTTGGCGCCGGCACGAATAGCAGCCTCAACGACAGCTCGGCGTTCGGTTGAGGTGACTCCTGCAGGCACAGACACCATCACATCAGGTTTAAAGAAGCTCCACTTCCCCATCGCCTTACTAATGAAATATCGGAGCATTGCTTCGGTCACTCTGTAATCTGCTATCACTCCGTCTTTCATTGGACAATAGGTAATAATAGACTCCGGAGTTTTACCAATCATATCCTTGGCTTCAAAGCCAATGGCTAAAACTTTGTTATCTTGCTCTGAAACTGCCACCACCGAGGGCTCATTTAAAACCACACCTTTTCCGGGAGCAAAAACGAGCGTGTTTGCCGTACCAAGATCGATACCGAGTTTTCTTGAAAATATTCCCATAGGGGCAATATACCCCCACACCTATTTAAAATCAAGAAAACTATGTGGTATAAAAATTCAAATAAAAATAGGTGTGGGGGTATACCACACTTTTATGCTAGAATGAAATTGAAAAAAAATGAAAATATTATCCGTCATACCTCTAAAAAAAGGCATCCCGAAAGGTCATTTAACCTATTTCACCAGCCTACCGGTTCAGGTCGGCCACGTGGTTTCCGTTCCCATCCGACAAAAAAAGGTCCTAGCATTGGTGCTTACTTCGGACGATTTAGGTGAAGCGAAAAGCGGGATAAAAAATATGAATTTCAATCTAAAAAAGATCGCCCAGGATAAAGGGCCTTCTATTTTTAGTAGAGAGTTCCTGGAGGCCGCTTCCGAAACTTCTAAATATTTTGCCCTAAGTCCGAACGCCGCTATTCCGGCAATGATCCCCGCGATTTTTATCCAGGAATACGACAAGCTCGTGGGCATTGAGCAGGAAAGCAATGATATGCCTCCGACCCCAAACACTAATCTCCGCTCTGAAAAATTACTTTTTCAATACCCTTTACCCGACCGTATTTCAATTTATAAAACTATTATTCGCGAATCATTTGCTCGTGGTAAATCCATTTTCCTGGTATTACCCACGGAATCGGACGTAAATAAATTTGCAACATTATTGAGCAAAGGCATCGAGCGATTTACTTTCGCCTTCCACGGCGGAATTAATGCTAAAAAGAATTTTAAAAATTACGAATTGTTGGCTACTTCCAAACATCCTGCTCTTATTGTTGCCACACCTCGCTTCCTGGCAATGCCTCAGAGCGACATCGGTACCATCATACTCGAACACGAAAGCTCGAGCGCTTACAAGACCATAAAAAGACCTTACTTGGACCTAAGGGTTTTTGTTGAGATTTATGCTTCGAAAATCGGTGCCAAGTTTATTCTCGCCGACGAAATGCTCCGCTTTGAAACCATTGCACGTAAGGAGGAGGATCATCTGCACCCACTCTACCCATTATCATTCCGTGTTGATTTCCCTGGAGAAATCGAAGTTAAAGAACGAGGTCAAAGAGAAGTTACGGGAGAATTTAAAATATTTTCAAAGGAATGCCTTGAGCTTATAAAATATGCACTGGGAAACAAGAAAAACGTCTTCATTTTCGCTTTACGAAAAGGGCTGGCTATGCAGACCGTGTGTAGAGATTGCGGTGATACTCTGGGTTGCCCAGATTGCTCATCGCCATTGGTCCTTTATACAACTTCCAAAAGCAAGAAACGAATGTTCGTCTGTAATCGCTGTGAGCGCGACTGGGGCGCTGAGAAAACTTGCGACAGATGCGGCGGTTGGAATTTGATGCCGCTCGGTATCGGCACAGACACCGTATTTGAAGAAATCAAAAATGTATTTCCAAAAGTGAAAATTTTTCAACTCGACAAGGAGTCGGCAAAGAGTGCCAAGGGTGCAGAAAAAATTGCCCAGGAATTTGAGAATGAAGAGGGGTCAGTGCTCATAGGCACAGAGATGGCATTCTTTTACCTCAAGAATAAAATTCCTCTGTCCGTAGTGGCTTCGTTCGACTCCCTGTGGAGTATTCCAAATTACAAAATGAGCGAGAAGGTCATCCAAATCGCCCTTAAAATGACCCAAATTACAACAGAAAAGCTTGTACTCGAAACAAAGAATCCCACTGATCCTAGTGTCCTGGCTATAAAGTCCGGCAATTTACTCGGCTTCGTGCGTGAGGAGTTAGCTGACAGACAAAAACTCGAATATCCGCCATACGCACGGTTTATTAAAATATCTCACCTGGGTGACAGGGATGAAATGTTAAGAGCGAGAAAATTTATCCAGGAGTCCTTTGGAGTATACAACCCAGACATCTTCTCGGGTTTCGTAGCCAAACTCCACGGCAAGTACGCCACCAATGCCCTGATCAAGCTTGCTGCTAAGCAATGGTCCCTGCCGGCGCTCTCGCTCGGAGGCAGTATCGACGAAAACCTATATCATAAGCTCGCTTCGCTTGCACCCACCTTTGACGTGTTCGTAGATCCAGAAGATCTGCTGTAAAAATTTAAAAAATAATTAGTATATTATATATAATATACTAAGAAGGTTAGCGTCTTTGTAAGGAGATTAGGCAACTATTACGGTAAATTCTCCTCTTTGTTTATCTTTATTTTTTAAATAGTATTCTAAAACTTCTGTCGGAGTGCCGGTCTTAAACTCTTCGTAAATTTTCGTGAGTTCGCGAGCCACGCACACCTTTTTGTCCGGGCAGAATTTTACTAAAGATTCCAGTGTTTTCAAAATGCGATGAGGGGATTCGTAAAAAGCCATGGTCCTTTTTGATTCCGCCATTTCTCTAAAAAGAGTCTCTCTTCCCTTCTTGTGCGGCAGAAATCCTAGAAATGTAAACTCGTGAGTAGGTAGCCCTGAACCAGAAAGCGCCGTAATCAAAGCCGTGGCCCCCGGCACAGGAATCACATTTACGCTATCGCGCATATCTGCATTTTCTTTGATTTTAGAAACGAGGAGTGCGCCAGGGTCTGAGATACCTGGCGTGCCTGCGTCTGAGACTAAGGCTAAATCTTTTCCTTCTTTTAATAATTCAAAAATTTTGTCTGTCTTCCCGAGCTTGCTCTGCGCATGGTAGCTCATCGTCGGCTTGTGAATGTCAAATTTATCTAAAATCTTTTTAGTCTCGCGAGTATCTTCACACAATATTAAATCCACACTTTTGAGCGTCTCTATCGCGCGAAACGTAATGTCCCCCATATTCCCAATCGGCGTCGCTACGATATAAAATTTAGACATAAATTAATGTTCGGTGATAGGCTTCTCGTTTCGTATCGACCTCATATCTAATTTACCCAGGATGTCGTAGAATTCAATGTTTTTCGGTTCAAGTTCTTCTTTTGTTGCTCCACACATTTGCGAAATTACCACAAGCTGCTTGAATATTCTTAGCGCTTCCGCCACAACGACTTGTTGGTTTATCTGCCCCGAACTAAAAAAGCTTTTCAACTTCACCCATTCTTTATGTAAATGCTGGACATCTGTTTTGGTCTGTTCCTGTGAAGTCCCGCGGGTGTATCCTTTTAAAATTATAAAGGTAAAAATACCCGAAATAAATATATCCATTTTCTTGAACTTTATAGTAAATGGATCGCGTTCAGTTTTAGGTGCATCTTCGCGCATAACCATATTGTAGTGTAAAGAAAAAATATAGCAATTATTTTCTATACTTTTTAGTGCGCCATTTGTCAGCAATCTTGACTCGCGCCAACGAGCGTTCTAGCTCGGCTTCGAAGTGTTCGAAGTCCACGTGTTCTTTGTTTTCCATTAATTTCTTCAATTCTTCGGCGCGAACCTTTGCTTGCTCGATTTTTTCATCCGAAATTTCAGAAACGTGCTCAGCAAAATCTGCCAATACTGCAACCTCAGTAACGCCATCACCGTTGTGCTTAATTTCAACAAAGCCACCAACAACGGCCATCGGGATGTGTTCCCCTTGAGCCACCGCTACAACATCTCCGGAAGCTAGGCCGGTGATAAGAGGTATATGATCAGGAAGAACCGTAATCTCGCCAAGTGTAGTGGGCATACTTACTTGTTCCACCATTTCCTCCAAAACCAATCTCTCTGGAGTAACTATTTTTAATTTAATTTGCTTTGCCATACTTTATATTGCACCCTTCATATAAAATTCCCCTTCAGGTTTGTCGTCGTGCTTACCATCAAGAATTTCCTTGAACGAGCGGATAGTGTCTTTGAGCGGAACGTAAACACCCTTAACTCCAGTGAATTGCTCTGCGACGAAGTTTGGCTGAGATAAGAATTTCTGAATCTTTCGAGCGCGCCCGACGAGTTCTTTGTCAGCTTCCGATAATTCTTCCATACCGAGAATAGCGATAATATCTTGGAGATCCTTGTACCTTTGCAAAACGCGTTGCACTTCACGAGCCACAGAATAATGTTCGAGTCCTACGATGTTCGGATCGAGAATTGTTGAAGAAGAGTCTAGCGGATCCACAGCCGGGTAAATACCGATTTCCGAGAGAGAACGGTTCAGAACCACGGTGGAGTCTAGGTGCGAGAAAGTTGTGGCCGGAGCTGGGTCGGTCAAGTCGTCAGCAGGCACATACACCGCTTGCACCGAAGTGACAGAACCTTTTTCCGTAGAAGTAATACGCTCCTGCAAAATTCCCATTTCTGTTGAAAGCGTCGGCTGATAACCCACGGCTGATGGGATACGCCCCAAAAGCGCAGACACCTCAGACCCTGCCTGAGTGAAACGGAAAATGTTGTCGATGAAGAGAAGCACGTCCTTGCCTTCAGCGTCGCGGAAGTGTTCAGCCATAGTAAGACCCGAAAGAGCCACACGGAGACGAGCACCTGGCGGTTCATTCATCTGCCCGAACACCATGGCAACTTTCGGAAGCACACCCGAGTCTTTCATTTCGTGATAAAGGTCGTTACCTTCGCGGGTTCTTTCTCCAACTCCGGCGAAAACAGAATATCCGCCGTGGTTAGATGCGATGTTGTGGATGAGCTCTTGAATAACAACAGTCTTACCCACGCCGGCTCCTCCGAAGAGTCCGACTTTTCCTCCTTTTAGAACGGGACAGATGAGGTCGATGACTTTAATTCCGGTTTCCAAAATTTCAACTTTCGTAGCTTGCTGAGTGTATTTCGGAGCATTGCGGTGAATCGGCATTTTTTTATCAGCTGGAACAGGCTTGCCGTCGTCAATCGCTTCTCCTAGCACATTGAAGATTCGTCCGAGAGTAGCAGCGCCCACAGGTACAGATATAGGCGCGCCAGTCGACACGACCTCCATTCCGCGAGCAAGACCATCCGTAGTATCCATCGCCACCGATCGCACCACCCCTCCGCCCAGGTGTTGCTCAACCTCAAGAATTATCTTCTTTTGCTTTCCATCCTGCTCCTTGGTTACTTCTAATGCGGTATAAACTTCCGGAAGATTTTCTCCGAAATCCACGTCGACGACCGGCCCGATAATTCTTTTGATTGTACCTCCTGTTTTCATAATATTTTTGATTTTGCTAAATCATGCCGCGCAATTTTCCTTTAAAGCGCGGCGCTAATAATTTTAATAATAAATTTAGCTTACACTCGCCATACCGGCACTAATTTCCGATATTTCTCTGGTAATATTTGCCTGCCTTGCCTTGTTGAACATGAGCGTCAGGTCGTCAATCATTTCGCTTGAAGCCTCACTCGCATTTTTCATAGCCATCATTCGGGAAGACTGTTCGGAGGCGTTTGATTCCAAAATCATTTGATACACTTGCATCCTGGTAATCTTCTCGGCCAATGAGCCAAGGAAGGCGTTCGAGTCCCCTTCTAATAAATAATCAATTTTCTCATTCTTGTCGTCGTTAATTTTCTTAGCCACCTTATCTCCACCTAATGAATCTATAAATTCCTCCAGGCTCTCTCGAGATATGGGCAAGACTTGTTTAATGTTTGGCTTCTGAGTCAAAGCTGAAATAAAATCGGTGTAAGCAACTAAAATACGGTCATACCTAAGCGCTACATATTCATCCATCGCGAGCTTGGATATGGGAACAATAGAGCTGAGGGAAAGATTGTCCGGTAGATCAAGGAAGCTTGCAATAACGTTCTGTCCGACTCTTCGCATAGCTAAATCCCCTTTCTTCCCTATAGAAATAAAATCGATATTTAAATTTTCTTCTTTCAGTTTAAGGAGTGCCAAGGACTTTTTAATTATCTGAGCATTATAGGCCCCACACAACCCCCGGTTGGAAGTTATGAGAATAACTAAAACGTTTTCCTTTTCACCTTGTGTTTTCTCGCGCTCAAGGAAAAGCGGATGCGGAATCTTCTCAACGTTCTTCGCCACAGAGGCTAGAATATCCCAAGAATACTCTGCGTATAGACGTGAAGCGAGTGTAGAAGACACGGCACGCTTCATCTTCGAAGCAGCCACAAGCTCCATCGCTTTTGTGATTTTCTTGGTGTTCTTGATGCTTTTTATTCTTCTTTTAATTTCTTTCGTACCGGCCATAATTTTTAACTAAAATTTTTCTTAAAATCTTCGATGGCTTTCTTTAATTCTTCTTCACCTTTATCTGTCCACATTTTTTTCTCCGTAACTTCCCTGAAGAAAACCTTTGCATTTCTTTCAGTGTATTCGACGAGTCCGCTCTCAAAGGCTTTAATCTTGTCCATCGGTACTTCATCCATATAGCCCTTAGTCAAAGCGTACAGCACCACAACCTGGTGCTCGGTTTTCATAGGAGAATACTGCGGTTGCTTTAAGACTTCCACTGCTCGTTTACCGCGCTCGAGCTGTCGCTTGGTAGCGTCATCGAGATCGGAACCGAATTGAGAAAAGGCTTCGAGCTCTCGGAATTGTGCCAGGTCGAGTTTCAAAGTACCAGCAACTTTCTTCATCGCCTTGATTTGCGCGCTGGAACCCACGCGAGACACCGAGAAGCCGACGTTTACCGCAGGACGGATACCTTTATAGAACAAATCCGTTTCGAGGAAAATCTGTCCGTCGGTGATGGAGATGACGTTAGTCGGAATGTAAGCAGAAATATCGCCGGCCTGCGTTTCAATAATAGGCAGAGCTGTGATGGACCCACCGCCGTATTGTTCATTTCTGCGGCAAGCTCGCTCAAGCAACCTTGAGTGTAAGTAGAAAACGTCTCCCGGATATGCTTCACGGCCCGGTGGACGTCGGAGCAAGAGAGAAATTTCTCGGTAAGCCACAGCGTGCTTGGAAAGATCATCGTAAATAATAAGCACATCCTTTCCTTGGTCCATAAAGTACTCGGCGATGGAAACTCCGGTGTAAGGAGCAATGTATGCAAGCGATGCCGCTTCAGACGCGCCCGCAGAAACTATGACCGTATAATCCATTGCGCCACCTTCTTCTAGTCGTGCTTCAATCTTCCTAAGCTTCGAATCTTTTTGGCCGATAGAAACATAAACGCAAATCATATTTTGACCTTTCTGGTTCAAAATTGTGTCTACGGCGATAGCTGTCTTACCTGTCTGCCTGTCGCCGATGATAAGCTCGCGCTGACCACGGCCTATTGGGATGATGGCATCGATAACTTTAATTCCGGTTGCAACTGGCTGGTCCACAGAAAGACGGGTTACAACTCCGGGAGCAACTTTTTCAATCGGATATGTCTTCGCAGCTTTCATGTCACCTTTACCGTCGATAGGAATACCGATTGCGTTAACTACGCGGCCAAGAATAGCGTCAGATACGGGAATTTCAAGAATTCTCCCGGTAGCCTTCACCTCATCACCCTCCTTAATATTGGCAAAATCTCCAAAGATAATTACCCCCACCATATCTTCTTCTAGGTTTAGAGCAACCCCAGTAGAACCGTTTGGAAACAGCACCATTTCGGAGGATTTAATATCCGAAAGACCGGAAACTTTCGCAATACCGTCGAAGAGCTCTACCACTTTGCCGACTTTCTCGACTTTCGCCTGTGCGGAAAAATTTTCAATCTCTCTTTTTAAGTTTTCTACTATGTGGTTGGTGCTCATTGTCTTTTTGTTAAATGCTCTTTTAATTTTTTAATCTTGTTCCGTATACTTAGGTCTATTACTTCGTCGTTAATCTCTATTCTGACTCCTCCTAACAACCTCTCGTCAATCTGCTCTTTAAAAATCATTTCTCTGCCTCCGTATCTCTTTGAAAGCGCCTGGGCCAGCTCCTTCTTGTGCGATTCGCTGAGTTTGTCCGCACTGTAAGTTCTCACCTCGAGCTTCCCTTCCGCTTGGTTTAAAATCTTTTCTAGTCGTGTCAAGATATCTTTTGATTTAGAAAGCAACCTTTTCCTGTTTAAGAATTCCACAACTTTAGGTACAGCTTCCGCTTGCTCTTTAGCGCTTTTGCCTTTAAGCATTTCGTATACAGCGAGGGCTATGTTGTTGTTGGAAATGGCTGCCATAACTTATTACAAATTATTTAATTCTTTAATCGTCTTATCGTTAAAGCTGTCTCCCATCTTTTCTCCGAGTAATTTCTCCGTAGCTTTGAGAGCGAGGTCAACTATTTCTTTCTTAGCTTCTTCCACTATTTTAACTTTTTCGGCTTCAAGAACTTTTCTACCGTTCTCTATCACTCCGGCAACTTCGGTCTTGGCATTTTCTAGCATTTCTATACGCTTGGCGTCGGCTTCCTTTTTGCCCTCTTGGAAAATTTTATTGGCTTCCGCTTTCGCGCGAGCCAGAGCGTCGTTATACTCTTCTTCCGTCTTAGCGAGTAGCGTTGCGTTGGTCTTGGCATCGTCGATGCCCTTGGCAATTTTTCCGCTGCGCTCTTCCATAAGTTTCGCCAATGGCTTCAAGGCAAAGATGTACAAAACCGCGAACACTACGCCGAAGTTTATCGCCTGAGCGATGATTATTTTCCAATCAATGTGAAATGTTGAAATTATTGAATCCATCCGGTTAGAGATAGGAAATCTAGGGATTTCCGTCACTCGGTTAAATAATAAATAAAATACTTACTTAAGTATTTTAGTAATCCCGCAAGAAACATAAACCACTTTATCTCTAACGGGATCCGTAAAACACTTAAATTGAAAACGCGATAACCAAGGCGTAAATAGCGATAGCCTCAGCGAACGCACAGGCCAAAAGCATAGGCACGAGGATTTTGCTTGCGGCTTCAGGATTGCGTCCGATGGATTCCATAGCCTTGGAACCTATCCATCCGATGGAAATAGCAGGCGCGATAGCCACAGCCATAACTAGAGCTTTGGCAAACGGGATTCCTGCTTCTACTGTTGCTGTTACTTCTTCCATATTGTTTTGATGTTAACTGCTAATAATAATCGACTCTTTATGTACAACTTCGTGCTCATGCTCACCTTCTTCATGATCATGGTCCGAAGCTCCAATTGTGAAATAAACTACAAGCAGAATTGAAAAGATCAGGGCTTGTATCACACCTACCAAAATTTCCAAGAACAAGAACGGGATAGGCGCTGCGTAAGGAGCCAAGGCCGCAATAGAAGCGAGCAATACTTCCCCGGCTAAAATGTTTCCGAAGAGACGGAAGGAAAGCGAGGCCACCTTTGCAAACTCACCGGCTATTTCAATAAGTCCGACAAAGAACGTAATCGGGGCAACTATTATCACGGTAGGATTCTTCTTAATCTCAGTAAATATGCCGCCCAGCGCCTTTAGATTAACATATTTGTTCAATGTTTTCCAAGCGCCAATAGAAAATATGCCGAAGATGTTTGCTCCGATAACCGCCATAACGGCAAGCGCCAAGGTTGTGTTGATGTCTGCTGTACCGCCCCGAAGAAACGGAATGAAGGCCTTCCCGTGCTCGCCTGTCTCAATGAGTCCGAATCCGCCTAGCGGAGTGATGCCGAGCCAGTTGTTAATGAGTATAAAAAAGAAAACGGATATAGCGATAGGGAAAATTTTCACCGAGAGCGCGCGGTCATTGGTAACCTGGTCGCAGAGACCTAGGGCACCCTCAGTTACAATTTCGAAAATGTTCTGAAATTTGCCCGGCACTTCCTTGAGAGACTTACGAAGCGCGGCTGAGAGAAGAATTATGATAGCTACCACCACCCAACTTGTGGCAAGGGCGTTCGTAATCGCGAAATTTTTAAAATGATATATCGGCTCCGCGAAGAGCGTAACCTCGTGCGCAACCTCTTCTTCCGCTTCGTGTGCAGCAACTCCCGCCTCTTGAGCTTCTGCCCCTATTTCTTTTAAAATTTGCTGTGTCTCCGCCTCTGTGGTCATAAATAATTATTTTTTGTCAGTTTCTTTTATCTTCTTGATATAATCTTTGACTACTCTAACCATTCCATAAGACGTAATGAGGAACCCGAGCCCCGCAAGCACCAAGAAAATCACCGGTTCTGTCCCGAATTTCTTGTCGAGCATCTTGCCTAGGACAAGAGCGCCGACTATCGGAAATACAATCCACGTTGAAATCTGGCTGAATATTTGCACCCCAGGCTTCCACCACGGACCTTTATTAAAATTTGAGTTTTCCTCTCCCACAAAAACAAAGCCGATAAGGCTTTACTCTAGTATAAGATAAAGATGCTTTGGATGCAAATGTGGGAAATGTGTGAGCGTGGAAGGAATCGGACCTTCGACCTCTGTCTTATCAGGACAGCGTTCTACCACTGAACTACACGCTCAATAGAAAAAACTATAACAAATAAAAGATATTTGAGCAAACAAAAAATCGCCCTTGCGAGCGACTTTTTGTTTTTAGAAACTAAATAAGATTTAGTATTCTCTGCGGTTTCCGTATCCGCCATTTCCGCCTGTTCGAGGAGGTCGGGCTTCCATTGGACGAGCTTCGTTAACCGTTAGCTTGCGTCCTCCGAAATCTTGGTCATTGAACATAGAGATTGCCTTTTGAGCGTCTTCGTCATTTGCCATTTCTACGAATCCAAAACCTTTTGAACGACCGGACATTTTGTCCATGATAATCACAGCAGATGTAACTTCTCCTGCTTGTGCGAAGTGCTCGCGGAGAGCATCTTCAGTTGTGCTGTAAGGGAGTCCCCCTACATATAGCTTTGTAGCCATCTATTTACTTCTCCCGTTTTAGAAAAATCGGGCAAAAAATATTTATAAACGTAGAAACTTCATTTTCGCTAAATGAGACCCTACGGGAAAACTATACCATATTAAAACTAGAAAGCAATTTGAAAAAGGAAGGTTGGGAAAAAATAGAAACGGACCGGCTCGCTAGAAGCTAAGCTGGTCCATTTGTTTCTCTGTTCAGTTACGCACTGAACCTGCGTGGTTGAGTCCGTAACACTCAACCGCGCGATTGCTGCGGTTACGGCGCAGGTGACATAGTCACTGAGCGGAATTGAGAACGATGCGGGCGAAGCGGCCGATTGCTTCGGTCTCCATAGTGTTGCCGCTGTCATACGCAATGACAGCTTTCAGCAGCTCTCCGTTGTTGTCGGCGAGCGAGAGCCGGAGTGCGGCGCTCACCATGTGGGAGTAGGCCGCTGTAGCATCCGCGGGGCTATTGAGCCACGCCACTGCGCGTCTTGCAAGTACCACTTCCAGGCTAACCGGTGCCATCGAAACCTCCTTGACCCGTAGGTCATTTTTAATTCCGCCTATTTTATTTTGCAAGCGGTATATTAGATACAAAAATTCATATCCAAAATACCGCCTACAAAACCATCTTTTTAAGGAACATTAGATACTTACGTATTATAGCACATATTATATAAAAAAGCAAGTAAAAAACCCTTAATTTATAAGGGAAAATAACCGTAATCTTATAAAAATACTCTACTTAACAGGGTTTATTTCAAAAACATCATGATCTCGTTCGAACTTAATTCTATTAAGATCAAAGAATCCTATCTGCCCCAAAAGCCCGTTGACAGATTTACTGTCTATAAAAGCCACTGGAACTTTTATTTTTTCTAAATTTTTCACTTGAATATCTATCTCAGTCAAATATATTTCTTTAGAGCCGCCTTCGACACCCATAGTTGCCGCTTTTTTGCATTTTTTTAAATCGACGCCAATAGCTTGCGCGTATTCAATGTTAAACAAACAATAATCTGCCCCTGAATCAATCAGAGCAAACGTACTAATTTTTTGTGATGGGCCAAACAATTCTACGTCTACGGCAGGGCGACGAAAATGCTTACCGTTGGGGTCGCTGTTTAATACAGTTAGATATTTATATTTCATGGCTAACTAAAAGGAGAATATACCATGTCCAATGGCACTACTTTAAAAATCTTTGGATTTTGGTCTTTCCCAATCTTTTTAATAACTTCATTCAAGGTATTGGCGCTGGCAATTACTTTGGAGTAGTCTTCAGAAGATGCCACCCATTTACCCTTAAACGACTTGGTTATTTTGCTAAAATTATTAGATAATTTATCTATTTTATTACTCATATGTTAATTATACTATCTACTAGAAACAAGGCAAGGCAAAATTACTCTTCGTCCTCCTCGTCCCCTACTGCGCCGGATTCGATGTCGGAAATTATGTCGCTGATGTCGCCTTCGAGAATTTTAGGCAGGTTGTGCCAGGATTTTTTGATACGGTGGTCCGTGACGCGGTCTTGAGAGTAATTGTAGGTACGGATTTTCTCGGAACGATCGCCGGAGCCTATCTGATTCTTGCGTTCCGCCCCGTATTTCTTGGCCTCTTTTTCTTCTTCCAGCTGCTGAAGTTTGGCTGTTAGAATCATCATTGCCTTCTCGCGGTTGGCTAGCTGGCTGCGTTCGTTGGTAGAGCGAACATCGAGCCCAGTCGGTTTGTGGATTATGCGTACAGCTGTTTCAACCTTGTTGACGTTTTGCCCGCCCTTTCCTCCGGAACGAGAATATTCCATATCGAAGTCGGCGGGGTTAATTACGAAATTTACTTTCTTTCTAATTGGAAGCACCGCTACGGATGCAGTAGACGTGTGCACTCGGCCATTTTTTTCTGTCGCTGGAATTCTCTGGACTCGATGCACGCCAGTCTCGTATCGCATTTTCTTATAAACATCCTTGCCTTTGATTTCAAAGCTCGCTTCTTTGTAACCATTTAAGTCACTCTTGGATTCGTAGTTCACCTTCCACTGCCAGCTCTCGGCTTCGGCAAATTTCTCATACATATGCGCCAACTCCCAGGCGAAAAGCGAGGCCTCATCTCCCCCGGCCCCAGCCCTGACTTCGAGCACTATTTCATTTGGAAATTCTTCCGCCTCTTTTTCCTTATTTAAAATATCTTCTACTTGTTTCTCGAGTCGTTCTTTCTCATCTTGGATAAATTTTAACTCCTTGGCGGCAAGCTCGTGGAGTGACTCGTCACTCGCAAGCATTTCTCTCACCTCCGCTTCCTCACGGGCAAGCTTCTCCAGCGCCTGGCCTAAGTAGCTGGTCTGGTGGTTCTTTTTCAGTTCTTCAATGTCTATGCTCATATAACTTATTATAACATTTTGACAAAATAAAAATCCTGAAGATAAATTTTGCAAGAGCATTATCCTTTCGGCTTAACGCAACAAAATTTAATTTTCAGGATTTTTAACTTACTTACTTTTTAGCTTTTACAGAGGCAGCGCGGCGCTTGTTGAATCTTTCTACACGTCCAGCAGTGTCCATTATCTTTTCGTTTCCGGTGTAGAAAGGGTGGCACTGACTGCAGATTTCCATTTGAATAGCGGGCATAGTGGAACCAACTTCAAATATCGCCCCGCAGGCACAGGAAGCTTTGGCTTTTAGGTCATATTTGGGATGTACGTCTTTTTTCATAGTTTTTGTAGATTATCACGAATTTACATAGAAAGCAAACCCTAGTAGTAGAGCAGAGCTCACTACAGGGCTAACAGGTCTATGTTCGCCTGGATTTTCGCCTTATGGCTCATTACGCTGTTGCTGTAAGAGCAAGTGGCCCCTCCGGTACCATAATATCGGCAGGCAGCTTTGTGTTGAGAGCTCGCACTCGTACCCACTGCTCCTAGATCTGTTAGATACATCGCAGAAGCCATAAAGGCATCGTGGGGGGACCAAGGATCAGCATCGCGCCCTAAGGCAATCTTTAATCTGCTTTCAAACAATTTCCAGGTCGTCGGAATGAATTGCGCCGGACCCATAGCCCCTCCGTAGCCCGCAACCCCGGCAATAGGGCAAGAAATTGGAGTCTGGTTCCATACTCGGCCAAGTTTAGATGTTATCGACAAAAAGTCTTCCACGTCACCCTTTCTCCCCGTAAGACCCATTGGCTTCATAACGTTGACGAAAGGTGTGCCGGTATTCTTGCCGACACCCGCACCTGTTTGCTGGTTTGTTAGATAACACTGCCCGACGTTGGATCCCAGATTAGACTCTTGAGTTAAGACTGCCAGCAGAAAAGCGGGTTCTATGCCGGTGACTTGTTGCATTTCTTTCGCATAGGTAAGCGCTGTACCGAAGTCAATTTTCGTAGTTGTGTTGGCTAGAGGAAAAAGTGCCGCTCGAATTCGATCGGCGCGAGCTTTTTTCTCGGCGGCAAGTTGCTGGTAAGCCGCTTCTGTCTGCTGGGATATTGCTAGGTATTTTTTCTTTTCTGCCTCGGCCACTGCAACTTTTTTCTGGGCATTCTCAAGCTCGGCCTTGGCGTCCGTCTCTGCATCATGCTTTTTCTCTAAATCTTCTTTGGCCACCTCCGTTTCGGTCTTAATGCCGCGAATATTATCCACGGATTCTTTGACCGCTTTTTTAATTGATGCGTATGATTCCAGGTCGCTATAGAAAGACGAAATACTCTCGTCCGATAGAATCAAATGCATAAGATTGTCTCCGTCGAACTCGTTGGTGTTCCTGAGGAGCTGCGCCAACGACTCGTGTTCCCTATCTATCTTTTGAGAAAGGGATCTAATAGTCGTACTTTTCTCGGCAATGTCTACCTTGAGCTGTGAAATCACGAGGGCTCGGGATTTTATTTTGGTTTTTAGGGCATCAATCTGGCTCTGCAGGTACGCTACGTCGCCCTTGAGGGTTCCGGTCTGTTTTTGTTGCTGTTTCTGCTTCTCTAGGAGCTCGGCAAGCTGGGCCTCAATTTGATTTAATTCCCTTTGGCAATATTCTTTATCCGTTTTGCTGGATGAGCTGGTAAGGGTCAAACAATCAAAGGCGTCCACGGGCTTTGACACCAACGCCAGAGAAAATGCAAACATTAAAACAAAAAAAGCTATGGCTGTCTTTCTCGTCATAGCTCCATTGTATCAAAAAATTTCGAGTTTTGCTATTTTGCTTCAGCATTTTCCTCTGCCGGAGCCCCCTCTGCGCCTTCCTCTTCCTTCTTACCTTTCTTTTCAACTTCGATTGCAGACAAATCAACCGGTTCTGGTGCTTCTTCTTTCTCTTCCACTTGAGCAACGACAGAAGCCACCACCTCAGTGCCCAAAGTTATGGCAACGACGCCGCTAGGCAATGCAATGTCGGAGACAACTACGGTATCTTCCAAAGTCTTTAATTTAGAAATATCAACAACAAGGTCGTGTGGTAAATCAGCAGGCAGTGCTTCCACTTCAATCTCGTGAAGAACTTTAACCAAGTTACCAATACCTGTCTTCACCGCGTCAGAAATACCCTCGAATACAAGCGGTACATTGACGCGTATCTTCTTCTTCATGTCGATAACGATGAAGTCAACGTGTACGGGCTCTTCGGTGATAGGGTCCACCTGCACTTCGTGAATAAGCGCGTCAACAGCGCCTCCGGGTACTTCTACTTTGACTGCAGATGACTCCCCTGCGTCGCGCCATACTTTCTTGAAATCAATAAATGGGACAGAGATGGAGGTCGTTTCCTTGCCAGCTCCGTAAAAAACAGCCGGTATTTCTCCGGACTTTCGCAAAGCGTCTAGTTTTGCGGACTTATCTCTCGGTTTCGCTTTAATTGCAAACATAAAAACAGTATACCCCCACACCTATAAAAAGTCAACGTTTACAAGGTTAATAGGTGTGGGGGTATATACAAAAATGGGAAAATTGCAATATCTTTAAACTTTATGCACCGCATGGTGCTCAAGGGCTACGTGTCGCGCAATGTATTCTTTAGTTCCAGCTTGGGCCCCGGGGTCGCCCGCAATATTTTTCATCGGGACCTTTTTCCCCGGGTTCAAAATGTTTTTCGAATCGAAAATATCTTTGATTTTTGCAAATATTTTTGTGACCCGCTCGCCATACATACTCGCAAGGTATGGTGTCCTTATCAGGCCGTCATTGTGCTCCGCCGCTAAAGAACCGTGATATCGGAGCACTAATTCGAACACCTTGTCGCTTAATCCGAGAATGGTTTTCGCCGTGTCCGGTCTCGAGAAATCCATCAATGGTATTACGTGGAAATTGCCATTGCCAGCGTGACCCGCCAATGTATAGATGAGCTTACCCCGGTACTGGTTTAACAAGACATTTAATTCCGGTAGGAATTTCGGCAAGAATTCCGGTCGTACAATTATGTCGTCGATGAAAGGCGCAGTGCGCATCCCCTTCACATGTTTTCGTAAAAGAGCGAAGCTCTCCCTTCTGATATCCCAGTACTTGTTGGCTTCAGTGGTAGTACTGGTAATGTGAACCTCCAATTTAAAATGTGAAAGGGTGGATTTAAGTTTGGCGCATTTAGCTTCTACTTCTTTGTCATTTTCTCCCGCAAATTCCGCGAGTATTACCAGCTTCGGCATTCCCCCGAAAAGAAACATTTTGAACTCGGGCCAAAAGCTTTTTAAAACTCTAACCGCTTGAACCAAGCCTTTGTTCTTGAGAAAATCTGGGAAAAATTTCACCGCGAGTTTCATTGTTTTATCGTCATATGTCTCTAGTGATTCCGGATTAAAGGTTAGAATTTCATCTACCACTCTCCCGAGTGGCGCCAAATCATCCATAGATATGGCTACGAGTTTCGTATGTATATTGTCGGGCAGGACCTTGAGTGTCATTTCCGTCACCAAGCCGAGCGTGCCCTGGGAACCCACCAAGAGCTTGTTCAAATCGAACTTGAAATCCTTCCCCCGACCACTCACCACGTTCCATATATAATACCCGGCGGAATTCTTGCTGACTGCAGGTTTCGCGTGGAGAATCTCGCCTTCATTCTCGTTGATCAAATTAAGAATATTTTTATAAACATTCCCTTCGAAATCTCCTTGCGCCATTTTTCTATCGAGTTCGTCGCGATTAAGCGGCTTCACTTCATATTCATTCCCATCGGCGAAAACAACCTTGGATGACAACACATAATTTTCCATTTGTCCGTATTTTAGAGTCCTCTCGCCGGCGGAATTGTTGCCAAACATTCCGCCCATAGCATTAATGTTTTTCGAAGCCGTATAGCAGGGTAAAATTAAGCCTTTAGCGAGAGTTATTTTTTCAAAATCGCGGTAAAACATCCCAGACTGTACGGTAATGGACGAAGCCATCTGCGGGTATGCCTGGAGAAGTTTATTATCTTTATTTTTTTTAAAAGACTTGGGCGCACCTCCTAACGGCAAGGGTCCTCCGACGAGCTTGTTCATATACTTAGTAAAGTCGAGGATAAGCGACTCACCTATCGCGCCTCCAGACATATCAGTGCCTGCACATCGGGCCGTTATGGATACACTCGTCCCAGGATTGCCAGGGTGGTCGTAGAGATCCTTAAATTCACCTGCCCACTTTACTAATTTTTTCACATCTTCTTTGTCCTTCGGGAAAAGCACCAACTTGGGCTTAACTCTAAGCAGGCTCGCATCGAGAGAATACTTCGCGAGAGTTTCTTCGCTGTCATCCACCTCACCTGCAAAAAATTTTAGTATTTCTTCCTTCACTTATTTAATCCCATTGAAAAGTTTAAGTCGGGCCTCTACTACATCCTGCACTGCCTTAAGTCCGGCTGGGAGATATTTGTAAGGAGTTATTTCTTCAGGGCTGTCGGAGAGAGACCTGCGCAACGCGTTAGTGAAGGCCATACGAATCTCAGTGTTAATGTGTACGGTACTGACACCGGACTTGATACATTCTACGAAATCTTCATTCATTGAGCCTGATCCTCCGTGGAGTACCAAAGGCACACCTGCGGCTTCTCTGATTGCCTTCACTCGTTCTGGGTGGAGGCGTGGGTTACCGCTCTTTACCATTCCGTGAACGTTACCTATTGAGGGTGCGAGCATATCTATCCCCGTGGCTTCCACAAACATTTTCGCTTCTTCGGGCTTGGTCATTGTTTCTTCCGAAACTCCGTCAGGCATTTTTTCCAAAATCTTGGACGACGAGCCGATAAATCCGAGTTCTGCTTCGACTAAAATGTCGCGACCTTCACGCTTAGAAACTTCGCGCGCGTAGTCTACGCACTTTTTCGTGAGAACAATATTTTCCTCGAGCGGCAATTTTACTGCATCGATAACCACCGCATCAAAGCCAGCATCAATGGCGATCTTTACACTCTCGAAACTGTAGTGGTGATCAGCATTTAGGAAAATAGGGTAATTGTCGCGCTCTCTCACGGCACGCACTAGCGCCGCACCCTCCGCATAGCCTACGAATTGTGCTTCACCCTCAGAGAGGCCTATTACTATCGGGAGATTTAAATTTTTAGCAGCATTATAAATTCCGTGAAAAGCTTCTAGGTTCGAAATATTGAAATGCCCTATGGCTACTCCTTCCTCGTCAGCTTCCTTCACACACTCGCGTAATGTTTTCATCCCATTATAAATTTTAAATTAATAATTTTAACAATAATATCACGTTCGTTGAATTTATAACGGGACAAGTATTTTTATTTTAACAAATCTTTTAATAATTTTAAAACCACTTGCGGATTGGCACTGCCATTGCTTGTTTTTATAACTTTACCAACCAGAGACATAATCGCATTTTCTTTTCCTGATTTATACGTGGCCACCACTTCGGGATTTTCTGCGATAATTTGCTCTGCTATGGATTTAATCGCACCTTCGTCACTCACCTGAAGCATGTTTTTTTCAGTGGCAATTTTAACTGGAGACTCATCTTTCACTACTATCATAGCAAGGATGTCTTTCGCCGCGCGTGAAGAGATTTTACCTCCCGACACTAAGTCCACGAGCTCTGCGAAGTTCTCCGCATTCGGACGTCCAACGTCCGAATTTGCTTTCTTCAGTCCTAAGTAGTCGGACGTTATGTAGTTCGATGCTACTCGTACCTTTTCTCCATCCTTTAAAATCCTAACGATATCTTCAAACCAGGCACCCAGCTCAGGGTCATTGATATAACTCTCAACGTCTTCATTTTTGATTCCGAAATCCTTCTGATATCGAGCTCGTTTCCCTCCCGGTAACTCCGGTAAATCTTTTTTCATTTTTTCCAAATCGAAGGCTTCGTGAAGCTTCATCTTCGGTAAATCCGGGTCTGGGAAATATCGATAGTCAGCACTTCCCTCCTTCTTCCTTTGAGAAAAGGTCTCTTGCTTGGCTTCGTTCCAACCTCTGGTCTCCTGGACAATTTCATTGCCTCGGCCTGCTTCCACAAGCTCAGTCATTCTGTCTACCTCATATTTAATTGCCCTCTCTACGCTTCTGAACGAGTTCAAGTTTTTTACTTCAACTTTCGTACCGAAAACTTTCGGATCCTTGGTTATAGAAATGTTCGCCTCCACTCGCATCTCGCCCTTTTCCATATTTGCTTCCGAAACATCTAGGTACCAGAGCACTAGCTGAAGCTCTTTAGCAAACTTAGAAGCCTTCTTCGCGGTTTCCTCGGCACTTTCAAATGTGTGCGGCTCAGTTACAAGCTCCATAAGTGGGACGCCAGCACGATTGAAATCAATCAATGAATACCCGACGTCGGACGTCTGGGAATCTTGACGTCCGACGTCAAAATGTTTATTCGTTCCCGTATCTTCCTCTAGGTGTATGCGAGTGACGTCCATATCCGCCAAATGCCCGCCGGAAACTATCGGGTACTCAAACTGTGAAATCTGATAACCTTTCGGGATGTCCGGATAAAAGTAATTTTTGCGATCGAACTCAGTAAAATCAGCAATTTCCCCCCCCATGGCGAGGCCCACTTTAATCACGCTTTCAATCGCCTTCTTGTTGGGTACAGGCAAAGCCCCCGGGTGCGCCATGCATACCGGGCAAATATTCGTGTTTGGCTTCTCTTCGTCGGGGTCGTTCTTGCACGCGCAAAACATCTTCGTGAGTGTTTTTAACTCCGCGTGAATTTCTAGCCCTATGGTGCAATAATATTTATTGTCTGACACTGAGAACATTTTAACATAAAAATATAAAAGAGGCAGTCGCGCATAGTACGACTGCCCCGCCTAAAAATCGACAGCTTTATTTTTGCTTAATTTCCCGGACGATTTTGCCGTCGTCGAGGTGCACGATGCGTTCGGCGTGCTTCGAGAATTCTTCTTCGTGGGTCACCATTACGATGGTCTGTCCTCCTCGATGCAGCTCTTTGAAAATTTCCATTACTATGCGAGAAGATTCGTTGTCCAAGTTTGCCGTCGGTTCATCGGCGAAAAGTATTTTCGGTTCGTGGGCTATGGCACGAGCAATGGAGACTCTCTGCTGTTCTCCGCCCGAGAGTTTCGAAGGTAAATTTGTAAGCCTCTTCCCCAGGCCAACTTTTGTAAGTGCTTCGGTTGCCTTGGCGAATGCCTGCTTCTCCGGCAAATTTTGCATCAAGAGCGGCAAGGCCACATTTTCAACAGCATTTAATTCAGGAAGTAATGCGTAATCCTGGAACACATAGCCCAATTCCGTCAGTCGAAATTGCGTTTTCTCGGTTGGGGTCATATTGTGCGTGTCTATATTGTCTATGAAAATTTCCCCTTCGGTGGGTTCATCTAGTAAGCTCATTTGATATAGAAAGGTGCTTTTCCCCGCACCACTTCTCCCCATAATGGCGATAAATTCTCCGCTCTGCGCTACGAAATCAATCCCCTTGAGGACTTCTGTAGTACTTTCTCCATCTTCGAATGATTTTTTTAAATTTTTTACAGTAATCATAAATCTTTAAATTATTTTCTACCTAAAATCGAGTCGAGCGTGTTCCTGCGGACAATCAATCGCGCCGGGATAAAGCCGGCAATAATCGTCGTCACCATCAAGAGTGCTATACGTAAAAGGGTTCCGCCCAAGGGCGCTACAAGTATTCCGTCAGAGAAAGGAAAGTCTATCGGGTGCGCCGCAATAGCCGGCTGAAGAAAGGCGTATAGAAAAATGATTCCTATCACTGAACCGCATAGCGCGTAAAAAAATGATTGCATTACGTACGATATCTCGATAGCTCTTTCGTTAATTCCAATCCCCTTCAAAATTCCGATAAATTTACGACGAGTAATGGCGTTAATGAAAATAACGATGAAGATGGTGATGGACGCCACCACGAGTCCGATAGAAGAAAGCATATTACCGAGCAGGGCAAATGTGTCCACCATATCTTTAATAAATTTCGGCTGGGCATCAGTGTATGTTTGCACTTTTGCAACTTTATCCACTCCGTTTTGTTTCAAAATATCACGTACCAGCGCCGGGTCTGCGTTCGGTGCAAGCTTAATTGAAATTTCATCCACATTGTAATCATTCCGGCCAATCATACTCTTAAGCTGTGAGTCCACCATAAAAACCCTCATACTGACCTCATCAACTTTCGCCTTGATTATTCCCTTGATGGTTACTTCTCGTTCCACATCGTGCACTTTTATTCTGATTTTAGTTCCAGGCGTTACATCACGAAGAGTCGAAAAGCCGGGAGAATCTATCGGCAAATATTTCTGAGTTAAGTACGCACCTAAAAGCACTTGGTCGTAGTCGCCAGGCTGGAGGTATTCGCCTTCGACGATGAATTTCGAAAGATTGGTGACTTCATCTTCAGCGACCGGGTCGATGCCAGTGATGGATGCTCCGGCGGTGTTCGGCTTTTCTTTATCGTTTGTGCGAGTCTTGTAGTTCGCTTCGAGCGTACCGCCCTCCAAGTAGCGCGCCGTTACACCTTCAACTTGAGGTAAGGAATTAACTATGCCTAAAATTTCCGGGCTGTTTTCAATGTAAGTCTTATTGTTGAGAGTTGAAATGATGACGTCGCTAGTGTAATGCGACCGCACCGCTACTATGGCACCCTGAATAAGCCCGACCAAAATTCCGCTCACCACCACGAGATTTATGAAAGTAAAAAACATTACGAATACTATGAGTATCGTAGTCCAAAGGCTTGAGCGTTTAATCTGCCGCTTCGCCAGAAAGTATCCAATGCGTATATTTAACGAGGAAAACATATTTATTTAGATGTCGGACATCGGGGATTTTTGATTTCCGACATCTGGATTAAGTATTACTTCGTCGCCTTCAGAAAGGCCGGATACAATTTCAACCTGACCCAGCGTGGACACGGCTCCTGTCACTACTTCTCTGAGAGCTAAACCTTCAACGGTTTTTATTTGCACATAATTTTTTCCATCCTGGTTTAGAATCACGCCACCGGGCACAACCATCACACCCGGCTTGTTAAAAATTATGATCGAAACATTGGCAGTCATTCCTGACTTTATGCGGTCATCTTTCTCGCTAAACTGGAGTACGACTTTATAAGTGGAAACGCCATCTTTAATTGTCTCAGCCGGGTCTATTGCAATGACTTTAGCGTTAAAAGGCACGTCTTCACCATACGCGTCAAGGGTAACCTGCGCCTCAGCGTAGAGATCGATAAGTGCAATGTTTACTTCTGGCACGAAACTCTCAATCTGGAAAGTTCCGACACCCATCATCGTGAGCACTGTTTCACTTGAGGATGCAGTTTCTCCGACTTCCTTGTCGATATTAGTGATGATGCCGTCGAAAGGGGCATAAATAGTGTTCTTGCGGATGTCAGCGCGAATCTTGTCTATCTCAGCCTGCGCTACAGAAGACATTCCACCGTTCTCTTCCGTCAAAAGTTTTTGATATTCGAACTCAGCGTCCTTGATAGCTAGGTCGCGTGCTTTTTTAGCTTCATTGTAGGCATTGTAATTGGCAAGATATGATGCCCCGGATTTATTCGGTATATTTAGGAACCAAGTCGTATCATCATATGTCTCTACATCATCCTCGAATGAAATGAATAACCCCCTGGTACCTAGCGGAGTAGGACCCTCCTCATTGATTTCTCTGTCTGTTTTTTCCAAACCGAAAGTTCTCATGTTAACGTCGGAAAGGGTGACATTTTCCTTCGCCATTATCAGTTTATAGGTGCCTTCCGGTCCATCATAAATCCCGCTAATTGTCGGAGTCTCTACGGTATAAGAATTTGAGTCTGGTATGAGATCCAAATCCTCTCCTAAGAGTTTCCGATAGGCACTTTCAACTTTCGTGTCTTGCTGTGTCGTTACTTTTTCCACATTCTCACGTGCATCGTCGAGACTGGCACTTGAGGTTTTGGAATTTATTTCTTTTATTTTCAAATCCGCCAGTAAATCGGAAATCTCAAGCTGGGCTAGAGTCTGCCCGGCCCTAACATTGTTATTATTCTTAACATAAATTCGGCCAATTCTGCCGGAAGCAGCAAATCCTAAATCCGCTTCACTGGCCGTCACAACTTTACCTGAAATGGATACTTGGTTTACGAAATCGCTCTTATTTATGATAATAGTATTTGCTGAAGAGTTGTCGCCGCTAAATAAGAAAAAACCACCCACAAGTAAAACAGCGGCTCCGGCGCCCCAGTACACATATTTACGTTTAAATAATGCGAAAAGTTTATTCATATCTAGTTATCTTACAATTTTTCTAAGATTTTTACCAGTGCGTCTCTGAGCTTTTTCACCGAGGCATCATCGTAGAGAGTCAGGGTAAATACTTTGCTATTTATTTTTTTAAATTCTTGTACTTTTTTATCAACAAATTTCTTGTCGACCACATCACTTTTCGTCAAGATTATAATTTCCTTTTTTTCATCCAAGCCCTGTCCGTATTTCTTTAATTCTTTCCTTATTTCTTTGTAGCGCTTAATCATCGCCGAATTCTCGAAGGAAACAAGGTGGGCGAGCATTTTAGTTCGTTTAATATGCCGGAGAAATTTAATACCCAAACCTTTGCCCTCTGAAGCACCTTCTATTAGTCCGGGAATATCGGCGATTATATACCCGTAGAAGTCTCCCAAGTTCGGGTCTAGTGTCGTGAACTCATAATCCCCGACTTTCGCTGCCGCATTGGTGAGAGAGTTAAGCAGTGAAGTTTTCCCGGCGTTCGGCTCTCCGATAAGTCCAATGTCTGCGAAAAGCTCGAGCTCCACATGAAACACTCCTTTCTCACCATCCTTGCCGGGACGAAAATCTTTCGGCGTCGTGTTGGTGGAACTTTTGAAATGCTCATTACCGAAGCCTCCGTGTCCCCCTTTCAAAATCATTACCCTTTGCCCCGGTTTCTCGAGCTCCCAAGTTTCATCCGTCTCCAGATTCTTAACAATGGCACCCACCGGTAATTTCAAAATAAAGTCTTCGCCGTTTTTCCCATGTAAGCTTTTCTTGCCGCCGTCTTCCCCGCGCCCGGCCTCGAATTCTTTCTTGGCCTTGTACTTGGATAGAACGTGAATGTCGCGAACTGCTTCGACGTAGAAATTTCCCCCGCGACCGCCGTCACCTCCCGCAGGCCCGCCTTTCGGCACGAACTTCTCCTGGCGCCAGCGCACCACACCATCGCCACCGCGACCGGCTTCCGCACTAAATTTAATTTCATCAATGAATGCCATATATTTATTGTTTGACCGCGAGCTCAGCTAGCTTGATTGCTCCTTCTTTCGACTTTGCGACCGCAGTGAAGCGTGCCCTGTGGCAGAATATTGCATCTGCGACTCCCGTAACTTTTTGTAATTCTTCATCCTTTAACCCCGCCCAAGATTCCGGCAGGTCTTTGCGATTGGTAAAAGTTTTCAAATCCTTGCGAATGCACTTCACCCCCCAGGAGTCACCGGTCTTCCTCGGATAAATCGCGTATATTGGTTCAGGGAAATTAAAGAGGACGTATTCGAAGGGATAATTTTTCTCGAGCACTACAATTCTCTTGTCAGCTGACTTTTCATACGCGGAGAGAATGGCTTCTTCGGCTTCAACCACATCGCGGGCTTGGATAATTTCTCTCTCGAGAATCATTTTCGCTAGCTCGACGCATTTCAAAAAAACTTTATCAATGTCCTCTGTATGCTCTTTCCATGTCGGCAACATCGCAAAGAAAACATTTTGGATATAGTAAGGCGATATTTCGTGGGCGCTCTTTACTACGTCGAAACCGTTGTCCCAGGCGTCTATCGGCGCGCAAAGCCTTCTCTCGATTATTTTCGCAGGCTTGGACCCTCCCGCTATCTCTTCCCCAAATTTTTTCCAGACTAGCCCGAGCGAAGAATATTCAATCCCGTAGGCACCTGTGCCTGCTCCCTCCGCCTGGTGATGGTCAAATCTATTTGTCGCCTCATCATAGATACCTCCTACGTCATATACATAGTCACCGGTTTTCATTATTTCCGGGTCACGAGTACGGATGATTTCAAATTCTTCACCTTTACTTTCTAAATAAATAGACAGCGCCGCAGTCGCGAAAATATCGTCCGCGTGAAAAGAGCCATTATGAGTGATTAATTTTTTCTTATTCTTGTTCATCTAAAATAAAGAGTCTACTACTTCCTTAACAAGTGTCCCGTCCGCTTTGCCCTTGAGGTCTTTCATTAGTCCGGACATAAGCATCCCCTTTTTTGCCGGGTCGACAATTCCAAGCTCTTCTTTCTTGGCCTTCGCTATTTTCTCAACTTCCCCTCGCTCCATAAGCTTCGGCAAGTATGTCTCAAGTATGGCCAGCTGAGCCTGCTCCGCCTTCACTAAGTCTTCGCGGTTCCCCTTTTGGAATTGCTCAATAGAGTCCTTGCGTTGTTTGCTCATCTTGGTAATGACAGCCAGAGCTTCATCGTCGGCCAGCACCTCGTTCGGCTTCTTGCCCCGAGCTACCAGGTCATTAGTAAAAGCCGCGGACATACCCCGGTACGTTTCAAGCGCTACGCTGTCCTTCGCCATCATTGCTTCTTTTATTTTGTTTTTTATTTCTTCGTGAATCATATAAATAAATTGAATAAATTACTAAAATAAACTTTGCCAGAGCATTATCCTTATGACCTAACGCAGCAAAGTTTGATTTTTATAATTTATTTATTCTATCAGAAATGTGCTAAAATAGCACTATGAAGAAACTTGTATTTTTCGATACGGAAACAACCGGAAATACTGAAAAAGATTTCCTAGTGCAGCTCGCTTACAAAACCGGAGATGCATCTTTTAACGAACTCTATAAACCCCCGGTAAAAATTCCCCCCGAAGCTTCCGCGGTCCACCACATCACGAACAAAATGGTAGAGAACAAGCCTACCTTCAAAGAAAGCACCGATCAACCCATCATTAAAAAGCTTTTTGAGGACGCAAATTCTGTCGTCGTAGCCCACAACGCCCAGTTCGACCTGATGATAATGGCCCGCGAAGACATAAATCCTAAGAATTTCATCTGCACGCTTCGGGTAGCTCGCGAACTCGACAAAGAGGGCAAAATTGAACGCTACAATTTGCAATATCTCCGCTACTTGCTCGACCTAGACGTCGAAGCCACAGCACACGATGCTCTGGGTGATGTGCTCGTGCTCGAGAAACTTTTCGACAGACTTAAAAATAAAATAATAAAAGCCCCGACGCTCGGAGAGGTCGGGGTCCCGACCGCAAGCGTCGGGAAAGAGTTAACAGAAGCAGATGCGATAGCAAAAATGATAGACATATCTTCGCACCCATCCATCTTCCGAACCATCAACTTCGGCAAACACAACGGCAAGACGCTCGAAGAAGTTTGTGCCACCGACCGCGGCTACCTGGAGTGGCTCCTAGCCCAGAAGCTCGAAAGCGGCCAAATGGAAGAAGACTGGATTTACACCCTCAAACATTACCTGGAAAAATAAGCCTAGATTGACAAAACGGCTTTTTCGTGTATAATACCATATTGGAGTCTAATTTGGCGCTTAACTGCGCCGGGAGGGCCAGATGAAGAAATTCTGGCTGGCCGTGGAGGGGAACAACAACCACTTCACGGAAGCCCACCTGATGAAGGGTGGGCATTGTGTGGTAAGCTTCGGTCTTGAGCCGGGGCTTCGGCTCGGTAATGGTACTCTGACCAAGTACATTTCCGACGAGCTCGAATCGAGGGGCTACGAGCTCCTGGATTCCGCAGAGTGGTCGCCCCTCGTGTTCGGGGTTCGCTCACGACACGGGGGAAAAAAGAAGTAATCGCCACGGGGAGCCGCGCTCACCCGTGGCTTTCCTTTTTATGCTAAAATATATTTATGGAAAATTTGGGAGGAATAATTCTAGGTTTGGTTATTGGCGGAGTTTTAGCCTATTTTATTTTTAATAAAAAAAAGGAGGAACCTGAGACGAAGAATGAGGACAGCCCGGCGCTCCTGATGCTCCAGCAGCAAATGGCTGAGCTTACTCGTGAAGTAAATAAAAATTTAGTCGAGGTAGCTCGTGAACAAACGAAGACCAACGAAGCCACTAGGCAATTCATAACTATTGCAGATAAATTGGGAGACTTGGAAAAAACTTTAAAACATCAGAAACAGCGCGGCAACTGGGGGGAAGCTTCGCTCGAGCTCATACTTTCGAACACTCTCGCGCCCGGGCAATTCAAGATGCAATATGAATTTAAGAATAAAGAAGTGGTGGACGCTGCGATAATAACCAAAGAAGGCATCATCCCTATCGACGCCAAGTTCTCGCTCGACAACTACGACCGCGTGGTCCACGCTATGGACGACAGGCAAAGAGAAGAACTCGAGAAGGAATTCAAAAGCGATTTAAAAAAGCGCATCGACGAAACTGCAAAATACGTCCGCCCAGAAGAAGGTACTCTCCCCTTCGCCTTTATGTATATTCCCGCGGAAGCTATTTATTACGATCTCCTGGTGAACGAAGTGGGCTCAATAAAAGTAAACACCAGGAACCTCATAGACTACGCTTACAACGAGAAGAAAGTCATAGTAATTTCTCCGACGACCTTTATGGCCTACCTCCAGTCCGTACTCTACGGATTTAAAGCTTTTAAAATTGAGGAGTCGGCAAAAGAAATAATTAAAAAAGTTGAAGACCTCGGCAAACATTTGAAATCCTACGATGAATATCACACCAAACTTGGAAACGCCCTGGGCACTGTAGTGAACCACTACAACGCGTCGAATAAAGAATTAAAAAAGATAGATAAAGATGTTTTGAAAATTGCCGGCGCTAGCCCAGAGATAAATCTTCTCGAAGTCGAAAAGCCAAGACTCGAAGATTAAAAAATAAATAAAAAAATGCCCAACTTGCGTCGGGTGATGGGGTTGTCTGGGGGAGGCGTGGATATGAGGTATAGTTCTTCGTTGTTCCGTTCGTCCATAGCCACTAACAGGCGGGACACCTCAACCCCAGACATATATATTATAACATATTTTATTGGCAAAAGTCAAGCACTAGAATGCCTAGCAAATATGGCATTTCTGAGTGAAAACTGTGGCGAAACAAAAAATAAAATGTTATATTTCCCCTACTGGCCCTATCGTCTAACGGTTAGGACGTATCCTTCTCAAGGATAAAATCAGAGTTCGATTCTCTGTAGGGTCACGGCGACAAAAAACTCCACCTGCGTGGAGTTTTTTGCTTTTCGCCGTGAAGGCGCAGCGATATTGCATGAGCACACGCAATCGCGAGCCGGGGTCGCGAGTACTTATATTTTTTACGATTTTATGAAGTAAAAAATTTAGTAACTTGTGACCACATTTGCTTACGACGGTAAGCAAATTATTGTGGCTCACATGCGCTTTGCATGCGAAGTATTCCTACTCCACGCTGCCTTGCAAATATTTTTCCAACTCTTTACCGAAGAACCAACTCCCCTGCCCAAGTAAAAATATGCCTCTTGCCAATTGTTTTAAACATTATATAATAAAAGCATGTTAGGAAAGGTTAATTATTTTAATACAGCTTGGTGGCTCACTCACATAAGTGGGTAGCCTTTGTTGTATTTATAATTAACTCTAAAGAATAAGCAACACGCACCCACTTAAGTTGTGGGCTTTTATTTTGTATTTTATGAACAAATTTATCTTTAAACATCATTGCACTGAATTCTGGCGAACCAAGCTCGTTCGAGTTTTTAAGATTACAAATTTAGAAAAATTATATGCAAACACAAACCAAATCATTAAAAAACTTACCGGATAAAAATGGGTACTACGGAGAATTCGGCGGAAGCTTTATTCCTCCGCAATTGGTAGAGCCACTAAAAGAAATTGCCGAAGCGTATGAAGTAGCCAAGGACGACCCAACCTTCAAAAACGAGCTAACGGAATTGCTGAAAAATTATGTGGGTCGGCCTTCCCCGCTCTACTTCGCCAGGAACCTAACAGAAAAGCTCGGTGGCGCAAAAATTTACCTAAAGAGAGAAGATCTGAACCACACCGGGGCACACAAAATAAATCACTGTATCGGCGAAGCCTTGCTTGCGAAAAGAATGGGTAAAAAGAAGTTACTAGCGGAGACAGGCGCTGGCCAGCACGGCGTCGCCCTCGCCACAGCAGCCGCACTGGTTGGCCTCGAGTGCGAAATTCATATGGGGTCAATAGATATTGCCAAGCAGCACCCGAACGTGATTCGGATGAAGCTTCTCGGGGCGAAAGTTGTGGAGGTGAACTCGGGAGGCAAATGCTTGAAGGATGCTGTGGACAGCGCTTTTGCGAAGTTTATGGAAGAGTATCACGATACTTTCTTCGCCATTGGTTCTGTCGTCGGGCCTCATCCCTACCCGATGATAGTGCGCGACTTTCAGTCAGTCGTCGGCAAAGAAGCTAAGAAGCAAATACTCATTCGGGAGAATAGGCTCCCAGACTATGCCATTGCGTGCGTCGGCGGCGGATCAAACGCAATAGGTCTCTTTAATGAATTTCTAGATGACCCTGTGCAGTTGGTAGGAGTTGAACCCGCAGGACGAGGACACAAGGTCGGCGACCATGCTGCTACTATAACTCACGGCACACTCGGGGTAATACACGGGATGAAAACTATGGTTCTTCAAAATAAAAATGGTGAACCAGATGCCGTCCACTCGATAGCTTCGGGCTTGGACTACCCTGGCGTCGGACCATTACACTCGTACCTCAAAGATATATCTAGGGTGAGATACACTTCAATTTCTGACAACGAAGCGCTCAATGCCTTCAAGGAACTCTCGAGAGTCGAAGGAATTATCCCGGCACTCGAGAGTGCACATGCCGTAGCAGAAGCAATCAAACTTGCGCCCACCTTAAGCAGGGAGAAAATCATAATTGTAAATCTCTCTGGCCGAGGAGATAAGGACGTAGACTACATCGCCGACCTGTTGCAAATCTAGACCTGATTAATCCGAAAGCAAAAATTCTCGCAATAGCTCGTTCCTAAGGACATCTCTGTACCCATGGGCAAAAGTTCTCGCCAATAATTCTCTCGTATTCCCAAGCGTTCCAATACTTAGTTTTTTGCGCGGTTCAATGCGTAAAATTTTCACATTTTCCGGAATAACATATGTTTCGGCTTCTTCTTTCTGGTAATTTTTAAGAAATTTCTTGCTTTGCACCTTAAGCCACATATTGTAAAAGAAATCGGTAAATTTACTTGTGTGTAAATCATCGACACTGACAACTATAATTTTCTCCGCGCCTAGCTTGAGCGCTTGTTCTATGTTTAGTTTTACAGAAGCAGAAACAATTGTGTCGCAATATTCTTTGTGGTTAATCCTAATATATTTATTAAATGCCACGGGCATAGCCATACTGGCTCGCATTGATTCAAAAACATTTTCTTTCTTCTTATTAGAGAAGTATTCCAATTTGCGGGTTTTATGATTCGTAGTAGAGATGAGGTATTCAATATTGGATTGATAGATATTTTCTTCCGCCAAAGTATCCTCTTTTTTAAACACCACATCAATTAAATAGTCTATGTCTATGACGCGCCAGAACCGAAAAGGGTTTATGAATTTCTTATTGCATAGTAGATTGAGCCAAATATTTTTAATAGATTCTGTCTGCCCGGCAACATAGTAAGACAGCGTGCCGGTGCTCCCCGACCCGCCGATGACCATATCGGGTTTAAAAGAGTTGAAATTTTTTGATATCGCGTACGTAGCTCCAGCTATGTAGCAAGCTGCCATACCTCCGCCGGATTCCACTAAGGCTGTCTTTTTCATAAATCTATTTTATCACATTAACCTCAACTATAAATTAATACTTGTGTTAAAATAGGTCCATGATAATAAAAACGGAACACCATCACGCAATTCTTGGTGTACTTCTGATCGTTGTGGGGTTGGCCTCATACATACTCCCTATCCCTGGGAGCACTTTTCTCGTGGTGCTCGGATTAGTTTGGATATTCGGGAGAAGAAAGGTAACGCATCTTTTCAAAAAACTCAAAGCCAAAATATCCTTGTAAAATCAACTCATTCGGACGTTGGACGTCCGAATATTCGGAAATTTTAAATTTATAAGAAAATTTTAGGCATAGTGTCAAAATGAAATTGAAAGTGCTGCTGGTTTTTATCCGGTAACCAGCAACTCCGGGAGCACAGGGCTCAGTTCAGCGTGATTGTCTTTATCCTCGGCCGCCTTTTCAACGGCCCAGAAAATCCGACTCGCCCTCACCTGGCACATCGTCGGACTTGTGCCAAACACGGTAATCCTACTACCGTGAATAGTAAAATCCCCTTTCCAGTATTCCATGCGGATGTTGTCTACTTCTGCTTGCGACAACACCATAGTGATTTTACTACTATTGACGAACACGCTGAAAACCGAATGGTACGTTGCGATCTCGAGAATCATCATGTCTCCTTTCTATCCAGCAACAATTATACTCTTTAAAAAGGATTGTCAAAATGCCAGGTACTGTAAAATTTCAGTAAGAATTATTTTTTATCTAACCATTCTTTGTCTTGGCGGACTAGGAGCATTTTTTTACTGTCTTGTTCGAGGAGTATTGCTTCCACGGCGCGCTCCATTCGCATCCCTTGTGAGCCTTTGATAAGCACGATGTCATTTTTCTTGATGAAAGTTTTAAGGAATTCTCCCACTTCTCTGGAGTCCGTAAATTCAAAGATCTGATCGTCCTTCATTCCCGTCTCAAGTGCACCTTCTTTAATATTTTTCGCTCGGGGCCCCACAACAATTAGTACCTCAGCACTATCTCTGGCAAGTTTGCCCACATTTTTATGTGCCTCTATAGTATGTTTGCCAAGCTCGAGCATATCCCCGAGCACTGCAACCTTGCGACAGCCTTCAATGCGGCACTTTACTTGCCCTAGTGTTCGGAGCGCCGACTCACAAGCAAAAGGCGAGGAATTGTAGGTGTCGTCAACAATGAGAGAGCTTTTTATGCCTTTCAGGAGTCGCATTCTACCCGGCGGTACATCATAGTTTCTTAGCGAATCGGCAGCGGATAAAATATTTAATTTAAGTCCTGAAGCAAGCGCCAAGGCCGACAGCGAAGCATAGACATGATTCCGTCCGAAGACGCCATCAATGACCACGGGTAAACTTTTACCCTCGGCATCCACACGGAAAATTATTCCTTCAGGCTCGTTTTTTTCATTGTAAGAAATGTTGTCGCTCGAGCCGCGAATATCAGATCCTTCGCTGAAGCCGAAAGTCACACAGCGGTTCCTGGTCCTGCCTTTCATTTCTATCACCGTTTCATCGTCCCTATTTAGGACGAGCAAGCCGTCCGGTTTCAAAGTTTTTATTAGCGCGGCTTTTTCTTCTATCAAATGTTTTCGCGATTCGAAAAATTCTATATGCACCGGCGTCTCGCCTATTGTCGTGATTATCACCGCATCGGTTTTAAGCCAGAGAGCCGTTTTCTCCATATCCCCAGGCTTGCCGACACCCACCTCAAGCACCAGCCATTTCGGATATTTATGTGGCCAAATAAATAACCACAACCCGCGGAGAATATTTAGAATCCAGGAAATTGGATTGTTCCAGCCATTTGGAATACCGAGCACTGAGAGGGGCAAGCCAATCTCAGAATTGAAACTCTTCTCGCTTTTCCGAACATAGGAAAGATCCGACAGCACGGCATAGACTGCATCTTTTGTGGAAGTTTTCCCCACGGAACCGGTAATGGCAATAACCCGCGGCTTGTATTTCCACAACACCAGGCGGGATTCTGTTTTTAAAACATATGTAAGTATTTTTTTAAAAAATGTTTTCATATTTCTTCCCACAAGTCGGACTTGTGGGTAATTATCTGTCGGGCGGAATATTATAATAATTTAAGAGAAACTTGGTAGTGTCAAGAAATGGATCACCCCAGGTCGTAACCGCATACGGTGTACCAGTTGGATTTACTGCATACAAGAGAATTATAAACTGTGGGTCATACGCCGGGAAGTAACCGACAAAAGAATGCGTATGCTTGTCCTTATAATATCCGCCAGAAACATTATCCGCAACTTGCGCCGTACCCGTCTTCACTGCAACACTAAAATGCTCAAGCGGTTTTCCAACACCCTTATCCATAACGGTTACAAGCATTCGCGTGATTTCCTCGGAAGTAGCAGCCGTAATATTAGTAGCCGTAGATGGATAAGTCATTTTTTTCTCCGTGCCATCGCTGTATTTTATTTTATCCACTACGTGAGGCTTTACCAGTAAACCACCGTTCCCGAGTGAAGCCAGCGCCCGGACAAGCTCTATGGGTGTTAAAGCGATTCCCTGTCCAAAAGCAGCGTTCGCATACTCTATTTCACGAGGGCTATTTAAAATTCCTGAGACAAGTCCACTGGTTTCATTGGGCAGGTCTATGTCTGTTTTATCTCGGATGCCGAAACCTAAAAGGTAATTTTTCATTTTTTCCTTCCCTAACTTTTTCTCAACGAAAACCATTCCGGTGTTTAGGGATTGGTTTAAAACATCCTGCATCGTTGTACCCGGACCGCGACCCTTTTTATCGAAATTGAATATTTCCTTTTTCTCCACTATCACCGAGCCCGTGTCGGTGTAAGTTGTCTTGGCGGTCACCACTCCGGCGTCTAGCGCTCCGGCCATAACCAGAGGCTTAACCACGGAGCCAAATTCTAGTACATTTTCTACCAACGGATTGGTAAAAACAAAATTGTTTTCCGCTTCTGAAAATTTGTTCGGGTCAAAATCTGGCATCGCCGCCATAGCGTATATGGAACCGTCTTTAGGGTTCATAATGATACCGCCGATACTATCAACGGGGTATTTCAATCTAACTTCGTCAAGTTTGCTTTCAAGAAAGGCTTGCACTTGAGGTTCAATCGTTGTTATTATATCCCCTTCCTTGTTATCTTCATTTAAACTTTTTTTAATATTTGAAAAAACTTCCGCGAAGAAATTTACATACGGCTCGTTCACTCCGCGTGAAAGGAGAGAATCATATTGTCGCTCAAGTCCATAACGGCCGCCCAGCTCGTCCCCCTTGAAGCCTACGAACCCCAGCACGTGCGAAGCCAAACTTTCTCCGGCGTAAAAACGCCACTTTTCCTTAAAAACGCTCACCCCTGCTATCTTGAGCCCCGAGACTTTGTCCGCTTCCTCTTTAGTTAAGCGAGAACCAACTTCTTCGTAAGGGTCGTTCGATTTAGCGGCCTTGGCGATAAAATCTGCGCGTTCAAGTGGAAATATTTTATTTATTTTCTCATACGCATCTTCCGCATTCGCAATCTTCACAGGATTCACAGCCAGTTTGAAGCCCGACACCTGCGTTGCTGCCGAGATTAGCTCGCCATCTTTACGCTGGAAATAAATCGTGCCTCTTTCGTAAATGTCCGTGGACGGAGTCACGTACTGTCTGTCCGCCTCACCGGAATAATAGTCGCCGTGGACCACCTGCACCCAAAAAAGCTTCGTTAGAAGCGCGCCCGAAAACAGTATGATACAAAATACCACTATTCTGGACCGAAGAGAAAAACTAGATTTCATTGCTTACGAGCTCGCGACTGCCGAGCGACCTCTTGGTAGCAAAATTGGCAGGAGTTTCTTTAAATCCCATAGCGTGCCCGAGCTCGATGTCAATGCTCCCTGAGAGCGCCAGGTATTCAAGCTCAAGATTACCAACGTCAGTTGATAGAGTTTGCATTTCTTTTTCCAAATTTTTCCTTTCCACAATATTCCAAACCATAAGACCCACCAGGAGTGCATAGGTAAGCGCGAGCAATACGACGGTACTTAACATCGCGCGCAAAATCACGCGGTTCATATCTACGTTGTTAGCCGTGATATTGACGTTTTGCATCCCCCTGTAAAGTTTTAAGCTTGCTTGTTTCATTTTTTTTAATTTGCTTGTGTTTTTTCTAAAATCCTTAATTTGGCGCTGCGTGACCTCGGGTTACTTTTTACTTCCGTCTCTCCGGCAATAATTGGTTTCTTGTTTATAAGTATCGCCTCGCCGTTCGCTTTCTTGTCTTTATAAAAATTCTTTACAATCCTGTCCTCTAAACTATGGAATGATATAACCCCCATCCTCCCTCCGACTTTAAGCTTCGCGAATCCCGCTTTAAGTCCTTCCGCCAAACTCCCCAATTCGTCGTTCACTGCAATGCGCAATGCTTGAAAAGTCTTGGTGGCACAGTGTATCCTCCCCCGCTTGTATGCTCCCGGCACTGCTTCCTCGATAATCTTCACCAGGTCGAACGTGGTCACAATTTCTTTGTCCTTCCTTCCTTCCACAATCGCCTTGGCAATCCATCGAGAAAACCTCTCTTCTCCGTAACCGTAGATGATGTCGGCTAGGGATTTCTCCTCCCAAGTGTTCACAATCTCTCGAGCGGTTAAATCTTCTGGAGAGGGATTTTCCTTCATCGTCATGAGAAGCGGCTCATTGCGGATGAAAGAAAATCCCCGTCCGGAATTCTCTAATTGGTCTGAACTTAATCCTAGGTCGAAAATAATTCCATCGACGTCAGCGTGTAAGTCCTCGCCCAAGTTTCGAAAGTTTGCTTTTACGAAAGTTATGTCGCACACCGTTCCTTCAAACTTGTTTTTAGCTTTTTCGAACGCTCCTTGGTCTTGATCGATGGCTATTATCCTTACTCCTGGGAACTGCTTGCAGATTTCCAAGCTGTGTCCTCCCCCGCCGAAAGTAGCATCTACTACGACGGACTTCGGCTGTAAATTTAACCCATCTATTGTTTCTTTTAAAAGAACTGTCTTGTGAATGCTATTCATTGCGTGCCAATTTTTCCGCCAACTGCTCCGCTTCCTTCGCTACCTTAACCTTCTGCTCGCCCCAAGCCTTCTCGTTCCAGACTTCGACGCGATCTTTAACTCCTATGATGGCTGCCTTGTCTCGCAAGTGAATCCCCTCCTGCAAGAATTCCGGTATGAGCATCCTGCCGATAGAATCAATTTCAACTTCGGCGGCGCGACCAAACATATATCTGTTGAAGCTTCTCTGGTCAGCTTTCAAGAATGACAAATCGGTCTCAGAGTCAGAAAGCTTTTTAGAAACTTTCGCCCATTCTGCTGTAGTGAAAATAAACAGACATTGTCCGAGTCCGGGGGTAATGATGATTTTCTTGCCGAGCTCTTTCCTAAATTTCGCCGGCACAGAAACCCGGTTCTTCTCGTCTATTGTGTGAATGTATTCTCCTATCAGCATTTTTTTATAAAAATTACTTTTGCACCGATTTCCCACTTTTTCCCACTTCATATACATTATAAACCACTACATAAAATAGCGCCAAGCCCAATGTGTGGATAACTCCGACGCTCATCTATGGGGTCGGAGCCCGAACTTGCGTCGGGCTTACCTTCCCCTGCTTCGCTTGATTTTTATATAAAATATGATGTAAACTGCTCTTTCGCAAAATTAAAAATTGGCGTGTTCGCACCGCCAAGTATCCAAGCGACCTTCGACAACATCGTCGAGGCGCTTTTCGTTTTGTGATATAATAAAATTATGCATACGAAACACGAATCAATTACTTTTGTTAAAAAAGTTGAGCCAGAAGCTAATCCAGTAAGAGGAGTAGAGAAATTGGAAATGCCAGAAGGCACTCGCAAGCGAACAATTGCTATTTTGAACGCATATCTCGGAGGCAAAATGCCTGATTTTACTAACGTGGAATATAACGACGAAGAGTTTAAGGAGATTATGGAACATGCAGAAAACGTATTCGCAATAAGAGAAGACATCACAGTGCTTCCAGAAGACGCCAACGCATTAACCCTCTCTAGGACCTATCGAAATATTTTTAATAAACTTCCTCATCATAAAGTCGACTGGGATCCAACAGACAAATCCGACAAGCAGGTAGTGGATATGCTCATCAAACGTTTCGGACTTCCTAAAGATTTTAACTAAAATAAAAAAACACCCAATGGGTGTTTTTTTATTCCTGTCTCGGGCGCATTAGCGGGAAGAGTTGAATTTCGCGAAGAGGTTTGTCTACCAGAAAAGAGAAAAATCTTTCTCCCATTCCGAAGCCGAAGGCTGGGGGCATTCCGTGCTCGAGCATTTCCACGAATTCGTCATCAGGCATCATGGCTTCTTCATCCCCTGCCTCGATTAATCTCTTTTGCTGAGCGAAGCGCTCGCCCTGGTCTACGGGGTCATTTAATTCCGAGAAGCCGTTGGTCATTTCTGCCCCGGCGAGGAGTAACTGCACCCTCTCGGTGAGTAACGGATTTTCGGGTTTAGCTTTCGAAAGTGGCGACACGAGCTTCGGCACATCGATGAGCCAAGCCGGGCCCACTATTTGCTTTCGGCAATATTTCCAAAGGGAATCCGTCAGGCGCTCTATGTTGTTGCCGTCATATTTCACACCGAGCTCATCGAGCTTTGCAGTCATTTCTTTCTCGCCCGCATTAAGCACATCCACGCCGGTCATTTTCTTAATTGTATCCACGTAGGCCATCCTTTCCCATTTTTGAGATAAATCAACTTTCTGTCCGTGAGTTTCGAATTCTAAAGTTCCGAAAGTTTCTTGCGCCACCTTTTTAAGCATTCGTTCCGTGAATTCCATCCCTTGCTTGTAATCCATATACCCGGCGTAAAATTCCAAATTTGTAAACTCCTGAGTATGCTCTGGGCTCGAGCCTTCATTACGATAAGCTCTCCCTATTTCGAAAACGCGATCGAAGCCCGCCGCGAGCAAACGCTTCTGCCACAGCTCTCCAACGGAAATTCGCATATAAACATCGAGGTCGAAATCGTTATGGTGAGTTTTGAAAGGTCTCGCCTCCGCACCGCCAGTCGTGACTTCAATGGTTGGAGTTTCAACTTCTAGGAATCCTTCTTTTTTCAAAAAGTTTCTTGTGGCGTCCCAGAACTTGGCCTTCCTTTCGAAAAGGTCTTTGAGTTCCGGGTTCATCAGAATGTCTAAGTATCGCTTGCGGTAACGCTCTTCCACGTCCGTAAGCCCGTGCCATTTCTCGGGCAGTGGGCGGAGAGACTTCGAAAGCATTCGCCAGTCAGTCGCCTCAAGGGTTTTCTCGCCACGATTGGTTTTAAAAAACGTGCCTTGTAGTTCTACGAAGTCGCCGATGTCCACGACTTCATTCCAGAAATTTAATTTCTCTTCACCTATGACATCCTTCTTTAGGAGTCCTTGGAATGTCCCCGTGCCGTCGTAGAGCGTGATAAAAATAATGGCTCCTTGTCCGCGGATAGACATTATCCTGCCCGCTATCCACTTGGTATCTTTGCCCGCCTCAAATCTATCGAATTTATCCGCTGCTTCCGCGAGGCTTAGCTCCCTCTTCGACTCTGCTGGATACGCATTAATACCCTTCTCTTCCAGAAGTTTTAATTTTTTTATTCTTGTCTCCCTAATTTCATCAATTGAAGACATAATGTATTCCTATTAAGAGACGTCGATAATTTTGTAATTCACCGGACCCTTGGGGGTAGCGAAGGTAACGCTCGCACCTTTCTTCTTCCCAAACAGGGCGCTACCTATCGGCGAGTGGTTCGAGATTTTCCCAGCCGCCATATCCGCCTCCTGTGAACCTACTATAACATATTTTTTCTCTCCCGCCTCGTTGGCGGGCAGGCCTTTCGCATCAAGTCTTTGCACAACTACTTTAGAGCCTATCTCGATGATGTCCCCACCCCCTCCTTTCACGGTATGAGAAGACTCCAGAATTTCTTCAATCCATTTAATTCGGGTCTCGAGCTTGCCTTGCTCCTCGCGCGCCTGATGATATTCGGCGTTTTCCGACAAATCACCGAGCGACTTGGCGTACGCTAGCGCTTCGAGTATTTCCTTTCTCTTAGGGCCTTTTAAATCCTTAAGTTCGGCTTCCAAGGCTTTCCTTTTCTCTGCCGTAATGTAATTGCCCGCTTGATTCATTGTAAATATTTTAGATTTTGGTAATAAAACGATGAAACCCCGTTTCGAAAATTTCTAACGGGATTCAAAGTATTAATTTACTCTTTTTGGAAGCAAAAGTCAAAGCCCTACTCCTACTACAGTGATGGCGCTTGCTTAAAATCCTTTTTATGATAATCTTAGGGCTATGGCAAAAACAGTAATAGAGGTCAAGAAGAATCCAAACGAAAATAATTCAAGCGTTTTGCGCCGCTTTTCACGACGCATTCAGGAATCCGGCATCATTAGGAAGGTTAAGGGTTCTCGCTACAACGAGCGCAAGGAATCCAAGCTCAAGGTCAAGAAGAGCGCTTTGAAGAGAATGGAGCGCAGGAAGGAAATCGAAAAATTAAAGAAGCTGGGCAAAATGGTCACCAAGTCACGATAACTTACCTAAAGCCGATGGAGACAGGCATTTCAATAACTAACAAGACGAGGGTTCCATTCCCTCGTCTTCCCGTTTTAGAGATAAAGCAAGAAATACTAGGCGAGAAATATTCTCTGTCTATCGTTTTCGTGTCCAACGCTAAATCTCGCGAGCTTAACAAGGCCTACCGTGGCAAGGACAAGGCTACAAACATATTGTCATTCCCTTTGACGAAAAGCGCCGGCGAGATAGTCCTCTGCCCCGCGGTCATCACCCGCGAGGCGAAAGAACGCAAATTTGATAAAAATTTCCGCGAGCTCGTGGGATTCTTGGTTATCCACGGAATGCTTCATTTGAAAGGAAACGTACATAGTAGTAGAATGGAGAAAGCGGAAAATAAATATGATCAAAAATATTTCGGTGGGAATAGACATCGGCTCATCGCTAACTCGAGTCGTGGTCGGAGAGTTCGTCAAAGGAGAGAAAAATCCTAAGGTTATCGGCGTTGGTATTGCGCCCACTTTCGGATTGCGTCACGGTTACGTGGTGAACACCGCGCAAGCCATCGCTTCGGTTAAAAACGCAATCGCGCAAGCTGAAAAGTCTTCGGGGGCGAAAATTCGCCGCGCCTTCGTCGCGCTCTCCGGTGCAACCCTTCGCGGTGAGACGAGTTCCGGCTCGGCAATAATTTCAAAAGCGGATGGTGAAGTCACTAGCCTCGATGTGAGCAAGGCGATGGAGGACGCTGAAGACAACCTCTCGCTCGGTAACAAGAAAATAGTTCATTCTTTCCCAGTGTCATACCGTCTGGACGGCAAGGAAGTCCAGGGGCGTCCGCTCGGAATGCGTGGCACCAAACTTGAGGTGAAGGCCCTTTTCGTTACATATTCCATTGTTCATTTGGAAGATTTGCTGGGAGTTCTGGCCGAAGCCGGAGTAGAAACGCTTGACGTAGTAGCCTCGCCAGTCTCTGCCCAAGATCTGTGCCTGTCCGAGAAGCAGAAAATCGTGGGTGTTGCCTTGGTGGACATAGGCGCCGAGAAGTCATTGGTATCCGTTTTCGAGAATGGTCTTCTCATCTCGGTACATACTTTCTCTATTGGCTCCTCGGACATTACCAATGACATCGCCTTAGGACTTAAAATTCCGCTGGAGCAAGCAGAAGATTTGAAACTCGGAACAGCCACAGAAGAATTTCCGAAAAAGAAACTGGACGAAATAATCGAGGCTCGCCTCTGCGACATTTTCGAATCAATAGATAATCATTTTAAAAAATTAAAACGTTCCGAACTCCTGCCCGCTGGAGTGGTCTTCATCGGTGGTGGCTCGAGCACCCCAGGCATTTTAGAATTATCGAAATCTATTTTGAAACTTCCGTCTTCGCTCGGAACCACGGAAATGTTTAACAATACTAAAACTAAACTCCGTGACTCAGCCTGGTTCCCGGCCATAGGCCTCCTCTCTGCAGTAAAAAGCAACGGCAATTTCTCTACTGGTACACTCGACGGTCTGCTCCGCGACCTAAAAGCCAGTATTAAATCCGGATTGAAGCAGTTAATGCCTTAAAGTTTTAGCCGTTTTCCCCCATACTTATGCATAAGTATGGGGGTTTACTTTTTTCTGCTTTCTGTTAGTCTATTACTTATATAAGATAACTATTAAGTCGCAAATAAAAATATGCCAAAAGTAACCCAAGTCATCGAAAGTTTCGCCCGAATTATGGTCGTCGGTATCGGCGGATCCGGAAAAAATGCAGTAAATCATATGATAAATTCGAAGGTGAAGGGTGTGTCCTTTATCGCTATGAATACGGACACTCAGGACTTGCACCACTCTCTCGCTGAGAAAAAAATTCATATAGGGAAAAATTTAACGAAGGGTTTGGGCGCGGGAATGGATCCGGAAATAGGCAAAAAAGCGGCTGAAGAAACCAAGTCTGAAATTCAGGACGTGGTCAAGGGAGCCGATATGATTTTCCTCGCCTGCGGAATGGGTGGCGGGACCGGTACAGGAGCGGCGCCTATAGTCGCTCGTGCGGCACGTGAGCAAGGCATACTCACTGTTGCCGTCACCACCAAACCATTTTTCTTCGAAGGTAGCCAAAGAATGAAGATAGCTGAGAAAGGCATCGAGGAACTCGCCAAGGAAGTGGACGCTATCATCATCATCCCGAACGACAAACTTTTACAACTCGCTGAGAAAAATATTAATTTCCGAGATGCCTTCCAGAAATGCGACGATGTCTTGAGGCAAGCGGTAGAAGGAATAGCTGACCTCATCACAACTCCGGGCGTCATCAACGTCGACTTCGCCGATATTAAAGCCGTGATGGCAAACGCTGGTAGCGCTTTAATGGGTATCGGTTCGGCTTCAGGTGAAAAGCGCGCAGAAAAGGCGGCACTTATGGCCATCAATTCTCCTCTCCTCGAAGTCTCCGTACACGGTGCCAAGGGTGTCCTCTTCGCAATCTCCGGAGGTGAAGACGAGCTTACTATCAATGAAATCCAAGAAGCTGCCAAGGTTATCACCGAGTCTATCGACAAGGATGCCAAGGTTATATTCGGAACCATCCACGATCCGAAGCTCAAAAAAGGCGAAATCAAAGTTACCGTTATCGCTACAAGCTTCCCTACAGATATGCCTAGAAAGAGTCTCTTCGGTGGCACCACTGGCACAATGCTAAAGGAGGACAATGTAGTCCAGGCTAAAAAAGAAATTCATAACACTATAGCCAGTAATGTAAACCCTATCCCGAACAATGACTTCATAAAGAAGGTTGAAAAGAAAGAAGTGAAAGACGAAATCATCATTGAAGATGAGGACGGAGACTGGAGCGCTGTTCCAGCATTCTTGCGAAGAAATAAAAAATAATTTTTTAAACTAAATTTTGAAGGGGTTTCGAGGCTGACGAGCCGAGAACTTCAGGATTTTTTGGTCGCGCCTAAAGGACTTACGCGACATGATTCCGCAGAATCAAAAATCCGTACCGGAAAAATTTATGTTTGAAAAATAGTACGAAATTTTAAACTAGTATATAATACGAATATGATTTACGATTTGATAATTATCGGAGGTGGACCTGCCGGCACTGCAGCCGCTGTATATGCAGCCAGGAAGCGTATGAAAACGCTTTTTGTGACTGCGGAATGGGGCGGACAGAGCGTGGTCTCTGAACAAATATACAACTGGATAGGTACTGTTTCCCTCTCAGGAAATGAACTTGCAGAAAATTTCAAAAAGCACGTTATGGCCAACGTCGGCGACAGCCTGGAAGTAGTTGAAGGTGAAAAGGTCCAAGTTGTTGAAAAAAAGGGTTCCAATTTTTCTATAAAAACTGACGCAGGCAAAGAATTCGAGGCGAAGACCGTCCTCATAACCACGGGTAGCCTCCGCAGGAAGCTCACTGCTATAGGAGCTGACAGGCTCGAAAACAAAGGACTCACCTACTGTGCTTCTTGCGATGGACCCCTCTTCGCCGATATGGATGTGGCTGTTGTGGGTGGCGGCAATGCTGGCTTTGAAACTGCCGCCCAGCTCCTCGCCTACTGCAAATCCGTGACCCTCCTCATCCGAGGCGACACTTTCAAGGCTGACGAAGTAACTGTAGAGAAGGTTCTTAAAAATCCGAAAATGAAAGTTATAAAAAACACGGAAATCCTAGAAATCACAGGTGATAAATTTGTGGATGGACTTGTTTATAAGGATTCTAAAACTGGAGAAACGAAGCCACTCAAAGTTGCCGGTATCTTCGTGGAAATAGGACAGATTCCGAATACCGGATTTGCGAAGGAACTTGTCCCGCTTGATGAAATCGGCAGAATTAAAATAGACTTTTCAAATCAGAAAACCGAAGTGTCCGGCATCTGGGCCGCGGGTGATGCAACGAACATTCTCTATCACCAGAACAACATCGCCGCCGGTGATGCCGTCCGTGCTCTCGAAGATATTTATCTTTACTTGAATACGAAATAATTTTATCTCCTTACACGTCTCCTTACATATGTAATGAGATATTTTGCGGAGGCGGTGAGATTTGAACTCACGATTGAGTTTCCCCAATGCCGGTTTTCGAAACCGGTGCCTTCAACCACTCAGCCACGCCTCCTCGCAGTGAGCTCACCATATCTGCAATGGAACTCCATTGAAAATATGATTATTACTTGGAATAATGTTTTCGCTCACATTGAACTTGTTTCCTAAATGTTTCAAAGCTCCTTTATTATAAAGGTTTTATGGCGTAAAAGCAATTTGAATAATTACCCAATCAGTTATAGAACTAGAGTCAAAAGTTTTACTTTATGATTTCCCAATCATCAATATCTTGTAAAAGTAATATGACATCGCCAATAGCTATAAAATCAAATAGGTCAGAGCCGTTTAAGTCTCTAGTAATCTCCAGCTCTCGCCATTTCGCTTTTTTCCTTGGCTCGTCTTTTTTAAATATAAATTTACCTTTATGTGATGATGCGTTTCGTATATGTCGAAAAAATTCAACCACTTCAGAAGAAGTTATTTCTTTTATAGAACTTTCTTTAAAGATTTCATAACATCCATTAATTAAAATACGGGCTGAAATTTGATTAAAATCTTTGTCTGAAGGTGTTGGTAATTCTTCAAGATAAGTAGATATATCTTCTCCAAAACTCGTTTTTAGAGTTACGATTTTTGCTTGATTTTTTGGAACATACTGCAAAGAATATTCTCTTAGCGGTATTATGTGAGTAGATAAAAGAAAATGAAGTATATTTTGAAAAAATATACTTTCTGAATTTTGACTTTTAGAAATAGGTGCGGAAGTTTTCATACAATTATTCTTTAAAGACGGCTTGCAGATTAGGATGCGAATTTCCTGCACGTAACGAAGGCATTCCTGCTTGATTGATAAGGAGCTGATATTTACTCACCATTTTCTCTAAAAAATCAATTACCGTGTATAAGTCATTCATTTTCACGTTTATTGTGACCTTCCTTATATTTCTGTGAGCTACAAATTTGTGTCTATATTTAACAATGGGTTTGGTTATTTTTATAAGAGCCAATATATCGGATTTAACTTTTTTAGGACTTATTTTTTTACCATCTTTAAGAGCAAACTGAGAAAAATCTTTTATTCCATTACCTAAGCCTGCATTACTTCTTCTGTATTTTCTACAAAAGAATCCAAGAGTAAAAGATTCGTGTTCTTTTTGTATAGTCTTTAGTATGTTTAATAGGCTTTGAGATTTTGGATTGCGGTCAACCTGACGGAATATCCCCAAACAAGTGGTTTCTACATAATTTAAACCTATAAAATATAAAAATTCGTTATTTTTATCAATATTCGGGTGTTCTTCGAGGTATTTCTTATATTCAAGGAAAAAATATCTATCATCAACCAACCGAGAGACAGCATTGGTAACTTCTTCGAACCTTTTCTTTAAGACTTTAATTGAGGTCATTATTTTCCTTCTAATTTTCCTAAGTATCCAAGTAGTAAATCCTCTATTTTATTTAAGAAACTGATGGTTTTACCTAGTTTCTCTTCTTCACTTAAATAAACGACAGCGTAGCTATCGGGATTATTAGATATAATATCTGGAATATTCAGAGGATTTCTTTCCACCAACAAGGCATTTAGTTTTTTATTAAAGAACTGCAAAGAAACAATATCAATTTGAGTAAAGGCTCTTTGTCCGCCCATTGGAACTGACATCTGTTGCACTTTAAAATCTCCCAATCCATCTTTAATGTTGGGGTATTTACGGATTAACCATTGACGATTTTCTTCATACTTATCGAGCAGTTCCAAATCTTTTTCAGATGTGAGAAATTTTAAGATTAATTTTTTCTGTTCTAGAAACTTATCATAAAAATCTTGGACTAGGATTGTTTTATCACCTCTAGAATTTAGATACTCTAGGGCTTGTTTTGGACTCATCACTGTTAAATTGAGACTTGCTTTAAGTGTCTCAGATTTTTTAAGAATCTGTGCATCATCGGTTACAAATATGTCTCTTTTATTAATAATGTGCCCTACGAGATGGTCAATATCATTTATCTTATTTTTATAGTGAGCATCTTCTTTTTTTAGAGCTGGAAAAATTATTTTTGTAAGTTCATCAGACAACTTTTCGTGTTCCTGACCTCCCCAAACATCACCGCCATCCCATTTTGAGGTATTCCAACGTGCAACTGTGCCAATTACAGGCAACATTTGTATCTTACGTATCATTTCCTTACTGCGTTCTTTATTTTTGTCTCCTTCACATTCGCTTTCAACTCTGGTTGTAATAGCGATATTAGCATTACTATCAAGCCCATATTTTATAATTTCGGAAAGTTCATCTACAGAAGTAGGTGTTTCAGCATTAAAGTTAAGTAGGTTTATAACGCAATTTGTATCAAGTGTAATTTTTATCATTTTAATTTGTTTTTTAGAAATTATCCTATTTTAACATATATTTAATTTCTTTCAGATATTTACCATTTTATTTTCATAATGGTATACATCAATGTCATATTTTCTCTTTTCAATTGTTTCATTCAAGCCTTTTGCAGTAGGTTGCAAAAACCCACTGACGTTTAGAAATGGTGAAATATGTTCATTTCTCGCCCATCTTCTGGTTCTAATTGTTCTTAATCTACGTGGTTGTAGTTCGTGAACTAATCCAACAAAGTTCGCTAAAAGCTCCGCAAAAGCAGACATATGTTTAACTTCACCAAATGAAATCAATTCCTTGTTTGGGATAGCCATAGCAGTTGAATAAAGGTTCAAATCTAAATTATTTATGACCGAAATATCACAGCATATATTAGCTCTATAGTTATTCTTATCTCGATAGGATTCTGTAGTTACTCTTAACTGGTGTCTTATTTGGCATTTTTTTTCTCCTTTTTCACATATTGCATAACTGTATTTATTTGGTGCACCCATAGTTGAAAATTTCAACCGAAAAATACCCTTGCTTTTTACTTTTGGATTAATTATGTGAACTAACCACTCATTACTTTGATACCATTTTATGGTAGAGGCAAAAGTGTAGGCTTCAAACACTTGATTTACAACATTTCCGAAAGTCCGTAGGCGTGGTTTTTCATTTGCAAAAAATCTTTTTAATTTTACTTCCGCTTCTTTTTTGTCGAATAAATAATTATATGTGCGTTCCTCGTTTCTTAACCTTCTGTAGTGGTCAATAATTTGAGACATATATTCAGTTCTTGAAAGAAGTCTTTTTACATCATCATCAAGTAAACGTAGAAGTCTTTCCGCAAGCCTATCTCCCAATATGACGTTATTGTTTCTTCCAGCAAACCTTGTTTTCCCCAAGCGAAATTCTTTAATATCTAGTTCCTTTAGGATATCAACCGTGTTCTTTGTGGCATTAGCCCCTTCAATTAACATTTTTTTGGTATAGAAAAGGAAAACTAACACAGATGCCTCCTCTGCTATTGTTTTCATTCGGAAAAACTTTTCCTTTTTTTCTTTTGGGTTGTCAATTCTGTAAAGAACTTTGTTTATATATTCCTTGGGAAATAAACTTTGCCAAACATAGGTATACAATGAGCCATACCGCATCGCAAGATATCTGGGAGCACTTTTCATTATTTCGCTAATATTCATATAAATTATTATAATTCAGGCACTAAGTCATCTAAATATTTATTAAATTGTCTATCGAGAAAATTCTTTCGACTCTTGTCTTTTATATGGATAATAATTTCAGAATTAACCCCTTTGGCTGGGTTATCTTTAATATTCTCAAAGATATCCTCTATCTCAATATTATCAGAGCAATAATAAAAATCTTCCAATTCATCAATATTCATTAGGTAATATTTAAAATCTTTAATCCCATTATATTTAGAATCTAAACCGTTAAGAGCTTTGAGTATATCGTCTTTATACAAAGAAGGAGAAGTAGAGATAAAAGGCAAATCATAAAAAACCACAATTGGGATTATTACTTTTTTATTGAACTCTGATAGTTCCTTGTGCTTAGGTATGTCTTGAGACCTTTGATATATCTGTTTTATTGATTCAACAATTTTTTTTATTACCTGTTTCCTAACATCATCAGATTTTCCTTTTTGAAGAACCTCTAGAGGAAATTGATATGCCTTAACTTCAAAAAGATACGCTTTATCGTTTTTAATTACTACCCAATCTGTAAAATCAATTTTTTTACCCTTTAATCCATACTTTATTTGTTTTCTGAGTGAACTTTCTCCATACAAATCTGAAAGAACTTCTCCAGCGTAATTTTCAAATAAAATTCCAAAATATTTCCTAAAATCCATTTGCTTCTTCTGTGATTGCTCTCGATAGTAATCGTCAAACCACCAGAATAATCCATAAAAGCTTGCGGTTGTGTAAGCTGTTAAACTAGGTGCTAAAAATAAATTTTCATCTAATTTTATTATTGGCTTTTTCCATAAGGGGTTAAATCGGGCTTTTGTATATTCTTTAAGGTCTATCGGATTTAACTTTTGGTCTAACTCACGAATTTGTGAATAAGTAGCTGTATATAAGTTTAAAAATGAATCAATTTTTTCTTTAGTTAAAAGATTTTTAAAGCTTTCAACCGTATGTCCTTCTAAGTTTCCTATATTAAATAGTGGATTTTGTATTAAGTAAGCAAAAATTGAAAAAGAAATCCCTGATATTTCTTCAATGGTAAGATTTGTGTTGTCAAAAATAATTTTGTTTATATCTTCAAAAATATTATTAGTCTTTTTTCTCATTTCACTAAAAATCATCCATTGCCTAGTGAAAAGGTCTTGGGGGCTAAATTGGCTTCTAAGTTGAACAAAATACATCGGTATAAGTAAAGTTGATAAATGATTGCCTAAAAAAACAGGTTGTATAAGAGAATTATTATATATATTAAAAAGACCCAATATGTTGTCTTTTGTTTTTACGCTCTCTTTTTTATAATCGTTAGCTCCTGAAATAATAAAAACACTAGCTAAATATTCAATAGCAAATTGTGCAATAATTAAACCTGCGGGATGACGCATCCCAGTTTTCCCCATCTTTTGAAATGGTTCAGGAATGTTTTCGTTGAAAATGTTTTTTGATAGTTCAGACAAAGTTAAAAGGGCTTCTTTTAAATTGTATGCCTTTAAAGCTTGCTTGAGTTTTTCTTCGTTCACGTTTGGTTCACCTGTGGTAAGTTCTCCAAGCCTTGTATCAATATGAAGAGTTGTTTCTCCTTTCTCGTTTTTAAACATTACTTAAGTATAATACTTCTACACGGTTTACGAGAATTTTCCGACACTTTACTATTAACACTACCTTATCAGTCCTCAAAAACCAAAACGTTGAAAATTAGGATACTTTAAAAAACGGATGGCAAGATTCTGACAAGGTTCTGGAAGCTCTACGATGCCACAGGAAGAGAGTTCTAGGTCTTTAGTTGCAATAGAGTGCTACTGCTGATTCAGCAGATTCCTTTCCCTTAATAAGGGGTTTGAGTTTTTGACTTGATGAAATATTGAAACTACTGAGCATAGCATTCAATCCAGAACGATGATAAATATCTATGTAAGGTTTCTCGGCACTTTCAGGGTTTTTCTTTATTTTCTCTCGCTCCTTACTTATTTCAGCACTTAACTCGGTATACTGTTCAAGAAAATCTTTTAGAGAATCTTGGGCATACTCACATTGGTCATCAGCAGAAAAAGTAGATGCTGGGGTATCTTCACAAGCCAATAATTCTTTATTGAGTGATTTGTTGGATTCAAGGAGTCTACCAACTTGGGCTTTTAAAGATTCATTTTCCGCCACAAGAATATTTACCCTCGCTTGAAGTGCGGGGTCTTGCACGGTTATTGTTTGGATTGTTGGTTTTTCTACTATTCTTTCAACAACTTTTGATTCAGTGGTTTTAGTTTCAGATACAGGAATAGATTTTTCAACTGGCTTAGTTGATGTTGGTTCAATGGTATCTATTTGCTTGGAATTTTTTGACCAGCTAAGTGGATTCCACCAAGTTGCAGAAGCGATAGAAGGTATTATTAATACTGTGAGAAACAAAATTGTGAGATGTTTTTTCATAAATTTATAATTAATATTTAGGATAAAGTTTGTAAGCAGTTATATCTATGCTCGTGCAATCGCCATCATTAATATTTTTTTCTCTTGCGTTAGCAAAACATCCAGCTCTACTTGCCATTGTTTCTACTTGAACTCTCATAGCTTCCACTATAATTTTATCTGTTAGAAACTCTCTCAGAATAAAAATTAAAGTAAGCCCCAAAACTAGTATTATTACCTGACTCATTATTGTTTCTTTTTTCATAAAATAAAAAGCTAGCTGATAATAGCTAGCGTGGTATAAACACAGAACCCCACGCCAGCTAGGTCTTGCGACCCTATACAAGTTTCCCTGTATAGCCCATAGAAGGTTGCTGAACACGTGGGGTTCAGTATCTTCTATGGGTCTTTCGACCATATCTTAAAGAAAATCTTTAAGAGTTAGGTCTCTTATTTACTTGTAAGCTAATACTATCAAGATTTAAGCTTTTTGTTAATCAATAAGTGTAGTTTCAAGGCAATAGAGAAATAGTAAAGACGTGGGTTTCTTATAACACATCTTGCCTCAATTGGTGTTATTTTTATGATTGCACCATTTGCACGATAGTAAAATTTTCCATTCTTTCTAAGAACTTCCGAATTATATTGGAAAGAATCACGACCAAGTCTAATACTTAATTTAACTACTTCCATAAAATAAAAATTTCCTCTAATAATGAGGAAAAATGTTCGACCTTTGCATCTTTCCCGACAACATTTCTGTCATCTTGGTGGATAGCACCTTGCCCTTTGGGTAGGTTGTTGGAGGGTCATTGAGTCCAATCTCTCGCCTCGCTCTGGATACGCTCACTATTCAGTTGTAAGTAGAGTTTATAACAAATCACCGTTAAAAGGCAAATTTGGAGTTTTTACACGCCTTGGGAGGGAGTTTTTACACTCTTTGAAGGAGTTTATAGACAACTACGATAGTAGGAGGAAAGGACTTTTCGCACTCTTTAGCGGGCATATATCCTTAGGGGTTTTTGCACTCATAGGGGTAATTTTCCGACTCTTTGAGAACCTTGTATTATATAGCTTAAAAAAGTTGTCCACAGTTTTACAGGGTCAGTTTTAGAACCGTGCTATCCTTATTAGGTAAGTAAAATTAAATATCAGTATCAGGAGAGGCGGTAGAGTTTTGGCTCGTTAATCCGCCCAGCAACCAGCCAGTCGAGTGGCAACGGTGCTAGCCAAAACCCCTAAAGGGAAGGATGCTTGTCGTAAATCTTTTTCTTCTGGAAAAGGTTTTTTTATTAATTTTAACAATAGAGCTGAAGCTTATTTGCAAGGTTTTTATTAGAATAAAGTATTGGATGATAGGACTTGAAGAATATAAAAAAGCATTAGGAGATGTAGATGATATTGGTTTATCAGAAGAAGAGATTATTAAAGCTAGACAAATACAAGATGATTTAGCTGAAGCATTTTATGTTATGTGGCGTGAAAAAATTGAGGAAAAAAATGTTATAATTAGCCCATTCAACAATAAATTGGTATATGAAAGAAAATAAGAATTGTATTATTTATTGCCGAGTTAGTTCCGCAAAGCAAGCCCAAGAAGGTGAAAGTCTTGAAGTGCAAGAAAAAATCTGTCTCGGTGTTGCTGAAAAATTTAAACTCGATGTTTTAAAAACATTCAAGGAACAACTTTCTGGTAGAAAAGACGACAGACCTGTTATTGAAGACATTATTTCTTTTATAAAAAAGTCTCCCAAAAAAGTTGATGTTATTATATTTCGTTCCATAGACCGTTTTACAAGAAATGGAACTCTTGGGTATGAAAGTCTAAAAAAGCGACTAGCTGATTACGGTGTTCAATTAATTGATTCTAACGGTATCATACAGCCCACAAAAAATACTCTTGAACACCTTGGTCTCGAATATGACTGGAGTATCACACGCCCTAGTGAAATTACAGAACTTGTTATGGCTCAACAAGGTAAAATTGAAGTTAATCAAATTCTTACTAGAATGATTGGAGCAGAAGCAACTTTAGTAAGAGAAGGGTATAAAGTTAGGCAAGAAAATGATGGTTTCGTAAATGAAAGAATTTACGTTGAGGGTAAGAAAAAAATGATTCAAGTTTCAGACCCTAAACGAGCCCACTTTTTTATTACTATGTTTGAAATGAGAGCTTCGGGCATTTACACAGACCAGCAGATTGTTGACCACATAAATGCTATTGGATATCGTTCGAAGAAACAAAACAGGTGGTCAAGGTCAAAAGATAAAATATTGGGTTCGAGAGGCGGTGTAAAGCTTACAGTGAAGCAATTACAGAAAATAATACAAAGACCCATCTATGCAGGAATTAATACTGAAAAGTGGCTAAAAACGCCTATTAGGACTAACTACAAGGGGTTGGTGAGCATAGACGAATACAACAGAGCAAATAAAGGCAATTTTTTTATTGAAGAGAAAAAGGATGGAACTATTTTGATACATAAAGATTATAACCCACATCAGTTAAAACGAATGAAAGATAATCCCCTATATCCTTTTAAAGAAGTTGTGTTGTGCCCTGAATGTCAAAAACCATTTTTAGGTAGTGCATCTACTGGTAAATCTGGCAAGAGTTTTCCAGCATATCATTGTGCTAGGAATCACAAGCAATATAGAGTTTCAAAGAAAGAATTTGAAGATGGTCTTGCTGTCTGCATAGAAAAATTAAAGCACGTAGACAAAAGCTTTTTGAAAGCCCTTGAAGCAACACTGATAAATAAATTTAGAGAGAAAGAAAAAGAACTTGGTGAGTTTTCTGTTAAAGTGGGAACAACTGTAGCAGAACTTGATTTTGAGAAAACACAAAAGATTAATGCGTTTACTTCTACAACAAATGAAATTATACGAGCAGAACTTGAAAAAGAGATTAATAAACTTCATCAACGCATAGAAGAAACCAGAGAGCAAAGAAACGGAATTGAGGTTCAGGAGAACGATGTCCACTCTTTTGTAGGATATGTAAAAAACTTAATGGCACACCCAGAAGAATACCTTATAAAACAAAAGAATCTTACTCTTTTAAGAGCATTTTATGGGTTGGTTTTTGATGAGTTGCCAACATATACTGAATTACTTAATGGAACACCAAAACTATCTATACCTTACAAGCTATATGACGAATTTCAGGATAAAAAATCCTTGTCTGTGACCCTACCGGGAATCGAACCCGGATTACCGGCTTGAAAAGCCGATGTCCTAACCGTTAGACGATAGGGCCAATGGAAAATATCATAACATTTTTAAGCTTAAATGCAAAAGACGCCCTAACTGGGCGTCTTTTGTTTCGGTGTTAAGGGTGCGACGAGAGGTTAGGACTCTCGCCGCGATGGTCTCTACTTCGGGAGTCTTCCCGGATCGTGGAGATCCGGGTGGGGCTGCTGCCGGTCACTCGTGTAGACGAGTTCCCGATGAACCGCCCTCCTCTCCCGGCGAGGCAGGTGGCCACGCACGGCCTGAGGTGTCGGCGAAGCCGACAGCGCGTTCAGCGCGTTTTCCCGCACATTGTGCGGGTCGGGAAACTGCTCGGGAGCTACTTCAACCGTCTTGGTCATCGAATGCCCTCCCGGCTTAGCCTCTTGCGAGGGTACTAGCCGATTTCATAATACAAAATTTTTAATTTAAATCAATAAGAAAAGAAATTAGAATTGAAAAGAGCCGCAAAGGATTTCCATTGAGGCTCTTGATACGAACCTCGGAAACCGGGTTCGGGGAAAAGAAAAAAAATTTGTTGAAAGAACTTGGCCTCCCCCGCCGTGACCTAACAAACGTCACGGCGGGGTTCCGCGGCCCCGCACTAGCAGTGCGGGGCGTCGGAGGGCACATACGGCCGCGGCGGGAGGATCTCTTCGATCTCTTCGATGGAGAGCCCCTCGTCCTCACCGTATGCCACGGCGAGGGTTGCCAGAGCCTCGACTTCGACGTCGTCGGTGACGACGACGACCTTGTCGTCCCCCCACGCGACGGACGTTGCGCCGGGGACGAGGTCAAGGATGAGCTCGAGCGCGCCGATGGCAAGCTGCCGGGAAACTCCGCTGATGGTGACCTTCTTCATCTCTCTGCCTCCTGCAACCTCGCTCGCTTGGCGAGGGCACTGTTGAGCTCGATGGCCTGCCGGGCCATCGTGTCGGTTACCGCATACGCGGCAAACTCCGTAACCCCTCCCTGTGCCACAAACAGGCGGGGGTAAGCTATGTTGTTGGGGCTCACGACGATTTTTTGGTTGATGAGCGCATCCTGGTGATGCATTCTGTCCAACCAATCCCCTGAAATAGAGAGGCGGATATCCACCCCCTGCAGAATTTCCACGACCGTGCGAGACATCGCCACTTCCCCCCTCAAGACCAAAATGATCATGCCGAATCCTCCCGCACTTAAATTACATCACAAAAACGGTTCTGTCAAATTGATAAAAATCACATAAAGCTAGCAAATTTCTGTGGACTTTACGTGATATAATACGCTTATGAAAACCTTAAATTATGCTAAAACTATGTTTTGGCTCGGGCTCGCGGGGTTATTGTTTTCGGGTTATCTTAGTGGGGTCAAATTTTTCACATCCACTTGTGCGCTATCTGAACCTTGCCCTTATTTCCTAGGTTACCCAGCTTGTTATTTCGGCTTTGGAATGTTTCTAATTATTTTCCTTACCGCTCTCTTGGGTCTGGTGAAGACGATTGAAGAAAAATCTATGTTGAAAATTATTGGCACAGTATCTGGGCTTGGAATTCTCTTTGCCGGATATTTTACTGTACCGGAAATTGGGAAACTCCTTGCAGGCGGGACGGAGTATAGCTTGGGTCTGCCTACGTGCGCTTATGGCCTCGTTTTTTATATTTTGCTTTTTATTCTTTCGATTTGGTATTTGAAAAAGGGCGCGAAGTTAACTATGGTCTAAAAATAAGAAAAGCCTCGTGAAGCGTTTCCGGTCCACAAGGCTCGATGTTCGAGCCGAGTGGCTCGAGAAAAAAATTTCTTGTTGTTGAAAGAACTTGGCCTCCCCCGCCGTGACCTAACAAACGTCACGGCGGGGTGCTCTGGAAGGAGGACTACGAAGCCTGCGGGATCCTCAGCCCCGAACGGCTCAGCTCCTCCTCAGTGCTCTCATGGGCGACAAACCTCTTGTCGCCGTTGAGGAGCTGCACGTCTCCGGGGGTGAGCTGGTCCTCCTGCTTGTGCCCGAAAATGACGATTGCCCTGCCGAGACGCGCCCAGATGAGCGCTTTCCCCAGCCGCCGGGAAACGGCTGACTGAAGAAGACGAGCCTCAGCGATTTCTGCACTGTTACTCCGAACTGTGATGTACATCTTTCTCCTCCTTAGTCGACCCACGGGTGAACGTGGGGTTCATCATTGGCTTCGGCGGCCGGCACCTCCGGCTTTCCGAGCATCTCGGCGGCCACCTTGAGATTGCGGCGCACCGACGCCGCATCCTCCTTGCAGAAGGGAATTGTCAGCGACTGCAAGACAACCTCCCTCTTTTCCTCGTCGGTCGAGACGAGGCGAGTACTGCGACCGAAGAGATCGCGAACTGCTTCCGCGGTCTCAAACGGGGTTTTGTCGGGAATCATCCCGACCTTCATCAGAGCTTTCATGCTTCTCTCTCCTCCTAGATGGGCTCGTAGAGCATCTCGGCGGTGAAACCGAGATCTTTCTGAACCCGCACCACGTCTTTCCCACTGAAGGGGGCTTCGTTAGACTTAATCGTGAGGGACTTTACGTCCCATGTCACGATGACAACGGGTCGGTCGAGGAGCTTGGCAACCTGCTCGACCACACCGCGGTGATTCCATTCCGGCAGCGTAATTCGAATGTGGCTGTCCATCGCTTCCTCCTGCACATAAATTACCTACTTTAGGGCGTTCTGTCAACTTGGGAAAATGAAAAAGCCTCGAAGACTTTTTATGTTCCGCGAGGTTCTGCTGCCGCAAACGAGAAACGGCTCAACAGTGTTGAGCCGTTTCAATAACTCAAAATTATTTCTTAAAATCTGGGAAGTGCGTCTTTATATAATGCTCGCTGTCTGTTAATGAGTGTAAAGATACCTTTGATAAGGGTATATCCACTTCCTGGCCATCAGCATTGCGTACGTGGACTTTGTCGCCGACAACTTCCAAGACCAAATAGGGGTCTCTGCCGTAGGTTGCTAAATCAGTCCGTCGACTGTCAAACCCGCTGCTTAGCTGTAGCAATTGCCCACGCTGCGGCAATAGCTTTTTATGTTCCGGTTGGCGAGCTGTCATTGGGTTATCTCCTTCTGAGGGCATAAATTTTTTATTTATTGTTAATATTTAAATTATAGCACTACTAAAAAATCACGCTACTATTACGAAAAAGAGCCAGTGCAGTCTCTAGTCCGCAAAGGCTCGATAATTACGAGCCAGCGGCTCGAGAGAAGTAAAACGAAAAAAATTGTGAAAAGGAACTTGGCCTCCCCCGCCGTGACCTAACAAACGTCACGGCGGGGTTCTCTGGCGCGACCGCTAGCCGGTGATCTTACGGGCGTCAGAGTTGATGCGGACGGGCGCTTCCTGTCTCGCATCCTCCTCCCAGGTGTGGACGGACATCTCCCGCCGGTCGGGGCGCGGCGGGGGCGGCACTTCGATGCGCGTCGACGGGTGGACGACAGTCGCGATGCCGTCGTGGTCCGTGGCCATCTCCGTGGCGCTCAGGTGCGGCACGTGGTTCGAGCGAACAGGCGACGCCTCGATCTGGCGCATCCTCTCGAGATGTTCGGCGCTCGGAGCCGCGGTGCTGCGCTCGTCGTCCTTTCCGTAGTCGGGGTTGACCCAGCTACGGACGAAGACCTCGAGCTCCTGCCTCCGCGGGCTGACGAACTGGTCGACGATGACATCGTCGACGAGGAACACGACGACCGCGAGAGCCTTGTGTCCAGTAGGAGGTGTCCTTCCCTTCCAGAACCCCACCTCCTCGGCATATTTACTCGTGATCCAGCGCGCATCGGCGTCCGCGCGCCAGAGGACATCCTGGATTTCCGCTGACTTGTAATCGCAGTTGTGAATCACAATGATGCGTCGTCTCATTGTTTCTCTCCTCCGTTGACTCACCACTCTGCGTGGCGAGTTCCGACATTTTTATAACATTAAACTGGACATTTGGCAATAACTCTTAGTATAATCAACAAACATGGAAAATTCATCGAAAACGAGGATTGTTGTCTTGGCCGGAGGCAAGGGCACTCGGATGAAAAGCGAATTGCCGAAGGCGCTCGCCTCTCTTCACGGCAAACCCTTGGTTAAGCATTTACTCGACTCCGTCGACCAAGCTGGAATAGATGAAAGGCCAATCGTGGTCGTAGGCTACCGCCGCGACTTGGTGATGCAAGAGCTCGGAGATAAATATGAGTACGCTGTTCAGGAAGAACAGCTGGGCACCGGGCACGCAGTCCTCGCCGCGAAGGAGGCTTGCGGAGATGCGGAGAACATTATAGTAATTTCCGGCGACCAGCCTTTCATAACACCCGACACTATTAAAAATTTATTGCGCAAGCACATTGAGTCTAATGCCACACTCACCATAACCACAGCCGTCTTGCCAGACTTCGAAGACTGGCGCAAGGGCTTCACAATGTACGGGCGAATCCTCCGCCAAGGGGACAAAATTATCGACCGCGAATATCGCGACGCGACAGAGGAAGAGAAAAAAATTAAAGAAGTGAATGTCTCCTGCTTTGCTTTCAAGGCTTCCTGGCTCTGGGAAAACTTGCAAAAGATCGATAGAGAGAAAAATGTCCAGAATGAGTACTACCTCACCGACCTCTGGGAAGAGACTTCCGCCACGAATGAGAAAATTGGGAGTATTGAAGTAAACCCCCGGGAAGCGCTGGGCGCCAACTCAAAAGAAGAACTTGAAATTTTAGAGAAAGTGGGTCGTATTTAAGTGGCGACTTGCCGTTGTGCTATAATTCGGACATTACAATTTTATTTTTTTGATAAAAAATATGAAGAATCCTTTTGAGAACGCGATGGCGCAGCTAGACAAAGCCTCCAAGCTTGCCAGCTTCGGAGACGAATTCGTTTCTCGTATGCGACAACCGGATAGAGATATCCGGATTTCTATTCCGGTCAAGATGGATGACGGCTCTCTCCGAATTTTCGAAGGTTATCGAGTCGAATTCAACAACGCTCTCGGGCCCTACAAAGGCGGCATCCGTTACCACCATGACACGGAAATAAATGAAGTGAAGGCTCTCGCCTTCTGGATGGCTATCAAGTGCGCCGTAGCCGGAATCCCCATGGGCGGAGGCAAGGGTGGCATAACTGTCGACCCGTCGAAACTGTCTAAAGGTGAACTTGAAAGACTCTCACGTGGCTGGGTTAAGAAGCTCGCCGATGTCTTGGGGCCGAAGAAGGACGTGCCAGCGCCTGACGTTAACACCACTCCCGAAATAATGGCCTGGATGGCGGATGAATTTGAGAAAATCACTGGGGATAAAACTCGCGCAACATTTACCGGCAAGCCTATTGAACAAGGTGGCTCAGAAGGACGCGGACCAGCAACTGCCCAGGGTGGATACTATGTATTCGAATCTCTCCGAAAGGAATTAAATCTTCCAGAAAAGTGCAGTGTGGTCGTGCAAGGCTTCGGCAACGTCGGTGGCTTCGCTGCTAAAATTTGGCACAAGGAAGGGCATAAAGTTATTGCTGTTTCAAATTCCGATGGAGCAATTTATAACCCTGAGGGGCTCGACATCGAAGCATTATTCGAACATAAGAAAAAGACAGGGTTACTCACAAGCTTCCCAGGAGCCAAGGACATAAGCAACGCTGAGCTCTTGGCAACAGAATGCGATCTCTTAATCCCCGCCGCACTCGAAAACCAAATCACCGAAACTAGTGTAGAGAAAGTGAAGACAAAAGTAATACTCGAACTCGCCAACGGGCCGACCACTCCGGAAGCTGATGAAATATTGTTCAAGAGAAATATCCCCGTAATCCCGGATGTTTTGGCGAACTCCGGCGGAGTCACTGTTTCTTGTTTCGAATGGGAGCAAAATCTCAAAGGTGAACACTGGACTGAAGCGGAAGTTAACGCGAAACTACAGCCAATACTCGACGACTCAGCGAAAAAAATATTTGAAAAATCTCAAGAACTCAAAACGAATATGCGCGCCGCAGCTTTCATCCTAGCGCTTGAAAGAATTAAGGCGAAGATGTAATAAAACTAGTGCGCGATACAGGATTCGAACCTGTGGCCTACCCCACGTCAAGGGGTCGCTCTACCAACTGAGCTAACCGCGCATTCGTTTTATATTACCACTTATGAAAATACTTTCAATTGAAACGAGTTGCGATGAGACGAGTATCGCAATCCTAGAAATGAAAGGATCTTTCTCAACTCGTGGGAATTCCACGGTAAGCGGAAAGGTTCTCGCGCACCACATATCGTCACAAATTGATGTCCACATTCCTTATGGTGGCGTCTTCCCTGCTCTCGCCAAGCGAGAACATATAAAAAATTTGCCCTTGGTCCTAGATCAAGCGCTAAAAAAAGCAAAACTTGCGAAAAAGAAAGTGCCGGTGGACGCCATTGCTGTCACCTATGGACCGGGGCTTGAACCAGCACTTTGGACTGGAATTGTCTTCGCCCAGGACTTGGCGAAGAAGTGGGGCATACCGCTCATCCCCGTAAACCATATGGAGGGGCACCTGCTCTCAGCCTTTGGGAAAAATACCGGGACTTTCAAAATTCCTAAAATTAAAACTCCGCTCCTGGCGCTCCTCGTTTCCGGTGGACACACACAGTTGGTATTTTCGAAAAAATGGATGCAGTACGAAATTATAGGCGAAACGCTTGATGACGCTGTGGGTGAAGCTTTCGACAAGGTGGCACGGATGCTCGGTCTGCCCTACCCAGGCGGTCCGCAAATTTCAAAGCTTGCGGAAGAAGAGCGCGTGAGGCAGAGCTTGCTTTTGCGAAGACTTGCGAGCGCGACGGCGCGAGCACGAGGAATTTTTCAGCAGAAAAATATTCGTGCTTCGGAAAAGCAAGCTCTGCCGTTTTCACTCCCTCGGCCGATGCTACGAACTAAAGATTTTAAATTCTCGTTCTCTGGGCTCAAAACAGCAGTGCTCTATTTAGTTCGCGACTTAGGCGGTGCAGAAGAAATAAGTGATGAGACTAAGGCACAGATAGCCCTCGAATTCGAAAATGCTGCCATAGAATGCCTGACCTACAAAACTGCTAAGGCAATAGAGCAATATAGAATTAAAACACTAATTGTTGCTGGCGGCGTTTCGGCGAACAAACATTTAAATAAAGAGATAAATAAAATTGTTAAGAAAACCTGCGAACTATATTTCCCTCCCAGGGAACTTACTGGAGACAACGGACTGATGATAGGCATCGCCGGATACCTGCAATTTATCAAAAACAAGAAACGAGTGCCTAAACCAGAAAGCATTAAAGCCTCAGGAAATTTAAGCCTGTAATCCTCGCTCAGGCCCGGTAGGTATGATATTATTACGAAATGGACGACCGTCTGAAAAAGCCCTACGACCCGCAAAATACCGAGGACAGAATTTATAAGCTTTGGGAAGAGAGCGGTTTTTTTGCGCCAGAAGTACGACCCGAATGGGCAAAAAATTCTAAAACCAACGCTAATTTCGGTAAAAGGTTCTCTATTGTTCTCCCACCTCCCAACGCAACTGGTGTTTTACACTTGGGTCACACACTTGAGGACTCAATGCAAGACACGATGATACGGTACCAGCGAATGCAAGGGAAACAAACAGTATGGATTCCGGGTACGGATCACGCCGCCATAGCCACAGATTCAAAGGTAACAAAAATGCTTGAGAAGGAAGGCATCAAGAAAAAAGATATCGGCCGAGAAAAATTCTTGGAGCGCGTCAACGAATTTGTCGAGGGTAGCAGGAAAACTATCGTCAGCCAACTTCGCAAAATGGGCGCATCACTCGACTGGTCCAGAGAAGCTTTCACTTTCGACGAGAAGCGCAACTTTGCGGTTCGCACCGCCTTCAAGCAGATGTATGACGACGGACTGATTTATCGCGGACATCGCATCGTCAACTGGGATCCGAAGGGCCAAACTGTTATTTCCGACGATGAGCTCGTGTACGAAGAAAGAAAGGGGAAATTTTATACTTTTAAATATGGACCTTTTGAAATAGGGACTGCCAGGCCAGAAACAAAATTTGGCGACAAGTATGTAGTGATGCATCCGGACGACAAACGCTACCAAGATTATACTCACGGTCAGAAACTATCTCTTGAGTGGATTAATGGCCCGGTAGAAGCTACGGTCATTAAAGACGAGATGATTGATATGGAATTCGGCACCGGAGTTATGACAATAACTCCCTGGCATTCACACGAAGACTTCGCTCTAGCGGAAAAATATAAACTGGACAAGGAGCAAATAATAGACCCGTACGGTAAACTTCTACCTGTTGCCCAAGAATTTGTCGGTATGAAAATCACCGACGCCAGAGAAAAAATTGTTGAAAAATTGAAAGATAAAGGGCTTCTGGTCTCGGTTGATGAAAATTACGTAAACAGAGTGGCGACCGCAGAACGCACTGGTGGGCTTATCGAACCGCAAATAATGCTCCAATGGTTCGTGGATGTAAATAAAAAAATCCCGGCTCGGGGAAACAAGTCTCTGAAAGAACTGATGCTGGAGCCGGTTCGTGAGAAAAAGATAAAGATAATTCCTGACCACTTCAAACGGGTGTATTTCAACTGGATAGAAAATCTGCGCGATTGGTGCATTTCCCGTCAAATTTGGTACGGACACAGAATACCAGTGTGGTACAAGGACGAAGAGATTTATTGCGGGATTAAGGCTCCAGAAGGCTCAGGGTGGGTGCAGGACGAAGATACTCTCGATACCTGGTTTTCTTCCGGATTATGGACTTTCTCAACACTCGGATGGCCGGAAAACACCGAAGACCTGAAAAACTTTCATCCAACTAACGTGATTAATCCCGGCTACGAAATTCTTTTCTTCTGGGTGGCGCGAATGATTCTGATGTCACAATACTTGATAGGCACTATACCTTTTGAAACAGTATATCTCCACGGCATATTGCGTGATGCTAAGGGTCAGAAATTTAGTAAGTCACTCAACAACGGCGTAGACCCTCTAGAAGTTATCAAGGAGCACGGAGCGGACGCTTTACGGATGTCTATGATTGTAGGCATAGGTCCGGGTGCCGACGGCAAATTTGATATTCAAAAAGTTAAAGCTTATAGCAAGTTTTCAAATAAAATCTGGAACGCAGCGCGATTTGTCTACGATAACACCCAAGATTTCACACTTTCAGAAAATCCCAAAGAACTTAAGTATGACGAAGATGATAAGAAATCCGATGAAGAGTTGCGCGCCCTCATAGCCGAAATTACAAATGAAATGGATGAATACAAGTTCTACATCGTCGCTGAAAAATTGTATCATTATTTCTGGCACACCTTCGCCGACATCATAATCGAACGCTCTAAAAAGAAAATTATCGAAAGTGAAAAAAATAATACCAACGTCGACTCGGCGCGAGCTCTGCTCCTGACACAACTCAACACCCTACTCAAAGCCCTGCATCCCTTTATGCCTTTTGTTACCGAAGAAATATGGTCGATGCACAATAGAACTTTATTAATGACAGAAAAATGGCCATCCCAGGAGGAGATATAAAAATTTTCGCTCTTGCGTTCGTTTTCGGCGGGCTTATACCCTCTCTCTTTTGGTTATGGTTCTGGCTAAAAGAAGACGAAGAGCACCCGGAACCCGCAGTTCTACTCGCTATTGTTTTCGCTATGGGCATAGCTACGGTGGTGCTAGTTCTTCCGGTACAGAAATTTATTGATGCGCACATCGGCTCCTACGAGGGCAAGCTTGCGCTCTGGGCCAGTGCGGAGGAAGTTCTCAAATACCTCGCGGTCCTAGCTGTGCTTTACCGAACCAACAACGCGGACCATCCGATAGACTGGCCGATATACATGATTACGGCGGCATTGGGCTTCGCTACGCTGGAAAATACTTTATTTTTAATAAAACCTATCGCCCTTTCCGGCGCCACTGTTGCGCTTCTAACTGGACAGCTCAGGTTCGTAGGCTCTACTCTCCTCCACACTGTTGCGAGCGGAAGTTTGGGCATCGCGATAGGAATGTCGATGCATTCAGGGAGGTTAACCAGGACGTTCTCGACAATTTTAGGTTTTATTGTAGCCATCGCCTTGCACAGCGCTTTTAATTTCTTTATAATAAGGAACAGCGGCAATGATTTTATGAAAGTTTTCGCGTTTCTCTGGGTAGCGACTATTTTAATTCTGCTACTTTTTGAAAAAGTTCGTCGAATAAGTAAATAAAAAAATTATAATTAATAAAAAATATTTATGGAAAAGAAAAAGAGAAGTTTTTTTGAAAGATTAACCGGCAGCTTGAGTCTGGAGGAAGAAGACGAACAAGAAAATAATGCGTATGCGGGTCGCAATGGCAAATCAGAAAAGAATGATAAGAAAGGCGTGGCAAGCTGGATAGAAGAAGAGAACGACGAAGCGGAACTCACCGTAGACGTCTATCAAACGCCGACCGATATGGTAATTCAAACAATGGTGGCTGGCGTTAAGCCGGAGGACTTGGAGATTTCCGTCGCCCGCGATGTGGTCACCGTACGAGGCAAGCGCGAAGAATCTCGCACTATCGATGAAGATAACTATTTCACAAAGGAGCTTTACTGGGGCAAGTTTTCGAGAACTATTTCTCTTCCTGCAGAAGTTGAACCGGAAGAAGTTGAGGCAACTGAAAGGCACGGTCTACTCACTATAAAAATAAAGAAGGTAGACAAAGAAAAGAAATCAAATATTCGAGTTAAATCTATTTAGCACACAAAACAAAACAGCGCCGCGGCGCTGTTTTGTTTTGTGTGCCTGGGCGCAGGATCGAACTGCGGACCCTTCCCTCTTCAGGGGAATGCTCTACCAACTGAGCTACCCAGGCATTTGCTATCTAAAATTTTCAAAAAGGGAGTTAACGTTGTCGATACTCGATTTGGTACCGCCGTACACTCCGATAATCTGCTCTAAATACGGCTGGATGAAATAATAAGCCCCGACAGTAGAGCCTATTATCAAGGTCCAATACACAATTCGTGTAACCCGCGTCCACATCATAGAACGCTTCATCGCATGCAATATTTTATTGTTCTCCTCAGCGAGAGTGACACATTTCAAAAGCATCTCTCTTTCTTCGGGCGACATGGCTAAATACTAGCAAAAATAATATAAAAAATCCAATTCCTAATCCCCGCTTTGTGTGCTAAATTATAAGGTGTAAGTCTTCGTAGTTAAATGGATATAACGACTCCGTCCTAAGGAGTAATTGCAGGTTCGATTCCTGCCGAGGACACAGAAACGAAGGAAAGCGCACTGTTGCGCTTTTTTTCGTTCTGGGTCAACCGCAGCAATGTTTTACGAGCACGCAAAACCACGAGGGGTGGACTGCGAAAATTTTGAGCGATGGCGAAAAATTATTTGTAGCCGCATAAGCTCAAGCTCATCTATTAAATTCAGATTAAATTTTCTTGTGGATTACTCGGTTTTGTGGTAAAAATACATCAGTGTTGTTCTTTCCATTAACAATGCTCTAACCTCACCCCCGTTCTTAAGGGGTCGCAAAACACCCCTGAAAGGAGGGGAAATGATATCGAAACTCGTGTTGAGGGGAGACGAAACGGATGAGTTTGTAATATCGTCCGCCCGACTCTCGGTCCACAGCCCTGAACTAAACAATCCCGCACCAAAACTTTTTTCTCGAAAAGTTTTGGTGGACAGGGACGCGATCCAGCAACAGATAGAGGATCTCTCCGGTAGAAAACACATAGACCCGGAAGTCCTCCGGTTCTGTCGGTATGGGACGGGAATAGAGGAAGTCGAACTTTTCTTCTTCTTCCTCCCGAGGTTTACCTCGTCGTATGAGTTGTTCCTACAGTACAGGCGTTACGGGCTCCGTGCGGACTTTCAGGCCCAGCTTGCGCTGTGTTTGCAAGATCCGAACTTCGCCAAACAGTATCCCAGCGGTCTGCAAATGCTGGTTGGTGGACGGTATGCCTACGCCCTGCTCTTCTGGTGGAACCAGAAGCAGGAATCGTTCCTCGTACGAGACTATTCTCAATTCACGGGAGGTCGAGCCGGCCTCAGGGACATGAGCGCATTCTACATGGGGGGTGTGAAGTTAGCATGATCAAGTACTGGCGGGTGGAGAGAAGCGATGCTTCCTCTCCCCCGCACAGTTCTAAAAATTTATGACACAACCTAGAATTGATATAATTTCAAAAAAAATAACTTTGCTCAACCAAACCACACTAGACTCTATGGTGGAAAAGGACGACAGGGTGATAATCAAAAATTTCATATTGAGCGGTATTAAAATCCTGGAAGCTGACTTCGGTTGGGCGTGGTGGAAAGACGGCGAAGGTTTCAGGCTAGCGTATAAGTGCCCCAATGTTCCTTTTGACCCCCCTCTACCAAGACCCGAAGGCGGCAATTATATAGCTATAAAAACTAAAAAACCTTTTTCCGACAGCCAGGTAAAGAACAAAAACTACAAATCACTAGACATAGACGACATAAATCATTACATGAAGAGTTATGTCATTATCCCGATTTATCACGGCAATCATATTTACGGCAGTTTAATGTTTTGCAATAAAAAGCCACATAATTTCACAAAAAATGAATTGGTTTTTGCGCAAGCAATAGGTAGCACCGCCGCACAGGCAATAACGATACATAAACTGGTTGCGCAAGAAAAAGAAGCCACAGCTATGAAAGAAAGGGAAAAGGCCACAAACATTCTTCTGATACAGGAAAAATTGAAAAGTGAATTTATCGCAAATACTACCCACGAATTTCGGACTCCCCTTACTATTATGCGCGGGCACATTTATCTAGCTAATAAGAAAAACGATTTGAAGTCCGCTAAAAATGCACTTAAGGACATAGATGAGGAGATCGTGAACTTGTCTGAATTACTTTCAGACCTTGTACTTATAACCTCGGGTAAGGTCCGCCGATCAATAACCTCCGTCCCAGTAAATGTGGCTGATATTGCGCACCGCGCGGCCGATAAATTAAAAAATCTGGCCAAAGAAAAAGGCATAACCATTCTGAAAAAACGCGGCGCAAAAAATGCTGTTATCTTAGGAGACGAGAAATACTTAGAACGGGTCTTCCTAAACTTGGTAAGAAACGCAATAACTTACGGCGGAACTAAAATTGAGGTTGCTATTGAAACAAACAAAACATCCGTGGCCATACATGTTAAAGACGACGGCGTGGGCATTTCCAAAGAAGACTTGCCACACATATTTGAACGTTTTTTCCGTGCGGATAAATCTCACAACCGCGAAGGTGGCCATTCTGGACTCGGTCTTCCCATAGCAAAGTGGGTCATAGACCTACATAAAGGCAAAATAGACGTAAAAAGCTCCCTTGGGAAAGGAAGCACTTTTATCGTAACTTTGCCGCTGAAGAAAACTAGGCCAAGTTTAGAAGCTTAGCGAGCTTTGGGCGATCGAAACCTACAGTTATGTCATTACCAATAACGATTACGGGTACACCTAGCTGTCCACTTTTTTGCATCATTTCTTGTCTTTTTTCCAAATCTGCCGCAACGTCATAGTCGGTATAGGCCACATTGTTTTCTTTGAAAAACTCTTTAGCCATATGGCAGAAGTGGCAGGTCGGAGTCGAATAAATGGTTACGTTTTGCATAATTTTTCTCTGTTAACTTCTAATATTTTAATTATAGCATACCTGTCAAGCGTGCCCTTTTTGTGCGGGATGCGGGAATCGAACCCGCGTCTAATCCTTGGGAAGGACTCATTTTACCACTAAACTAATCCCGCTTAAGCGGTATATTAACCGCTTTTTGTGGAATTGCCAAGCGCCATTATAATCTTAAACACTGTGTCGGGGTTAAGCGACATACTTTCTATTCCCTCTTCCATCAAGAATTTTGCAAACTCAGGATAGTCCGAAGGAGCCTGTCCACAAATACCTATGTATTTATTTTTCGCTCGGCATTTGTGAATTATCTCTGCCACCATTTTCTTGACTGCTGGATTATTTTCATTGGCAATATGAGTGACGATTCCAGAATCTCTATCAAGTCCTAAAGTAAGCTGAGTCAGATCGTTCGAACCGATAGACATACCATCGAATATTTCTAGGAACTCGTCGGCAAGTAAAATATTTGAAGGAATTTCACACATTACATACACTCGAAGAGTAGGGTCAGTGGCTCTATCCAGGCCATTTGATTTCATAACTTCGATAACTTGCTTGCCTTCTTCTGGAGTTCGGCAGAAAGGAATCATCGGCACGACATTTGTGAATCCCATTTCTTCGCGAACTTTTTTCATCGCTTGGCATTCCAAAGCAAAAGCATCTTTAAATTTCGGATCATAATATCGTGATGCACCTCTCCATCCGAGCATCGGGTTTTCTTCTTTGGGTTCATACAACTCTCCACCTAAAAGTGTGCGGTACTCGTTAGTCTTGAAATCAGAAAAACGAATTATCACATCATGGGGAGCAAATGTAGCCGCAATTTTAGCAATCCCGAGCGCCAGCTCATCCACATAAAATTGCGCTTTGTTTTTATAAAGCGGAGTTAAGCGGTCAATTTCTTTTAGAACATTTTTAATATAAGGAGTTTGTTTTCCCTTTTTGAGATTTTCGTATTGAAGCAATGCATTTGGGTGTGCTCGCACAAATGAAGCGATTATAAACTCGAGCCTGCCGAGGCCCACGCCTTCTGCTGGTAAGTGATGATTAGCAAAAGCGTCGTTCGGCGAACCAATATTTACCATTATTTTTACCGGTGGCTTGGCAACTTTATCCAGATGATGCTCAGTAACCTTAAACGGCAATATACCTTCATACACTTGTCCCGTAGAAGCATCCACAGTCACCTCCTGCCCATTTTTAAGCGTTTTAGTGGCGTTATTTGACCCCACAATGCAAGGAATCCCCAATTCGCGGGAAACTATAGCTGCATGCGAAGTTCGGCCTCCTTTGTCGGTTATGATCGCGCTGGCTATCTTCATTATCGGCTCCCAATCCGGATCGGTAATTTCAGTAACCAACACCTCCCCTTTTTGGAATTGAGAAATATTTTTGGCGCTTTTTAGTATTCGGACTTTTCCACTCCCCATCTTGGCCCCCACAGAAATCCCGTTCACTATCACCTTGCCGGTTTTTTCCAAATGATATTCTTTCAAAACATTTTTATCTTCAGCAGAACGCACAGTCTCGGGGCGCGCTTGCACGATAAACAGCTCCCCCGTTTTTCCATCTTTCGCCCATTCTATATCCATCGGTTGATATCTATTATGCTTTTTTGAGAAATATTTTTCTATTTGCAAACACCAGCCCGCCAGCTTCTTGACTTCATCATCAGTTAGAGAATATTGTATTTGATCTTTTTCTTTTACGTTTTCTTTTTTGGTTCCATCCTTCGCGTACACCAGCTTAATGCTCTTTTTTCCTAAGTGTTTGCCAATGATTGGATTTTTTACTCCGCCTTCAAGTGTGGGTTTGTAAACAATAAATTCATCCGGTATCACCATACCTTGCACTATATATTCTCCCAATCCATAAATACCGTTTATGACTATGACTTTATCAAAACCGGTTTCAGTGTCTATTGTGAAGGCTACGCCCGAAGAAGAGAGGTCTGAGCGCACCATTCTCTGAATACCGACGGAAAGTGCTGCATCGAAATGCGAAAACCCTTTATCGGCTCGGTAAGATATTGCTCGGTCGGTAAAGAGCGACGCGATGCATTTCTTGGTAGCAACTAAAATATTTTCAATGCCGTGAATATTCAAATATGTTTCCTGTTGTCCGGCAAAAGAAGCTCCTGGCAAGTCTTCAGCTGTAGCCGAAGAACGCACAGCCACGTCAGTATTCTTGCCATATTTTTCACAAAGCTTGACGTAAGATTCGGTAACAGCATCTTTCAAATCTTGCGGTAAGGTAGCTTTTAAAATCGTCTCTCGCACCTTTTTTCCGCGAACTTGCAAATTCTTTATGCTTCGAGTATCTAAATCAGCTAAAATTTCTTTTATCCTTTCATCTAATCCGGTTTCCTTAAAAAAGTGTCTATACGCATCTGCCGTAAGAGCAAAACCGTCCGGAACGTTTACGCCAAGTGGCACCAAGTTTGAATACATTTCTCCTAGTGCTGCATTTTTCCCCCCTACAAAAGGGACATCCTCAATTCCTACCTCGCTATACCACTTCACGAAAACATTGCCTTCTTGGTCTGCCATAATTTATTGTTAAACTTATAAATTTGTAATCTTCACTAATCTTCTATATTTCACCAGTCGCTCTGGACGTGACGGCGCACCTGCCTTTAATCCGAAACAACCGAACGCATATGCTAAATCCGCAATAAAATCGTCATCCGTTTCTCCGCTTCTATGACTCACGATAAGTTCGATGTCGTTTTCCCTAGCGAGCTTCATAGTGTCGAGGGTTTCCGAAAGCGTACCTATTTGGTTCGGCTTGATTATCATAGCACTTATACTTTTATTCTCTATCGCTTGTTTTAAAAGTTTAACGTTCGTGACTGTAAGGTCGTCGCCAACCACCAGGGCACCGTGCTCTCCCGTAAGGGCTCGGAAACTCGCAAAATCTGTTTCTTCGAACGGGTCTTCAATAGACAGCAAATTAAATTCTTTCTGGATTGATTTGTATATTTCCAAAAGTTCTTCTTTTGAAATTTTTTGTCCGCCGACTTCATATTGACCATCCGTATAAAAAGAGGTGGCGGCAACATCAAGCGCCAAGCGAATCTTACCTTCCAGTCCGTTCTGCTTTATTGCTTCATGAAGAAAATATAACGGCTCTCGGATGTCGTTAATCTTCGGAGCAAATCCTCCTTCGTCCCCGAAGACAACCGAATCTGGCCCAAGCTTCTTCATTATATTTTCTTTAAGAGTATTCTGTATACTAATTCCTATCTCAAGCGCTTCCTCTGCATTCAGAGTGTCGGGTACAATCATGTACTCCTGAAAGGCTAGGCCGTTTTTTGCGTGCTTGCCACCGTTCACCACATTCATATACAAGTGCGGGGTTTCTCGTGATGGTTTTACTTCAGCCAATGTGCGCAGATATTCAAAGACTTCTTTACCAGTGACTACGGCTCCTGCCCGGGCGCACGCGATACTGACCCCAATCATTGCGTTGCCGCCTAGGTTACTCTTGTTGTCCGTTCCGTCAAGCGCAAGCATTGTTTCATCTATTTCTTTTTGGCTAAAAATATTCTTCCCTACTAACGCCGGAGCAATGATCGTGTTCACTTTTCCAGCAGCTGTTTTTACGCCTTTGCCGTCATCGTCACGGAGCTCTAAGGCTTCATAGGCTCCCGTAGAAGCACCAGAAGGTACAGAGAAACTTCCCGACTGGCCGTCGACATTTACCACCACTTTAAGCGTGGGGTTACCTCGCGAATCTTTAATCTCTTCCGCGGTAATTTTGGTAATAATTTTACTCGAATCCATTATACTTCTTATTTTACCATATTTTTGATAGTATTACATACGTGGAAAACCTAGTCTGGCTACGAAATTTAATAATGCGGAAAAAGTACCAGTGGCTAGTAAAACCGATATTTTTCCAGATTGACCCGGAAAAAATCCACGATATTATGTCCGTCGCTTTGCATTTTCTGGGGAAATTTTCCCTGACGCGAAAAATGTCTTACTGTCTCTGGGGATATTCTCACCCGGCATTAGAACAAAACATTCTAGGTATAAAATTTAAAAATCCAGTGGGGCTTTCGGCAGGCTTCGACAAGGACGCGAAGATGGTAGACATAATGCCTTCGCTCGGTTTCGGCTTCACCGAAGTGGGTTCTATAACCGGTGAACCCTGTGAGGGTAACCCGAAACCGCGACTGTGGCGTTTGAAAAAATCAAAATCACTCGTTGTTTATTACGGACTTAAAAACATCGGCTGCGAGAAAATCGCTAAAAAATTGACTGGGAAGAAGTTTCCACTGGTTCTCGGTATCAATATTGCCAAAACCAACAACCCAAATACTGTTAACGACGAAGGCGGTGTAAATGATTACTTTAAATCCTATAAAACTTTCGAGGGTATCGGTGACTACACAACAATAAATATAAGTTGTCCGAACGCCTTCGGCGGACAACCTTTCACTGACAAAAATAAACTTGAGAAGTTACTCCGGAAAATTTTTTCTATTACTAAAACTAAACCCGTTTTCTTAAAATTATCCCCCGACTTGAGTCCTGCCCAAGTTGACGAGATCCTTGCAGTTAGCGCGAACTTCCAAGTAGACGGCTTCGTGTGCACCAACCTTACTAAGCATCGTCAAAGCAAGGAAATTCTCGACGACAACATACCCCAAAATGGTGGCATCTCTGGCAAGGTTGTAGGCCAATTATCAGACGACCTAATCAGATACGTATATAAAAACACCAGGGGTAAATATGTGATTATAGGGGTCGGAGGAATATTTAGCGCCCATGATGCGTATCGTAAAATAAAAGCTGGGGCGAGCCTTGTACAGCTTATGACGGGTATGATATTCGATGGACCGCAACTCCAAAGCGACATTAATCTGGGGTTAGTAGAACTCTTAAAACAAGAAGGTTATAAAAATATATCGGAAGCTGTAGGGAAAGAGTAAATTTCGCTTATTTTTTATTTAAAAGAATCATCAGGTCGGCAACGTTTGCGCCTGTTGGACCAGTCATTATCATATCTCCAGTTTTTGCAAAAAACGGATAAGAGTTAAATCCGTTTAGGTAGTTCTCGCACTCTAGGTCTAGCTTTTTCATTTTTTCAAATGTAGTTGCATCCACTATTGCCCCCGCAGCATCGCTGTTGTCTAGGCCGTCCGACGCAAGTGTTATGAAAACAGAGTCTGCATTTATTTTTTTATTATTGAGCGCCATTAAAGCCATATGCAGACTACGCCCACCTTTACCATGGCGTTCTGCTACCTTCATTTTGGGTTCTCCTGCAGCGATAATTACTGTATTTTCCTTCTCCGCTGAAAATATCTTATCGAGCGCTAAGTGAGTCTCTTCGTAAAGTTCTGTGGAAATAATTTCTGCGTCGAGCCCCAGCTCGCGCGCCTTCAGCACCATAACATCTGAGGCGGTTTTATTAGAAACCAAAACGAAATTATGAACTTTTTCAAAATATTTATCGTCCTTTGGTGTTTCCATTAAATCAAAATCCCCAAGGTTATTATCGGCTATTATTTTTTCCGCATCCGCTACGGTAGAGACATCTTTATAGGTAGGACCGGAAGCAACATCACCAAAATTATCTCCAGGTACATCTGAGAAAATTAGACCGATAACTGTTGCTGGGTAAGCAATCTCGGCCAATCCTCCACCCTTAAGGATAGATAAGTGCTTCCTGACAGTATTCAAAACACTGATAGTTTTACCTGTCTTTAAAAAGGATTCATACAGCTTTATACCCTGCTCGCTCTCCTTGGCAGAGCTACAAAGAAGCGCGGACCCACCCCCAGACACAAGCGCAATAATCAAATCGTCTATTGTAGAATTTTTAACCAATTCGAAAATCTTCTGCCCCGCCAGTATGTTTGGAGCAGAAGGTTTCGGATGCGTTCCAGCAAAAGTTTCAACGTATTCACATTTATTTTTTTCTAAACCGATAACCGCCCCGCCGCCTATCCGTGAACCTAGAATCTTCTCTAGGGCAAGCGCAGCTGTACAAGATGCCTTGCCGAAACCTACAACTTTAATATTTTTAAACTTAGACAAATCAAAACTTTCTCCTTGTATTTGTAAAATATTACCATTTAGAGTAACTGAGCTTGCAATAACCCGACCGGTATCCAGAGCGTCGAGCCCCGCCTCCGCCACGAGTAAAGCCAATTTGCGATTTTCGGTCGTTGCCAAGTTCTCAAAGTTCTTTATTCGTTTTTGGTCCATAGTATTTAAACTAAATTTTCCGGCTTTCCGGCAAGAAAACTCTTTATATTTTCAACCGTAACTTTAGAAATTTCATCAACAGCTTCCACTGTGAAAAATGCCGAGTGTGGAGTAATTATTACGTTAGGCATTTTCATTAACTCACGATTAAGGTCACATATTTTAGTTGCCTCTCCTTTCTTTAAACTTTTTTCTTCTTCGAGAACATCGAGTCCAGCGCCGGCAATGATGCCCTCCTTAAGCCCCCAAACTAGAGCCTCGGTGTCTATAAGCTCGCCTCGAGCCGTGTTAACAACATAAGCCCCGCGTTTCATTCGGGAAATATTTTCCCTGGCTAGGATATGATGATTGTCTATGCTGTAAGGAGTATGGAGGGACACTATGTCGGACTCTTCGAGTACCTGATCTAGAGTTTTATATTCAAAACCATATTCTTTTGCAAAATCTAGGTCTGGATAAAGGTCGCAGGCGATAATTTTCATACCGAAACCCTTCGCTATTTTCACCATATTTTTCCCGATTCTACCGGTGCCCACAACTCCCAGAGTTTTGCCTTGCAGGTCAAAACCTTCCATCGAGTTGTTGTAATGAAAATCCATTGAATTTTTCACATAGTTGCTTGCTTCGATAATTTTACGAGAAAGGTTGAGCAGAAGCCCGAAGCTGAATTCGGCAACTGTGTACGAACCGTAGGCAGGAACATTGGCAACCGGGATTCCTTTGCTCTTGGCATATTCTACATCAATATGGTTGTAACCCGTGGAACGAGTGGCAATAAATTTCAAATTTGGCATAGCGTCAATAACGCTTTTGCTTACGCTTGAATCCACGAAGAGGCAAGCAATGTCCGCATCGCTACCCTTTCTGGCAGTGTCTTCATTTAGTGTTTCTTCTATAAAAACGATTTCCGACTCCGGAAAAGCCCCGACAAAGGGTGCCTGCTTCCCTTTTTCCACACTAAAAAATGCAATTTTCATACAGACATTATAACTTATTTAAATAGATCCGCAAAGAAGGCGAAGAAGCCCGAAATCTTGCCCCTTTTAGGTTCGGTTTTGACAGCTTCGTCCTCGACGATTATAATCACGTCCTCCCCTTCCTTTGCCAAGCCGAAGTTTTCTCGCACAAATTCTTCCTTCCCGCGATCTGTTTTGAGTTTGTTAATATCCGTTACCAGAGTTTCTTTCTGTTCGCGTAGAGCCTCAGTTTTTTCCTGAACTAAAGCCTTGTTTTTACCGGTTTCCGACATTTTTATCCAAAAACGCAACACGCTCCAGGTGAAAATAAGTATAACCATGCCAAGCAAGATGAGCACCGGCTTGGATTCCAGCATATTTCTTTTCCCGCCACTGTGTTCGTAGTTTCTCATAATCTTTATATGTGCTATTATACATTGTATGCTTTTCAATAAAAAACATCAAAAGAAAATACAGACAGCTTGGGCCGTTGTGAGCGTTCTTATCATCATCTCGATGATACTTCTCTACGCACCGATTTTCCGCTAGCGGTCCTTGGAACGCATCATCTTGAGAAAGACGTCTTGGGGAATATTTACCTTCCCTCTTTCTTTCATTTTTTTCTTACCCTTTTTTTGTTTCTCGCGGAGCTTCATTTTACGAGTAATATCCCCTCCGTACATATGCTGAGTGACATCCTTCTTCATACCGGACAATGTGCGGGATGAGATTATGCGCCCTAAGGCCTTGCCTTGAACTTTCAAAGTGAACATCTGCCTTGGCAGTAGATTCGCCAGCTTCTCCACGGCATCTTCCGCTTCTTCCTCGGCGCGTTTCCTTGAAACAACTCGCGAGAATGCGGGCACAACTTCATCGGCAACCAAAAGGTCGAGCCTGGTAACGTTCGCCTCGCGCATTTCTCCTATCTCATAGGAAATAGAGCCATATCCGGAGGAGGCACTTTTTAATTCATCGAAAAAATTCCGCATAAGCTCTCGGAGGGGCATAGTCACCGAAACAGATGAACGATTGTCTCCGAAGTTATCCGTTTCTCCTATTTCTCCTTCGTGGTCGAAAAGAAGCTGCATAATCCCCCCCAAATAAGCGGCTGGGGTTATGATTTTCAATTTCACCCACGGTTCGTAGACTGTTTCAACGAGACCATCATCTGGGAAAAAGTAAGGCGAGTAAATTTTTTCAACCTTGCCGTTTTTGAGTAGCACCTCGTAAGTAATCGAGGGTGTGGTAATAACTAGTTTCAAATTAAATTCCCGCTTCAGTCGTTCTGTGATAATTTCCAGGTGCAGCATCCCGAGAAATCCGCAACGAAAACCTTTTCCTAGTGAACCCGATGCCTCCTCTTCATAAGAAAAAGCAGAATCGGAAAGCTTTAGTTTACCAAGTGCAAGTTTCAACTCAGGGAAATCGTCTGCATCTTCAGGGAAGACTGAAGCCCAAACAACAGGCAAAGGCTGCATATAGCCAGGAAAAGCCGGTAGTGGGTTTTTAAACATCGTAATAGTATCTCCAACCGAAGCAATCCCGGGCTTCTTGATTCCGGTAACGATATAGCCTATCTCTCCCTGCGAGAGGAATTCCGCCGAGGTTTCTTCTGGAGAAAAAGTGCCGACCTCTAAAGCTGTAAATTTCTCTCCAGAGACAGCGAAAAGTAAGGTATCCCCTTTGGCAACCTTGCCGTCCAGCACTCGAACGAAAACAATTACTCCCCGATGGTTCGAATATTTGAAATCGAAAACGAGCGCCCTTAGCATATTGTCTTCGCGATGCATAGACCTAGGCTCGGGAATAATCTTTATCACTGCGTGAAGTAAATCTTCCACTCCTTCGCCGGTACGTCCGGACACCAGAAGTATTTCTTCTTCTCTGCAGCCCAAAAGCTCGACAACTTCTTCTTTTACTTCTTCGACTCGTGAAAGCGGAGAGTCTATTTTCGACAACACCGGGATAATTTTCAACCCCCCTTCCCGAGCCATCGCCAAGGTCGTCAGGGTCTGCGCCTGCACTCCCTGCGTAGAATCGACAAGCAGAATTGAACCTTCTACGGCCTTAAGCGCACGGGAGACCTCGTAGGAAAAGTCTATGTGCCCAGGTGTATCAATCAAATTTAAAATATATTTTTCATTATTAAGAGCATAATGCATTCGTACCGGTTGCATTTTTATGGTTATGCCCCGCTCTCGTTCGAGCTCCATAGAATCAAGCACCTGCTCGCGCATTTTTCTCTTTTCTATGGTATGTGTGATTTCAAGCATCCTGTCAGCCAAGGTAGATTTACCATGGTCAATGTGGGCAATGATGCTGAAATTTCTTATGTGTTTGAGGTCCATAACTTTTATTCCAAAAATCCGCCGGTTTGATGTTCCCATAGGTCGGCATAAATACCACCTTTAGCAAGTAGCTGCTTGTGCGTACCTTCTTCCACTATTTGACCCTGATCGAGCACTACAATTCTGTCCATTTTCTGGATAGTCGACAAACGGTGCGCAATAACAATCGCCGTTTTGCCTTTCATAAGTTCTCCGAAGGCATCCTGAATGTAAAATTCGCTTACACTATCGAGTGAACTCGTGGCCTCATCTAACACTATGATGGGAGCATCTTTGAGCATTGCACGAGCTATGGCTATACGCTGCCGTTCACCGCCGGAAAGCTTAACGCCACGCTCGCCTACTAGCGTAGCATACCCGCGCGAAAGCTTGGAGATAAATTCATGCGCATGAGCCTTTTTTGCAACTTCCATTGTCTCCTCGAGAGTAGCGGAAGGTTTACCATAATTTATGTTTTCAGCAATTGGCCTGTGAAATAAAATGGGTTCTTGTGAGACATATGAAATCGAGCGACGTAAATCGTCTTGGGTAATGTTGCGAATATTTTGACCATCGATGACAATGGTCCCAGAAGTCACTTCATTAAACCGCAGAAGTAATTTCGTAAGAGTCGATTTACCTGTCCCCGAATGGCCCACCAACCCTACGCGCTCGCCCGGTTGTATATCCAAATTAAAATTGGCAAGCACATTCTCTCCGAGCTCATACTTAAAGGAAACATCTTTAAAAACAATGTGGCCTTCCTTAATTTTAACCAGCTCTGGGTCTACGGGGTCAACAATATCAGACGGCACTTCAAAGATATCCACCATCTCTTTCATGTCGGCTACCGCTTTCATAAATGTCGCTGTGTCCTCCGACAAATCCCAAATACGCTCGAATATCAAGAAAACATAGACGTATGTCAAGGTAAATACACCCAGACTGATTTCTCCAGCTCTCCAGAGAGATAACATTGTATGTAAAATATAAACCTGAAAAGCAACCATCAGTACGGTCTGGATAATGGAGCGCAGCATACTAAACTTAGCACTGGCATAAATACGCTCTCGTAAGAATTCGCTAAATTTTTTGAAATAGTCTAGCTCCTTCTGAAAAGCAGAGAATACTTTAACGTTTAATATATTGGTAATGGAATCTGCTAAAACCGCCGTGATGCGCGAATCGGCCTCGGCCTCGACTACGTCAAGTTTGATTTTTTGTTTAACAAAAAAAAGAGTGATTAATGCAAAGCCAAGAGACCAGACAGATAAATATAAAGCAATAATCTTTGACTGACTGTAGAGTATGATGGTTGCCGCAATTATGAGAACCATCACGAACCAAAAGCTTCCGACTATTATTTTATTTATCACTTCGAATGAACGCGCGAAACGCTTCACCTTGGCCACCAAGCCGCCGGAAAAACGGTTGGAATAAAATGTATATGAATGATTAGCTAATTTGGAAAAAGAGAAATCATAAATATCTTTCGTAACATTACTTAAAATTTTAAAACTTATAAATTCCCGATACCTATTCACTGCTCCCGATGAAACAAGACCAGCCGCAAATGGAATTAGAAACAAGAAAGCTACTTCGGATCGTTCCGTCACACTAAGACCGGTCAAGCTTAAAACATCGATTATGTTTTTGTAGACAAAAGGGGCAAGCGCCAGAGTAAATAAAATTCTTAAAGAAACAAGCACAAAAAGCAGGCTAAATGGCAGCCAGTACGGCTTCATCAGTATGAGGTAATATTTGAATATTTTCTTGAAAGAAAACATCTGCTCATGGTATCACAAAATACCCTTTATTTCAAAGCTAAAAAAGAAAATCAGTTCCAGATTAGAGTTCTTCTGTGGAAGGGGCAATAACTTTTGCTTTCCAGAATTTCGAAGTCAGTGTTTGCATTAAGGCCCGTAATTCTTCGCTGCCCAAAAGATAAAGTACGGCCCCACCAGCAAGAATGCCCAGCACTCCGGAGATCAATCCCTGCAGTAAAACACCCCAGAAAGTCGTAGTTCCGAATACGGGAGAAAGCGCGTTTAAACTTAAATAAGCAACTAGACCCAAGAAGAAAGAGGCACCCAAACTCTGAAAAAAAGTTTTGCTGACGAAATGCTCCGTGGGTAAAAAATCACGCTTAATATACACGGCTTGTAAAATGAAATTGAGTATCGTGCCAAGTGAATACGCAAGTGGCAACATTAAAACTTCAGTTCCCTCCACACCACTAACCTTCAAAAGGGATTCGATAAAGTAACGAAAGAGAGGCACGTTTTGGAATAAATGAATTAAAACGTAGGACAAAATTATAATCAGAACCGAACACGAAAAATTCATCAAGAGTGGGCGCCTCGTGTTGCCCGTAGCATAATATGATCTAGATAAAAGCGTAATCATCCCTTGAGCCAGAATCGAAACAGAAAAAATAGCCAGACAAGCAGCTACGAGTCGTGTATTATCCCAAGAAAAAGATCCGGAACCAAGAATAACTCTGACAATCTGCGCTCGAAGCACGATAAAAAGGAAAATCACCGGCAACGACCAGAAAACTATTGCTCGTGAAGCTTCTTTCAGGTGCTGCTTGAATTCATCTTGTTTGCCAGCACCGAAAGATTTGGCGAGAATTGGAAAAGCCGCCACGGCATAAGAAATTCCAATAATATTGAGTGGTACCGACTGTAGGTTATACGAAAAATTAAATATCGAGATAGAGCCGCCTTTCAGGAAAGACGCAAGCGCGATAATAACTATGAGGGCTATGTTGTTGAAAGCTAAGCCAAGTGTTCGCGGTAAAGACGTCTGGGCAGCCCGTTTGATATCTTTGAAATTCACAGAAAGCGAAAATCGCGGAGAAAATCCAGAATTGTGTGCCGCGAAAACCTGAATTGAAAAATGTAACAATGCACCCAAAGCGACCCCAAAAGCCATTCCATAAATGCCGAATTTTGGATAAAGGAAAACAACTCCAGCAATAATACCAAAGTTATAAAAAATGGGGCTTAAGGAATAAATGAAAAATTTACGAAAAAGTTGAGTAACGGTGCCAAATAGATTGGATAACCCAATTAAAATTGGAGACAGGAGCATAATACGGGATAACAACACCACTTGCGCCTGGTTCGCGGGTGCAAATCCCGGAGCTATAAAGAAAACTAAGTGTGGCATTAACAAAAACGCAAAAGCTGAAACTACAACAACTAAACTGAAAAACACAGTGAAAACATCGTTTAAAAATTTCCGAGCTTCATTGGTGACTTTTTCTCCATCCATTTTTGCAACCAAAAACGGGATCAGAACAGTGATGGAAGCCAGAGAAGCAATGCTAATAAAAATTAGGTCGGGCACCCGGAATGCTGCATAATACGCATCAAGTGATGGAGACGGACCAACGTAGTGTGCAATAGCGCGATCGCGGAAAAGAGCGAGAACTTGAGAAAGAAATGTGAAGGAGCCTAAAAGTAATGCTGCCTGGTTTATGTTCCCCGATTCTTTCGTAAAAATTCTCAGTATCTTCTCCATTCTTGAATTAATTTATCAGTTATTGGCTTCCGGTGTGACGGGTGGCGGAGTGGTGGTGGAAGTTTTTGTTTTTAGAGAATTAACATAATCTATAATTCCTTTGTCTAAGGGCGCCAGTGTAAGAGCTTCTTCGGCATATTTGATAGCATCTTCCCTCTTCCCATCTGCCAATGACGCACGTGATTGTCCTAACTTAAGGATTGGGTTAAATGGATTCAACTCTGATGCGGTTTGGTAAGTAGCCACAGCTTGGGCATAAGCTCCTGGATATCCAACCAGGCCAGCAGTCTCATATATGGAACCGAGTAAACGATAGTTCTGATATTCACCAGGATTATAGTCTACTGCCTCCCGAGCGGCGCCTATTGCTTGCTGTAAGGCTGTTTCTAGGTCTGCTTTCTCTTTGTCAGTCAGAGAACTCTTCGAGCCTAATATTGAGTTAAATTTTGCAAAATAAACTTGTGCGTAAGAACGCAAATATAAATCATTATAATTCATCGAGATGGCTTTCTTTATTGCAGTTTCTGCTACCGGTAACTCTGTGGCCATAAGTGCTCTCCTGAAAACAGGCACCGAGGCAAAGCGTTCGAAATATCTGAAAGTACCCGCGATAGAAGCAATAACAACAAGAATAAGCGCGAGGATAGAAAAGAAACTCTTGCGATGGTCGTTTAAGAATAAAATTGAAATTTCTTGATCTTTACTCCCCGTGGCAAGCCCGACAAATACTCCAGTGAAGGCTAGGAATAAAAGCAACATAACAACCCCCGTAGCATACAAGAACAAAGTTATGAATAGATATAGAGACAGCACGAAAAATGCCATCATCTCCCAATTAACACCGTTCTTAATATTCGAGAATACGGATTTTCCTCCCACAAACAGAAATAATCCCAAGAATGCAAGCCACGGTAGCAATCCTAAGATACCATTAGTAGCGAAAATTGTGGGCAATAATCCTGAACCTGCGTCGAATGGCACGTCCCACAAAACGGTGGAATTAACTTCAAGAGGTTTATATTGAGACCAAGCTTGACTAAATTTATTTGGACCAATACCTAAAATCGGATCTCGAACAATAACGTTCTTTCCTACTGCTAAAGTAGCTGAGAGTGAGGGTCCAACTTCGATATTATTTGTTATTTTTAGTTTCTCAGGTGCGTAAGCCCGAAATGCTGGTCCTGCGGTAAGAAAAACAAGGGAAACCATAACAACCACAAATGCGACAACTGGGAAATGCTTCTGTGTCGTTTCTTCTTCCGGTTTACGTTGGAATGATGCGGAAGCTTTATATACGAAGATAATCAAACTCGATAGTCCGAGCAACATCCAGACAAGTGTAAAGTTAACTGCAGCAGCAAGCAACACCGCAAGCAGTATAAAGACCTGCAGTAATATTTTGGTCAATTTTGAAATTGAAAAAAATTCAATAACTAAAAGGAACATCAGCGCGGAAAATCCAGCGAAAAGGCCTAAGCTGTTCCAGGTGCCAATAACATTAGCAGTTTTGTCCGTGACACTGAAAATTCCAAGAGATAAAATACCAGGCATAAACAAACGCGCACTCTGGAATATTAAAACAATTGCCGAAGATAAGATTATGCCGAATAAAAGCATCCGGGCATGTTTCTGGGTGCGGAAAAAAACCGAGAACATAAACATCAAAACAAATCCCGCCAAAATCATAAAGAAGCTTTGCAGGTCAAACATTACACCAAAAAGAGAGGCCTTTGGCGCCTGAGAGAACAAGGCCGAGATAAGTGTTATTAAAACTATGACTCCCCCAGTAGCTAAGAGCCAAGATTTAGGAATCGTGATTTTGCCGTCAAAAAATCTACCCACGGCCCACAAAACTACACTTATCGTAAGCCCAACCACCAGAAGAAGACCTTTAGAGATTTCTGTCGAGACACTAGTGAAGGGTAAACAGAAAATAGGGAGCAAAACCGCTACAAAAAATAATGATAATAAAGAAAGCTTGTCGAATGTGTTTGTACGCATAACGTTAATTATACTATAAAACGACTTTATAAAACAATGTTAATAAGGCGGTTTTTGACATAAATTATTTTTCTAACTTCCTGACCGGCTACGTGCCTTAAAACTGCAGGGTCTCCCAAGGCCTGTTTTTTGATTTTTTCTTCGTTGTCTTGTATTTCTATCATTATCTCGGCCCTCACTTTGCCGTTTATTTGGACTGCAATTTTTATCTCATCGTCTTTTACCAAGGCTTCGTCCCATTCCGGCCACACGGAAAGGTTGATAGACTTTTTCTCAGCTAAAGATGCCCACACCTCTTCGGCAATGTGGGGAGCGAATGGAGAAAGTATCTGTAAGAATTTTTTATAATCATCTTTTGAAATGCTTGGAGCTTTCTCCATCTCTGTCGCTAAAATCATCAGAGAAGATATTGCTGTATTGAAACTCATCGTTTCAATATCTTCGGAAACTTTTTTAATTGTCTTGTTCAGAAGTTTTGGTAAAGAAGAATTCGAGCCTAAATGCTTTTGCGAATGGCTGACGTTGCTCTGCAGGAAGTCCTGAGCAGAAGCGTTAGGCGAGGCAACTTTCTCCCCTATCCTCCAAACTTTTTCAATAAATCTCCTCGCTCCGATAATACTTTCCGTAGACCAAGCCACGGACTGATTAAAAGGCCCCATAAACATCTCATAGACTCGCAAAGTATCCGCTCCATAAGTTTTCACAATTTCGTCTGGATTTATGACGTTGCCTAAAGATTTAGACATCTTTACTCCCCCTTCGCCCAAGATCATACCGTGCGAAGTGCGTTTTTTATAGGGTTCTGGTGTCGGCACTAGTTTTAAATCATACAAAAATTTATGCCAAAAACGCGAATATAGTAAGTGAAGAGTGGTATGCTCATTCCCGCCGTTGTACCAGTCCACCGGTGTCCAATATTTTAATGCCTTTTTATCGGCAAAAGCTTTTGCATTCTTCGGGTCTGTATAACGGAGGTAATACCAGCTAGAGCCAGCCCAGTTTGGCATAGTGTCTGTTTCTCTTTTTGCTGTACCTTTGCATTTTGGACATTTGGTATTTACCCATTTGGAAATATTAGCAAGAGGGCTTTCCCCGCTATCCGTCGGCTGGTAATTTTTAACTTTAGGAAGTTCTACCGGTAAATCACGCTCTGGAACAGGAACAATGCCACATTTCTCACAAAGAATCACGGGTATCGGCTCTCCCCAATATCGCTGGCGAGAAAACACCCAATCGCGAAGCTTAAACTTTGTAATCCTTTTCCCGAAATCTTCAAATCCTGCCTTTTTATAATTCTCAACTATTGGCAAATTAAACTTCTTTGCAAATTCGTTGTCTCGCTCGTCATCAGCAGGCACACCCATAATTGCCCCCGTGCCATAATCTGCCGACACATAATTAACTACCCAAACTGGAATTTCTTGACCGGTTGCAGGATTTTTTGCTTTAAGTCCGGTATCTGCACCCAGCTTTTCCCTGTTCTCCCTTTCCGTGTCAACTTTAATACCGAAATTTTTACCAGTCAATTTTTTAGCAAGCTCCGGTGCAATCGCTAAAAACGTCGCTCCGAAAATAGTATCAGGTCGAGTTGTGAAAACTTTAATATGCGGCAACAGTAAATCTAAAATGGCTGGTTCTTCTTTGCCCTGAAAATGAGGTTTTTCTCCAGTTGAAAATTGACAATAGGAATTTAATTTTTTTGCAAACAATTCGCCGTCAGAGGCAGGAACAACGGTATCGCCTGAATCATACAAAAGTCTAAAATAGTCTGCGTTCTGTTTTATTTCCCCATATTTAAATCCTCTTTGCGCAGCTTGGGTAACTGTGGGTCTAGGTTTTTTGTCTAAGAATAACCCTGTTGAAGGAGTAGCCACCAAGACTACTCCGTGAACTTTGGCACCTTGTTCAAGCAGTCTAAGTGCAACAATGCCTCCCATAGAGTGTCCCACCACAACTGTACCCTCGTCTAATTGGCAATGTTTCTTTACAAAATCCGCTTGCTCTAAATCGTTCGGTTCCCCCGAATTAGGCATTTCAGGTACTTCGACTTTATATCCCCGTGATTCTAATTCCTTTTTTAGCCATGGATATGAATTGTCGCCGGGCCTACTGGACCTGCCGTGCAGAATAACGAATCTTTTGACCCTCGGATGTGCAACTGGAAAATCAATCTCTGCCCCTTCGGATTTACCTATCCAGTTTCTTTGGGCTAATTTTATTTGTGGTAAATAATCCACATCATCTAAATCTTTATCTAGGCGCTCTGCGTATTTTGTAATAGCAAGCATCCATTGCTCTTTCTCTCTTTTTTCAACGGGCGTTCCGCATCGTTCGCAATTTCCTCCGACGACTTCTTCATTGGCTAAACCAATTTTATCTTTCGGGCACCAATTTATCGCAATCTTCGCCTTGTAGGCTAAACCTTTTTTCAAAAATTGTAAAAATATCCACTGCGTCCATTTATAATATTTCGGATCGGTGGTATTTATTTCCCTAGACCAATCAAAAGAAATCCCAAGAGATTTTATTTGGCGTTTGAAATTTTCACTATTTTTCTTAGTAACTATTCGCGGATCTTTCCCTGTTTTTATGGCAAAGTTTTCCGTCGGCAAACCAAACGCATCCCAGCCTATTGGGTATAAAACATTATAGCCTTCTAATCGGCGTTTCCTAGAAATCACATCCATTCCTATGTATGGGCGAGGATGCCCGACATGGAGACCATCGCCTGAGGGATACGGAAATTCAATCAAACTGTAATACTTTGGTTTTTTAGATTTGTTTTGAGCGTGGTAAATCCTCTTTTTCTCCCATTCATTCTGCCACTTTTTTTCCAGCTTTAAGTGCTCATATTCTTTCATATGCTCTTAATAATACCTAAAATATAAGCTTTTGCAAAACGATTTACGCGACCACTGATTTAATGTACTTCTTGTTTATAGTTATAGACACATATCCCAGTCCGATAAAAATAAATCCCAAGAGGATGAGCGCCACCGGCCACCCGATGGAATCCGCAAAATACTCTCCTGTAATATACGAAACATGAGCAATCAAGAACATCGTACTAACAATCAAGAGACTTCGACTTCTAAGGTGGGCGGACAGGAAGAGGCCACCTATTACAAGAAGAAAATAAAACATCTGCCACGGCGTTGAATCGAACACTCTGGTGAATGCAGCTCCAAAAAATCCAACACTACCAAAAAATGACAGCGCTGAAACAACTGGCTGGTTCCACCCCGAGCGAAAAGCGTGGGCCAACAAAAGATAACTTACCCCGATTGCCATTGTTAAGTAAGCATACACATCTCCGTGTTGGTAAAATGCTCCCCCGAGTATTGCCTGCACAATCAAATATATAAATACCGTGCCATTGGCTATTGCGAAGAAAGTTAGCACCGCACTCTTTTGAACCATACAGAGCATTAAATAGAAAAGGAAAATCACTCCGAATGTCAGAGCCAAGGGCCAAGCTGTCACCAAGTTCATCTCATTCAACAACACAACAGCGCCACCTGGAATAAGGAGCCCGCCAAGAGAGTGAAATACTGCGCCTATTTTGTCTGCTGGTTTTTGTCGTAGCAACACCGCGCCCATAATAGCGAGAATTAATCCCATGCCCAAAGTAACAGCAATATGCCCAAAGGATCCTAGTTGGTCCCAGATCTGCCCAACAAAAATTATAATGCCGATTAACGCTATCGCCGCTCCTAAAACATAAAGCATTTTTGTTGGAGAAAAACGAGAAGGTTCGTTATGAACTACTGCACTCTCTCCTGAAGTTACAGCTATATTCAGCCGAGTCATAATTTCACTTTTGTTTAATTCTCCAGAACTTATTTTACTTGAAAGCTCTTGCAATAATTCTTCTTTAGTCATAAAAATAGCTAAAATTGATAATTAATTTCTGCCTGGCAAAACCCATCCAATGAATTCGAAGTTGTCACGATAATAATACCGATCAGAAGTATTTACGAGGTTCAGCTTTTGCTTACCTTTGCCTTTGGTCAGGTAATATCCATACGAGGAAGAACTTCCACCGAAGGGAAATATGTAATCTCCTTGTTGATAATAACTTGAGATAGTCACACCATCGGGCGCAGTGATAAGACCATTCAAAGTTAGCATCTGTGCTTCAGCCAAGGTAATTTCTCGACTTTCGTTCTTTTCAGTATTGTGTAAAAAAATACGTGCGTTGTTTAAGGTGGCAGAAAGGTTTGTTATTTTATTTGTGTCTATATCTTCCTGTGGGCTAACGGGGTTTATTACAAGTCTGTTATTCTCCACTGAATACCTTTGCCTTGCAAGGCCGGCGCATTCATAATTGTACGAATAATAATTATTGCCGTCACCACAAGACACATAAATGAAGTTATAATTTGTATCCACAAAAAATGAGGGTATGTAAGTAACCAGAACCACAACCACTATGAGCAATACCGGTAAAATAAAAGCGAGCAGTATGGCAAAGTTTTTCTTTATAAACTCTTTCATATGATTTACAATTGACTAAATTAGCAAGGGCGACTTGTATTCCCTTAAATCCTATTGTATCATATACATAGTCGTTAGCGTAATGTCCAGTCAAAGCAATGCGAAAAAAGTTTGAGAATTTTTCTAGAAAACTTACTCGATGGATTGGGTCTCCCCAGTCTATTATTGTACATACCCTTTTCTTCGTCGGAATGTTAGGATTGCGAATTTTTGGAATTTCTTCCGAAGATGTACTCTTGATACTAACTACGGTGGTCTCCCTCGAAGCAATCTACCTTTCGATTTTTATACAAATGACAGTGAACCAACACGCTGAAGAACTTGAGGAGGTTTCTGAAGATATCGGCGAAATTCAGGAGGATGTCGATGAAATCCAAAAAGACGTTGATGAAATTCAAGAAGATGTCGAAGATATTCAGGGAGAAATTATAGACGAAGAGGATCCAGAAGCTTCACAGTAAACAAAATTATTTCGCCTCCCACACTGCAGTGTTTGCAAGCGGTATCATCCTTCCGTTTGATTTTTCTAGCACACACAATTCCCCTGCTTCGACGCTACCTTCGCAATCCTGCATCGCACTCGAAAGCGCGTAGCCGAGAGACAGGGCTGAAGAATCAATGGCATACGAAGTTAGAATTACAAAAATAGGCTTATCGCTTAGAACTTTTCTCACTTGCATTAAAAGCTTGGGGAGCATTTCCTCTATTTTCCATACTTCTCCTTTGGGACCCCGGCCGAATTTCGGCGGATCCATAATTACTGCATCATATTTATTCCCGCGTTTTTCTTCTCTTTCTAAAAATTTAATAACATCGTCTTCGATAATTCGCATGGGTAAATTTTCCATGCCAGTGAATTCCTGGTTTTCCTTTGCCCATTTTAGACTCGAAGCCGATGCGTCCACATGAGTTACCCCTGCGCCAGTGCGTAAAGCGAAAAGGCTGGCTACTCCAGTGTATCCAAATAAATTTAGAAATTTTATGGGCTCCTTTCTCTTCTTTTCTTCTGCACGCAATTTACTTTCGATAAAATCCCAATGGCTCGCTTGCTCTGGGAAAAATCCTAGGTGACGAAAAGGCGTCGGCGATGCCAAGAATTTTACTCCTTGATAAGACATTTCCCATTTTTCTGTTATTTTATTGGAAAAGGTCCAACCTGCTTTTGCCCCCTGTTTTGAACTCCAAAATTTTCCATTGGCTTTTTCCCAATCTTTTTTTGGTAGAGTCTTGGGCCAGACAGCGTCCTCGAACGGTCGAACAAATGTGTACTGCCCAAATCGCTCCAACTTTTCTCCTTCCCCGGTGTCTACGAGTTCATAGTCTGTTTTACCGTGAGCAGGGTCGAACGACCAATCTTTCGAATAAAAAATTTTAATTTCCATGTTCTTAGATTAAAAATTCAATGACATCCCCGTCTTTAACTATATACTCCTTGCCTTCGGTACGTACGAGACCCTTGGACCTGGCACCTGCATATGAACCAGTATTGAGTAAATCTTGCCAGTTTATTACTTCGGCGCGAATAAATTTATCCTTGAAATCAGTGTGAATTGCCATACCAGCCACTGGTGCCGTCGAGCCAATTTTAATAGTCCAGGCACGAGATTCATCTTCTCCTGTTGTGAGAAATGTCTCAAGTCCAAGAAGTTTATAGCTTTCTTTTATCAAATCATCAAATCCTTTTTCAAACACAGTATCGACTTTTACAAAAGCGCCTGGAGCATTTACTTCCAGGTTTTCGTTGGCTTCAGAAGTGTTGAGCACATAGAGCATCGGCTTCAACGTAAGGAGATTTAAGGATTTTATTTTTAATTTCTCATCACTGCTCAAACCAGCCTCGGTCGCCATTTTTCCTTCTTCTAGAACTTTTTCCACTTTTCTTAAAATATCTTCTTCGAGTGCCGCTTCTTTCTCTCCCCTTTTTACATCACGAAGAAGTCCTGCCAATCTTTTCGAAACAACCTCCATATCAGAAAGCACCAACTCAAGATTTATAACACCGATGTCAGACATGGGGTCTATTTTATTGGCAACGTGAATCACTGATGGGTCTTCAAACACTCGCACCACGTGCGCAATAGCATCAACTTCGCGAATGTTAGAGAGAAATTTATTTCCAAGCCCCTCGCCTTTCGAAGCACCCGCCACAAGCCCCGCAATGTCCACGAATTCAATTACTGCTGGTATGGTTTTTTTAGATTTTGAAAATTCTGAAAGTTTCCAGAGCCTATCATCAGGCACCGGAACAATCCCCACCGACGGGTCAATGGTACAAAAAGGGTAATTTTCTGCGGGCACACCCTTTTTCGTAAGCGCATTAAAAAGCGTGGACTTACCCACATTCGGCAGACCAACAATTCCGATGGACAATGACATAAGAGCAATATAACAGAAAGGCCACTATTTTCAAACCTCGAAATTTATTTCAAAATTATACATCCCCATTCCGCATACGCCTTCAACTTTCTCCCCCGCTTGTTTTATGCCCAGGTCAATTTCGGTTTCTGCATTCTGGGGTAATATACCCTGGAAATCTGCATCCCTTACCACTAGCGCCGCCGAACAATCGAATGTGTTATTTGTTTGAACAAGTAGCTTAGTAGGAATACCTGCTTTCGCTAGCGTGACCGCTGGAGAATATCCTCCTTTCGCGTCTATACGTATGTACTGTATCCCATCTTTTATTTCGACATTATTTACGGAAATGATCTGCTTCTTCGAACCACCAGAAAAAATAATCGCGAAAACAATGACCAGGGCAATACTTAGGATTATAAGGGCAATTTTATTCATAAGATATATTATAGCAAGTTAAATATTAAAGAGTGGAGGAATAATTCCAAGACCAGCTAGACCAGCTATGAAAGCAAACAACCCTAGGCCCACCACTACTACTCCTGCAGATTTAAAGAATAGTGGCGCGTGCTTTGAATGCGCAAAGGACGCCGATCCAAAAGACAGAAGCGCCAAGACGGGCAAGGTGCCTAGCGCGAAAGCAAACATAACCAACATTCCACCCATAAACGAGCCGCTCGAAAGTGCCACAAATTGCATTGACTGTGTGAATCCACACGGTAGGAAGAAAGTTGCAAAGCCAATAATTAATGGAGTGAGGGTCTTGTGTTCAACTTTTCTGAAAAAATTAAATATTCCAGATGGCAAAGTTATTTTATTTTTCGATAACACCCCCATCAGGTTCAAACCAAGGAAAAGCATAATGAGCGACGCCAGAAGCCCGAGAATTGCAGTGAATGTGAAATTTATACCTATTGCATTACCTAAGAGCCCCAATAATCCTCCAAGCAGAGCGAAGCTCGCTATTCTTCCAAAATGGAAAAGCAAAAATGTTTTCTTGTCACTAACATCATCTTCAGAAATTTTTGCAGACAGAGACAGGACCAATCCTCCCACCACAGCTAAACAGCTAGAAACAGACGCGATGAGCCCGATGATAAAGCTTGCCGTTGGCGTCGTTGTTCCCCCCAGGCCGAAGTTGAGTATCCCTGATTTTTGAAGGATAAAAAACAATCCTAGGAATATTAAGCCTATCGGTATAGCTTTCCAGATAACATCATCAGGGGTTTTTTCTACTGTGATTTTTTCTACTGAAAGAGTATAACCATTCGGTTTTATTTTACTCGTCAAAAGTTCCGCAATATCTTCAATACTTTTCTCGCTTTCGGTTTCTACATCAACTGTCTGTTTCTTTAAGTTAACGTCCACCTTCCCAATAAAATCCTGCTCTCCTAAAACATCTTCAATCAAAATTTTACAAGATGCACAATGTGTTCCTGAAACATGTAGTGTATATTTTTTCATATTATAATTTCTTAGTTTTAATTCGTAATGAATTCCCGACCACGGAAACAGAAGACATCGCCATCGCAAAGCCAGCGAACACTGGCGAGAGTAACCAGCCAAATATCGGATAGAACAATCCTGCTGCAAGTGGTATACCTATTACATTATACGCGAAAGCCCAGAAAAGGTTTTGCTTTATGCCCCGCATTGTTATTTTCGAAAGCTTTATCGCTTTTACAAGTTTGGAAATATCTCCACCAAGGAGTGTAATTCCTGCACTCTCTATCGCCACATCCGTACCCGTCGCCATAGCTATGCCTACATCTGCTTGCGCGAGCGCTGGTGCATCATTCACTCCATCTCCCGCCATAGCCACAATTTTACCCTCGGCTTGTAGTTCTTTTATTTTATTAAGTTTATCTTCCGGCATTGCCTCTGCCACGACTTCATCAATGCCTATTAACTTCGCAATATAATTTGCCGTGTTTTTATTGTCGCCAGTGAGCATAACGACTTTTATCCCGAGCTTGTGCATACTTTTCACTGCGACAATAGCTTCATCTTTTACCTTATCAGCCACCATTACGACAGCCAGCACTTCTTTGTTTGACGCAAGGATTATAGGAGTTTTACCTTCAAGTGTTTCTTTTTCGATACTGTCCTTATTAAATGTAATCTTTAAGTCTTCAACTATTTTTGTGTTTCCAGCGAAGTATTCTATTCCATCCACAAAACCTTTCAATCCTTTACCTTTAATAATTTCAAAATTCTCCACTGCAGCCACTTCTATGTTTTTTTCCTTGGCATAATTAAGTACAGCGTGCGCAATAGGATGTTCAGATTTATTTTCTAAGGTTGCGAGTATCGCCGCAAGCTCCTCGTCTGTTTTGTTAGAAAAATTATTTATTGAGACAAGTTCGGGACGACCGAAAGTAAGTGTGCCTGTTTTATCCACGACTACTGCATTTACTTGATGAAGTTTTTGCAATGTCCCCGCATCTTTGATTAGAATTCCCTCTTTTGCGCCCTTACCCACGCCTACGATTATTGCTGTCGGTGTCGCGAGCCCAAGCGCGCAAGGGCAAGCAATAACCAAGATTCCCACAAAAGAAACCAAGCCAAATGAAAGTGCTTGTGCGAACCCAAGATATTTCGTACCTATAATGAGCCACAAGGCGAGTGTAAGACCAGCAATAACTAAAACCACGGGCACAAATATACTTGAAATTTTATCAGCAAGTGCCTGTATCGGTGCTTTACTTCCCTGGGCTTCTTCTACCATTTTGATAATATTTGCCAGCAAAGTTTCTGAGCCTACTTTTGTAGCTTTAAATGTAAAAGCTCCTGTAGTGTTCATCGTTCCAGAAACCACACTGTCGCCTTCTTTTTTGCCGACAGGCATAGGCTCACCGGTCACCATTGATTCATCTACATACGAAGCACCGGAAACAATTACTCCGTCTACTGGGATTTTCCCTGCGGGTTTTACTATTATCAAATCTCCATGCATTACTTGCTCAATGGGTATTTCAACTTCTTTGCCCTCGCGAATGACTTGTGCCGTCTTCGCTTGTAAATTTAAAAGTTTCTCTATCGCATCGCCTGTTTTCATCTTGGAGCGAGTTTCCAGATATTTCCCCAGCGCGATAAAAGCTATGACAATTATAGTCACATCATAATAAGTGCTCGACACATCGATATAGGGCGCGAGTGTTTCTTCAAATGCAGTGACGATAAAACTAAAGAGGAATGCCACAGATGTACCTATGCCTATTAGCGTATCCATATTTGCTTTGCCATATTTCAAAAATCTGTAAAAGCCTAAAAGGTATGGCTTCCCCACTACGAAAAGAACATATGTGGCAATGATTGGCATCAAATGATGAAAAAATTCTTCCCAAACAACGGACATCTCAGGCACAAAATTATATTTCATTAAAATTTCCCAGGCCATCACAAATACACTAAAAATAGCTAGTGGAATTACAGAAATTACTTTGTTGCGCATTTCTTTCAGCTCGGCAAGCTTCTCCGCCTTAGATTGGTTGATTCCTAAATGGGCTGCATGCTCATCTTCGCTCATACTCATTTCTAGAGCGGACATGCCCTGCATGTTGTGATTATCTTTATTTATTACGAAAGAATACCCGAGCTTTTCTAGTTTTTCGTTAAAAACTTCCGGACTGGTTTTATTTTTGTCAAAAGAAATCTTGGCTTGTTCCGTGCCAGGATTTACGGATATTTCTTCTACCCCCTCAATCTTTTTCACGGTCCGCTCTATGATGCTCGAGCATGACGCACAATGCATTCCTTTTACTTTGTATACTTTGTGTGAGCTCATAAATTATTTATTTGATAACTTGTAAATTTTAATCAATTCTTTGACCGCCTTATCATCGTCGCCCATGTGGAGCATATGCTTTACGTGGGTGCGTAAGTGGTTCTCGAGCATATAGGCGTCCAAACTTATAAGCGATTTTTGTATTGCTAGAGACTGCTCCAATAATCGCGGACAGTAAACTTCTGTCTCAATAGCTTTAATAAGTCCGTCCATCTGGCCACGAATAATGTGGGCCCGATGCAGAGCCCGTTTTTTTAATGCTTGATCTAAATGGTGTGTATGCATACAGCCATCATATACCCCCCGGGGGTATTTGTCAAACAAGCTGTGGAAAACTAAAAAAGCCCAGCATTCTACTGGGCTTTTTATTATTCTAAAAATCTATTCTGCCAATTTTCGGAGTTCGGCTTCGTATTTCTTCGTAACTTCGAGCGATGCGGTCTGCTGGTCCATACCCGCATCCATCTTTTCTTTCGTCTCCTTGGCTATATTCTGAAAAAGCTCAGGGTTCTTTTCCATCATACTGATAAACACATCAATCTGTGCTTCGGGTACACCCTGCTGCCGAAGAATCTTTTTCATTAAAAAATTTTTAAACATACGGGGAGTATATCACAACTTAAATTAGTTCCATCTCCTTCCCTGCCTCGGACAACACTGCCAGGGCGCGGTCAATTTGTTCCTTTGTATGCGCAGCAGAAATTTGAAAACGAAGACGAGCAGTGTTCTCGGGAACTACCGGGAACCAAAGCCCGACGACGAAAATTCCTTTCTCTAAAAGTTTCTTGCTCATCTCTTGCGTCTTGGCAGCATCCCCGAGCATTACGGGCACAATCGGGTGTTCGCCTTCTAGAACATTAAACCCTAATTTCTTGGCATTGGTGCGGAAGTAATCTGCATTTTCTTTTACTTTTTTCAAAAGCTCCGGTCGCTCCTTTAAGAGATCGAGCGCTTTCATAGAAGCAATGACCACGGATGGTGGCAGAGAATTTGAAAACAGATAGGTGCGTGATTTCTGGCGAAGTAATTCGATAATTTCTTTTTTACCTGCAATATATCCACCGACAGCACCTCCGAGGGCTTTGCCGAAAGTACCCGACAAAACGTCGATTTTGCCTTTCAGACCGAAATGCTCGGGCGTACCAGCTCCTGTTTCGCCTAAAACCCCGACAGCATGCGCATCATCCACGAACAGAAGTGCTTCATACTTCTCGGCGAGAGCGTGAAGTTTCGGCAAATCGGCAAGGTAGCCTTCCATTGAGAACACCCCGTCGGTAACAATTATTTTAAATCTGTAGCTCTTATCTTTATCTTCTTCAAGCATTTTCTCCAGAGCTGCGACATCTCCGTGGGGATAAATTCTCTTAACGACATTCTCTCGCTTGCAAAGCTTGAAGGCGTCAATTATAGATGCGTGGTTAAGTTCGTCACTATAAATCGCATCTAGGTGTTTGCCGTCGCCGCCAAAAGCCTCGTTGGTTATGGTAGCGAAAAATCCAAGATTCGACATAAAGTTAGTCGAATATAAAATTGAGTCTTCCGTACCTAAAAATTCCGCCAGCTTTTTTTCAAGCGTTTTGTGTATTGTCTCTGTGCCAGAAATAAAGCGCACCGAAGAAAGTCCGAAACCATATTTATTCATCGATTCAGCGGCAGCTTTCCTGATTGCTTCGTCATTTGCCAGGCCCAAATAATTGTTAGCCGCGAACATAAGCACGCCCTTTCCCTTAATTTCCACCTCGGCGCCCTGGGCACTCTCGAGCTCGCGCTCCACCTTAAACTTCCCTGCTTGCTTCAGGTTTTCAAAATCTTTCTCTAAACTATCTTGTAATTTTTTTGTATACACTATTTCCCTAGTTTAACTTTTAAATTGTTCATCATATCTTCCGCCATTTTCGGCAAATCGTACTCGTGCTTCCAGCCCCAGTCGGCGCGAGCTTCACTATCATCTATACTTTTCGGCCAGCTGTCAGCAATAGCTTGACGGAAATCCGGTTCATACTTGATTTCAAACTCTGGCATAAGCTTTTTAACCTCCGCGGCAATTTCGGCTGGAGAAAAGCTTATCGCCGAGAAATTGTAGCTCATTCTGTTTTTTACTTGTTCGCTTGGTACATCCATTAGCATAAGTGTGCCTCTGATAGCATCTTCCATATACATCATAGGTAGATATGAATCGGCTTTGAGTGGAGAAGTAAACTTTTTCTCATTTAGGGCGCCATAGAAAATCTCTACCGCATATTCAGTAGTACCGGGCCCCGGCTCCGACTTCCAGCTAATAAGCCCCGGGTAACGCAAACTTCGCACGTCCACCCCATATTTTTTAAAGTAGTACTGACACAGGAGCTCGCCGGCGTATTTGGTAACTCCGTATATAGTAGAAGGTTCAAGTATGGTGTGTTGTGGAGTATTGTCCCGGGGAGTCGTTGGTCCAAAAACCGCGATTGAGCTAGGCCAAAAGATTTTAAATTTAAATTCTATCGCCAGGTCGAGTAAGAGCTTAAGCGCCCCCATATTAAGGTTCCAGGCCAGGGTCGGATTTTTCTCAGCACCGGCAGACATTAGCCCGGCTAAAAGATACACTGAGGAAATTTTTTCTTTTTTTATAATGTCTTTTACGCCATTTTCGTCCAAACCATCCAGGATTATATAAGGCCCAGTATCCTTAAGGGCTGCGTTCTCTTCTCTTATATCAGAGGCTATGACATTCTCTCCGCCATATTTCTCACGCAGTTTTAAAACTAAGGAAACTCCCACCATACCTGACGCCCCAATGACTAGAATTTTTTCTCCTTGTTGCATATTTTATCTTATCATATTTTCTTAAGAATAAGCCAATGCGCCCCTAAATCTGAACTCTCTTCGTCCACGCTAAATCCTAAATCCGTGATAAGCCGGATAAATGCTGCGTTCCTGTCGTCGGTTCCAGTCCAAAGTTTAGCATTAGGTAAGTGACTCTTGTAAAGACCTATGGCAAACTGGCTGAAGCTTTTCATCAATCCCTTGCCGCGATATTTAGGGTAAGAACGGAAGGATATCGTATGCCATTCGCTTTTCATATCGCGCTCACCTTCACTGATCTCCGTTTCATTTATACCAAACTTCGGCGATTTCTTACCAAGAGGTTTTGGCCCGAACCATATGATCGCCGCTAAGTCATCATTCTGTTTGTGAATCAAGGCAAAAATCGAACGATTTTTCTTATACCAATATTCATAGGTTCCCTCCACGAACCGTTTTCTGTCGCCTGTAAAATTCTGTAAATCAGTATCGCCCTCAGAAGCAGAAAGCTCACGCATCTGGTCAACATATTTTTTATCGAGACCAACCAGTACATCGAATTCCTTACCCTCTTTTGAGATCGCATTCGCAATATGAAGGGATTTAAAAATGGGTAAAGGCAGTGAGTAATTCTCCGCATTCTCTCTGGGTATTATTTTCATATAAAAAGGAGTTAAATTTATTCTACCGTTACACTCTTTGCTAAGTTGCGTGGTCGATCAACGTCGCGACCGAGCGCTACGGCCATATGATAAGCGAAAAGCTGCAAAGGAATGGTATTGAGGAGTGGTTCTAAAAGTTCCATTGTTTTTGGAACATAAATTACATCCCCTGCTAGTTCTTGCGCCTCGGTATCACCTTCACTGGCGATAAGAATTATTTTACTCTTTCGCGCCCGGACTTCTTCCACGCTCGATTTCATTTTTTCATAAATTTGATTCTTGGTCATAATGGCCATAACGGGAAGCGTGGGCGCCAATAGAGCGTTTACTCCGTGTTTCATCTCACCGGCAGGGTAAGCTTCACTATGAATGTAACTTACTTCTTTGAGCTTAAGTGACCCCTCTAGGGCTACGGGAAAGTTTATCCCTCGGCCCAAATACAGAAAATCGCTGTACCCTTTGTATTTCTCTGCCAGAGATTTAATCTTGTCAGACTGTTCTAAAATTTTATTCATTTTTTCCGGAATCTCGAGGAGCCCTTGAATCATCTCCTGACCCGTAGAGAAAGTCGTATGCTTTATTCTGCCGAATTCCAGCGCATAGAGTAAAAGGATTGCGACCATATTGGTGTAGGCCTTGGTGGAAGCCACGGATAGTTCTGGCCCAGCGTGGATATATGTCCCTGCTCCGGTTTCTCTCGCAATGGTAGAGCCTATGACGTTAACTATACCCCTGGTGACACCTCCCTTCCTGCGAGCTTCTCGAAGCGCCATTATGGTGTCGGCAGTTTCGCCGGACTGCGATACCCCGAAAACTAAAGTATTCTTATCTAAAATTGGGTCGCGGTAACGAAATTCGCTTGAAACATCTACTTCTGTCGGAATTCCAGAGAGTCGCTCGAAGGCATATTTCGCCACCAGACAGGCGTGGTAAGCTGTACCGCAAGCAATCAAGACTATGCGGTTTATTTTTTGCATTTCGGCAAGGGTCATATTGAGTCCACCGAGTTTCGCGGTGCCTTCCTTCATATCGAGACGTCCGCGAATAGCATCTTCGAAAACCGTCGGCTGATCGAAAATTTCTTTCAACATAAAATTCTCATATCCTCCCTTCTGCGCCCGCTCCGTGTTCCAGTCTATCTCCGTGACCTCCTTGTCAATTTCTTCGTCTTTTAGATTAAAAATTTTAAAACCGGATAAATTTATATCTGCCACTTCACCATCGTCCAGAAATGTCACTTGCTTGGTGAAAGGTAGCATTGGGGTCACGTCACTGGCGATATAGTATTCTCCATCACCTATTCCTACTACGAGCGGGCTCCCTAAGCGCGCTGCCACGATTTGGTCCGGGTGGTCGGCGTGAATAACAAGGAGGCCGTAGGTGCCTCGCACTTTCCGTAAAACTTTTTTTACTGCTTTAAGTAAATCGCCCTGATAATTTTCATAAATCAATCGCCCCAATATTTCCGAATCCGTTTCGGAATCCAAATTCTGATCTTTTAGTTCTTTTTTAAGTTCTCGATAGTTCTCGATGATGCCGTTGTGGACTATTGCGAGTTTGTTTTGTCCAACCAAGTGGGGGTGAGCATTTTTTTCCGTAACGCCACCGTGGGTCGCCCAGCGGGTATGCGCAATACCGGTACTGCCCAGGAGTTCTTTGCGGTTAATTTTTTTCACCAAGAAATCGACTTTGCCGACTTCCCTTTCGCGATTAATTTTATTACCGTCTAAAACTGCCACCCCGGCGGAGTCATAGCCGCGGTACTCCAAATCCCTCAACCCAGCGATGAGTATTGGTAAGGCCTCCTTTTTCCCGACATATCCTACTATTCCGCACATCCCTAAAATATAACAGAATTTAAACTCTGAAGCTACTTTTAAGCTAGGATGCTATAAATAGTTATTCATCTAAAATTTCAAACTCATCGCTCGCATTAGGTGAGGCTTTTTTCTGCCTCACAAGATAGACCGCATAAGCCGATACGCTCATAAATCCTAGGAAGACAACGGGCCAAATTAAGGACGAGAATAAACCTGAAGTATCATAGTCGTCGCCTGCATCCGCGAGAGCGACATTGGCACCCAAATTGCGGAAGCTCGTATCATCATCTCCTAGCACTAGTTCTGGCGTAAGATTTTGTGAATTATTTACCCCTACGGATTTAGGAGCTTTCGGTATAGCTTTTGCCGACGGAGCGTATGAAAAATATTCGAAAATAGTTTCTTGGTCCGGAGACACAAGTTTAAGCCCCGGTAAATCGGAAATATTGAGTCCGCTGGTACGACCAGATATGATGAGTTTTTTGTTAGCAAAGATATTGGTATTTTTTGGAATTGTAAAACTTTTGCTATGACTCGAAAGTTTCCAGAGAGATAAGTCAACATCGTAAGAAGTATTGTTCATGAGCTCAACAAAGAAATCACTTGCGTCTCCAACTCTCGAAATTGTAACCTCCGGCTTTATTACTTTGATATTAATTTTCGTGGTAGCCTCGGGCTCTTCGGCAAAATGGTCCGGGTAATATTCGAATACTATAGTATAGTCACCAGGATAATAATAAGTATGCGTAAACTTGTCAGTATTTATGACTTTAACCTCACGAAAATCACCATCTCCAAAATTCCAAAAGTATCGCCCGTGAGACAACTGCGTCCCGCCCTGCATAACTTTCCCCTGGAATGATTGTGGAATACCGACATAGGCAACACTGCGGACAGTAACTTCTGTTTTTATTTTCGCAGGAGTTGCTACAGTTGCGGGGGTGTCCGATGAACTGCTACTGCCCTGAGACGAGTTACTATCATTATTATCTTCACTGTTATTCTCTGAAGAACCTCCGGAAGCATTGGCCCCGCCCTTAGTTGGCACTTGGTTGGTCTGCCAGTTGCCAGAAACTAGCGCCCCTGACTTACCCTTGGCGGAAGCATCTAAATTTTTCGAATATCCGGCCACAGTGCCGAAACTAACTCTATCTACTAAATTCCCGCCGTTATAAAGGCCGATAGAATCACCGGCATTGTTGAGCGCGCTCGACATTTCGAATACGAAAAATCCGTTCGCTGACACAGTACCACTTAAATTTTTCTGCGAGCTTTCGTGCTCCGTATCTCCGCCAGGACTTGCTAGCTCCGTCCAACTCCAACCGTCAAGATTTATTTCCGAAGAAGAATCATTCTTGAGCTCAATCCATTCCGACCCCGAATCAGGATCGGATACAAATTCATTAATCACCAACGCTGCGTTAGCCACACTAAAACCCGAGAAAAATATACCCATCGTCAAAACTAAAATTAGTTTTTTAGACATTTTATTAGGTTACTTTTTATGTTAAAATAATATCATGAATGAAAATAAAATAGAATTCCTGTCTATTGGGGATACGGTCATAGATGCGTTTATTAAGCTTAAAAAGGCAGAAATCCTGGGCGAACCTGATACTCCAAGCTATGAAATAGCTATTCCTTTCGCGGAAAAGGTTGAATATGAGGACGTTTTCGTAATACCCGCCGTAGGTAACGCTGCCAATGCCGCCATCTCGGCTGCCCGACTGGGGCTCAAAACCGGCATTGTAACTAACTTGGGAGAAGACCGCGAGGGAGAAGACTGTATAGCGGAGTTTAAGAAAAATAATGTTGTGATGGATTTCGTGCGCGTAAATGCGGGAATGAAAACTAACTACCACTACGTGCTGTGGTATGGGCCTGAGCGCACTATTCTCATAAAACATCAAAATTATGAATATATCTTGCCTCCAATTGGCAGTCCTAAATGGATATACTTTAGTTCGGTTAACGAAACAGCATACCCAGACTTTCACAACAAAGTAGCAGATTATTTAGAGAAACATCCCGAGATAAATTTGGCTTTCCAGCCTGGTAAATTTGAAATAAAACTTGGCGCGGAAAAACTCACCCGATTCTATAAGCTCTCGAAACTTTTCTTCTGTAACGTGGAAGAAGCAGAAAAAATTTTAGGAGGAAAAGAAAAAGAAATTAAAGAGCTTTTATCCGAGATACATAAACTAGGACCTAAAACTGTAGTCATTACTGACGGCCCTAAAGGTGCATACGCCTATGATGGCGTTGATTATTGGCAAACGCCCATCTATCCTGACCCGAAACCGCCGTATTCCCGCACAGGCGCAGGCGATGCCTTTTCTTCTACAATCACTTCAGCGCTAGCTCTTGGTAAAACTTTACCAGAAGCCCTGGCTTGGGCGGGGATAAATTCTATGGCGGTTGTCCAGAAAGTCGGCGCCAACGTCGGACTCCTGACTCCTGACAAAATTGAGGAATATTTAAAAAACGCCCCTGAGAGCTACAAAGTGAATAAAATATAAAAGCTAAGCTTTTCTAGCGAGAATTTTCTTTACCGCTTCTTTGATAGCGTCTTTACCCATTCCATAGTGTTCAATAAGTTCATCGGGGGTACCAGACTGTCCGAAAAGGTCGTGCACGCCGACGAATTCAATAGGTACCGGATAATTTTGCGCTAGTGTTTCCGCTACGGCACTACCCATCCCTCCGGCTACTTGGTGCTCCTCTACAGTAACAATTTTTTTACATTCTTTTGCAAGCGCAATAATCGCCTCAGTATCAAGAGGTTTAATCGTGGCCAAGTTGAGAACTTTCGTTTTCACTCCTTCAGCTTCGAGCTCTTTGGCAGCAAACAATGCTTTGCAAACTAATCCTCCGGTCACGATAATCCCCACTTGGGCGAGTCCATTGTCCGGCATCCAGTAAATTTCAGCTTTACCTAACGCAAATGGTGTTTCTTCTGTAGTAACCACCGGCGTTTTCTCTCGGACCAGTCTTATGTAGGCCGGCTTTTTCGTTTTCGCGATTGCAAGCGTTGCCTTTTTTGCTTCAATGGCGTCGCAGGGCGAAACCACATCCATATTCGGAAGTATGCGCATAAGAGCTATGTCTTCTAGCGCTTGGTGCGTTCCCCCGTCAGGCCCCACGGAAATTCCAGAGTGAGAGCCCACGACTTTAACAGGCTGGTCATTATAGGAAGCTGTTGTTCGTATCTGTTCCCAGTTGCGCCCCGGAGAAAACATTGCGTATGAAGAACAGAAAGGAATTTTTCCCATCGCAGCCATTCCGGCCGCCACAGTGACTAGATTTTGTTCTGCGACCCCAACTTGCACAAATCTCTCTGGAAACTTTGCCGCGAAGAGATGCATCTGCGTGCTCTCGGTTAAATCAGCACAAAGTCCGACAATATTAGGATCCGCTTCTCCGGCAGCCAAGAGTCCCTGCCCGAAGCCTTTGCGCGTGGGTATTTGCTCAACGTCGGCGTTAAAAATTTTCGGATTAAGTTTTAAGTCTGGATTTAACATATTTTAAAATCTATTTGCTTGAAGTTCTTCAAGTGCGACTTTGACTTGTTCAGACTTAGGAGGCGCACCTGCTGGTTCTATCGAACCAGGCGGATTGCCGTGCCATCTATAATCTCCTTCCATAAAAGACACGCCTTTGCCTGGAATCGTGTGCGCAATAAGTACGATAGGCTTATCGAAAATCGCTTGAGCTTCTTCTACAGCTTCGTTCAATGCACGAAAATCGTGCCCTGAAACTTCTATCACGTGCCAGCCGAAACTTCGCCACTTGGATTGCAGAGGTTCAAGCGGAAGAACTTCTTCAGTTACGCCCTCAATCTGAATATTGTTCCTGTCTATAACGGAGATAATATTTCCTAATTTATATTTACCGGCGAGCATTGCCGCTTCCCAGATATTTCCTTCGTCTAATTCCCCGTCTCCCATAAAGCAGTAAATAAATCTCCCTTTGTCCTTTTTATCAATTTTATCAGCGAGAGCCATACCCACAGCCTGAGAAAGACCGGAGCCGAGTGGGCCTGACGAAGTTTCAAGCATTGGTAGAAATTCGCGGTGCGGATGACCTTGCAAGCGGCTGCCCAGCTTTCTTAAAGTTTGCAATTCTTCCACAGGGAAATATCCCGAATGAGCCATTGCGGCATACAAAACGGGACAAATGTGACCGTTTGAAAGTATCACTCTGTCGCGCTCCGGCCAGGTCGGGTTCTTAGGGTCGTGTTTCAATATATGAAAATAAAAAAGTGCAAATATGTCTGACATTCCAAGCGGTCCAGCCGTGTGTCCGCTCTTCGCAGCCGCTAGCATCGTAATAATAGACATACGAATGTCGTTCGCTTTATTCGCAAGTTCTTTTGTTTTCTCTTCAGACAAAAATGCCATTACTTTTTATTGTATCAGACTTTCAAATTTTTCCAAAGCTCCTATCGGGTCCGGAGCCTTCCATATGGCACTCCCTACCCCCAACCTGTCCGCGCCTGCAGCTATAATATCCTCAGCAGTATCCAAATTCACGCTGCCGTCAACAGCCACCGGCAAACCGGGGAACTTATCTTTCAGAAATTTAATCTTTTCCAGTATTACAGGGTTGAAAGCTTGCCCTTGAAAGCCAATCTTATCAATACCCATACATTGCACGAAATCCACCTTACCTATCAAGCTACCTAGCATCGACAAATCCGTATTAGGAAGCACCGCCACGCCAATTTCAACGTTATCACGTACATAATTGTCTATCCCCTCCAAAAATTCTTCAAATTCGGCCAAGTTTTTCTGGGCTGCCAAGTGGAAAATTATTCTTTTCGGCCCCAGCTTCATATAGATGTCGAAATTCTCTACTGCATCCATCACCATCATATCGAACTCAAAATCGAAATCTTCCCAGTAAGGCATACCCTCTTCTTCGTTCACTATTTTCCTGAAATTAATATCCTCCAATCCGCCCGAAGCGAAAGGCCAAGTGGTGCTCGGCACAAACGCTCCATCACAGAAATCAATCTGCACGCACCTGGTTCGCCCACGCATAAACGCAAGCTTGTTTTTTATCTCATCGAAATCCTTATCTAAAATTGCCGGGGTAATAGCTTTCATATTTTTACTTAATATTTAATTTCTCTTTCTGCTTTTTAATTTCTTCCACTAAAACATCATGGAAAAGTCCGTTAGAAGCGATAAATTCACCATCCGGAAACTGCCACAGCCCGCCATCGTGCTTGGTAATAGTACCACCCGCTTCTTCTATCAGAAGCACCCCCGCGGCAAAATCATACGTGGATAGTCCCAGCTGTACGTTGGCCTCTAGCGCTCCGCGCGCCACATAAGCAAGCTCCATAGCTGTACAGCCAAAATTTCTTACCGAGCTTACCACCCCTTGTTTAAAATTATAATAAAGCTCCCGAAACAGGAGCTTGGCTGGGTCGGTCTTCTTTCCCGGTGAGATACTTATCATTGCGTGTTCACGGCCGTCTTTTGAAACAAATATCTGCTTGTCGTTGAAATACGCGCCTCTGCCCTTCTCAGCATAGAACAGTGAATGGGTTATGGGGTTATGAATAACGCCGACGACAACTTGATCATTTTTCACCAAAGCTACCGACACGGCAAAGATGGGAATGCCGTTCATAAAATTTCGGGTTCCATCAATCGGATCTATGTTCCAGACATATTCGCTTCCATTTTCAGTCATCCCCGTTTCTTCTCCAAGAATGGAATGGGTGGGGAAAGCTTCTAAAATTATTTTCTTAATTGCCGCCTCGCACTCGTTGTCGGCGAGCGTGACAGGTGTATTGTCCTCTTTAAATTCTTTCAAAATTTCCGTCTCGAAATATTTCTCCAAAATAACGCCAGCCTCTAGCGCTGCCTTGATTGCGATTTCAAGTTCTTGAGATTTGTTTTCCATATTTAACCAAGCTTCTGGATTCTCTTAATATGTCTCGCTTCTCCGGGAAAAGGAGTCTTAAGGAAAAGCTCTATCGCAAATTTTATCTGGTCTTCAGAAAGAAATCTCATACTTAAAGATATGATGTTGGCGTTATTATGAATCCGAGCCAGCTTAATTATTTCGTACGGATCACTGCTTTTAGTACCAGACACATCAATAGCAGCTGCCGCAACTGCTTCTGCATAAAAAACCGCGGCCCTGGCTCCTGGCACGCGGTTAGCGGCCATAGCTTCTCCCTGGCCCGAGCCTCCTAACACCACGCCAAAACTTCCTTCATCCTTAGCCACAGCTTCCGCCACCGGTCTGATGAAATCGGGATAATCGTCCGATGCATCATAAGTAAATGGACCTTTGTCGACAACTTCGTACCCGAGCCCAAGCTCGGTGAGATAGGTTTTCAATTTATCCTTCAGCTCAAATCCAGTGTGGTCGGCGCCGATGTAAATTTTCATATCAAGAGTATATCATTGATTGGTTTGTCTATGCAATTCTGAGAAAAGTGCCACCGTCTGGGCAAAATCTTTCTCCGCTACAATGAAAACAAGCTCTGTGGGTGTCGACACTAATTCCTCGATATTGATCCGGGCGCGAGAAGTTACCGAGAGAAGCGAGAAAAATACGTTCGGGGTTCCGAAAACTTCCGGACCGTAAGCCACGCCGACGGCCGCGAAATTATGATTTATGATTTTTGGTTTTATTTTGAAATGTTTTAGCACTTTCTTCTCGAGACTTGAGGAGCAAATAATGTCAACTTCCGTCAAGCCCTTAGTAACGGTGAAAAAGTCTTCGTGCGACGCAGAAATATTTTTCTGTAAAGATTCTAGCTCTCGATTAAGCGCCGGGCTGTTGTCATATGCTAGCTCCGTTAATGGCAGCTTAGTGGTTATGTTGGTTATATGTACATCGTGAATCAGGGGCTTCGCTTTTTTAAATTCTTTACGCAAGCGCGAAAGAGAAACGACCAAGCTTGTGATTGTCACTTGTTTCTTGGTGAGCTCCTCAACTTTGGGTTTGATGCGGTACGCATAACTCGACATATTCATATAACCATTAGTGAGCGCCAGGTAGGCCTCAAACTCTTTTTTCACAATTTCCCGCACAATTGGCTGAATTTTGATCATTTCTATATTCTAACAGATTTTACAAAAAGTCACAATTGCAATATGAGTGTTGTAAAACTTCACACCGCTTAGTTTTGGCGATATCGTTTAAATATGAAAAATAGAAACAATTTACTAGATTTTATAGGCAATACGCCTATCGTGCCAGTCCCCTTCAAGTCCTCGGCAAAGATTTTCGCCAAGCTCGAATATCTAAACCCCGGTGGCAGTATAAAGGACCGCTCGGCGCTTTTTATGATTGAAGAAGCCGAGAAAAAAGGTAACTTAAAACCTGGTGGCACCCTCATTGAATCCTCATCCGGCAATCAGGGCGTAGCTTGCGCGATGATTGGCGCAGTCAAGGGATATAAAGTAGTTATTACGGCCTCCCCTGCTATGAGCGAGGAAAAAATAAAGGCTATCGAAGCCTACGGCGCCAAGGTCATTCATTGCCCGGCCGTCGATATTCACGACCCTCGGAGTCGGCACAGCGTCGCAGAAAAACTGCTAAAGGAAGTACCAAATTCTTTTATGCCCAATCAATATTTTAATCTCTCCAACCCAAAAGCTCATTATAAAAATCTGGGACCTGAAATCTGGCGACAGACAAAAGGTAAGATTACCCACTTTATCGCAGCGGGCGGCACTGGTGGCACAATATCAGGCGCTGGAAAATTTTTAAAAGAAAAAAATCCGAAAATCAAAATAATAGCGGTCGACGTAGATACTTCGTTTCACTCTACTCGGGGCCACCCAAAGCCCTACCGGATGGAAGGCATAGGTATAGATTTCGAAACACCTTGTCTTAATGAAAAAATTATAGATGAGTTTATCCCTGTCTCGGATAATGAGGGCCTCGGTATGATGAAAACAATGGCGCGAAAATACGGCCTTCTAGGCGGCACCGGCTCCGGCGCCGTATCATATGCCACAGAGAAATATTTAAGGAAGTTAAAACGGGGCGACGTGGTAGTTATGCTTTTCGGTGACTCCGGTCGCGCATATCTTTCCAAAAATTATTTTAAATAAAAGTAAAGCCGGCACTTGCGTCCGGCGGGGTGAAGGAATCCGTCCTCCGCGGTATGTCATCCTTCGATGACATCAAACACGGTTCCGACGGGGACAATAACAATGTCTCCGTTGGGCGCGCGGCCTTTGAACTCAGTGATCCACGAAGGCGCGGAAGGACGAAGCGCCCTCGAATCACGCACCTCGGGGACGAACACGCGCTTGCGGCTGCCCTCGCTTCGGCACGCTTCCGCGCCGAGTACTACCGTCTTGCCAACTGTGCGAGGTTCTACATAATTACACATTTCGTGCTCTCCTTTTCCACTCATATTCTATGTTTAAAACACGCAAAAATTAACTTTTTTGCGATTTATGTAGCAAAATAATCTTTTTGTAAAATCTGTTAAATTTTTAATATTAACAATACTCTATCTACCTAATTCTTTAGTATACGATATATTGTATACTAATTTTTAAATTACTTTTTAGTGTTATCATACAAAAATCGCCACCTCCCCCTTCCCGCTCGGGGTGGCAGACCTGCCCGTAAAATCTTCTCCAAGATTTTCCATATCTCTACTTTTTCTTGTTCAACAGAACGAAGCAGTGCAGAGTATTTCCCAATATCATATTTTAGTGACATCTTAAAAACGGTAGTGTAGCTCATACCTAATGACTCTGCAATATAAGACATCGGCACATCTTGAGATAATAGATAAATAACTGCAAATCTTTTCGCGAGCATTATTTTTTCGGTCTTAGTCAGAAGATCACCTAGGAAAAATTTTGCTTGTGATTTACGCGCTGACTTTTCAAAAGCGTCACTAAACTGGCCATACAACCTACTTAGCGTATCCTTCTTCAGTTTTTTGGAAGAAATGTGCGGCATATCTTATATTCCTTAGTATACTATATATTGTATATTAAGAAATTTGCGCATTATATCTTTGACTAGGAGATTTCAAGTGTTATAAAGAAAATCACAATGGTTAATCGAGTATTAATTTATCTTTCTTCCATAGAACCAACCAATGAATGCCCCCAGAGGAATAACAGGTAGAAGGAAAGGGGCGATTATTGGAAGTATCAGACCAAACGCATATTCCCCATCTCCACCTCCAAGCCTACTTAAACATATATAAAGAATAAACAAAAAAAGCACATAAGCAATTACTCCTCCAATCAGACCCCGCAACCAATATATTTTTTGTTTCATTTTATTTTATCGTCGCAGCGGTTTTGAGGACGTGGTCGACGAGAGTGTGAGTGTACCCCATTTCGTTGTCATACCAGCCCATCACCTTAACTAGATTGCCGCCAACCACGCGGGTCATCTTGAGGTCCGCGATAGAGCCGTAATGGCTTCCAAGTATATCGCTTGAGACTAAAGGTTCTTCGGTTACCGCGAAAAGTTTTTCCCAGCGAGGATCCTTTGCCGCTTTTTTGAGGATTTCATTCACTTCTTCAGCGGTTGTATCTTTCTTGGAAATGAAAGTTATATCCACGATAGATCCAGCTGGCACCGGCACACGGATAGATATGCCGTCAAAGAGACCAGTGAGTTCTGGGAACACTTTAGCCACGGCGATAGCTGCCCCGGTCGAGGATGGCACAAGGTTCTGGGCTGCTGCCCTACCTTCACGTAAATCTTTTTTGCTTGGGCCGTCGATCAGTGCTTGTGAAGCCGTGTATCCGTGCACGGTATTGAGTAAAGCTTTCTCTACCCCTAAAGCTTGGTGCAAAATCGCAATGAGAGGCGAAGCGGCGTTAGTAGTGCAGGAAGCGTTGGAAGTTATGTCACTTGCGCCGAATTTGTCTTCGTTGACACCCAAGAGAATCATTTCACCCTTAACGGTACTGTCACCTTTCGCTGGGGCGGAGATTACAACTTTTTTCGCTCCGGCAACGATGTGCGCTTGAGCTTTTTCATAATTAGTAAAAAGTCCGGTTGACTCCACAACTACATCAATATTTAAATCTTTCCAAGGAAGCTTGCTAGGGTCCTTTTCTGCCAGAACTTTGACTTTCGCTCCATCGATAACTAAACTGTCCCCTTCTGTTTTAATTTCATGACCCCATTTTCCGTAGACAGTGTCGTATTTCAAAAGGTAAGCCATATTGTCTACGCTGCCCAAGTCATTTAGGGCGACTACTTCAACTTCCGGATGTTCCCAGGCAACCTTGAGAAAAGCACGCCCTATTCTTCCAAAACCATTAATACCTACTCGTATTTTTTTCATAATATTATTGTAGCAAAATGTGCTATTATAGGCAAAATGGCGGAAGAAAAAGCAAAATTCGTGCATCTGCACACCCACTCGCACTATTCCCTACTCGACGGGCTTTCTAAGCTTGAAACTTTGATAAATTTGGCTAAAGAGTACGGAATGCCGGCGCTGGCTATTACCGACCATGGCAATATGTATGGCGCCGTTGAATTCTATAAACTAGCGAAGGCGGCTGGAATTAAGCCGATCATCGGCGTCGAAGCCTATGTGGCCAACCGTGGCCGCGCGGACAAAGATCCCGGTATCGATAATAAAAGATTTCATCTGACTTTGCTTGCAAAAAATTTGACCGGTTATAAAAACCTGATGCGCCTGGTCACAATTTCGCATATCGAGGGCTTTTACTACAAGCCACGAATGGATAAAGAAATTTTACGCAAGTATTCCGATGGTATCATCGCACTTTCCGGATGCTTAGGCGGAGAATTAGGGCGCGCACTTTCAGGTAAAGATTTTCAAAAAGCTGAAGCTGTCATAGCCGAGCACCAAGAAATTTTCGGCAAAGAGAATTATTTCCTGGAAATTCAGCAGAAGCAGTCCGGAGTCGATGGTGCGGAAAACGTGCGTGAAGGTATTATCGCCTTAAGTAAAAAGTTGGGCGTACCGTTAGTCGCTACAATGGACTCGCATTATCCTATGCGAGACGACCGCAAAGCCCACGAGACTCTTCTGGCTATCCAAACTAACTCGGATATTAAGGATGAAAATAAATTTTCTTTCGGTAACGAAGAATACCATTTCGTTAACAGCAAAGAGGCGATGGAACTTTTCAAAGATGTCCCCGACGCGGTGGAAAATACAAACAAGGTGGCAGCAATGTGTGACCTCGAGCTCGAACTTGGAAAGTGGGTTTTCCCGGATTTCAAAGTGGAACAAGGAAAAACATATGATGAAAAACTCCGAGAACTTACTTACGAGGGGCTGAAAAATTTAAATATAAAAGAAACTACCGAAATCAAAGAACGCATCGAGTACGAACTCCAGATAATTTTCACTAAAGGTTATTCTCCATACTTCCTAGTGGTAGACGACCTACTGGATTATGCCAAGGCACACGGCATTCTGACCGCAATTCGAGGCTCGGTTGCCGGCTCTATGGTTACGTATCTTCTGGGGATTACAAATATTAACCCTTTGGAATACAAGCTCCCGTTTGAAAGATTTTTAAACCCTTTCCGACCTTCGGCTCCCGATATAGATATGGACTTCGCTGACAACAGGCGGGATGAGATGATTGAATATGTGAAACAAAAATATGGTGAAGCGAATGTGGCCCAGATCGGTACTTTCGGAACGATGATGGCGCGCGGTGCGGTGCGTGACGTTGCTCGAGCCCTAGCCTACCCCTATGCCGTAGGTGACCGCATTTCTAAAATGATTCCTATGGGTTCGCAAGGAATGCCAATGACCATAGACCACGCCATGGAAATAGTCCCCGAGCTCAAAGAAGCCTACGAAAAGGAAAAAGACACCAAAGAAATCATAGACCTCGCAAAGAAACTTGAAGGCTGTGTCCGACACATTTCCGTGCACGCCGCCGGCGTAGTTATAGCACCTAAGCCGATTTACGAGTATATGCCCACTCAGTTAGACCCGAAGGGCGGAAAAATAATTACTCAGTACGATATGTACAGTGCTGAGGAGGCCGGACTTCTGAAATTCGACTTCTTGGGTATTCGTAACCTGGCCATACTCGCCGATGCGGTACGTCTAGTACGAAAATTTTACGGAGTAAATATAGATTTAACTCGAATTCCACTAGATGACAAGAAAACTTTCGAACTTCTGGCCAACGGGCAGACAGAAGGACTTTTCCAGTTAAACGGCGCGGGAATGACCCGCTACTTGAAAGAGCTCAAGCCCACTACGATTCATGACATCAATGCTATGGTTGCGCTCTACCGCCCAGGTCCGATGGAAACAATTCCGGAATACATTAAAAGGAAGCACAATCCCCGCCTGGTTAAATATATGGACCCTCGAATGAAGAAATTCCTCGCGGAGTCCCACGGGCTCATTGTGTATCAGGACGACCTGCTTTTCTGCGCCATAGAACTTGCCGGTTACACCTGGGAAGAAGCGGACAAATTCCGCAAGGCTGTTGGAAAGAAAATTCCAAAAGAAATGGCCGCGCAGAGAGAAAAATTTACGAAAGGTATCATCCAGAACGGACAAACTCCAGAGTTCGCAGAAAAATTGTGGAAACTCTTCGAGCCGTTCCAGGCCTACGGGTTCAATAAGGCACACGCGGCAAGCTACGGCAAGGTTGCCTACGAGACGGCATATATGAAAGCGCATTACCCTGTGGAATATATGGCAGCAATTCTTACGGCTGAATCAGGTGATGTAGAAAAAATAGCCGAGATTATAGAGGAATGCAAAAATATGAAAATCCCCGTCCTGCCACCTGACATCAATGAAAGTTACGGCGGCTTTTCCTGTTTGCCGAAAGACACGAACATTCCAATTGCCAAAACCAACAAAAGCGAGCGCATAAGGTTCGGCTTTTATACGATTAAAAACTTGGGGACTGATATCGCCGACGCCATCATCGAAGAAAGAAAGCTAAACGGTAAATTTCAATCAATCACCAATTTCCTCGATCGTATCAAGCATAAAAATTTGAATAAAAAATCTATGGAAGCTATGATAAAATCCGGCAGTATGGACGAATGGGGCGACCGTGGCATACTCCTTGGCAATCTCGAAGCGATGCTCGAGTATAACCACGAAAACGGCAAGCAAAACGGCGCCCAAACCTCGCTTTTCGGTGGCGCTACATCAGTGCAAGCCCCGGAGTTCAAGCTTCAGCCTGCCACCGAAGCCACACAAGCGGAGAAGTTAGCGTGGGAAAAGGAACTCCTAGGTCTCTACATCTCAGGGCACCCACTAGAACGCTTGCGCGATAAATTAGAAAAAAGGACCATAAATATCAAAAAGATAAAAGAAGAAATGGGTAACGGTCTGCCGGTTACCCTTGGCGGCATCATCGAAACCGCCAGAGTAGTGATAACAAAAAATAACGAGCGGATGGCTTTCTTGAAAATATCCGACCTGACTGATTCAATCGAGGCTGTAGCCTTCCCTCGTCTATATCAAACCTCTGTGGACATCTTGGTTCCCGAAAAATGCATCGCTCTCTCAGGGAAAGTTTCCAATCGAAACGGTGAAAAAAGCATTATCCTCGAGGCCGTGAAGGAAATTTAATTATACAAGCTCATTGCCTTCTCTTTACTCTCGGAGAAAATACACTCAATTGCATCACTCACTTTTTTAGAAAGCTTTTTTATAGTTTCAAACTCAGACTTTTTAAATTCTCCCAGTAGGAATTTAAGCACCTCTTTCTCCCCGGAAGGCTTTCGGATTTTACCGGAAGGAGTTGTTGGGGCTATGCCAATTCGTATACGCACAAATTCTTCTGACTTGAGAGATTTAATTATAGAGCCCAGCCCGTTGTGCCCGCCGGATGACCTGTTGAAAGAAATTTTAATTTTGCCAATAGGAAGATCGATGTCGTCGTAGACAACAACCAAGTCTTTGAGATCTTTTTTTGATTTTACGAATGTCGTCACTGCTTTACCCGAATTATTCATAAACGTGTCGGGCGTTATGAATTTCACCTTGGGGCCTTCCCATTTCTTCTCAATTAACCCAACTAAAATTCGCCCCGTATTATGACGAGTTTTCTCATATTCTTCGCCCGGATTTCCAAGCCCTACTACTAATTTCATATTAGAATGATACCATATTATTTTTAATAGCTATACTTTTAATTAGAAAACAAAACTTCCCATAATGTCAAGAATGTTTTATGCTATGATGTCCGAATGGAAGAGAAAAAATCAGGTTGGCAATCTTTTTGGGAGCTACTGCGCTTCGCTTTTTTAGCTTTACTTATTGTGGTGCCCATTCGCGCATTCGTGGCCGAGCCCTTCATAGTTTCAGGGTCATCTATGTTTCCCACTTTTGAAAACGGAGACTACCTCATAGTAGATAAAATTTCCTATCGACTTGGTGCGCCCGAGAGATATGACGTGGTGGTATTCCGCTACCCCGCTGACCCAAGTAAGTTTTTCATAAAAAGAATTATCGGTTTGCCAAACGAAACCGTGGACATAGATGGCAGCACGGTCACGATTAAAAATAATGACCACAAGAATGGGCTTGTCTTAAATCAACCTTTTGTTAAAAATAAGAGCAATAGCGAAACGCACTTCGAGTTAAAAGATAACGAATACTTCGTAATGGGAGACAACAGGGGCGCAAGTTCTGATTCTCGTTATTGGGGTGCTGTAAAAAAAGAGCTTCTCACTGGCAAGGCCTTCATACGCCTCTTGCCGTTTGATAAAATCAATATTTTACCGGGCGATTATAAAGAAGAAAAATAAGTATTATGAAAAAACTAACACGCGCTCCGAAAAGTAAGGCCGCCGAACTCGCAACCCCGAAAGGTATGCGAGACATTATGAACGAAGAGTATTACGCTTTTCAGGGATTTTTCGAGAAGGCGCAGGAGGTGGCCGTCTACTACGGATTCAAACCTATCGATACTCCAATGCTTGAACACGAAGACCTTATCACCGGAGGCATCGGACAAGGCACAGACATAGTCGACAAGGAAATTTACAATCTAAAAACAAAAGGGGGCGACCATCTAGCACTTCGCCCAGAACACACTGCTCCGCTTATGCGTGCTTATATCGAGCACGGAATGCAGAACCAACCACAACCAGTAATGTTCTACCAATACGGACCAGTCTTTCGCCACGATAAACCACAACGCGGCCGATACCGACAGTTTTACCAATTTGATTTAGACTGTCTAGGAAGCGACAAGAGCATCCTAGACGCCCTTACCATCAAGGCAGGTATGTGTATCCTCGAGGATGCCGGAGCAACCGACTTGTCTATTGATATAAATTCTATCGGCGACAAGGAATGCCGAAATGTCTACTTGAAGGAACTTTCAAATTACTATAAAAAGCATTTAAGCAGTTTGCCGTCCGTAGACCGCGAACGATTGAAAACTAATCCCCTTCGCATCCTTGATTCCAAAGAAGAAAAAACAAAAGAAATAAACGAAGGTGCCCCGGACTCAATTTCTTTCCTGTGCGCTTCATGCAAGAAACACTTCAAGGAAGTGCTGGAATATCTGGAGGAGATGGGTATACCATACAACATAAACAAGAACCTGGTACGAGGACTCTCTTACTATACCCGCACTGTTTTTGAAATTATGGAGAAGGAGGCTGGCGAAGGTGGCACGCTATTGGCGCTCGCCGGCGGTGGACGCTATGACTATCTGGCACGCCAAGTCGGCAGCAAGCGCGACGTCCCAGCAGTAGGAATGTCTATCGGCGTAGACAGAATTGTCGCGGCGCCTTGGTACAAGAAGCTCGCGCCTCGCATTATGAAAAAGCCGAAAATATATTTCATTCAATTGGGGGCTGATGCCAAGCTCAAGAGCCTAAACGTTATCGAAATTTTACGAAAAGCTCACATTCCTATTGCACAATCCTTGTCGAAAGACAGTCTAGGGTCACAATTAGCCATTGCTGAACGTCTGGCTATCCCTTATGCGATAATCTTCGGAGTAAAAGAGGCATTAGAAAATGCTGTTATCGTGCGTGATATGTCCAACAGATCTCAAGATACCGTCAAACTCACCAAGCTTCTCGAGTATCTAAAAAACCTCAAGTAACTATGAAGAAAATTCTTCAACAAACAGAAAAGGTGCTTCGTAAACAAGCCCAAGAGGTGCCTGTCAGTGAAATAAAGAAAGAAAAAATTAAAAAAATTCTCAGCGAGATGTCCGCAGCCCTGAAAAGTCAAGATGATGGTGTAGCCATAGCGGCTCCGCAGATCGGATATTCTTTGCAAATTTTCGTGGTATCGGGAAAAATATTTGCTCCTGACTTCGCTCGGGCGCGCGCTGAAAAAATTCTAGCGGGTGAAGAAGTGGCGGAAAAAGCAAAAAAAGTTAAGATAAAGGATTTAATATTCATTAACCCGCAAATTTCCAAATTGTCCCGTGACAAGGAGTGGCTACCTGAAGGCTGTCTGTCCGTCCGCTGGTTGTACGGTAAGGCTTTGCGCTCAAAAAAAGCTACGGTAGTAGCGTATGACGAAAATGGCAAGAAGTTTACGCGCGGTGCATCAGGGCTATTGGCTCAAATTTTCCAGCACGAAACAGACCACCTGAAAGGAATCTTGTTCATAGACCACGCTAAGGATATCAAGGAAGAACTTCCAGTTAAGTAATTCAATAAAAAAATAATGTCTAGTCAATTTACATTTGCATTTTTTGGCACACCGAACGTGGCGAGCGATACCCTGGAAACATTGAAGCAAGCAGGTTATTTGCCTAGTATTATTGTTACCTCTCCGGATGCCAGATCCGGGCGTAAAATGCTCCTAACTCCCTCTCCGGTTAAAGTCTGGGCGGAAGAAAATAATATATCTTACCTTCAACCCGAGAAACTTGATGAAATATTTTATAACGAGCTAAAGCTTAGATGCCTAGGACCTAACTGCCTATTTATAATCGTAGCCTATGGCAAAATATTGCCAGAAGAAATTTTAAAAATACCAAAATACGGTTCAATAAATATTCACTATTCCCTGTTGCCTAAATATCGTGGCGCTTCCCCTGTCGAAACGGCGATCTTAAACGGAGATAGCACGACAGGAGTCACAATCCAGAAAATGGTATATCAAATGGATGCGGGACCGATAATCGCAAGCAAGAAGCTTGAAATCTTGCCTGACCAAACCGCACCCGAACTCCGTTTAGCTTTAATTAAAGCTGGAGGCGAACTACTTGTAGAAACATTACCGAAAATAATAGCTGGTGATATAAAAGAAGCACCACAAGATGAAAAGCTGGCAACTCATTGTAAAAAAATTAAAAAAGAAGACGGCCTGATAAATTTAAGTGCCGACCCTGTTACGAATTACAACAAATTCCGTGCTTATGCCCACTGGCCTCGGACCTTCCTTTTTGAAAATGGAAAACGAATAATTATCACTGATGCGGTACTGGAAAATAATACTTTCACAATCAAAAAAGTTATCCCGGAAGGAAGAAAGGAGATAACCTGGGAGGAATTCAACCGAAATTAATATTTCGAAGTAAAAGGATTGCGGTCAGAGAGACCCTTCAGCATTTTTTTGACACTTCGAGCTCCACGAACCAAAAGAGTCTGCTCACGACCCTTGGTTTTGTTTATGTCGTTAAATAACGTGTCCTTAACGTTATCGATGGCGGTATAAAGATCCTCGTTGTCGCTCGAAGCATAAAAGTGTTTGCCTTGAAGAGTCAAGGAGCAGTCGGCGTGAAAAACATCGCCGGCTTTATGGTGTAATGTATTCCGAGATACCTCTAGTGTAGCCTGGGCTTCTTCGGATGCCAGGCCAGAAAGCAGCTTGTCTAAATTAGTTACTCGCTTCTCGGCATAATTTTTTATCTCGTCGGTTAATTCAATATTTTTACTCTGTAAATTTATTTGCATATTTTTAATTATATCATATTTTCTTCTTCCAAAACTTTCTCTTCTTCCTTTTCAATTGTCTTATTGAACCAGCGCTGGATTGCCATAAGAATTATTAAAATTAACAACACAAATCCGATACCGGCATATACATTCTCGATGGTTTTCGAAATGTGAGCAAAACCTAAACCCGACAGGTAGCCCGTAGCACTAACGATAACGAGCCAAATCACGATCGCCGGTAAATTATGTCGCATGAATTTTCCCAAAGAAAGCCCTGTTTTACTTACATACATAATAAGAACAGCCCTGGTACCTATGACGAACTTTGCCATTATAAAGGCAATTGTATGCCTGCCCCTAGAAAGCCGATTTATAACTTCAATAATTACCGAAATTGTTTTAGTCGCATATCTATGTTCGATGGCTTTCTTGGCAATTGCCGTCCTTCCCAGAAAAAAATACAGACAATCAGAAGAAAATACACCAAGAAAGCTCACAGCTATGTATGGGGCCAAGGGGAATATCCCTTGTGCGGCAAGAAAGGACAGCACTAATACGGCAGGCTCGCCACCAAAAGCTGCTCCTAGAAAAATTATCACGTACTTCCAAGCTGAATAATTAGCAATGAAAGACTGAACCCATACAACCGATTCTGTCATCCGGTAATGATATCATTTTTTATGTTAGAATAGAAATTATGGAAAAACCGGTAAGGGTAGTAATTGTGGGCAACGGATTTGGCGGTATATATGCCCTGAAATATTTGCACAAATTTGCTCACAACACCAAAAATATAGAGCTCTCACTTATAAGCGAGAAAAATTATTTCCTTTTTACTCCCCTACTTCACGAAGTTGCCACCGGCGGATTAAATCGCAGTAATATCGTAGAGCCGATACGTAAAGTATTGGGTTGTTGCTTGAATAAATTTTATCTTGGGAAAGCTCAGTTTATAGATACTGTAAACCAAACAGTAACAACCAAAGACGGTGCCGTACTTTATGACTACTTGGTGCTCGCCACCGGCGCAACAACTAATTTCTATGGAATACCTGGTGCCGAGCAATATTCCTACACCTTAAAATCAATTGAAGACGCTATAAATATTAAAAATCGCGTCATCTCCCAAATAGAACACGCCTCTCAAGTAGCGGACGAGGATAAAAAACACAAGATGCTTCGCTTTGTGGTGGTAGGTGGTGGTCCCACGGGAGTTGAGCTTGTTGCCGAACTAGCCGAGTTAATTCAAGATACGTTTTCTCGCTACTATAGATACGGAGTTTTAAAATATGTTTCCCTGGTGCTCATCCACCGAGACAAGGAGCTTTTAGCCCAATTCGGTGAAAAAATCAGGCAAAAAAGTTTACAAGTTCTCAGGAAAAAGGGTGTCAATGTTATGCTTGAAAGCTCGGTGACAGAAGTTGGGGTAGATTTTATCGGCTTAGCCGATGGTCAAAAACTAGAAAGCGAAACTGTGATCTGGGTAGGGGGAGTTAGAGGTAACGCTCCAGAGTTCGACCAGAAAACAGAAGCAACCGCCGATGGGCGTTTAATTGTTGACAAATTTTTCGCATTAACAAATCATAAAAATATTTTTGCGATTGGCGACCTTGCCGCATTCAAAGACAATAACGGATACTTGCCTGCCCTAGCTCAAGTGGCGGAACAAGAGGCCCGCACATTGGCTCAAAACATCAGCCTCATATTGTCTGAACTACCGCCGAAGGAATTTAGATACAAGCACTTGGGCTCTATGCTCTCCCTGGGCCAGTGGATGGCAGCCGGTGAAGTGAAGGGCTTCACTTTTTATGGGAAGTTAGCGTGGTGGATTTGGCGAACAGTTTATTTGTTTAAATTTATCTCTTTACGCAAAAAACTACGAGTCGCCATCGAGTGGACCATAAATCTACTTTCGGCAAGAGATATATCCGAACTCTAAAGATCGCGCGAAAGCGTCTTAAGGAGCGTATCAAGGTGAATAGTCGCTACTCCTACTACTTTGTCAGCTCCACCGTAGTAAACATAGAGCAATTTATTTTTCTCTACCATACCACAAGGGAAAACCACGTTACGAATTATTCCCTCCTTTTCATACTGTTCTTCTGGCTCAAATATAGGGTCAGTTGTTCGCGCCAGCACTATGGACGGATCCTTCAAGGAAAGTAACGCCGCCCCAACGCGATACGTATTGTGATTTTTAGAAATTCCGTGGTAGAGCAAGAGCCAGCCGTGCTTGGTTTTCATAGGTGGAGCAGAGATTCCAACCTTAGAGCTATCCCACGCGTTTAATCTTGGACCGAAAATCCGAATACATTTATCAACTGTTTCGTGGTGAAAATCAAGAGACTCCAGGTAATCTCCACAAATCTCTCCGCCCACTCGATGGATAATGAAATATTTGCCATTGATTCGCTCCGGAAAAATAGAAGCGTCCTTGTCGTCAAAGCCAGCCGGAGTAATAACAATTGGCTTTTCCCAATTCCAATTTTTATTTACAAAATCTTTCTCTGATATCGACGTCACAGCGACTCTAGGCAAATTTATACCATCGTAAGCCGTATAGCACATATAAATAATCTTACCTATTTTCACTAAGCGCGGATCTTCGCATCCGGAATTCCCACCGGGGACTTTCTTGGCTTCGAAATCCTCCCGGGGTATATACACAGGCACCGCGTCCCGCTCGCGGATATGTACGCCGTCGTTTGTACTGGCATAACCTATGACCGAAGTGTTGTCGGGTGAAAGTGCTCTATAGAGAATATGTATCGTATTTCCAATTTTCAAAGCTGCAGGGTTAAAGGTTGCCTGAGCCTCCCATTCGTGGGACGGATCTGGCTCGATAATTGGATTTTCCTCGTAACGTCGGAAGCGATACATCGAATTTATATCTTCCGGACGCATTGTTTCAACCAAATCGGATAAATTCACATGGGCGACACAAGTGGTAGTATCAGCGGCTCCGTAATAAATAAAAAGTTTATCCTTTTTTAAGACCGCTCCGGTGGGGAAAATCACGTCAGGTACGTGACCTATCATCTCATAAGGCTCCTGAGGCGCCAAAATGGGACCCTCCGTACGTCCAATTATATGTTCGGGGTTATGCAAATCGAGTAACACGGCTTCGATACCGAAAATTCGTTCTAAGTTTTCGCCAGTTGGAAAATAGTTCTGAATGTGAGAATAGAGGAGGAGCCAGCCGGCCTTAGTTTTTACAGGCACAGCGCCGACTTCTACGTGGTCAGACGGGAACCTCCTCGGGTCAATGGTGTGACGGTCGATATTTTCGTTCCATTTTTCCCAAAATCTCTGATCCCAAAATTCTTTAACCTCATCTGCTTGAGCCACCACAATTCTAGACGGCGGAGAATCTGTATGCATTGTGAGAATCGCCGTAACCTTGCCGTTGACCCGCTCGGGGAAAAGCACCATAGCCTTAGCGTTAAAAGGTGTCACTAGATGTCGCTCTTTGATTGTTTTCATATCCTTCGAGACGGCGACCGCAACCTTAATTCCCTCTGCCTCGAAAGGATATTTCGATAAGGCTGTATAAAAAATATAATAATTACCTTCGAAATACGTCAAACGCGGATCTTCGCATCCATATTTTTCCCACTCTTCTTTGGGTGATATAAACGAAACACAATCTTTAAAATGAACGCCGTCTGAACTTTTCCCTAAGCCGATACTTGAGATTCGGGATGGGTTCTGCATTTTATCTTCAGCGCTCATAGCCCGGTACACCCCATAGAACGTTCGCCCTCGCTTCTCGACACTCATATTAAAAGAGGCATACGCCTCCCAATAATGGTCTTTGTACGGTACTAAAATCGGATTGTGGTGAGACCTTTTTACAACAAACATGAATTCTTTTTATTTTTTAGCGCTACTTTTTAATTTCGTCGTTCCGGTTCGCACAAGCTCTTTTAAGAACTTATCTAAGTCTGCAGTAGCCACACATGAAACCTTGTCGGCGCCACCGTAGTACACAAAGAGCGTTCTATCTTTCACCACTGCCCCACACGAATACACCACCCCACTCTTGTATCCTTCGTTCTCATACCATTCCTCGGGCTCAAGAATCGGCTCATTTGAACGATAAAGAACTCGCGTCGGGTCTTTGATGTCCAAAAGCATGGCGCCAATGCGGTAACGGTCCGGGTTTAGATGATTCATGGCTTGGTAAATTATGAGCCATCCATATTTCGTTTTAATGGGAGAAGGACCCACGCCACGGAACCAGCTGTCCCAGGTGCGAGTCTTGTCGATTGGTCGAGTATTGTTACTCTTAATAAACTTTTTACCGTCTAGCTCGTCCAAACTATCAAAGTAATCGATTAGAATCTTCGGCGCGAAGCTGTGCATAATGGCGTACTTACCGCCAATCTTCTCCGGGAACAAAACCCAATTTTTATGTATCTCGCCCGGAGGAGAAATTAGCACCGGCTCTCTCCAGTTGAAACGTTTGTTGATGAAATCATTCAAGCTTATTGAGGTCATAGCGATTCGCAGCGACCCCCAGCCGTCAAACAGAGTGTAGAGCATATAAACCCTGTCGCCAAGAAGTGTGAGCCTCGGATCTTCACATCCTCCTCCCCAACCACCGCCGGAAGAATACAAAACTTTTGGATCGGAAATATATATTGCGGGTTTCTTCTTGCTCCAGTAGGCCAACATTTTGGAGTTTTTATCGAAAGAAAGACCGTCGCGGCTGTCCACATAACCCAGAACCGAAACATCGCTCTCGCCTATCGCCCGATAAATAATATGGACTTTGCCATCGTGCACTATGGCACTCGGATTAAAGGCGGCTTTCGATTCCCAGTAGCGACTACTGTCTGGCATAATTATTGGGTTCTTCTTGGACCTTTGCAGCTCAAGCAGTGAAATTTTTTTCTTTAAAATTTTCGCTCGCGATTTAGCCGGAGTCTTTCGTATGACTTTCTTGGCAATTATCTTTTTCTTTATTGCTACCTTTACCTTAACCGTTTTCTTTTTTACGGCAACACTTTTCTTCTTTATTACTTTTTTTCCCGACGTTTTCAGTCGGGACCCCGATCCCTTTGGGCGTCGGGGCTTTTGCATTTTAAGCGCGGCCATATTTGTCGTCATAACGAACCTCGTCATCTTCCACGAAGTCCCCCGTCATTATTTCTAAAACCTTCATCCCCTCAGGACCTCCGGTCCAGCGATGTTTCATACCTTGTGAAACTACAAATTCATCCCCAGCGTGAGCCATATGCTCCTTTTCGTCTATTTGTACCGTCCCGCTACCACTAATAATATGCCAGAATTCCGCTCGCTTACCGTGGCTCTGGAGACTCGACTTACCCAGGGGACTAACATCGTGAATTTTCACAGAACTAACAACGTTAGATGAGAATTGCCTGAATTTTCCCCAAGGACGCACAACTTCAAATGGCTTGATTTCCTCCATATGTTTTAATTATAAACCCAAAAAGCTTTTTTAACCAATCCACCCCGCTATAAGTGCCTCAGTCTCTGTTGGACTTTTAACTGCTATGGTTTCAAAACCGTCTTCATATATAGAATAATCGTTTCCTCCCGGGAAAAGCCCGTCACCAACGAAAATTACATCGGATTTCTCTAGTCCTGCTTTCTTTAGAAATCTATTCATTCCCACAGCTTTATTAAAACCTTTCGGCAGAATGTCTATGCTCGAAGTCCCATTAATTAAAATAGTAACCTCCGATAAATGTGGCTCAAGCATTTCTTTTATTTTTTGCCGTTTGCGCCTATCGGGGTCAAAACGCAATTTTACGTCCACAGGCGCCTGCTGACCGTTCGGAGTAAAGGTAATCTGAGTATCTCTGTCTTCAATAATCTTGCCATAAGGATTAGGGGGTATCTCGTATTCGGGATTAAGAATGACTTCTTCCAGTAAACTTATGGCTCTGGCTTTTACCTCTTCGGACAAGGGTTCTTTGTCAGTCAAAAGCCATTCTTTCGTCTTCTCATCATACTCGTACCGCTGACTGCCACTCGTAGGTAGTAAGGTAAAATTCTTGATATAAGGCAACATAGAACTATCGTTTACAAACGGCGGCAAAAACTGAGTCTTCATTTGTTCGAAGCTCCCACCAGCAATGGCAACGACCACTCTTTCTTTTATTAATTTCTTTATCAACGCCGCCATACTGTCGGTAATTAAAGTTTTGCTTGCCGTCAGGGTACCATCCACGTCAAAAGCAATAATTTTTTTATCTGGCAGCATCTTATTTTTTGATTAATTCTTTTGCTTTCAAAACAAGTTCAGAAGAACTTCGGATTTTACCGCCGTCGCCTACATTGAAAACCATTTCGATGCCTAGGCGGTTGCAGAGTTCGTATTCTGGAATGTTGTCCTGCTTTCTATCTCCGCCATTGGCAAATATATGCGGCCGAATAAGCTCTATCTCACGACATACGGATATATCAGTCGTTTCTTCTTCGTGGCTAGTGATGTGAACACGATCAACGAACCGAAATGATTCGACAATTTCCTTTCGGTCCATTTCCGACATAAACGCGAAACCTTTCTTGAAGCGAAGCCAGTTGTCGTTGTTTATTACAACCACGAGCTCATCACCCAACTTCTTCGCTTCCTGGAATAGCCGCACGTGCCCGATATGTACCGGGTCAAAACCTCCACTCACCATCACTATTTTTTTATTCTGATTTTGCACGTCTACTTAAGTAAAAATCTCAAAGTTGAAACCACTCGGATTTTCTTGTATTCCGGCGAACCTGGGTCCTTGTCGGAAATGTCGAAAACTCCCTGATTGCCTCGGGTGATTTTCCCCAGACCCGAACCCGCCTCTGTGGCAAACTGCTCCGCGGACGCTTTGGCGTTCTTGATTGCTTCTGCTAGCATTTCCGGCTTTATTGAATTTATATCGGAGAATTCAAAAGCAATGGAATTTTGATTCAAGGTAACTCCTTGTTTGACTAAGAGTAAAGTATCTTTCGAGGCGGAGCGAACTAGGTCAACTTTCTTGGTATATACGGAAAGCTGTGTATTCGAATTGTATCGGAACAAAGCGTCACGGTAAGTATCTTGGTAAATGTTTACTGGAGCAATGTTAATTTCTGCTTCCTCGAAACCTTTCGCAGTCAGGAATGACTTAATCGCCTCCGTATTTTTGGCAATTCCGGCATAAAGGCTATCTACATCATTAGACTTTACCTCAAAGTTAAGCGACCAAATAGCCACATCGGCTTTAACAATTCGCTCTGATAGACCTTTAACTTCCACATAAGACCCTTGGTCTGAGAAGCCTCGAGCTCCGAAGAAAAATGCTAGTGTAAATATTAAAACTGCCCCACCGATAACCCAAGCCCAACTGTTTTTTGAGTGTTCCATATTTTCATTATAGCACGTCAAACAAGGACTGTTAATAATCCTGTGTAAAGAGTTAATATAAATTTAATATTACTCTTTAATTATGTAGCCCACTCCCCTTACTGTCTGGATTAACGGCTTAGAATTCCCTTTGTCCACCTTAGTACGTAAATATCTCATATGCACGTTGAGCTCGTGATTGTCTTCCTTGAAGTCATTGCCCCAGGCTTCTTTAATAAGCTGGTCACGAGATAGCGCCTCTCCACTCTGGCGCATTAGAGTATCTAAAATTTTATATTCTTTGGGAGTTAGGGCAACCTTTTTCCCGGCGCGGGTGACTTCGTGTGACTTCGTGTCCATTACTAAATCGGCAACTTTTAGAACAAGCGGGTCACTTACTTTCCTTCTGCGCAACACCGCTCGCACTCGCGCGAACAATTCTTCCATTTCGAATGGCTTCATAATATAATCATCCGCTCCGACATCAAGTCCCTGCACCCTATCTTCTAGGACTCCTTTTGCTGTGAGCATTACGATAGGCGTATGAATGTGTCGCTCTCTAAGCTCTCGACAGACATCCATGCCGTCTTTTTTCGGTAGCATCAGGTCTAGGATTATTAATCCATAATTATTCTTTAGCGCCTTATTGAAACCCGCCTCGCCGTCATGCGCCACTTCAACGGTATAGCGCTGGCCAACAAGTGCCTTTCTAAGCACTTCAGCCAGTTTTACTTCGTCTTCAATTACTAAAATTGTCATAGTGGCAAAATAATACCATTCTTTTTTATCTTTTGCAATATTCTCCTTTCATCTTTGATTAAAACAATATTATGCTTTATGTTAAATTCTTATTAAAGTTATGCACAATTTATTCACAGAATATGCCCAATATGTATATTTTGCGTGTTGACAATCATATTTATAAAAAGTTAATATTAAAATTGTATTAAGATTTGTAGAGATGGGCTAATTGGCATCTGCTACAAAATATAGTCGCTTAATACGAATAAATTACAAATAACTTGCCCTCCTCTAGTGAGGAACAACCAAAATGTTAAAGGAACATAAGGAACAAGTTCTAAATACCGACTTACTAGAAATGTGCCGCAAGTGTTATGCTTTCAAGTATGACAACAGGTGGCACTTCGAAAGACCCGACTACCTACTCGAAAAAGATGCTGATGAAAAAGTTTCTGTTCGATTTGGTATCTGCTCGGCTTGCGTTGAAGAAGCGCTAGCTATGTATGACGTTGAATACGTTTAAAACTAAAACAATATAGTATGGCCGATACTAAAAACTAAAATCACCCTGAGTTTATCGAAGGGTGATTTTAGTTTGTCGATTTACCTCTTTGCTTTTTTCACTAGCATCTCGTGTTTAATTGCCAGTCGTTTCTTGGTCTTATGAGAATGCCTGGACTTGTTCTTTGGGCTCAATGTCGTTCCTCTTTTTGCCATAATATAAATTTAACTAATAAATTTCAACAGATTCAAAGTATAGCAGAAAGTACATAATTATTCTAGTTCGTCCACTTCTCGAACATGTTTACTTTTTAGTTATTTGTGGACTAAAATCTAGGCCGGATTATATCTTGGGGGGAGTTTCTGGGCGACACACGCCTTTTGACCCCGCGTCATACACTGCTTTTATTTCTTCTGCGGTTATCGCCTTGGTTGCGATCATTATTTCGCTGATAGCACCGTTGAAAAACCTGCCTGGGAAAGATGGGTGGCTGCCAATTCTAAGATTTTGACCACTCGCGAGGCGAGAAACCTTCACAGCCTTATCTTCTTCTAATACCCCATTAACATACATCTTGAGCCCAGAAGAATCCCATGTTCCCGCCACGAGATACCAACTCCCCGTCTTCACTACTGTGTCCGACGCTACGTCAGTGCCTGCTCCGACATAAAAGTGAAATTTATTGTCCTTGTTGATTTGAAGATCGAAATCCTTGCCCTCACTACCCTTGCCCACAATTTGCATAATATGGGACGCAGAAGGTAGGGAATTAACTTTGACCCAAGCCATAATACTGCCCGCCGAAGTAGGATCGTTGTTTTTGTTACTTCCGCCTTGGAGATAACCCGTCAGGCCATCGAATCCAAAAGCGGTGTCTATTTTCCCTGGAGCAAATATTACTTTTCCTTTAGGGAGAAGCGTGTTTAGGTTTTTATAATCTACGAGATTTCCTCCGGAGTACCAAATAGTGAGCCCCACGGGTTCTTTGGCGCAAAAGGCGCCGGGTTCTGCTTTGGGTGCGGCGACCTCTTGCTCAACTGGAAGAGCTTTGATGAGGAAAGACTGTTCAATGGCCTTAAAATCTTCAGCATATTTCTCAAACAACCCTGGGGTGGCAGTAGAAGTCAGTACAAAATAATCACTCCCTACCAAAACCATATATTGTTTCTGGGTTATTTTTAAATCCCCATGGGAAGCATCCGTGAAGGTGAACACTATTTCGTAAGCCGGATCTCCCTCTGTAGTTACCGTTTCATTCTCGCTTAAAACCAAATAGGACGGTGTCTCAGAGGCCCATGCCGCCTTAGAAGCTTCGGCTATTTGTTTTATCGTGGTGCCGGGTGCCATCGGAGAGATGCGCGCGACGCTCAGGTTGGCGGTAAAATTTTCCTCGACGGGGGCGCGGAAATAATCTACCCCGTCTTTGTCATTGTGGGTCCAAAGGCCAGGGTATGTCAGCGAATAGTATTCGTTCGAAAAAAATTGTTTCTGAGCCTCAGAATTGATGGGTTCTGTCGATACTTGAACGCCACCCTCCCTCGACTGATCAGTAAGTTCGTTTTGGAAAGGCCAAATATGCTTGTAGTAAGCATATCCGCCTCCGGCGCCGAGAAGAACAAAGATAATTATCAGTAGGGCGTAAAGTCCTGCGTGGCTCTTTTTCTGTATATACATACCGGGTGTAGTTGTCTGCTGGATTAAATGTGGCCGGATGGCAGACATAGGAGCTTGAAATGAAGTTGGAACTGAATTTTCCGGGGAAGAAATTCCAGCTTCCTTTAAATCTGCTTCGCTCCAACCACCCGAGAGGAGGTTTTGGTGAATTTGCATATCACTTAAACCTTGTATGCGAGCTTGTTTAATATAACTTTCAAGTTCGGGAGTAATCATATTTTATCTTTTAAAATTAATTAGTAAAAAACCAACTTTATTATACCTCGACAGCAAAAGACACGCCAGAATAGGTGTTTAGAACTCGCAGATCGGTCTGGTATATTCAGGTACGTTACCAGTTTTCATATTGATAGGAGTTAGATTGTGTCTTCGAGCGCGTAATCGTAACTTGCAGTTACGGTCATATTGTTGAAGGTCAAATAGTAGTTACCTATCATAACCGCGAGCGCGATGGCTAGCACTGTGAGGCCATTGTTTACGAGATCTGTTTCGTGTTCTTTCATTCGAAGTGCCAAGTAGAAGAATAGGGCTAGAGCCATAACGCCTGAAATGACTATAAGAATTGTATTGGTCGTATTACGCGGCGAAGCCATAAACTCGTGCCAAGGCGATGGCTCTTCGGAAACTTTAGCCTCGAATTTTAATTCCTCTTTAATCGGAGTCTCGGCAACATCAGTATTCTTCTCTAGGGCTTGTGCTACTGTCTCGGTGCCTAACACTTGCGGTTTGATTGTAGGAGTGGCTACGAAAGCGCGCACCGGCACATTGACGGGAATAATTTCTTTGGCGATAGGCGCTGGCATCGGGTTGGCATACACTTGTGCTACAAAAACAGTGGCCTTGCCATTATATTTCCCTCGAGCTATACCTGTCCCCATCTCTGTGTAGTTGCCTTTCACAATATTGGCTCGGTGGGTAGGGCTCGCGAGCCAGGCGCGGGTTACGTCTTCCGAATCCCGAAAGTTTACGGCCAAGTTTTCTCCGGCGTATTGGTATTTATATCCCGCTACTTCCATCCAGTACCAGGGTGTCTTGCCTTCGGGGCTCGTGTGCGCGAAGTAACCCTTATCTGCCATATCTTGGGCTTTCATTTGTGCTGCTTGCTCGAGTAGGGGGTTCACTGTAAGCGTCGGCAGGTTGAGCTCTTGTCTCTCTTCATTCGTCAGGTTTCCTAAAACAGCAGGCAGCACCGCAGCCATACCCCCGGAAAGATTCAAATTTAATAGCGCCGGAATAACAAAGAGAGTGATTTCAAAAAAAAGCACTACGAGGATAGTGTTCCTGGCAGTATCGGCGCGGAGTAGGTGCGGCCGATGGTCATTTTCTGGGTGGGGAATAAAATGCTTCTTGAGCCATTTTTTCATTCGCGTATTGTAACAAACAAAACCCCGCCTGTACAGGTGGGGTTTTGTGAAGTAAAACTTTAATAATTTACTTGTTTAGAACCGCTCGAGTCAAAGGACCTACCACTCCGTCCCCCACCAATCCATTCGCCAACTGGAATTTAACCAGTGCATCTTTCGTCAATGGACCGAACTTTCCATCTATAACTAGCGGTCCAAACCCAGCGGCATTTAAGAATTTCTGAAGTTCCATAACTTCTGCCTGGTTTTGATATGGTGGGCCCATTTTCAAAGAAAGAGTGAAAACGAAGCTTTCATCTGGACCAGTCTCTGCACCGAGAATCTGTCCAGGAGTTGAAGGAGCAGTTGAGTTTCGTCGACTACCGCTACTGCTTCCAGCACTTTCCGCTTCGGTTGTGTAAGTAAGAAATGTAGAAAAGTGCTTGGTAAAAACAATTAGGTTTTCACCCACATCCATCTTACATGAGGCCTCTCCTCCAAGTTGAGCTGTTTGTAGTGCTTGGTCATCTCCGCCCGTTGCATTACAGTCGTCAGTAATTTCAGTGAAGTCACCAGCGGCATCGTACCAGCCGATATGCTTGCCAGCTTGTCCTGCGAATGTAAGCTTTACCGCCTTGTCAAAAGTAAGATCATATAAACTTGAACCGAGGGCAATCGCAGAACTTACGTCGGTATTAAAGCCGGGAATATCCAAGGTCACTGTAGTTGCAGTAGGTGTTTCAAGTAAGCCGTCCCAGTTTTCATCACCTGTTATCGTTATATCGTCAGGTATATCTATGGTTAAGGCTCCTACTGTTACCGGAAGTGTAGTTGCCAGAGTGGTTGAGAGCTCAGTCATATCCGCATCCGAAAACCAAGGAGAAAATATTACATCGCCCTCGATGCTTTCGGCGACCGGACCGTCTTCGCTACCCCAATAATTTTTGCTCGCATCTATTTGCGGACTATCGACATTAGAAACATTCAGCTGATTATTAGTTAATGTGGAATTGTTTACCATAATGTTGCCGCCACCGTAGGCCAGAACTCCAGCAGCCGTAGCGTCACCAGTATAGCTAAAACCGGAAATCTCAGTTCCATCTATGGAAGCCGACACTCCGCCCCCGCCACGGTTCCAAGCCAGCACACCATTCTGTGCGATTGCATCGGTCGGGCCGGCACCAGTTATGCTCCCACCATTAATTGAAATTGTAATTGTGTCCGTGGCGCCGGATGTTGCCCCGTTGCCATCAATGGCTTCTATCCCGTTCTTCTGGAATCCACTTATGTTAGAGTCCTCAACACTAAGGTCGGATGCTTGACTGCCGCTCGCATCTATCGCGATACCTTGGCCGCTCTGTACCCCATTTATCGTATAAACACCGGTTATGTCGCAATTCCCTATTGTGCCCGTAGAGGCATTCCAAAAGACTATTGCGTCAGGACCTCCTGAGCCAGGAGTTTGATCGTTTGACTTGATTGTCATATTCTGAATGGTTATGCCCGTCGATCCATTTACAAATACTGAAGCCAGCATATTTGCAGTATATTTATGCGCAGTGCTAGTGGTCACTAAAGTGGTCGGTTCTATTATTGTCTCACCCTGACCTGCACCGGAGATAGTAAGGTCGGATTTATCAACCACTGAAAAACTGTCGTAAGTTCCTGCTGTTACAACTATGGTGTCGCCTGTGGTATCACCAGGATTCGCCGCATCAACGGCTTCTTGAATAGTTTCAAAATCACTTTCTCCTTCATCAAATGTTCCATTGGTGTTATCATCAATAAAAACCGGACCTGCGGCAGGTGGAACGTCGCCTTCTACAACTATACTTTGGGTAGCTTCAGTCCAACCATCTGCGCTTATTGTAATTGTGTAAGTTCCAGGAACGGAATCTTTGTAATAAAAGTTTCTGTTAGCTGTACCATTATTCATTCCCAGGGTCGTCACGGCTTCCCACGTTTCACTATTACTGGAAAATTCTCCGGTAGCCGAGGAACTAGCTAATGAGACAGTTGTCCCACTCGTATCCAACTGCTCTGCTGTGTCTTCAGCATTTCTTGTCTGTACAGTAATGACGCTTGAAGCCACACTAACAGAAATTGTTTGCGCTTCGGTGGTTATAGCCAAATGATTAATATTTGCTGTAACTGCTAAAGCTTTTTCTGCCACAAAAAAACCGCCCACTGCTATAAGCATCGCGGTTCCTAACAAACCTAAACGAGACATCAAATTCAATTTTTTCATAATTTATGGTAAATGTTATTAATAAACTTCAGATTAAAACTCTACTGTAGGTGTGTCAATGAAAAAGGTGCACAAGGGTGTGCACAATAAGGGGATAAAAAGGACCGCAAAAAAGACCTATATCGTTAGGGTAGATTGGCTTAAATTTGAGCCATAAGGATAGCTTTACTCCGTAGTCTTGCCGTCAAATTCTTCATCGTCGGACTCCGCATCGGCTTTGGTTTTATGGATGACTCCATCCTTATGATGTGCTGGGGAATAGATAGTGTATAGTTTCAACTTTTGAGTAGGCGAAGTGTTGATGACGTTGTGTTCACTTCCGGCGGGCACTACTATGGCAGAGCCGTCACTTAGAGCATACACGTTGTCGTCAATGATACAGCTCCCCTCGCCTGCTTCAATTCGAAAAAATTGGTCGTTGTCGGGATGAACCTCCATTCCGATTTCTTCGCCCACGTTTAGGCTCATCAGCACGAGCTGACTGTGTTTCGCAGTGTACAAAACTTTGCGAAAATTTTCGTTAGCTATTGTTTCTTGTTCGATATTAGCGTTGAAGCCTTTCATAAACTTAATTATATCATTTCCGCCGGCAAATTCTGCTTAGAGACCCTGGGCGTAGCTGTCGGCTAAAATGTCGACATTAAATCCCGCCTGCTCGCCGGCGCAGTCAGACCTTTCCGGTTCGTCATAGTTAGCACATTGCACAAACTTGAGACTAAAGGTAGCAATCATAGTTTTATTATCTTTAGGGAAAGCATAGGCGTACTGCGTATATGTGCTCCCGGCCGCGCCTTCGGTCACCTCCGTCACACAATAAGTCCGACCATTGATAGTTTTAAGCTCCGTGCCTCCTGCCCGCTCCGTCGGAGTGCCAGCTTCCGTACAAGTAAAGGCTTCGTCTTCTGTCCGCACAAACGGCGGCCAGTCAACGGCAGTTACGTATTTAGTATAAAGCTCGAGTGGGGCATTTTGCACTTCGGGCGGAATAACGTTTTCTTGCTTATTCTCGGTCGTGGCGGAAAATCTCTGAGATAGAATATAAATCCCCAGGGCCAGCACAATGATAGCTACAATCATAATAATGAGCTTTTTGTTTTCGGATTTTGGTTCCATAAGCATATTGCCGATTATAACACCATTTCATTTCAGCTGTGGTAATAAAAGCGCGACTGCTTCGGCTCAATACTTACAGGTTTGGTCGAATCATATCGAATACTTTAAAAATACTTAAAAGTTTAAAAATATTTTATGAAAATAATTAAAAAATTAGCAATATTTGGAGGGATTATTATATTCGCAACCCTGGTAGCCTTAGTAAGCTCAAATGGTAGTTTGAGTCTCCGGGCAGATGCGGCTGAAGTAAATGGAGGAGTCGGGGGCTCAGTCGGGGGCTCTTCCGTCGGAGGAAGTCTGGGTGGCGGAGTAGGAGGCTCATCCGTTGGCGGCAGTATTGGTGGGGGCATCGGAGGATCATCTTCAGGAGGAAGCATCGGCGGAAACGTCGGGAACTCTATTTCCGGAACAGTCACCGGAGGTAGTGGTGGTGGTAGTGGTGGTGGTGGAGGAGGAAGTTCTAGCGGTAGCAGTAGTAGTGGGGGAAGCAGCGGGGGTAGCAACGGCGATGTGCTAGGTGCTTCTACTGGCCCCAATGGCGACGGCCAGGTTCTCGGCGCAGAGTTCATACCCACTCTCCCGGTTACAGGCGTTCGACCTTTTCTCTTCGTAGCATGGCTTATTCTAATGCTCTCAATAATAGGTGGACTATTTTATTATATGTCCACCCTGGAAAGCTCTAAAAAATAAAAAGCAGGGAGAAAATTATTGCGCGATTTCAAACTGTGAGACCGCAAAGACAGTATCGTACGCTTTGGTAATTAAGTGAAACGCAATCAAGGAGCTGATAATAGTAAACGCGAGCATAAACAAAAAAGATTGGTTAAGTTCGGATATTTTATTACGCATAGATAAATTATAACACTCGAGCTACCTTTTAGCGATGCGGACACCCGGCCCAGCAGCAGGGTCGGCGCTTTCCGTTTTTAAGTTCTGACCGAGCCCTATCTATGTGCTGTTTTCGAGTTTCGGGTTTCTTTGGCGACGTAATCCAGCAAATCCACTCGTTCCGAGCAAGTGGAGTAATATCTTTCCACGCCTCTCCTGCCGCTTTGTCGGCATTAAGCATTTTTCTTAAATCAGCCGGGGCGCTATGCACTGCGCCAGCTCGTGTATTTTTCTTCATTAATACTATTATAGCAAGAACTTATAACACTGCATTAAAGAGATACCCTGTAAGGGTAATGCCAAGCGCAACTATTCCAGCAAAAATAAAAATCAATTTTATTTTCATTACTTTTTTAAGAATCATAAACTCAGGCAAAGATAATGCGGTGATAGACATCATAAAAGCAAGAGTCGTACCCATAGCAACCCCCTTTTCGGTCAAGGCAGAAACAAGAGGTATAACTCCCGCGGCGTTCGAATACAGAGGTATACCGATTAGGACAGCCAAGGACACAGCGTACCATTTATCACTTCCGGCATACTGTGCCAAGAAATCTGCCGGGACATACCCGTGTATCCAAGCCCCAATGCCAATCCCGATTAAAATATAAAGCCAAACTTTTTTAAGAATATCTAAAGTATAATCTCTGGCATAAATAATTCTCTCTGTCTTGGTCATCGGTGGCAATTCCACATTTCCATTTATAGAATTTTGATATACAAATGGCTCCACTAAATTTTCTACTTTCATTTTTCCAATTATAATTCCCGAAAAGATTGAAATTATGAGCCCGCTTGCTATATACATCAGAGCTATTTTCCAGCCGAACATTCCCAAGAGAAGAACGAGCGCTATCTCGTTTATCATCGGCGAGGCCACTAGGAAAGAGAAGGTGGTGCCGAGTGGCACCCCAGCTTGAATAAACCCCAAGAATAAAGGTATCGCTGAGCAAGAACAAAAGGGTGTAATTATGCCCAAGAGCGAGGCAGCAATGTTGCCTGTGTATTTATTTTTATGCGAAAGCAAGACCCGTATTTTTTCTGGTGGCAAATATGACCGAATTATAGAAACAGAAAATATAATAACCGCCATCAGTATAAATATTTTTAAGTTGTCATATATGAAAAAGTTTACTGCCTCTCCTAAAAGTGTGTCAGGGGTGATGGATAGTACAGAGTAAGTAAGCCAATCGGCAAGGAGTTTTATTGGGTAGAAAATGCTCATAAATTATTTATTTTCTTCTACTAGCTTTTTGATTTTTTCTATGTCAGAAGTAAAGCCGACGAGAACCGGCTTACCGTTGATAGCTAAAACCGGGCTCTGCATCAGGCCCATAGCCACAATCTTTTGAATATCTGTTATGTAGGCAACTTCTGTGTCGAGCCCTAGCTCGCTCACAGCTTTCTCTGTTATTTCAAACAATTTTTTACAAGTCGCACATCCTGAGCCAAGTACTTCTATTTTCATATAATTAATCCGAACCGAAAATTACGTTCGTCTAGGCATTATATCAGGAAAACTTAACCTCTGGGCTATGTTATGATGTAAAAATGTTGCATCCGTCATCTTTTACTTTCGGCACATATAAAGTGGACCCTACTAGTTCAATCATCACCTTTACCTACAAAGTACAATTTAAATTTGGGATTACGAAAACTTTTACCGATAAGCTTATACTCAAGGACATCCCTCCGGAATCATGGGGCAATGTTCCGAAGGAAGTTCTCGAGCCTACGCTTCAGGCGCTTCTCCTAATGCTCGGTATTAACTACTGGTGCCTCTTCCCGACGAGGAACATCCGCATTCAGGACTTTACGTTAACGCGTGAGCAAGCCCATTTCTGGGACTCGCTATATTTGAATGGACTCGGAGAATTCTTCTACGATATGAAGATGGATTTTCATAATGTTATCTCCTTCCCCTATGATGAATCTCTTCCTGCGCCTACGCCCGCGCGTTTCCCCCGGCCAGCGAGAGCTCTTCTTCTAAATGGCGCAGGCAAAGATTCTATCCTCTCCGCTGAAATGTTGAAGGGGTCAGGTGCACCGTTCGACTTTTTCGCTTTTGCTCCAACCCCAGCACACAAGCGCATTGGCGCGCTCGTGGGCGCGAAAACAATTACCGTAACTCGCCGCCGCGATTCATCCAGCGACTTTATAATGTCCATTTTTGGAATTTCTAACGCCTATCCGTCAGTTTCAACTTTCAGCTTCGTTGCTGCGTTACTAGCTGAACTTCTAGGCTACAATTCCATCGTATTCTCAAACGAACGAAGCGCTGATTTCGGCAATCTCACCTACCGCGGACTTGAAGTTAATCATCAATGGTGTAAATCATCCGAGGCAGAAAAAATGGTTAATGATTACATACAACGCTACATAACACCCGACATTTCCACAAAATCGCTTTTGCGAAAGTACAGCGAGCTAGAAATTGTGCGTCGCTTCGTGCAGTATCCGCAGTATCTCCACCACGTTACCAGCTGCAATAACTATTTTTGGCTTTCGCGCCCGGAGCAGCTTCTACGGCGTCGGGCATACTGGTGCAAACGGTGTCCTAAATGTGTATTCCTCTTTGCCTGCTTTTCGGCATATCTCCCAAAAAAAGAAGTGGTCAGTATCTTCGGGGCCAACCTTTATGAAAACTTGCGTTTGCTACCACTCTTTCGCCGCATCCTAGGCATCGAAGGGTTTAAACCACTGGACTGTGTCGGTGAACCGGAAGAGATGATTCTCGCAATGCATTATGCAGCAGAGAGTAAAGAATATGCAGGCGAACCGGCGATCGAGCTTTTTCTAAAACACTTTCCTGCGAACTACAATTTTGATGAAATGGAGAAAAGGGTCTTGGTAAACTAAAAAATCTTAAGCCCACTTTCGTGGACTTAAGATTTTAACATTGCTCCCTGTATTGTCCGAGTTCAGAACTATCAATTGGAAAGAAATACAGAAAGAATTGGGCTTTAGCGGTATTTTAGGGCTTTTACAAAGACCAGTGGCTATATAATAAGTTATACACACCAAAAAGTTTTTCCTATCATTTTGAGCTTAAAACTGGTATAATAAAAGTAATCCATTTATTGGAGTGGGATGTCTCGTAAGAGCGTCGTAGAGGACCAGCGAAAGCTGGTTTTTCTATTTATATTAGCTTGATCCCATAACCTTGAGTAGAACCAGTAAAGGGACTTTTACGAACTTTAGAGAAAACAGTATCTAATACAGTTTTTGTAAAATTATCACTCAGAGCATCTATTTTCTTATATTTTTTAAGTGTCAGATACTTCATTGGCGTAGCCAACATATCTGCAATTTCTAAACCAGCAATTTTAGCTTCCTTAGTTTTGAGTTTTAGCTTATGGCTCGTCAATCGCTTTTTTACAATATCAGCTTCCAGAAAAGATGTTCCGTGTTCATAAAATCTCTCAAACTCTGAACGAAGTAAATTATCTTCTTTTTTTCCTCTGGCTTCAGCTAAAACATCACCACTTGCATTTTTACTTGATAAAAACCTTACATATCTTTCCAAGAGAACATTTAGGCAATAATGATACGGATGCATAGCTGAGGTATTATATGTTTCAATATGTGTTTTTTTATCTAATACAACACAACAAATGGTATATTCGCCATCTTTTAAGAGTTCTAAATACTTTTGATTAAATGTTTCTCTGGTATTTTGTTCAGATAGTTTTCCAAACCCATTATTCCCACTTACAACATCTACATAATGAAAGACAGGCGGAAAATCAGCATCTTGTGTAAATATATTTCTTAACTCTTCCCATTTTGGAGAAATAAAGTTTTGATTGTGCTCAGAAGAAATTATCACCCCTAATAAACACAAATAGCGTTCTTTGATGTCAGTAGAATTACTGTATTTATGAGTGCCCGACTCATCTATGTATAATCTGTATTTTTGATTTTCCACTATTGAATTATATCTAAAAGTAAAGTAAAGTAAAGTATATATGAACCCCTTAGATATAGAAAATAAGGACAAAAAATACTTAGATGAAAAAGAGCTTCTTATTTTGTATTGGCTTTTTAGATATAAAAGAATATCTACTGATAATAGCGGATTATTTACACCCAACCAAAAGTTTACGCCTATACAGATCCCAAAACAACCTAGTGAAATTGCTACACTAGAAGAAGATATAAGTAATTCATATGAGCAATCAATGAAGAGAATAGATTCTCTTATGGGTTCTCCTTTTGTCTTGCGTTATCTTTTAGAGATAGGAAAACTTCTTGATGAAAAAGGTTTTATTGTATATGCGAATGCTGATTATAGCTTGGTTGAAGGAGGATTTCTTACCGATGATGTTAGAGGTTCAATGAATGATTACTTAGAAAACCCTAAAGATAAGGAAATCTTAAAATATCTAACAAAAGAGCAAAAACAATTCCTAGATGAATTGATAAGTAGAAAAAGAAAAAACAACATAGACGATCAAGTGTTATTTACAAAATTAGCTAATCCCCCAGTAAGAGAATATCAAGAAGCAATTCTTAATAAAAAATCTGATAAAGATTTTATTGAAATAATAAACAAACTTATTACTGAGTATGACGGCAGTAAATGGACCACGAAAGAAGCTGAAGGGTTTTTAAGTATATATTTCAGGCACAACAAAGAACAATTCAAAATAAATGCTCTTACAGAAAAAACAGCATTTTATGAAGATACTCAAACAAGATTAGCAAAACTTATTTTTGAATACGCTGAGTTTGGATTGGCTATAAAAAACACCACGAAACTAGAAGCGTTTTTAGATAAATATATAACCTCTTTTGAAAGAGATGAATTAGACGGAACTAGTAAAAAAGGACTAACTGGAACTTTCTTTTCTAAAGGACTTTCAACGCCTTTGCATACTCAATTTTTTGGCTTCAAAAAACAAAGGGATATGCTTGTAAAACATATTGAAGGAAAATATGAAGAGTATCAAAGAAATGACCTAGAAATAGGACACCCATTCTTTGAACCTGAGTATATTGGCGACTATACAGACAACACTGTAAAACTGGTCCCATTGAACGATAAAGACAAAATAAAGGATTTGTTTTTGTTTGTTCACGCTATGCTTTCCTTAGAAAGAGAAGGTTATCTTACTATTGAAGATTTTTCATATGGTCCTAAACATTTATTTGATTTATATGATAGAGGTTATCTTTTCAAAGTAAGATTAAGTAATAAGAGAAAAACAACCGAACCAGTCAAAGAAATTAAGATTGATAAAAATCCTATTTTTGATGATAAAAACCGTAAACTTATTTTTGCAGGAAAAGAAATACTTATTGCCAAAAAAGAAGAAAGCGATCCGCATAAACTAATGAGAACCTTATTCAAAGATGTTTCTAAAACTTGGGCTAATGATGAAATACAAGAAGATTGGGGCTACTCTTTTGGCGAAAAGATAAAGAAAAACAAAGCTTATCAAGCAGGAAAAGCAGTAAATAGGACCATAGCCCAAGAAACTACTATTAAGGATTTTCTTGAAATAACAACTAAGACAATATCCATAAATCCAAAATATATAAAGGTCCGCAAAAGTTTATAAACTTTTGTAAACAAGCATAAGAATAATCTATAAGCATAACCTTATAGGTTTTTTTATGTCCGAAGAAAACAAAGAAAAATTGAATACGGACTGGTCGTTAAAAGAACTTAGCGAAACAGAGCAAGACAATGTATTAGGTTTTTTTGCCTTGCTTCTTAAGGTTGATAAAAGAGTAAATCCGCATTTATATGTAAAAGAAAAATATGCTAGATACAGTAATCCTAACAATCCCTAGAGGATCCTATAAGCTCAGACCTGAAGCATTTACACCGAATGCGAACATTCTTAAGATGTCAGGAAATTACTTAGTGAAATGCGTAAACAATCCAACCGCTACAGATAAAAAACAAGGAACTTACAAGCCACGCCTAACCCTAATGAAAAGAATGACAAGAAACGGCGATGAAATACCGCTGAAGATAGAGTTCTCTGTAGCCAAAATGCTATACGGAAACAATGTTGATGAAGTTGAAGAAAAGGACTTTGAAAAAGTTATATCTGCTCTACACGAAGCAATGCTTGATATGTTAGTTGGCGTATCTCACGAAGATTTGAGAAATGCGAAAGTATCTGCTTTCCACCCCTCCAAAAACATAGAACTAACAGAAGGTTATACTTCAAGTTTTGTTATTACTGAACTACACAAGATTGATGTTAGTAAGAAAATGGACCTTAATCGTGATAGTTTCAGAAATAGCGGACACTCTCTTCAGTTCTATACGAACTCACACTCGCTTGTTGTTTATGACAAAGTTCAGGACCTTAAAAAACCAGACAAAAGAGCAATGGATAAAGACCAAAACTCGGTCCAACTTTCCTTGTTTGATACCTTAATTAAAAAAGATAAAAAAGAAGTATTACGAATAGAAGTTAGACTTGCAAAAAAAGTAAAAATGAATGCCACTCTAAAAAGTTTAGGGTTCAAGGAAAAACCAACCTTTAAGGAGGTTTTCAATAAAGAACTTTGTCAAAAAATACTTCTCAATTACTGGACCGAACTAATAACAGGTAAAAACTTATTCTTGTTTGATGTAGAAAGTAATCCAAAGAAAACGCTAGATACTATCTTCAAAAATAAGCCGAAAATAAAGCCAGTAGATGCAATTTACTTAGTAGGACTTAGGGCTCTTAGCAAGGAAGGTATAAGAGATACTAGATCCATTATTGAAAGATACGCTACAACTCGGACTTGGTATCGTATAGCAGAAGATTTGAAGTTTCTTGATGATATTTCAGGTAAAACATACCACGCTTGGGTAAGGCAAATAGAGCATAGCTTAAAGGACTTTGAACCATTCCGTTTATCCACTCTTCAAGATTTGCCTTGTAAAGAAAAGTAAAGTATTATAAATATAACTATGAATAAAAAACATATGAAAGAAAAAGATTTCTACACCGCCAAAGATTTAGCAGATAAATTGGGGCTAAACATAATGACAATTTATCGCTACATAGACAAAAAGAAACTCAAGGCACATAAGATAGGAAAAGAGTTTCGTATAGATAGGTCGGACTTTGAAGCATTCTTAAAGAAAACAAGCACACAATAAAAACTATTATGAAAATACAAATGGAAAACAATAAGATATTCTCTCCTCTAAGAAACAAGTGGCTTTCTTATACCCCTGAAGAAGAGGTCCGACAAAATTATATTTGCACACTTGTAAATGATTACGGATATTCACTTGAGCAAATGGATGAAGAACTTCAAGTAAATAACAGCCAAAGAGGACAAGGAAAATCAAGAGCGGATATTGTAATTTGGAAATCAAAAGAAGAAAAACTAAGTAAAACAAATGCTTTCATTGTAGTTGAATGTAAGTCAGACAATGTCGTTATACACCCTGAAGATTACTATCAAGGTAATAACTATGCTTCTTGGGCTAGAGCCAAGTTTTTCATAACTCACAACAATGCAGAAACAAAGTATTTTCAAATGCTTGAGAATAAGCTCCCTGTTGATTTGAATGAAATTGTAAACATACCGAAAGCAAGTGATGTAAATGATGAAGAAAAGCTCAAAGAATTAGCTGAAGAAACAAAAGTATTTACTAGAGATGAGTTTTCAAAACTACTTTTCAAGTGCCACAATATAATTAGAAATAATGACAAACTATCCCCTGAAGGTGCTTTTGATGAGATAAGTAAAATCTTGTTTATAAAAATTAGATATGAAAGACAGCAAGGAAAGAAGGTATTCTCAATAAGTCGTTTCAACGAACTTAAAAAAGGATATGATGAAACAGCATCTAAGAACTCAAAACCTTTCTATCAGGTCCTATTTGAAAAGACAAAAGAAGATTTTGAGAAAGATGAACTCTTTGAAGCTAATGAAGAAATCAAAATCCGTGAAAATAGCTTTGAGCAAATAGTGAAAGAACTTGAAAGATACAACCTTTCTGATACTGGTGATGATGTAAAAGGTATAGCTTTTGAACAATTCTTAGGTAAAACCTTTAGAGGTGAACTTGGTCAATTCTTTACACCAAGAACCATAGTTGATTTTATGATTGATATTGTGGACCCAAAGGAAGGCGATCTGATTTGCGACCCTTGTTGTGGCTCAGGAGGATTTCTTATTAAGGCGTTTGATTATGTAAGAGAAAAGATTGAAGATGATATTCTAAATAAAAAAGAAGAAATAAAGAAAAAATACTTTGATGAAAAGTATCAAAAATCAAATGATACCGAAAAGGAAAAAATTGATGCAGTTGTTGAAACAGAGTTCAAAAAGCTAAACAAAGAATTAGATAATCAAACCGAAGGTTCAAGATTGTATGACCTTTCTCATAAATGTATTTATGGTTCTGATGCTAACCCTAGAATGGCTAGAACAAGTAAAATGAATATGATTATGCACGGCGATGGACACGGAGGAGTTCATCATAATGACGGCTTACTAGATGTTGGAGGTATATTTGAAAATCGCTTTGACATAGTTCTTACTAACCCACCCTTTGGCTCAAGAGTAAATAAGGACCAAAAAATAACTGAAAATGATAATAAATATGCAGGAAAAGAAAGTTATATTCAAAAGAGATTTGGCGAAGAAGGTTTAGAAGCAATTAGAAACCTAGAGAGGAATATAGGTAAAAATCTTATTGATACATACGAAACTGGAAACTTCTCAACACTTACCGAAGTTCTATTTATGGAACGCTACTTAAGAATACTTAAGAAAGGCGGAAAAATGGCAGTTGTATTACCTGAAGGATTTTTGAATAATCCTAACTTGCAAAAGGTCCGTGAATACTTTGAAGGTAGAGCGAAAATAGATCTTATCGTTTCTATTCCTCAAGATGTATTTATAGCTAGTGGGGCTACAGTAAAACCAAGCTTGGTATTCTTACAAAAGTTTACTGATGCAGAAAGTAAAAAGTATGAAAAGATAAAAGAAGAAGCTAATAACTCTATTAGAGCAAAATACCAAAAAGAATTAGAGAAATTGGAAAAAGAAGTTAAGGACCTAAAAGGCGAAGTAAAAAAGACAAAGAAAAAAGAACTTAATACTCTAAACAGCACGATTGATAATGAAATCAAACAAGAAATCAAAACAAAGTTTGATTACCAAATCCCAATAGCTGAAGTTGAAAAAGCTGGTATTACAACTACAGGCGAAAAGTGTGAAAATGAGCTTATTGATGTTGTAAAAGAATATCGTAAGTATAAAAAAACAAAGTAATATGTCATCAGTAAAAGAAAAAACTGAATACAAATACCTTCAAACTGTGTCTTTTAGTAATTGGCTAAACTGGGATGTAAAAAGTTATGCTACCAATAACCTTAAATCAAAGTATGACTTTGTAAAACTCAGCTTGGTCTTAAACGAACAGACAGAGAAAGTAAAACTGAAAGATTTTCCAGATCAAGAGTTTGGTATTTTGGGAGTAAATAACAAGACAGGCGTATTTGATGCTTACCTAGAGAAAGGTTCAAAAATAAACCAGCCATACAAGATAATGAAAACAAACTGGATTGCCTATAATCCATATCGTGTAAATGTTGGCTCTGTTGGTATCAAAACTGAAAATCAAAAATATGAGTATATAAGTAATGCTTATGTTGTATTTAGTTGCCTAGAAGACAAACTAGATAATGATTTCTTCTTCCGACTATTCAAAACAAATACTTTCAATCATCTAGTAAAGAAATCAACGAAGGGTTCAGTTAGACAAAACCTATCTTTTGACCTGCTTAGTAATATAGAAATACCCCTTCCGTCTATACCTACTCAAAAATCTCTAGTAGCCAAGTATGATAAAGAATTAGTTCAAGTAAGAAAATTAGAACAGAAAGTAGATGAACTTAATGAAAAAATTGAAGATTATCTATCAGAGGAATTGGGAATAAGTATTGAAGAAAAACTAAAAAATAAAAGATTTTATCTTACTAATTTCAAAGAATTAGATAGATGGGATTTTTGGAATAAAAAAGAAATAATGAAATCATCAAAGTTTGATATTGTTAGTTTTGGAACTACTCTTTTAGATAAACCTAAATATGGCTCTAACTCAAGAGCATCGGATAAAATAACAGATACAAGGTATGTAAGAATTACAGATATAAATGAAGACGGTTCACTTAATGATGAAATTGTTTCAAGCGAAAAGTTTGATAAACAGTATCTTTTAGAGGATAACGACCTTCTTATAGCTAGATCAGGTAATACTGTTGGAAAAACATTTTTATATAAAAATCATTTTGGTAAATGTATCTATGCTGGATATTTAGTTAGGTATAGAATAAACCCTAAAATCGCTAATTCTGATTTTATATTTTTCTACTCAAAAACAAAACCTTTTAAGTTATGGATAAACTCTAAACAAAGAGTATCTGGACAGCCCAACATAAATGGTCAAGAATATCTTAGCTTCCCAATTCCACTTCCTGATATAAAAACTCAAGAAAAAATAGTAAATAAAATAATCTCTTTAAGAGAAGAGATAAGCGACATAAAAAGAAAGATTGAATTACAAAAAGAAGAAGCAAGAAAAGATTTTGAAACTAATTTATTTGACCTATGATAAAAGCTGTAGTTCTCGCAAGAGTATCAACTAAAGAGCAAGAAGAAACAGGACACTCACTCCCTGCTCAAATTGATAGTTTACGGAAATATGCAATCAAAAGAGATTTTGAAATAGAAAAAGAGTTTTGCTTCTCTGAAAGTGCTGGTCCAAAAATCCGCAGAAAGTTTGAAGAAGTTCTTGAACATATTAGAAAAAATAATATAAAGGTTTTACTCTGTGAAAATGTGGACCGAGCAACTAGAAACTTCAAGGATGCTGTGGACCTTGACGAGATGCGTAAAAATGAAGGGCTTGAAATCCATTTCGTAAAAGACGGTTTCTTCATAAACAAAGATGCTACAGGTAATCAAATGTTTATGTGGGAAGCTAAAGTATTCTTAGCTAAACAATATCTAAACCGACTTTCTGATGATGTAAAGCGTAGTATTTGGCAGAAGTTTGATAATCACGAATGGTCAGGAAAAGCACCTAGAGGATACAGAAACTTTACGAACATTGAAGATAAACAAGATATAGAATTAGACGAACACGATGCACCACTAATCAAGAAAATGTTTGAAGTATATGCAACTGGCAACAGCTCTCATCATCAATTAAGAAAGCTGATTTTTGAATATGGGCTTAAAAGTTCAAATGGAAAAATGCTTTCAGTTAGTATGATTGCTCATATACTACAAAATCCTTTCTATTATGGCGTTATGCTTTATAAAGGGAAAACCAACACTCATAAATATAAACCAATCATCAGCAAGGACCTTTTTGATAAATGCCAAGATGTTAGATTGAGCTACAATAAGAAACCTTTTCAATACTCAGCTAAGCCATTCATTTTTAGAGGGCTTATTAAGTGTTCAAAATGTGGTTGCGGTATAAGCCCTGAAATCAAAGTTAAGAAGAACGGCAAGACCTATATTTACTATAGTTGCACTAATTATCGTAAGGAATGTAAACGGGACTATGTGCCTGAGAATGTGCTTCTAAAGCCCGTTTATAAGGTCCTAGAGGGCTTAGAAATGCCTGATGAGCGTATCAGAGAGATAACTGAAGGATTACGCTCTATGGGCAAAAGTGAAGCTAGTTTTCATAAGTTCCATATGACAAACCTAAAGAAAGAATACGATCAAATTGAGGACCGCATAAGTAAAATGTATGACGACAAATTAGATGGTCGTATTACAGATGAAATGTATGACAAGAAATTGAAAGAGTTCAAAGAAAGACAAAGTGCTATTTTGACTGATATGAGCATCCACTCTGAAGCAGATGAAGAGTTTTATTTGATTGCAAATACAATACTAAACATAGCAAAAAGGGCCCTTGAGATTTTCAAGAGTTCTGAAGTGCCTGAAAAAAGGCAACTTCTTAATTTTCTACTTCAGAACTGTCAGTTAGAAGGAAAAAACCTAGTGTTTTCAATGCGTTCTCCCTTTGACAAGATACTTGCAACTTCTAACCAACCTATTGGGCTCCGGGGGTAGGGATCGAACCTACGACCAATCGCTTAACAGGCGACCGCTCTACCGCTGAGCTACCCCGGAATGTATTTTTAATTGTTGAAAGAACTTCTAACATCTTAGCAGAAAAACGACAAAAAACAACGCCCAGCTCGCAAGATACCTTGCGAGCTGGGCGTTTCCTCTGCTATTTTAATTATAAGAATTTATACACTCGGCACATATGTCTCCACCTCAAGGGCATTGTGTTTCGCCATTGCATCCTCTACGTCCTTCTCTTGTTCTGAGTTAACCGCAACTAGGATGTTGCCGGAGAGAACCCTGTCTTCATAATCCTTGGCTCGCTCTTTACCCACCCCAAGGTTAGCTAGTGCTCCTATAATGCCCCCTATGGCCGCCCCAGTCACCGCCCCGGCTGCTGTAGTGCCCAATGCCCCGGTAATCCCAATGGCCGCAATCAAGGGCCCTGCAGCAAAAAGCATCCCGACTATAGGTATGACGCCCGCGACGGCAGCGATGCCGCCCAAGGCTCCCACGACAGCTCCAGTCTTCGCCCCTTTCTCAGCACCCTCGGCTGTGGTAAGCGAGCTTATTTCTTCAGTATCAACTTCCCTTTCAATCCCTAGTACATCTTTATAGATGTAAGAAATGTCTTCGTGGGGAATTTTGATTTCATTGTGAACGTAGTTTATAAATTTTTCCGCATCATTTCGCTCGACGAAAATTCCAATTGTTGTTTTTTTCATTTTTCAATTAATTAAGCTAATAAATAATTTGCTCGCATTTCCTGCGCGCATACTTTTCGACTCGTCACTATATTTGACGCTTCGGAAGCTTTAATATTACAAAATTAGAAAATTCGCGAGAGAATTCGCACTAGAGGCGAGATAATGTAATCGATAAATTTTGGTTTATAGGTGTCCGGGTTGAAAAGCTCTGCCTTCTTCTGCCAGCCTACTATTATTTCCGCAAGCCTTTGTACCGCTTCTGGATCCCTTAAGAAAACACAAACTTCTGAATTGAGATCGAAAGAAAAGAAGTCGAGATTGTTCGAGCCCACCAGACCTTCGCTATCATCGATGAGCATACCTTTGGCATGGTTCATCTCGGGCTCGAGATAAAAGTTTACCCCTAGGAGCGCAAGTCTATGCATAAAAAAGGCTCCTATGCTGTCACCCCAAATGTGATTGGAAACTTTCGGCACCAAGACATCTACCCGGACCCCACGAAGCACCGCCTGGTGGAGCGCTCTCACGAACCACCGCCTGGGCATTAAGTAAGGCGTCACTAGTATCACGTGGCTCTCCGCTTTGCTTAACGCTTTTTTATAAACTTTCTTCAGTGTCGCGCTTTTGTTTTCCGGGAAATGCTCCACCAGCCAGTTGCGTGCTTTGTCCAGGATGAGCTTTTTGTTTTCTTTCAAAATTAGCGGGTCTCGCCCCCCACATTCGACATAGACCTTCGCAAAGGAGCGCAATATAGACTTCACTAAGACACCGCGAATAAGAATAGTTAAATCATTCCAGGTTCGCGCAACTTCGTGGAAATTGACTCCGCCAATGAAAGCGGTATTGTCATCGATTATCAATATTTTCCTATGAATCCTGTGCAAGAGCTGGCTGTAAAAAAATACTTCCACCCCGCTCGCCTTAAGCTCTTCTACTGATTTCTTGGGCAATTCTCTACTACCGAACGCATCAAGCACAATGCGCACCCTTACTCCCTGCTCTGCTTTCTTTTGAAACAACCGCAGGAAATCAAATTTGTGCAAGTCGTCGAGAAATATATATGTTTCCAAGTAAACAGAGCTTCTAGCGTTCTCAATCGCTTGAAACATTGCCGTCCAGGTCTTCTGTGAGTTGGTATAAAATTCGTAGGCCATTATGCTTTTTAGACTAGCATAGGGAACAGTAATTTGCATTATCAGTAAAATACGTTAGAATAGGCAAAGTTTAATTAACGGGCCCGTAGCTCATCTGGTAGAGCACCTCATTTGCAATGAGGGGGTAAGGAGTTCGAGTCTCCTCGGGTCCACCACTAAAACTCGTGCCATAGGACCTGGTTGGTCACTTCGTGGTGATAGATTATTTCCGACGGTTTGATGGTAGCACCCAGGGCCTTCGGGCTACGGTCTGCAGCCATTTGCTTGAACTCTGCATATTTCCACTGGTTTGGCGCACTTAAAATTCGTCCAATGAAATCGCTCGCTTTGAAAAGCTTGATGGCGTCATTAATGTTGTCCGGTAACACACGCACTCGTTCGCGTTTATCCTTGTCTTTCACTAGAGGCTTTCCTTCTAACCCCGTGCGGAGAATAGTGTAAAGGGCGAGGTAAGGATTCGAGTCAGGTGCCACAGAGCGCACTTCTATTCGTGTTGTTTTCTCGTTCCCTACTGGAATACGAATCATTGATCCGCGATCTATCGGTGATACTTTTATCTGATTCGGTGCTTCAAAATGCGGGTCCAATCGGCGATAAGCATTTACGCTCGAGTTGAAAGCGAGACATATGTCAGGCGCGTGGTTTAGAAGTCGGGAAATGAAATCCCAGGCAATGTCCGACAAGCCTTCTTTACCTTTGGCGCTATAGAAAATATTTTTGCCATTTTTTGCCAGAGAAAAATTGATATGCATTCCCGAACCGTTAATGCCCACCACCGGCTTCGGCAAGAATGTCGCTGTCATCCCGAGATTGTCCGCCACCTGACGGCACACAAGCTTATAAAGTTGAATATTGTCCGCGGCACGGATGATGTCGCTATAAGAGAAATTCATTTCGAACTGCGAGGGCGCCACTTCCGGATGGTCTTTTTCATTTAGGAAACCCATCGCTCGCTGAGCTTCCGCCGCTCTGTCAATGAATTGACGCAAGCGGTCCAGTGGCAATGAATGGTAATATCCCCCTGTAGAAATAAGGGTAAATCCTTTCTTTTCATATTCTTGCTCAGCATTAGCCCCATCCACGAGGAAGCCCTCCACTTCGGCCGCTGCAAAGGCAGTAAGTCCGCTCTTCTTTTTAAGTGTTGCAGTATACATTTTCAACTGCCCGCGGAAATCAGAAATATATTGCTTGCGGTCACGATCTAAAACATCCACAAACATCACGACTTTCCCAGGGCCGAAAATATCTGCGGGAAGAAATCGGATACTGCCCCAGTCCACAGACAGGCGCAGGTCGGACTCGTGCTGTTCGGAAAATCCACGAATCGATGACCCGTCGAAGGTCAGGTTGTCGGCTGAATTAAGTAAAAATTTTTTATCGTAGTCGAGCATATGGAAGCGCCCTTCTAGGTCCGTAAAGCAGAGTGTCACTGCTTTTATTCGTTTCTCTTTCGCGAGATAAGCTCGGTATTCTTTCTCAAGCACCGCCCCGCTCGCTTTCTCGGCAAGGGCCTTAGCTCTCAAGTTCATCGCCTCGAGCGTATCGTAAGGAATTTCTAAAAAGTTCTTCAGCCCTGCCCGTGTGGATGTGTTATCCATATTTAATTAAATTAGTTAATAATTAATATAAAAATACTATAATTTAGCATAATTATATACCTAACTAATATAAAATAAACTGTGGATAACTAAAGCTGTTAACTGACTCCAGGGATTAGCTTTGCTTGATTTACTGGCAACTCACATCCATTTTTGAGAAATCCACCCCAATTATGGATTTAGTTTGTTTTAAACTTTCTGCGTTATATAAAGTGGTAGAGACAAACATAAAGAACGTGGCATTGGTCGCAAGCTCGGCATCAGCCCCCATAATCCCCATAGAATTTTGGACTTTTTGGAGGTCAGCTTTTACTTCTGGTATATCCGAATTTAAAAACTTACAAGATTTGTATGGTGCCTGATTTGATTTGACGGTATTTTCTTCTGAAAAATTAAGAACACAGAAATCTCCTTCTGGCTTAATTGTGTAGTATGACGTACCGAATTGTGGGTCGGAAAACGATACCTTTAACTTTGCAGGCGTGCAGGGAGAAAAAGCTCGTCCCATACAAGCATTACCCTCTCTAATATTCGTAGCGTTTTGAAGGTCTGTGCTAGCTTTATTAAAATCATAATCTTTACTGTAAATAAAAGCTGTTCCACAGTCTTTTTCACCAGACATTAACCCACTAAACCCCGAACTCTCTTCTGGCTCTATGGGCGGATTTTCTTGTGTGGTGTTTGACGGTTCATTTACTTTCTCATCAGACGGCATATCGAAAACCATTATAGAGTGTGAAAATTTATATTTTAAATAATATTGATAGCCCAAAAATCCTCCACCAACTAAAATCAACACTCCAATTATGCCAAAGATTAGTGGCAAATGACTGGACGCGGCTATGCCTACGGCTGCTACTGGGGTTGGTATGGGTGTTTGAAAACCTCCAAACGCTTCATTTAAATCACCTTCACTCCAGCCCCCACTTGCCATAAGATTCTGGCGGATTTGAGCATCGGGCACTCCTTGCACACGAGATTGTTTTATGTAATTTTCTAATTCCGGTGTGATCATAAAATTAGTTAATAATTAATAATAATTTCTTACTGGCAACTCACATCCATTTTTGAGAAAGAAATAGTGCCGGTTTGTAAACTCTTCAATGCTTTTTCATCCAACGTCGCCTCAAAAATTCTTAGAAAAATATCGGTATTAATGGATTCATCCATAGCACCCCCTTTAAAAGAGGGGTTAACGCGTTGCTTAAGATTAAGTAACTCTGACCTTAGTGTGCTTAAGGAAGAATTTGAAAATTTGCAGGTTTTGAGTTCAAAACCTGAAACCTCTACATTCGAAGAGGCTGATAATATGCAAGAGTTTCCTTCTGGTTTAATAGTAATGGTAAGCCTTTCGGTGGTAGGACCTTGAGCTATCTTAGCTAGAGAACAAGTGGCTAGGGCCAGACCCATGCAAGCTCCCTTATCATTAAACTCATCATCATTCAACGCAATTCCACAATCTTTTTCTACTCCAAAAGTATTTGAAGGCTTGCTTTCTGTTAAAGTGCCTGGTACTGGGTTAGTCGGTGTTTGCCCCAAACCTTCTGCAGCTAAATCTTCCTCTGATGAATTTAATTGACCGGTGCTTGCGTTAAATTCTGAACTAGATGAACCTGGGTTATTGGAAAGATTCAAAAAATAATAACCACCTCCGCCGACTGCCCCTAATATGAGGATTGCTCCTATCACCCAGCCTAAATAACTTTTTGCACCAACAGTTGCGCCCCCGGCAACAACAGTTCCCCCAGAAATACCACCTCCGCTAAAAACACTAAAGGCTTGATCTAGGTCAGCAGGACTCCAACCTCCGCTCCCCATAAGGTTCTGGCGAATTTGCGCTTCAGTCATTCCCTGAGCTTTTGCTTGAATAATGTATCTTTCTAATTCTTTGGTGATCATCTTTATTTTATTAATTTTTAATAATTCAAAAAAATAATCCTTTTATTTTTTCCCAAGGCACAGACACCAAAAGCGTACCGAGGAAGACTAAAGCGAGCCCAATCCCCGATTGGATGGTCATACCTTCCGCCAGGACGAAGATTGCGAGAATTGCGGTGATAACTACAGAAAGTTTATCTATGACCGTGACGGCGACCGTGGGACCCACAGATAGCGCTTGATAGAAAAATATCCAAGACAAAGCGCCGCCCAAGCCGGAGAGCACCACAAAGAGCCACTGCCTTGGAGATAGCGATTGTACTGCGGGCATTGTAAGCTTGCCAAAAGAAAGCGCTGCGATAGAAACTATAATAGCCATCACTATACCCCGAATCGCAGTGAGTAAATTTGCGTCCACACCCTTGAGCCCCAACTTTGCAAAGATTGTCCCCATGCTCGCCATAACAGCCCCGAGCAATGCGTAAATGATATACATATGTAAATTATACCTCGCAACGATATTTAAAACAAAACAAAACCCCGCCTTGCGGCGGGGTTTTGCGGCACTTATGTTGTTTACGATAAATGTAAGGATCAACCTCACACTCACTTCCATAGTATAGCATATTCTATTTAAAAATGCAAGTTTTAAGGGCTCCTATCGCCAGTTCAATAGAAAAATCCCCTATTTCTAGGGGATTTTTCATATTTGGGCCTTGCGCTTTATAAGCCGAATTCTGTGGCTTGATATTACATCGAGCGATAGCAATTTATCTGTCACGCCTGTTACCAGGCGGATCAAGCGATTCTCTGCCAATTATGCCCACCGTAGGTGGTTGCATTAATTGAGCATCCTGAGTTTATCGAAGGGCCTTTCGGCTTCGCTCAAGACTCTCAATTTTGCAGCTGCCTATGGCAGGCAAAATTGGAGCACGATCTTGCACACGCGTAAGGATTTTGCCGTTTCACCCGAACTGAATCGGTTCGTCACTGTTCGCACCTCGGCCCTTGCGGGCGGCGGGCGTTACCCGCTACGTTTAACTCCTTGCGGAGCTGTGTGTTCGGACTTTCCTCCCTCCGCCGAAACGGAGAGTAGCTATCAAAGCACAAGGCTCCGAATAATATACTATAAATGTTCTAATCTGTAAATACGACAGGATTGCCAGGTTCCAGGTTGTACTTGTCGGCAAATCCGGCAGGCACTTCGAGTACGTATTTCACACGGGTGTCTGGCCCGAAATACGTCCCTGGGTAGGACTCCGGCCTGGCATTCTTTTCTATATAAACAACTTTCTTCCCTTCCGTAATCCATATCATATCAATCGCAAAATTCATATCTTTCATCCAGAATATTTTCTTGCTTGGGGTGTCAAAAATAAAAAGCATACCTTCACCCTCAGGAAGCCCGCTCCTCCCCGAGAGTCCGCGAATTTGCGCTTCTTTTGTTATAGCCAATTCAACTTTCACACTCTGCCCAGCGAGCACAGCATAACGAATATTTTCCGGCAATAAACTGCGTGGTGGCAAACTACCCAAAAAGCCGACACACAGTATAAAAATTATTATTATAAATACACTATTCTTCATAGTTTTCCAGTGGAGCCGTTCCAGCCGAAAAGTTTACCAATGGAATCAGGATTTTCTCGACGACGAGCTATGGTAATTGTTCCATCTTGAGCAATGATTTTCATAGGGGCTGAGAGCAGACAGTGGTGAGAGGATAGCGCATCTTGATATGCTCCCGTGTCTAAAATTGCCACCAGCTGGTCCTTCGTCTCGTGGAGTTTAGGCAGGAGAATGTAGTTTCCTCCGGCAGTATATTTATCGTCAGAATCACAGGTCGAACCCGCGAGCCACACAGTCCTTAGCGCGCCGTTCATATTGTTCGCCGGAATAGTGTGCCACTTCTGATGTATGGCCCAGGTGTCTTTAAGGTCATTCATAAAGCTCCCGTCGACTATGTACCAGGATTTAGCATTCGCTTTCGGGATGGATTTCTCAGAAATAACTCTGTATATGGTAACCTGCGACGGCGCAACGATATACTGACCCCATTCTACTGCCAAGTTCGGATGCCTTATCCCCGACTTGTCGGACAAATTTTTCAAGACTTTAATAATTTTACTGGAAACTCCCTTAGCGGTATAAAACTTCTTCTTCTCATAAGGAACCCCGAAGCCACCACCTATGTCGAGCGTGTCGAGTGAAGGGTGAGTTTTCTGCAGTTCGCGATAAATGGTAAAGCCATGCTTAACTCCGTCCAAGATACTTTTCTGGGTCTTGATCTGCGAACCCATATGGTAATGCATTATCTTGAGGTTTTTAATCTTCCCCAAACTCAAAACATCTTTCTCGGACAACCCGAAGCGGTCGAACTTCTTATCCCAGTGCGTATCCGCTTTCACATTCAAATCCACCCGCACACCCACGTCGCCTTTATACTTCAAAATTCGGTCCATCTCTTCCATACTTTCGATGATAGGGACAATGTTCATCCCTTTGCCTCGCAATTCCTCCACGAGGTCCAGGTACTGGTCAGTCTTGGGGCCGTTGCAGAGCACTCGGATTTTGCTGTTAAATTTCTCTCCTTCCCAGAGCTTTTTCACGAGCCAGAGCTCGTTGGCAGACGTAACTTCCAAGTTAGCTCCTTCGGATAAAATGGGAAGAATAAATTCCTTGTTCTGGTTAACCTTCATAGGGTAATGGTAGAAAAATTTGCCCTTGTAGCCGTATATCTTCATATAAGCCTGAAAATACCCTATCAAGTCCTTCAGACGGTCTTCGATAACGAATGGGAAAATTATTTGGAGAGGTGTGCCGTACTTATGGGCCAGGTCGCTTAGGTTGTAGACATGGTGACCTTCTGTAGCGGTGAGCTCAGCGTCTTTGTTAATTCCGAAAAACTGAGTGTTGAATTCGTCAACCCCCAGCTTCCAGAACTTTCTCCAGTTCTTCCCCGGCTTCTTTGCTTTCTTCTTGGTCATTTAATTAAAAATAATTATACCAATAATGAACACAATGTAAAGGGTTTTAGATTACTTAACATATTGTTTTAAAAACTCTTCCTTAAATTCGTAAAAATTATCATCGAGGATAGACTGGCGAATCTTCTTCACTAAATTCGTGATGAAATATAAATTGTGCGTTGAAGCGAGGGTGCCCCCGAGCATTTCTTTGCCGTGAAAGAGGTGAGCTATGTAGCTCTTCGTATAGTTTGTACACGTGTAGCACTCGCAGTCTGCTTCTATCGGTGAAAAGTCGTTTCTAAATTTCTTATTCATTATGATTATTTTTCCGTTCTTGGTATAAATAGTGCCGTTTCTACCCAGCCGGGTGGGCGCTACACAATCGAAGAGATCCACCCCGTTCTCTATCCCCATAAACAAATCTTCCGGCTCACCAATGCCGAGCAAGTGCCGCGGCTTCTCTTCTGGTAATATTTCATTCACCCACTTCACCGCAGTAGACATATCTTCTTTCGCGAAGCTGCCGCCGATGCCGAAACCATCGAAGGCGAGCCCGCCTATAAACTGCGCCGACTTTTTTCTTAAATTCTCGTCTCTCCCGCCTTGCACAATGCCGAAAAGCGCCGGAGCTTGAGGAAAAATATTCTCGGGCGAATGGTTGACGTTGCTCTGCAGGAAATCCTGAGACTGAGAATATTTTTCCTCAGCGTCACCGATTCCAGTTTTTTCGAGTGAGGAATTCCGCTTGGCGGTACGTAACGAGAAAAAATTGGAATCGGCGGAAGCACTTAACAACTGGTGCTCGGCAAGACTCCGTTCCGCCCAGCGATGCGTACGTTCGAGAGCTTCTTCTTGATATTTCAAATCTTCCGCTGGGCTGGTGCACTCGTCAAAAGCGAAAATGATGTCCGCGCCCAAGTTGTGCTGAATTTGAATTGATTTCTCGGGAGTTATGTAGTGAATGGAACCATCGAGGTGCGATTTGAAAGACACGCCATCTTGCCCTATCTTCGCAAGCCGTGGCGCATCAGAGTCATCAAACCTCTCCGGGATTAAAAGCGAAGGGTCGGTAATTTTCACAACCTTGGAAATATCTTTCCCATACGCCGCACCCAGAGAGAAAACTTGGAATCCCCCGGAGTCTGTCATCGTGGGCCCGGGCCAATTCATAAATTTGCCAAGACCGCCCGCATCCCGCACTATTTCGTCTCCTGGTTGAAGATATAAATGGTAAGTATTACCCAAGACAACCTGCGTACCCGCATCTCGCACCTGTTCCGGATTTAAGGATTTCACCGTACCCTTGGTGCCCACGGCGACAAAAGCCGGCGTGTGGATCACGCCGTGCGGGGTTTCGATCTTCCCCGCCCGCCCCAGGGCGCCTTTTAATTTTTTATCAATCTTGAATTTCATAAACTATGTACTGTTGCGCAAGGTTAAACCTTGCGCAAGAATTATTGTTCGTTAAATGACAGCCAAAATTCAATCATCTTATTAAAATCCCCTATCCGTTCAAAATACACCGGAAATGCTTTTTTATTAATAATGATTTTTTCTACTCGATCACTTTCTAAATAGTCCTGATAACTCGAATATTGATAAGCAGCTAAAAAACTTTTTACTTTTTGCTTATTTTTGATACCATTCTCCCGCCAAGTCGGCTCAATTAATTTCACGGGGTTAAGATGAATGTATGAATAAATGTATTTCAAATAGTTATCTGTGGTTAAGTGCTCGGCTTTGTAGGTTCCCTGTAAAAGCGCGCCCGTTCTCTCGTGTTTTTTATTGAAATACATAGTATAGGCAGTAGTAATCTTTTGCATAAACAAACTTGTTCCGTTTTCAACCTTTTCTTTCAAAAGAATGTGAAAGTGGTTAGGCATAAGACAATATGCTCCTATGTCCACTAACTCTATACCTCTGTCCGCTTCAAATAATTTTTCTATAGAGTTTCTGCGCAGATCAATACGTACTGGCTGACTAGAATTGGCTAGATAGAGTAAAATTATAAATCGTTGATAATCCCGCTGGGATAAAAAAATTTTTCTTTTATCGGTGCCTCTATTGTAAACATGATAAAATTCCCCAACGGCAGGGTTTGTTCTCATGAACTTTATTATAACATTTCAAAGCCCCTGCGCAAGGTTAAACCTTGCGCAGGGGGGGGTATCAGAATACTATGGAGTGGTTACGTTAATAGTTGCGATATCTACAATTTTATCGAGCTTAACACTATATAGAATTGCTCTCTTGGCTTTGGAATAAATTAGAACTTTATCCCCTTTAGAAGCCGAGGTGAAAAATGGATGATCTGCTTTTAATGCTTCGGGGTCCGTAACGGTAGCCACAGATGGCAATTCTCCGAGAGGGAGCACCATATGCTCAGAAACTTTATTGACCAGTTCTATGGTTTCTTTTTCAACTATAGCTTCAGGGTCTCGATAGAGGCGAAACTGCGACCAAAGATAATAAATTAAGAAAATACCTACGATTACGGTGAGCGGCGCAATTAATTTTCTAAACTTAGATACCGTTCTGGGCTTCTTAAATTCTACTGATGGAACTTTTACTGATTTTTTAATGTCTCCTATCATAAACTTACTACTATTTATTTATTTTCTTTTTACCGCCCCATCGACGCCCAGCCCAAACTAGAACGGGAATAACAATCAGGAACAAGTATCCAGGATTAAACCCGGGAATATTCGCCGAAGCTAGGAAATTTTCCGAATATAAAAACCCGCTATCGCCTCCACCTGCACCACCTCCTGCGCCGCCCGTTGCAGGAGCGTCCGGAGTAGCTGTCGGCGCTTCGACGTCTCCACTACCCGCATCCCCACCACCGGCTCCCCCACTTACATCAGGGTCTGGAGTAGCCGACGGAGCTTCCACATCACCGCCCCCTCCTCCACGTGAACGGAAGACAAGGTTCCGCGCGTATATAGACGGTACTTGTGTGTAAGTAAATCCACCAGCACTACCTGCACGAGTTACCCGAAAACAATATTTCAAGCCAGTAGTCACGTTGCTTGTAGGGGAAATTGCGTATTCAAGCTCACTAAATTGCGTATCCGTTAGGCTAATAGCCGGGGTCTGGTTAGCTGTGGTCATCAATTTTCCGGTTACGAAAGATTTGCCGGATGGGTTTGTTAGTCCTGTTGAATCTGTAGTGTCAGAGCTGTTTACGACATTACCTGAAGAGGTCATAACCCACGGGCCACTGTTGTCGCCAGAATTGGGGACCTGGCTCCAGGCATTACAGGTATCTGAAGAATATTCTAGGCGATAAGTCTTACTAGACGCAGCGAGTGCTCCCGTATTGGAAAGCGCTACTCTTAGACGACGTATGTCTCCTACATATACGCCACTTGAAAGAGGCACGTTTTCGGCGACGGCATATGATGCACTCACCTCGTCGTCATTATCAATGCGCCAGCGATACCCTACTAACTCCAGAGAAGGAACTGGAAAATTCCAACACGTCTCGTCATTGCCACCGCCGTCCACTGTAGTACTGTCTATGGTTACATAAGAAGACCCGGCGTCACACCCCGAATCCGTGACATTGGCATAGGTGACTGTTGTTTGAGGAGAATTAAAATGGGCTAGCCACTGCGAGCTCGGGGTGCTGGATGCAATATTTACCAAGCCACCTTCAACACCGGTAATAGTAAATGTTCCTTCGAACGTCTGCGTTGACGCTGAAGCAAAGGTTAATGTGTCCGTAGCTGCGACAGTCTTAGTAAAATTGTTAAACGTATTCGTACCCGAAATTGCTTGATTGGCGCCGTTTAGAACCACTGAGCCTGAGTTGTGAGTAAAAGTTCCGCCGCTGCGCGAGAAATTACCTGCGACGTTTAATGTGGTCGGAGCTGTAAATGTGCCGGCAGTTTGAGAAAAGTTTCCTCCTACGGTCAAAGCGCTCACTGCCGAAGCGTCAACAGAAGAACTCGGAGAAATTGTTAAATTATAAAAAGTAGTATCGCCGGTAATTGTCTGGTCAGTGCCGTCAAAGGTGACCGTGCCACTGCGTGGTGTAAATGTTCCAGAGTTGGACCAGTTGCCAGCAACATTTATGTTGTAGTTGGAAGCGGTAGCGTCCAAAGTGCCAGCAGTAATTGTAAGATTGCCATTGACATCTGTGTTTGCTGGAAGTTCAAAGGTAGCTCCTGTGCCATCTATTGCAAGATTTTGATATGTCCAATTTTTTATAGTATTCGATGGTTCTGCTCCGGTTTGTAATTCCACTCTTCTTAAACCCATAAGGCCTCCTCCCCACGTATCAGCAATTTTAAAAGCATAGTATCTATAAGCAGTAGTATTTGTTACTAAAATATATTTAGGGTCTGCGGTATTTGCGGCAACGTGCTGATCAAATGTAATATCATCTATTGTCAACTGTGTCCAATTCGTGTCTGTGCCATAAGTAAGTGTAGAAAAAGCAGTCGCGTCATTTGATCCCCACATTGTAAATGTCTTTGCCCCATACTCACTATACGAGCCACTGGAATGAGCATTCTCATAATAGACCTTTACAATTGTTTTAGCAGAACCAAGGTCTATATGGAAACGCTGATTGGTAGCACCACTTGACACCCAAGCATTACCTGTCCAAGACCCCGTGACAGATTTAGTGGGGTCTGTTGCATAATACGCCCAATATGATCCGTCATATTTTGTTGTTGATTTTACATATGTATCAGATTGAGCAGTAGGATATTGAGATATGAAGGAATTTATACAATCTGTGGTACGAGAATATTCTACAGTTGAACCTGTAGCAAGAGTAGGAGTAGTAACTGTCTCACAACCATCGAGACGAAGTACAGCACTGTTTGCCACAGAAAAAGTCCCAGTGCTACTTGTAGTATATCCATTAATGTCCAGTATACCCGCAGTAACAGTGAGATTATTATTTATAGTCGGAGCACTCCCTAGTTGAAAAATATCAATCGTTCCATCTGTGCTATTTATTGTCAAATTGTAATATGTAATAGCAAGAGAGGTAATAGTTTGAGTATCAGCTACAGTATCTCCATCTCCTGTAAAAATAAAATTTGAGTTTGTGGCATTAGTAATGAGCGACCCAGAGTAAGTAGATGTTTTTGTTTGGATTGTTCCGTTGTTTGTAATACCCCCATCAGAAGATGTCGTGAAAGTGCCGGTTCCTATTGTAATTGTCCCATTATTAACTAAGTATGTAGAATAGGCGCCAGAATTATTCATTGCCAATGTCGGCGTATCGCCAAGAGGTACTGTAGTTCCTGATGCTATGGTAAAAGTTTGATGAGCATTCCCCGGATTACAGTTACGATCGATTACTACACTGGCAAATGTGACACCTGAGGCATCTAGAGTACTATTGCTACTTGTACATATTAGTGTATCCCCTATTGTGAGAGCAACATTGGAAGGAAAAGTGGAAGTGTTAGCCACTGTCAAACTAACATCTGCTTCAATAGTAGGATTTGCTGCTGTGGCAAAAGTAGCAGTTCCAGAGTTTGTAAAACTTCCAGGAAATGCAAAAGAGGAGACTCCAGTCATAGAAATAGTACCAGAGTTTGCGATACTAAAAGCAGGATAAGCAACATATGGAGTTGTCCAAGATGAAATACTGTTAGCAGTAACAGTTCCTGCATTAGTAAAAGCACCGTTTATATTCCAAGTTGCAGCACCAGTGCCCATTGTTATCGTCCCATTATTTGTTAAAGACATAGAATAACCGCTGCTGGTGTTTTTTAAGGTCAATGTCGGCGTATCACCAAGAGGTACTGTTGTTCCTGATGCTATAGTAAAAGTTGGATGTGCTGACCCCGGATTACAGTTGCGGTCAATTACTACCTTATTAAAGGTAACACTAGGAGCACTTAGAGTTGTATTGCTACTTGTACACACACTATCGTCATCCATAGTTAGAATACCACTATTCGCATTAAATGTTGGGCTACCCGTTTGGGTAAATGACCCGGTTACAGATAGCAAGCCCAAGGCATCCGGTGCGGTAAATGTCCCGCCGGAAATTGTAAAGTTGCCATTAATGTCAAGAGTAACTGCACCCGCTGTCCAAGTACCTCCAGCTTGTGTGAAGCCTGTTGAGCCCACAGTCGTTGTAGCATTTTGAGCAACTGTACCAGCGTACCCAGAGTTTAGGTTGACCCCTGCAATAGACCAGGTTCCACTAATAGTAGCTCCATTGTCACAGTCAGCATCAAAGACAGCTGTATCGGATGCTCCTGGTACTGCAGAGGCATTGCCCCCTCCATCATTACAAGCGGCAGGGTTTGTGGTAGACCAGTCTGTAGCAGAACCGGTGACAGAATCTCCATCTCCTCCTACCCAGTAGAGCGTGGCAGCGTGAGAAATAGCGGGGAATAAAAAGAAAACAAAAAAAACAGGAATACTGAATTTAAGTATTTTACTCAAAAAATAGATTTTTGTTTTCATATATTGGTACTCCAATTATACCAATTGCAGATTTCTGTGTATAGCGAAAAAGCATTAAAAAAATCGGAAGAAAATTGCTCAATTTTCACACCTTAGTATATAATTATATGTATTACATATATGAGCCAAGAATCCATCGCGAGAATAGAAAAAGATAAAATTCGCCTAGAATTTGATGCAAAAGCACATAAATGGTATTTCTCTATCGTAGACGTCATAGCCATGACCGGCCAGAGCTCTGACTCCCGTAATTATTGGAAGGTCTTAAAAAATCGTTTAAAAAAAGAACAAAATGAGTTGGTTACGTTTTGTAACCAACTCAAAATGAAAGCTGGGGATGGTAAATCATATCTAACCGACGTTGGAGACAGAGAAGTTGTAGAAGAAATCTTAAAATTAGTCTCACCCAAACACATTGCGCCCTTTCGAGATTGGTTTGATTACCTAGAACAAAAGCACCAGGATCGTCCCAATATTTCCGAAAACCCTGGTCCATTGTCTGTTGACGAAAACACTAGTTATCCACAGGAAGAATTTATGTTGCTCGTTGATGGATATCGTGAAAACGACTTTTTTATTATACAAGCTTTTACTGCTGGAGTCGAAATTGAAAATATTTTCATATCAGCAACTTGCAAAACACTAACAATAAAAGGGGAGCGAAAAGAAAAAACAAATTTCCATGAAGGAAACTCAAAAGAAATATATTCACACAGTGAATTATCTTGGGGGAAATTTTTACGAACGATAGAACTTCCCGAAGAAATCGAAATAGACAGCATCGAGGCGAAAGAAAATCATGGACAGATAATAATCAAACTTCCAATCCTAAATAAAAATCGTTCAAAGTCAGTTAGAATAAAATCTATTTAAAAAATATTTAAGGAGTCGGGACATTCTCAGGAGCAGGAGCAGACTCTGGGGTTTCAGCCCGAGCCCCCAGATAGAGGTTAAACCTCTATCTGGGGGCTATCCCTGGTAAATTTTCTTCTTCTAGAAGAGACTGCTTCCCTCGCTCTTTTCTTATAATAGTTACAATCTCTTCGCAATGTTTTTTGAAATTCTTGCCGCCATGAAAAATTTTCAAAATTCTTTTACCTTCTGTTTTAGTGACAATCTTAAAACTATTATTTTCATATTCCTGGTCGCTGGCATAGACGAGGTTTGATTTATTTTTCGGAATGTCATGTACTTTATAGTTCTTGTTTGTATAGGCTATAATTTTATTAAAATAATTTTCGTTTTTAATTATTTGCGATTTAAAAGTCCCCTGGAAAAGCGATCCGGAACGGGAATGTTTCAGGTTGAAATAGTAGGTATAACCTCCTTGTAACTTCTGCATAAATTTTGATATGCCATTATCGGCCAATTGTTTTAGCACAAAATGAAAGTGATTTGGATTCAGGCAGTATGCTAGGACAGCGACTTGCGGCCGAGATAGAGGTTTAAGCTCTATCTCGGTTTTTCGTAGATTTGCGAGGCTGACGATACCTTCAATGTTATTGAACTCACGCATGCTTTCAATAAAGCGATCGAAGTCCTTCTTGGTACGAAAAATATCGCGCTTATCTACACCTCGGTTGTAAATATGATAATACTCACCTGTCACTAACGGTTGTTTCCTGTTCATAAAATGATTGGTCGATTACCCTTACCCCAGATAGAGGTTTAACCTCTATCTGGGGGTTATTTAAAAATAACGCCCTGTTTGAAAATTATGCCCTGCTTAAAAACTGAACCGGTAGAAGGAACCACGCTATGCACCACCACTAGTTTGGGGTCATTGGCGGTGCCAAAACTATCTGCCATATGGGTTGAAATATAGTTATTGCCATTTACAGGTGCCGGAGTCCCATCTAAATCCATTTTAGATCGTACAGCCAGGTACGTATTGCTTGTTTTACTAATTGCCGCTATTCCGGAAGCATTCAGTGTCATATTTACATATATATTTGCAGAAGCAATCCATTGGGCATTGGTGGGAGGGGTGTCTACATATTGAGTTGTTCCAAGTTGGTCGAAATCCTCAACGACAAGGTCGTTTGTTGAAGCAGGGGTAGCTCCAACCACTCTAACCATAGGCTGATTATCTGTAAATTCATAACCCCCATCGCGCCCAATCAGACTAAAGGTAGCGGAAGAAATACTGTCGGCGTTGGGTATTGCTGAAGTGTCAAAAGAAAAAATTGCCCGTCTTATTGTATATACACCCCCTACATAATTAGTCGCAACAAAGACAGTGTCGTTCCCTGTTCCTGTATTTGCAGAACTTCCAGCAGTCGCAGCCAAAAGAGTTGCCCAACTAGCATCAGAACCTACGATATACCCGTCAACTCCTGTTCCCCCTGTTCCTGCAGCGGGGTAGAAAGTGCTTGTAGTCGCAAAAGCTTTTTTTATCAAAGCGAATTTGGAATCATCTGTCAGCCTTGCGTATAGAGGAGTTTTGGGCAGTTTAGAAAATTCTTCTGGGGTAGTTGTCTTATAATCTGCCTGCCACCAATTACCCTTGTCGTCCTTGAAATATTCTGGACCAGATAGAAACTCGGTGACACTTACTCCTTCTTTGTTTGTAGAAAATGTCCTGGAGTTTGAGGTTCTCTCTCGGATTTCTTCTTTAGTAGGAACTACGTCATTCTTCCTAGCAACTTCTTGAACGTTCTTGGATATAGCAGAGTCAATTTTCCCAGACACATATGCGTATTTTATTTCCAATTCTCCTTTTTCATTTAATATTGTCTTTGATCCTATCACTTGCCCTATTTCGGCGGGGACAGGGTTGAGGATATAGGTGTAGAGGAGAACAATGCCTAGGGTTATCGCTAGAGAAAAGAGGGTGTAGGGGTTGAGGAGAAGTTTTTTGAAAATATTCATTTTACTTAATCCGCATTTCCAGGCGCTCAACGCGGATTTTCAAATCTTCAACATCTCTTTCCTGTTTGATATCGGTATGCATCAGACTACCCATAGTTTGCCTATACTCCCTAGCTTCTTCTCTAAATGCCTGTATTTCTTTCATGGTTAATATAAAGGCTTTCTTGTGTTGTTGGAGAATTTTCTCAAATTTATCTAATCGTCCGTCTATTTTAGAATTTGTTTTTTTGACTTCCTTTTTCATACCAATACAGTATAACAATCGCTCAAAAAAATGCAAAAGCCTTTAGAGTGCGGGTTCGGGGGTAAGTGCTGGAACAATTTCGGCAGAGGCAGGAGAACCACCACCCCCTTCGGGTACTCCCTGCCCGTCTTCTGGCGTGGCTCCTGCATCAGGAGGAGAGATGGTTTCCTCCACTCCTTGTGAAGGAGGGGTTGGGGTGGTTTCTGGCTCCGGTGCGGACTCCTCTACAACTTCAGCGAGGGGTTCTCCCTCGACTGGTTCAGTCCCGACGACGCTATCGGTCGGGGTCCCAGTATCCTCTGGGAGTTCAGGCTCTGGGGCAGGCGATCCTCCTCCGCCACCGCTGGAAGAAGACGATGATGAAGATCCACTAGACCCAGCATTCAAGATAAGAGCATCGAGCTGGGATTTTGTAATACATGTTTTATCGCCTGATTCGTCTGAGACACACAGAGTCTGCGTTTCTATTTCTTTTGTAAATATTTTCGCTATGCCGTTTGTAGCATTTGCAAGCCAAGCAGAAACTTTAGAGAAAAGTTTCCCGAGCAAAGAACCATCAGTGCTACGAGGTACGATTTTTCCATCTTGAGTCTCATGAATATAATCAAGTTCAAAGCTATTATTTATGTCTTTCATTATTAGCTCCATGTCTATGATTAAGCTTTTTCCAGTTTCTGTATTTGCAGAATTGAAAACCCAATAGTTGTGCTCGTTCTCGTGAGGGGAGAGGAGGGTGGCATTGCCGGCTGCATCTAGAACATAGAGCTCCCCAGATGCGGAGTAAAGGGAAATTCCGTTGGCGAGAGTGCCGACTGGCGCTGTGCCGTCAAATATATCTAAATGGTTTGTACCTTCGGTAGTAGCGCGGTCAGCTGTGCCAGCAATTTTCAAATTACCGGCTGTGGTGATCCGCATTGCTTCCGTGCCAGTTCCCATGGTGACTGCTCCCTGAATATCCAAAGCACCCCCAGCGAGGGTTAGCGTATCCGCAGAGTGCGTCAATGTGACATCGCCAGCGTTCCAATTGATAACTCCACCCGAGGCAAGGAAGAGATCAGAAAATGCGCTTCCTGATTGCCCGAGGTATGCGCCGTCATCTGCGTCTGGAGAAATTCCAATACCTGCAGTGATTAAGCCATCAAACCCCGCAGTGCCTGCAACATCGAGGAGGTAGTCGGGAGTAGTGTCGCCGATGCCCACCTTTCCATCTGATCGTAATGACATAACTGTAGTTTCTGGAATAGCTGTATTCCCGTCGGACAAGAGTATGTCAAGCTGGCTTTTGGCAGAAGAATCTCCCGTACTCCAACTTTTAGTAGCAAAATCCGCGGTAGGGAAATAATAACCACCACCGGTAGTTCCGCTTCCTATTCTTACTACAGCTGTTTGTGTAGTTCGGCCAACTCCATCGACAACAGTATGTAATTTAGTTGCCGGAGTAGTGGTTCCAATCCCCACATTCCCAGCTGCGGAAATCCGCATTTTTTCGGTGAGGGATTGCAAAGTCGTTCCCGAAGCGCCGGCATCAGAAGTTGAGAAAATTAAAGATCCACCCGCAGCGTTACCAGTTGCTTTACCGCCCGCGAGGGTGAGAGATGCGCCGGCGATGTCTGTACCCGAGCCACCAGATGCATTATAAGTAACTGATAAAGGTGTTGCGTCAGTTACGCCGTCACCAATGTAAACATTACTGATTCCAGAACCAACAATAAATTGACCAGATGCTGTGCTGGTTATGTTTGTACCCAACAAGAATGAGCCTGAATGCGCAGCGTTAGTTGATAATCCTACTGACACTGCTCCGTTTGCAGCAGTCGTTAAATTTTCTGCACCGCTAGAAGGACCTCCCACCGCTAGCCCCGAATTACCGGTGACGCTTGTTCTGTATCCAATTGCTGTTGAAAAAGTTCCTCCTGCGCTAGCCGATCGCCCAAAGGCAGTTGCTCCCACATATGTAGATCCAGTTGCACTATTTCCAAATATCGTTTGCTTATCTGCTCCCGAAACAGCAGATGCTCCAAAGACTTCGCTGTAACTTGACGCGCCTGGACTCGTCGGACTAGTACTAAAAGTTTGCAATCCGGTAAAAGTCTGCGCGGCGTCCGTGCGTGCAAGAGTTGCTGAAGTAGAAGGGAAAGTCATCGTGGTGCTGTCAGTGCCAGCGAGAGTCAGAGAATTGTTTACGGTTAAAGTTTTGCCCGAGGTAACGGAAAGGCCGGTGACTGTGTCAGCATTACCTGTGAGTGCGCCTTCGAAAGTGGTAGCTTTTAAAGTCCCCGAAAAATCCCCCGCGGCGCCGTTGCCAACGCCGATGACGTTTGCGGAAATGCGCGAGAGGCCGGTGTCCGCAGTTCCAGAGCCATTATCCCAAGCCATTGAGCCGGTCGATTTTAAGGTTAAGAGTTGTGATGGAGTGGTAACCCCCAGGCCAACTAGACCTGGAGTGCCTTGGAAAAAAGTCAGAGTACTGCTTGTCATGTAAAGACGACCCTTGGAAATACCCGGGTAATCAATTTGGAATGTGGGACTTCCTCCTATGGAAACCCCGGATGTACTAACATTTAAAGCTCCATTTTCCATATTGATAACACTTCCACCAACAAGATTTAAACTCGCAGGAGAATTTATAGTCAAATTTTGCGAAGTTGCGGAGGATATAGTCATAATGCCGGAATTTGTAATTCCAGTAATACCGTCAGTGAGCAAAGACGTAGTTTTCAACGTTCCTGCAAAACTCCCCGCTGCGCCGTTGCCGACGCCAACCACTCCCGCCGAAACACGAGACAAACCAGAGTCTAAAGAACCACCTTCAGCAGTGCTGTTGGCCCAAGCAAAAACACCCGTGCTCCCATTGAGTATTCGTCCGATCATCCGAAGATCATTGTTGTATATGCTCATCGCTTTGCCACCAGAGGCTGCGGAGAAAGACATGCCGTTGGCGTCTGTGGCATAAATACCAGAACCAGGGGAATTAGTGAAAGAATATGTAGGAGCGGAAGCAGAACCATTCCCTCCCAAAAATTGTCCGGCTGCTGTTATTCTGAATTTTTCAGTCAAAGATTGCAAGGTTGTTCCCGAAGCTCCGGCGTCAGAAGTTGAAAAAATTAATGATCCTCCGGCGGCGTTTCCTGTACCTTTACCGCCGGCAAGGGTTAAGTTTGCACCGGCGATGTTTGTGCCAGATCCACCTGATGCGTTGATAGAAAATCCTGAGGGGGTTGCTGCGGTAACACCTTGACCCAAATATGCATCATTGATATTTGCTGCATTACTACCTAGGACAAACTGGCCAGTAGCTGAAGTTGTGGCTCCGTAACCCAAAGCAAAAGAGTTGACGTTTGCCGCATTGGCTTGATAGCCAATTGCGTGTGCGTTTTGACCCGATGCGGTAGCAGAATATCCAATTGCTGTACAAATTCCATTGGTACAACTAGTTGTTGCTCCAGAACCTATCGCAATACTTCCATTCCAGTTACCGCTTACAGTAGCTCCGTAACCTATAGCTACTCCATTATCCTGCCCGGAAACCGATGCGTTGGCCCCTAGAGCCACAGACGCCCCATGAGTAGTGGAAGCCCCAGCTCCTACAGCTAGTGAATAGTTGACGGTACTGGTGCTAGCGCCCGCGCCATAACGCTCAGAATTCGTTCCGCTTCCTGGGCTCGTCGGGCTTGTCGAGAAAGTCTGCAAACCCGTAAACGTCTGCGCGGCATCCGTGCGAGCAAGTTCTGCATCCGTAACCGCAGTGTTAAATTGCGCAAGTGTTCCCGTGATGCCGACTATGGAAGTCTGGTCGCCGGTGTTTGTGCCCGAAGTATTTCCGATGACAATTTTTTCGGCATCGGTCACATAGTTGTCATCCGCGCCGAGTGCATTCGCTTTATTATTAAAAGTATCCCAGTCTGTATCTGAAAGCGCGCCGGTGGTCGAAGTCGAAGCCAGGCCCATGCTCAAAACTTGTGCGGCGAGCGATAGCCCATTCGCAGTACCGAGGGTAAGTGCATCGTGAGCGCTACCGACGACAGTTTCTATTTTGTCATAGACTGCATTTTTCGACGGAGCATGGGTCGTGTCAGTATCCCAGCCCGCACCGTACACAGTGTCGCTTATGCTCGTAGAGGTCAGTGGTGCGCGAACATCGCAATCTGTATCCGTCGGTAGACATTCCGGATTTAAAGTATCTCCAGGGTCATAAGGGAAGCCATCCCACACCGCGAAAACAATTCGGGAAAAGAAGAATACTGCAGCGATTGCGCCAAATGAAAAAATTATTTTTTTATTAAATATAAATCGCATCGTACTCTATACTACCAATTGGAAAAGAGCTATTTCTGAATTTTCCCAACCAAAACTTCCAAAAGTTTCTTCACACTGTTTTGCGCTTCAGTCTCCGTCTTAGAGTTTACGAAATTCTGCCAATCTTTCATTATTTCCTCGTCCTTCAGGTCGCGCACTGCATTCTCGAGGGAAAGTCTCGTCTCGAAGTCGACTTCTCTTTCTGCTTGCAGCACTTTCTTCACGAACATTGAAGTGAAGTCGAGCACCTTTTCATTGACAATCGCTTTGGACTGGCTGTCACGCAATTGATCTAGCTCCCCTTTCTGCGAAAAGTATGCAAGTCCAAAAAAGACATTGCCGATGATAAGTGCCCCTATAACTATAATAAGAGGAAGACGTTTATTGTTTTCCATTTTTCTTTAATAATTCGGTTAATTTATCTCGCAAGGTATTGCGATATAAATTATACACTAATAATAATAACACAACAATCAAAAGGAAGGTCTGCCAATCAATTCCCGACAACGAAGCGCCGGTAGACGACTTCAGTTCGATGTTTTGGTGAATTCCATTGCCCTCGGTAACTATAAACGCCTTACCCGTAAAGCTTTTATAGCCCGGAGCTTCCACATTGAAATAATAAGTTCCCGCTGGCACCAAGAACGAGTAGGTACCGCGAACATCGGTTATTTGGGGGTTTTGCTGGCTGTAGTCGTCTGCATTCCAGAGATCATAAGATTTAGTACTGGTGTTAAGTTTATATAGCGAAACTATGGCCGACGGTATACGTGTTTCTTTGCCATTATTTTCTTCGAAGACATAACCCTCCGGGTCAACCACGGTGACCATACTCATTCGGCGAGAACCAAGCTCTGGGTCGATGTAGTCGATGATAGTCACCACTTCGTACTCCCCCGGCACAACCGGTGTGGTGACGTCGGCGGTATATATTCCGTCGTGGTCCGGGTCTTCGTATTCAAAAGTTGACAACACTAGTTTCTTCTCGATTGGAATTTCGTTCGTCGGGACGTTCTGTACTAAACCTTCCATAGAGAACAGTGCCGAAGCCGCAAGTGATGAGCGAAGAATTTCATTTTCGCTAACCCGAGGAGTCGCAGCGACGAAAACAATGTAGCCTGTCACACTCCTCGCTGCACTGATAGGTTTAATCACGAGTTTCAAAGTTTGGCCCGGCAAAGAAGACACACGCTGTGAGACATCGCCATTGTCTGCGACAGACAGAGCAACGTTAAGGTCAACTAGTTCGCTTGCTCCGCGCGCGAAAACAAATTCCGTAGGTAAATTCTTTTTCGCCGTCACAGAAAATTGAGCGACAGGCAAACCTTCGATGAGAGCGATGTTACCGGTACCCACAGACGAAGGAAGCTTCCCTCCCGGCGAAGACAAGCCGGGCACATTAAGCGACACGCCACTTAAGCTTTCAAGTTCGGCCAATTCGCTTGGTCCAATATTTTTAATTGTAGTATTTAGCACGTCGCTAAGCCCCGGGATATTGAGGTCCACTCCGGCAAGCTTGTTCATATCAGTAAACCTTTCTATGCCGACTTCTTTAAAAGTTTTATCCAGCTCTGGGAATTTGCTGGCCAAGAGTCGCAGCTCGTACGGCAACGGTGCGAAGACGAAAGCCGCAATTGCTTTCTCCGGCAATAAATTCCATCGCGCCCCTAGAGTCGGCGGCGCAATTTTTGGAACTTGAACAACTGCGGGAGGCAACTCGTCAGGTCGGAACAAATAGCTAATGAAATTAGAAATTGAATTAATAACGCCGGCACTCAAACTCGCGGACGGAATTCCTGCTACTGGCGAGAGTCCGGGTGGCAACCCCCCGAATGGTGGCGGATTTGCCGGTGGGGGTAATGGTGGGTTTGCCGGCGGATTAGGTTTGCTCCCGCTCGAGCCTCCCCCGTTGCTCTGTCGTCCACTCGCTGGTCGCCAATCTGTCTTAACCTTAAAATCGGCACTTGCACAGGACAGCCCATTAACGCAATTGAAGCTTATTTGACTCGCGTCAGAGTCTACTGTTGCATAACCAAGGAACTCTCCGGTGGAATTAATTGTAACACCGGTAAAATCAATCCAGCCAACGTTAGAACCCCAAGCCGAACCCGCAAGCACACCCTCCCCATTATTAGAAACTCCAGAAGTGCTCGGACTTAAATTAATCCAGCCATACTGCGCGCTCCAAGCATACCCCGTGATTGTGGTATCTGTAACCTCGACATCGCACCCATCGCAGCCGAAGTTTATCCAGCCTAAATTCTCGCCCCAAGCATACTTCGAAGAAGTATCTATCGTGCCGTTTGTTTCGGAGGCGAAAGCAGGTGAAGCTAGTAAAAATATCAGTGACAAAAAAACAGAGAAGGGTACCCCCCGTAGAACCAGACCAAAAATTTTATTTTTTTCATTTATGCGACGCAGAATATATATATTATACCACTACTGTAACTCCACTTCCACAAATTTAAGCCCTTGAAGGTTGATGGGGCTCGTCAAAAGTGCTTTCTTGAACGGATCACGAGGGTCTGATAGGATTGTTTCAACGATAGCCACAGTGTAGGGCTTGAGTCCAGGGAGAGATATGGCATCACCTGTATTAAGCACGAAGTCGCGAGGTAAAATCATTTCGAAATTTCCTCCCCCTCTGCCTACCAATTCCCAGAAAACCGCGGGGTCGGCTGGCGGTTGTTGGGCCTCCGACAACACTGCTTGGATTTTTTCTCGCGGGTTGGAAAAAAGAACGACTTTCGAGGTACTAGGCGAAACCATCCCTACTTGCCCTATGGGTATATCCCCTTGAGCGAAAACCATATCGCCTATGTTCACGCCGTTGTTTGAACCTATGTCGATAATTAAAGTATCATAAGCGCTCTTGTTGGGTTTGGAAAGAATCGCAGCTAACATCGCTTTTCGATTCTCCGGAGTACGCATAAATATTGCTTTCAAGTCCTCATTCTCCGTGGCCAGGATATCATAGTTGGCATTTTGCGCGCTGCGAGCTAGAAGCTCTTGTTTTAAATTTTCATTCTCAACAGATAGAGAACGCTTAGAAGAAAAATATGCGTTTAAATTATTAAGTATGTTGTCCATAGTGCCGCCAATTCTTAATGCCGGACTAAAGAATTCTCCTGTAGCGAAAGAGGTCCCGCGTAGAATACCGCCACGGAAATAAAATAAAATAAAAAGCAGGACTAACCCCACTACTATTTTGAAAATTTTCCCTCTTTTAATTTTTTTATCTTGGAGGTAACTCATCTTGGTGTCCAATTAGTACGTCTTTATACATAGGTAAGTTGTCTAAAATCACCCCGGTCCCTCGAGCCACAGCCGACAGAGGATCTTCTACGACATAGACCGGAATTTTAAGTGAACCCTGCAAGAGCTCGGCGAGCCCCGGTAGAAGCGCTCCCCCTCCCGAGAGCGTAATCCCGCGATGCATTATGTCCGATAAAATTTCCGGAGGCGCAGACTCGAGCATATCCTTCACTCCATCAACCAATCCGTGCACTGACAAAGACAAGGCTTCTCGAATATCCGAGTCGGTCACCACAACTTCTCGAGGTAGCCCAGTGAGCAAATCCCGTCCGTGAACCTCTGTTTCCATATATTCTCCCGGAAGCGCGGAACCAATTTCTATTTTTACCATCTCCGCCGTTCTCTCCCCGATGAGAATTTTAAATTCGTCACGCATATAGGAAATGATGTCGTTGTTCAGGCGATCCCCGGCAATCTTTAAGTTTTTTGATTTAACAATCCCGCCCAAGCTCATAACGGCAATGTCAGTGGTCCCACCACCGATGTCTATGATCATAGTGCCGACAGGATCTTTAATAGGTAAACGTATGCCGATAGCCGCGGCCATTGGCTCCTCCACTAGGTACACTTCGCGGCCACCCGCACTCCGGGCAGCATCATAGACGGCGCGAGTCTCCACGTTAGTTGTTCCGGTCGGCACGCCGATGAGCACTCGCGGGCGCGCCAGCTTCGGCGCAATTTTATCAGCTTTGTTAATTAAATAAGAAAGCATTTCTTCCGTAACTTCGAAGTCAGAGATAACGCCATCAACGAGTGGCCGAACTGCCTTAATGTGCCCAGGAGTGCGTCCTAGCATTTCTTTCGCTTTGGTGCCTACGGCAAGAATCTGGCTGGTCTTCACGTTGAGCGCCACCACTGACGGCTCGTTGATGACGATGCCGTGCCCTTTCAAATACACCAGCGTGTTCGAAGTGCCTAGGTCTATACCTATGTCATTCGAGATTAATTTGTAAAATTTTTCAAGCATTAAAGAATAGGCCCTAGGCTTTACCTGCCTGCCCGTAGGCAGGGGCACTAGGCTTTAGTAAATTTAATAACTCATCCAGTGAAATTATTTTCCCTTTCTCTTCGTTTCTTTTTTTTATTTCTATACCACTTTCTTTGACACTCCTTGCAGACACTACAGCGCGCATCGGAATTCCAAGAAGGTCGGCATCGGAGAATTTCTCTCCAGCAGAAACTTCTTCCCTATCGTCAAACAAAACTTCGATACGGGCTTCCGTTAATGCACTGAACACTTTCTCAGCTTCTGTCTTCACTTCCTCTTCCTTACCCAAAAGGAGGAGATGGACTTGGAACGGCGCAATGGCCTCCGGCCAAATGATGCCTTTGTCGTCAGCCAGAGCTTCCACTACAGTACCCATAAGTCTCCCGATACCAATACCATAACAACCCATAAGCACGGGATGCTTCTCCCCTTTCTCGTCAGTAAAAGACAAATCGAACGGTGCGGAATACTTAGTCTTCAGGTCGAAAATATTACCGACTTCGATGGCTCGGTGCTCGGCTAATTTGCTGCGTTCCATCTCTAGCTGACCCAATACCTCGTCAGTGTACACTTCTTTGTTGACAGCGATGCCCTTGCTTTCATCGACATATATAGTATCCTCGCCAGCCGAGGTTATGGTCTGAAATTCGTGAGAATATTTAGAAAAAGTCCCCCCAGAAGCAAAAGTCAGATAAGTGATGTGCCCGATACCCGCGCGCTCGAAGACTTTCTTGTAAACGCCTTTCATCTCCTCATAAAACTTTTCAAAATCTTCCTGTGAGCTGTGGAAAGAATACATATCCTTCATCATAAATTCTCGTCCGCGCAGAATTCCGGATTTCGGACGGAGCTCCATTCGGAACTTGTCTTGAATCTGGTAAACTGCCAATGGAAAATCTTTGTACGAAGTTATGTAATTTTTCAAAATGGGAACCACGATTTCTTCGTGAGTAGGCCCGAGCGCCATTTCTCTTCCGGCCGAATCTGCAACTTTATATAAAACATCCAAATCATTCCAGCGTCCCGTCTTCTCCCAATTTTCTTTAGGCTGAAGCGCCGACATAAGTATCTCCTGTCCCCCCGCCTTATTCATTTCGTCACGCACAATGTTTTCAATTTTCCTTAAAACCTTGAGTCCTAGTGGCAAGTAGGAATAAACCCCGGCCATTTCTTTATGGATGAAACCTCCGCGGATTAAGAGCTCGGCGTTCTTGGAAACTTCGTCGGTAGGGGTTTCCTTCTTGGTCTTAGTAAAAAGTTGGGATTGCCTTGCGCTTGTATTCATACAGCCATCTTACCCGAAAAAACCCTTTTGGTCAAAGCGCGAACTTTCAGCCTGAAAATCCTGCCTGCCGGCAGGCAGGTTGCAAAAAATGGGGTTTTCTGGTAGATTGTCTTTATGCAAAAAGCAAAAAACGCAAAGGCAAATGACGATTCGGCAGTAGAACAAATGTTCGCCGCTGGGGCACATTACGGCTATTCTAAGACCCGCAGGCACCCTTCCGTATCGCCTTATATATATGCCACGAAGAATAAAAGCGACATCATTAACCTCGAAAAAACTAGCACCCAGCTAGACGCGGCTAAAAAGTACGTTGACGAGCTTGGCGCAAAAGGCAAAGTACTTCTTTTTGTAGGTACCAAACCTGAAGCCAAACAAGCCGTTAAGTCAGCAGCCGAATCCCTCGGTATGCCCTATGTCACCGAACGATGGATTGGGGGAACGCTTTCGAACTTTACTGAAATTAAGAAGCGCATCGCCGAGCTCGAAAACTATCAGAAAGAAAGCACTACCGGCGCTCTCGAGAAATATACCAAGAAAGAACGTGTCGTTATGGCTAAAAAGATGGAGAAGCTCGCAAGGTACTACACCGGGCTCCTTGGTCTTAAGAAAATTCCAGATGCTCTCTTTGTGGTAGACGCCCGAGCAGAACACATTGCCGCCACCGAAGCCAACAAATCCGGCGTTCCGGTAATAGCCCTCGTAAACTCCGACACTAACATCAAGAAAATAGAGCATCCGATAGTTGCGAACGACGCAGGTATCCCCTCTATTAAATTCTTTGCGCAAGCACTTGCTGAGGCGTACAAGAAAGGCGGGCTCTCCACAACCGCGAAAACTTCTTAATAAGTAACTTCATTTACCCCGCGCAAGCGCGGGCAATAAAAATCTATGTCTACACAAATCACCACAGAACAAGTTAAAGAGTTGCGGGACCAAACGGGCATTTCAGTTATGCAATGTCGTAAAGCACTAGAAGAAGCAGGCGGAGATATGGCTAAGGCTCTGGCTATTTTAAAGAAAAACAGCGCCGATGTAGCTCTGAAGAAGCTCAGCCGTGAAGTAAAGGACGGTCGCGTCGCCGTGAAGATGGATGGTGGCAAAGCGGTTATGGTAACGCTCCATTGCGAAACGGATTTCGTAGCTCGAAATGAAGATTTTACGAACTTACTAAACACACTTCTAGATTTGGCGTTCAAGGATGGAATCGAGAAAATGAAAACCGGAGCTAAAGAACTCGTCGACGGCGTAATTCAAAAAACTGGAGAAAATATCCAGTTAGGAGAAGCGTACGAAGTATCCGGAAGTGTGCTTGGCAACTATGTCCACAACAACAAGATAGGTATCATAGTTTCCCTCGAGGGCGGTACCGCCGAGCTCGCCAAGGATTTGGCTATGCACATAGCGGCAATGAAACCGGAATATTTATCTGATGCGGAAATTAGCGAAGACACCAAGAAAACGATGCATGAAGTTTTCGAAAAGGAAGTGGCCGGCTCTGATAAGCCGGAAGAGATTAAGAAAAAAATGCTCGACGGTAAGATGGCAACCTATTTCAAGGAACGCACTCTCCCCGACCAAGCCTTCATCAAGGACGGGAATGTCACTGTGGGCTCGCTATTAGGGAAAGCAGGCGCTAAAATAAAGGAGGTGAAGCGTTATTCAATATAAACCAATGAATTTCTTTATAGTTTTATTTTTTGTATCTTTGGCAGGCATAATCTTTATGGTAGTTAGAAAGATTCGTCTTTTGGCGAATGGGAGTTCTCTACCACTAGATCAAGCCCCTTTCGAAGTGCCAAGATTTGAAGAGGTGCACGGCACAGCCACGCGACTTATGAAGAGACTCGGGTATTTTATACTCGTGGAAATTATTCGGGCTTACGTACGAGTGGTCCAATTTTTCAAAAATAAATATTTGCAAATCCAAACCAAGATGGAAGAACGACGCGCGAGACACGGCGCCGTCCCTGCCCTGCCGAAAGAGCCCAACCGTTTCCTTAAGGTTATGGCGGAATATAAACGGAAGATTGGTAGGATAAAGAAAGAGGTGAAAGAAGAAGAGAATCTGTAAATTTTAACGCCGCCTTAGCTCAGTTCCCGCCAGGGGCGGATAAAGTCCGAGCAACGCATGGTCGAGTTTTGTTAGAGAAGTAAGTACAGAGTGCCGCCTTAGCTCAGTTGGTAGAGCAACGCTTTTGTAAAGCGAAGGTCCTCGGTTCGAATCCGAGAGGCGGCTCCGCAATCAAATCAATGTCATTTTTTGAAAAATTTCCGCGCGCAGAGCGAAGCTCTGCGTAGTGTGGGAAAGGGTTTCCGGACGCTTCGCGTCCGTGGAGGAGGAGGTTCGAGCCAAAGATTTTTTGGAGGGAGAGTTTTTTAGAGGGGAGGTCGTTCGTTTTCGCAATTTCATCCAGTATTGAAGCGTCTTTTATCCATTCTCGCGTCGGTTCTAACCATAGAGACGGGGTGTATAAAAGTTTGGCTATTTGCTCGTCTACGGATTTCTTCTCCGACATAAGCGTGCGACGACGCTCTAGGTAGTCTTCGCGCTCAATATCTTGGGCTACATAGACATCCGTGAGTCTTTTTATGTTGCGAGAAAAATCTTCTGATTTTTCTCGCATTTCCAAAACTGCATCTCCCGCAGAATTATTGATTTTAGTTTCCTCAATATCTAACTTGTTAAATAATTCTTCCACCCATTCTTTAGGCATAGCATATGCGCCGAGCATTGCTGATAGTTGGCGGTCTAATTCTTCTCCCCTAATACACGGCTCATCACATTTTCGTGTCTTTGATTTCTTGGAACAATGATAATAAGTGTATTGGTGCGTATTTCCATTCTTCTGTCGTTTTATTTTTATCTCCCCCGTGATACCCATACCGCACGACGCACACGAAAGTAAACCACACAGAGGCTTCGGATCTATCTTTTTATTAGGTTGGCGATTCCTAGATTGCAAAACAGCATTTGCCTTATCAAAAAGTTCTTTAGTAATAATCGGTTCGTGTTTACCCTCATAGATTTCTCCGGCGTGACGAAAATGTCCGTAATAAATCGGGTTTGTAATAATTGCCGATATTCGTGAAATATTGCACCGATTATTTTTCCTTGATGTGATGCCGGATTTTTCCATAAACTCGGCAATATATTTAAGATTAACTTTGCCTGTGGCGTAGAGTTCAAATAACTTTTTGACAATTTTTGCATTTTTGCGATGCAGTTCTATTTTCTTGATAGCTGGATTGTTGATGTATCCTATCGGAGCGAAGCCGGGAAATTCTCCACGTCGTGCTTTTTGTCGCAATCCGCGAGCAGTATTTTCACTTAATTGCCGGACATATTCGTTTGCCATTCCCAACTCTACGGACATCATTAAAACATTGTCGTTTGGACAATGACTTTGAGAATGAGTTTGGATGTGCGCGATAATTCCTTGTTGCAGAAGCCATTGAATTTTTCCACTATCAACGGGATTGCGAGATAGGCGGTCAATTTTCCAGCAAACAATTCCCTGAACTTCGCCCGCTTGTATTCTCTTGAGCATCTCATTAAATATTGGTCTGCCGGGAATTTTTGCGGATCTTTTTTCGATGAATTCTTCTACAACATTTAGATTTTCCCGCTTAGTGAGTTCTCGGAGTTCAGCAAGCTGGGCTTCGATAGAGAGGATTTGTTTATCCTCAACATCAGTAGATTTTCGAGCGTATAAAAAATATTTCATATATGTAGTATACTATAATATACCATTGTATTGCAATATACCGGAGTATATACTGGGACAATGAAAAGTGATTCTGTAAAACTTGGCAAAAATTTGAAGCGTATTAGAACCGCCAAAGGTATATCACAAGGTAAAATTGCCCGCATTTTAAAAGTCGGTCGGAGTTTTATCACAAACATTGAAAATGGAAAAACAAACCCGACGTTAGATTCAATTTCCAAAATAGCAAAAGCAATCGGAGTTTCGGTCGGAGAGTTAATGAAATAAATTTATGAAAAACATAAAAGAATGGCAAAAAGAATTTATAAAAGCTAGTAATAATTTTCCGACAAACGAAAAATGGAAAGAACAAGATCGCTTGTTATCTATATTGAGACAGCTGGCTGATGTGGGTGGTGGAATACAAAAAGAGCAAGGAGTTTATAACCACCCGAATAAGGCGTATGATGATCCCAACCATCGAATAGCTGCTTTGATAGCTGACATCCTAATCCTTGCAGGTAAAAGAAATTTCGACTTGGACGGAGAGTTGCAAAAAGTTCTTGATTGGTATCAGGATAAAAATAAATCTTTCACGAAATAAGTTTATATGATTTACATTTTGGGTGTTGATCATTTCACAGTTCAATTACCGCATCAAAATAACGATGCTGAGAAAGTGGCTAAATTTCTTGAGCAGGTAAGAAATATCTGCCAAGAAAAAAAGATTGGACTAATCGCCGAGGAATCTAGCGAAGATGCTTTGTCGTATCAAAATATAAATTTTACTCATGTTGGAAAAATTATTCCTGAATTAGGAATAGAATACTTGCTTTGCGACCCAGGATTAATTGAACGGAATAGAATAGGTGTCAAACAAAGAGATATAATTGCAAAAGAATTATCAATACCATTTCCTCCAACTACGCCAGAACAAGAAAAAAATATTAACGAAGTTGCCGGAGAATCAGATCGCAAGCGTGAGAAATACTGGTTAGACCAAATTAAGACACGAAATGTAGTGAATAAAGAAGTTTTACTAATTTGCGGTTTTGAACATGTTGATTATTTTATTGATATAGCCAAAAAGGAAAATTGTGCTGTTCAAAAAATAATTTGAGAAATATTATAGGGAGTTTGCCGGTTTAATATCGGCAAAAGTTTTAACACGCGCACGGGTGGGTGGGGCAAGTGTTATGTATTTTGTAGCCGACCTCCCCTCCAAAAAACTCTCCCTCCAAAAAATCTTTGGATCGAACCTGCATTTAAAATCCGGCATTGCGTCCGGAAACCCTTTCCCACACTACGCAGAGCTTCGCTCTGCGCGCGGAAATTTTTCAAAAAATGACATTGATTTGATTGCGGAGTGTCTTTTAAAATCAGCTAGAACCTATTTTAGCAAAAATTCCTAATGCGCACGCTCCGCGTGCCTCTTAACCTTAAACTAATTACCACGCTCTACTAATGTGGTAATTCAATGGACTCGGAAAAGCGGAAACAAAAGTTTTGGGGATATGGATTCCGCTTTTCCTCGGCTGAATGTTTTTTGAAATTCGGCGAGATTCTGGATTCTGCCCGCAGGAAAGATTCAAAATCAAAACTCAAAACATTGTCTCGGGCATTATACCATTTTTGTTTTATGGTGGTTACGCAAAGTTTTTTGGGGTGCATCCTCGGCATCCGCCTCGGGCATTTCCGCTAGGGCTACGAGTGCCTAGATGCCTATGAGCGGGCAAGCAAAAAGTTCAAACGGCTCAAATACCAGGAAATGAGCCGTTCATTAGATTGCCCGCCCTTCTTGGGGAGAGGAAGTTTCCTCTCCCCGGGTCGGGACTACACTCTCGGATTACCGAGAGTGTTCTGCCCTCGCCATCCCCACTCTACGTTTTTCAATATTATGTTTAGTGTGTAGCTTTCGCTTTCGATTTCTGTATTGCAATTCGGGTCAGGCACTCGTCCTTTAGTCGTGGACACCCTAGCGGAAATGCCCGAGGCGCAGAATACCCGTGCTTGCCCCAGCCCCGACGGATTACGTCGGGGCTACCCCTCCCGTGCGTGCACGCTTTTGCTCCCCATTAGATTCTAGAATACGAAACTCCTTTTCCAGTTTTTCCGATCTGTTTCACTTTTCCTTGTTTTTCTAATCCAGAAAGATATCTTGTTGCTGTCGCATCCGAGACATGCAAAAACTTTTCCACTTCATCGTTTGTGATTTTTTGTTTTTTCAGAAACAGAGTCATGATCTTTTCCAATTTTTTCTTTTTTCGGAATTGGATTGCAGTTCGAGCCATCATGAGAAGTTCTCCTAGTTTTTGGGACTTGAGGTAAGAGAGTTTTGGTTTCTCCTCTTTTTCGGGTTCGGGTTCCTTTTTTATTTCTTCTTTGGTTTTCTCTTCTTTTGGACTTTCCAGCGCGGGTTCAGGAGTTTTTGTTTCGGACTTGGTTTCGGGGATTTCCGGTTCAGCTTCCGGTTCAATTTTTGAAGTTTCCTGTTTCGATTCTTCTTTGATTTCTTCTTTTGGACTTTCACTTTCTGGTTCCTCTATTTTGCTTAACGGCTCATTCTCCAGTATTTGAGCCGTTTCAGGTTCGGAAGCAGTTTCTGGCGGTTGAATTTCAGCCGGAGGCTTGTCCCGAGTTTCGTCGAGGGGCTGATCCGCCTCGGGTTGAGGTTCGGCGACAGGTTCATTTTCCCTGTCCATCAAAGCTTCAGCGTCGGAGAAAGCTTGTTTTTCTTCAGTTCCTGGCTCTTTTTTAGGTTCTATATGGGTAGAATCGGTGGGTGGTATATCATTACTTTTCACTGAAAACTCGCTAGGTGAGCTTTCTACGGCCTCAGGAAGTGCACCAGAAGGTTCAGAATGTGCTGTGTTTTCAGTACTTTGCTCGGTGGGCTCTTGGGAGCTTGAAGGTAAAGAGTTTTCTGTGGAAATTGGGTTTTGAGTTGTGTTTTGGTCGTCAGGCATATGTAGATTATACCAAAAAAGCTTTTAATGAAAGTGTTGCATTAACTGAATGAAAAAAATCTCCGTAAAGTAAGAGCGTAAACTCTGCGTATAACAAATAACGTAAGGAGCATGTAACTTAGAACTCTTCTCCTCCCATGTACCTAGAGACCGAAACACCGAAAACTTTCTTGATATGACCTGCGGATTCAGCAATATAAGATTCAATGTCATGATCTGGGCAATTTTCTTCAAGAAATACGACTAACCGAGAATGCATGCCTTGAAGATTCTGAGGCAATAGCTCTTGAGGTTCAGAGTCAGATTTATCAAGTTGATCCATATCTCCGAGAATGAAATCGAGCTTATTTTTGTTTACAAGGAACATAGGAACATCTCCGCCTATTGCAATGTGCTTTTCAGCAGCCTTCACGGCTTGCTCATAATATGCATTTAAAAACCCTTCAAAATTTTCTATTGGGAGAAAGACCTTAACCTCCTCGGCACTTAATGTATTCCTGTCTCCCATAACACGCCATTCCTGTGAGTTTGAGGTAGACATCAATACACTTTTTCCATCAGCTCCCAAACGGTAGGTCCGCCAGACCTTTAAACCCGAATCTCTTCCCCGTACATAATTCTGATGCGAAGAAAGGGCAAGCTCTTCGTTGCGATATTCTTTCAATGCAAATCTAGGAGCTGGCCCCTCCATGCCCGGCACCTCTACATTTACCGAGTATACTTTACCGAACGCACCACGACTTTCTTCCAATTTTCCCGTAATAGGAGTTTTATTTGTAATTTTTACACGGACCTCGGTCCTCTTGCCGACACTTGTCTGATTAAAGGATGTATACCACTCTTCACCCGTATCCTCCCGTGGCAACTCAGGCAAGAGTTCTGCGGCGCGAGAATAATCTTTCTCTCCACTTGACCCATAATCAACACCTGCCACGAGCTTCTTGCCCCCACGATTTCCTTTTTCAAGCATGCAGGAATTATACTATTTCTACTGGAATTTTCCAAAAATGTTTTTCTTCACGTTTAAGTCTCTCGGTTATAAATAAACAGGCAATTTCCCTCAAAAAGACGAATAAGCTATAATTACTCTATGAGCTTTGAAACTGGAAAATCAAAATTTCCTATAGGAAGGGCACAGGAATTAGAGGCAAATAAAGAAACCTTGCAAACTGTTGAGGTTAAAAATAAAGTATTGCAGGTCAATGAGGATATATTATTTCCCTTGAGCTTGAAAGAGGGGGACTCAACCAAAATAGGGATATTCTTAAGTGCTAACAGAAAAGAGGCACAAGGAATTAAAAATTTTGAAGCAGATAATAATCATGGTCGAAGCCTCTTGCTAGGTAGAATGATCTTTAGAGACGTCAAGGGTGAACAATTATTTCGAGATGTTGATCTCAAGGGTGGAGGACATGTGCTTAGCGAATTCAATCCGAGGTCTGGTGATTTTCTTCCGACAATAGGAGAAGTTGAATTGAAGGCTAATTCCTCGGCTTCTTTTGGGATATTGGATATTAGCGATGCTCGCAAAGACATGGGTATTGCCGAACTATTTAACGATCTTGGCATTAGAACTTATCGCGTAATTGCCATAATTGGGCTGGAAGAAATAGTCTTTAATGGGGAGAAGATTTCAATAAAGGAAGCTAAGGTAAAAGGTTTAATTGCAGATTCAGTAACCCCGGTTTTAGAAGTGCGTGCTTTTGGTACTCAGCATAGACTTATAGATGTATATGGCACTAGAAATTCTGATGAGAAGAAACGACTTTTAGTCAAAGATGCTAAACATCTAGTTGCGCAAGAACTTAATGAAGATCCTTCAAGCTTTGACGATATTAAATACGCAACATGGTTGGCAGAAACTATCGGTAAAAATATAGGATTAATGAGAAAGAATGGTTTTGTACATAAATATCAAGCAGAAGGCCATAATATAACTCTTGATGGGTGTCTTGTAGATTTTGATTCCGTAGAATCAGTTGGCGATAAGGGATTTACAACTCAATTTTATGATGATTTCAAGGATGTTCGGGAGTCTCTTATCAGTTTATTTACTTGTTATCCTTTTGATTTCGACGGCACTGTTCTTAGAAAAGTTATAGAACGATATGAAACTTCATATAAGGAGATTTATCCAAATTAATTTAATAATGGTTAATTCACTTAGCCCTTAACTTATGATATTCTTTAGCTTCGAAGGTAAAACCTAGAATGAAGTAGAGGGAAGAATCGTCTTTAGTCCTATGTCTCCGAGGGGTCATTTTCTGAGCTTGAAAAGATGCTTACAAACTAAGCATCTCGTGCTATCTGTTGTTGGCGGTACTTATTAGATAAAACTCGAATACGTTTTACGGAAAATTCCGAAAAGAATTTTGCCCGCATTCCTCCCCAAACCCCTCCTGCGGGCAGAATCCAGAATCTCGCCGAATTTCAAAAAACATTCAGCCGAGGAAAAGCGGAATCCATATCCCCAAAACTTTTGTTTCCGCTTTTCCGAGTCCAT